>NZ_JANHZR010000009.1:0-152729 GCF_041414715.1 Pseudoalteromonas sp. DY56-GL22 | reverse complement strand
GAAGGTGGCCGTACAGTTGGTGCTGGTGTTGTTGCAACTATCGTTGAGTAATCAACTATAGTGATGCATTAAGCATTGAGAAAAACCCGAGCTTAGTCTCGGGTTTTTTTATGGGTGAAAAAGCTATCAGCTGTCAGACGTCAGATTAGATCGAGAGGGTTGTTTAGTGTGGTGTCTCACTCAGCATTCTGCCTGTTCATTCTTCAGGTAGGTTGGTTTGAGCGAAGCGAAACCCAACACAATACATGTAAACCTTTTCTTTGGTAAACCCAAACCACCATAAAACACTCCCAAGGTTATGCTTGACCTATAACCTAGAGCCTTTACCCTCGCTAACTCGCATCTAAATCCAACCCCTTGATATCTATCTTGGTTATTCATCCCTAAATTGGGAAATGATTATGAATGTTAGCTGAACTGAACTACGCTTGATTAATAACTAATAATAAATGTGTAGATTTAGGGATGATCCGTTTTTTAATAGCGATATTAGTACTTCTGTTTTTACCTTCAGCTTGGTCTGCATTTCATAATTACGATATTGAGGATGGATTATCGCAAAGTGTTGTGTTCGATATTGTGCAAGATCAGCAAGGTTTTATGTGGTTTTCGACGCAGGCAGGTTTAAACCGTTATGATGGCAATAAGTTTACCGTATTCACAGCCTCTGATGAGACAAATAGCCTAGCAAATAACTATATCTATCCATTGGCACTTGATAGCGAATCACAGCTGTTTATAGGTACGCGAAATAGTGGTGTAAACCAACTTGCATTACATAATTATCAATTTTCTGAGCCACTCTTAAAAGAGCGTCGCATCACCAGTTTATTGGTAGCGCAACAGCATGTTTATATTGGTACTTACGACGGCAGCCTGTTTCGTTACGATAAGCGAACACAGCAACTTGAAAGGTTAATAACAGACTTAAAAAAGCCTATTTATGCGCTATCAAAAATTGCCGACATCCTTTGGATTGGTACCCATGGAGCTGGGTTACTTCATTATGATCTTATTAATAAACAACAAATTAATACTATTTTTTCTGGCTTTGCTGAGCCAGTAGATATTCATGCCAGTATCTTTGCTATCAAACAGGCAGCTGATGGCAGTATTTGGTTGGCAAGTCAGGGTGGTGGCTTATACAAGATTGAGTTAAGCACTAAAACAATGACGCAGTGGCTTACCTCTAATGATGGTGGTGTTGGGCTTAGCAGTAATGAAATTCGTGATATTGAGTTTGATAGCCAAGGCCAAGTTTGGCTGGCAACGCGAGGTGGCGGGATTAATGTTTACGATCCAATTAATGCAAGCTTCACCGTCTTAGCACATGACCCATTTGATAAATATAGTCTTGCTCATAACCGGGTTTATAGTATCTACCGAGACAGTAGCGACATTATGTGGTTCGGTACTGCAAATGGGATCAGTAAGCTCGACCCAGCATCATTGCAATTTAGTAAGTTAAAAAAGCCAGCGCCACTTTCAAGTAACGATGCGTGGGCGCTATTTGAAGACTCAAAGCAACGTATTTGGTATGGCAGCTGGGGTGGCGGTATCGATATTCTTGATCAGCAATTAAATCGTTTAGAGCGCATAACCACCGAAAGTTCACCGTATTCAATTAGTAGCAATGCAATTAAAGCCATTGCCGAAGATCGTAATGGCGATATATGGATTGGCAGCTGGCAGCAAGGGATTGATGTTTTGCATACCGATGGCAGCATCAGTCACTTTCGAGCAGGTGAAGGCGAGCATGGCTTAACTGAGAACAGTATATATGCTCTTTTAGTCGATGAGAAAAATAATGTCTGGGTTGGCACGAATGGTGGAGGGCTGTTTTGTTTTGATAGACAGCGTGGCAAATTTATTAGTTTTGCACAGCCTGTAGCGAATACACAACTTGTAATTCCAACGGCGCGGGTGACGAGTTTATATAAAAGCTCTCAAGCAGAGCTGTGGATAGGCACAGATGGTGATGGGGCTTATCATTACAACGCTGCAACCGATACTCTCACTAATTATCGCAAAGGCGACTTGGCTTTATCTGATAATACAGTGCGTGCGTTTTTAGAAATTGACCAGCAAATGTGGCTCGCAACATCGAACGGCTTAAATATTATTGATTTGAGCAATCAGCAAGTGCATCAGTTTAATGTCGCTCAAGGCCTTCCTAATCAAGTCGTTTATGCGTTGTTAAAAGACAATGAAGATTGGGTTTGGCTCAGTACCAACAACGGCCTCGCTAAAATAGACCCAGCAACCATGAGCATTAAAAGCTATAAAGCTCGACATGGTTTACAAGGTAATGAATTTAATGCCGGTGCTTATTTAAAAACCCGTGATGGCCGCTTGATGTTTGGTGGCACACAGGGGGTTAGTGTCATTAATCCTGCTGACCTTGAAGTTAATACTATTGGCGGGCAATTGGCACTTACTAGTTTGCAATTTGATGATAAGGATGTGGTAAACGAAGGAGTCAGTCGTTTAGGCAGTTTATATCAAATAGAAAAAAGCCGTTCAGTGACTATTCCTGCGGGCATCAAACGGGTTCACTTTCAGATTGGTTACTTACACTACTCTGAGCCACAGACTAACCTGTACTCTTATCAGTTAGCGGGCTTTGAACAGCAATGGCGTAAAGCTACAGGGCCTTTTTTATCTGTTGATTATACTAACCTTCCTGCTGGTAAATATCAGTTGAAAGTTAATGCTAGTAGTGAAAGCGGGGCAAATGTGCTCACTCCATTACTGTTAAACATAACCGTTCTTGCTCCTTGGTGGCAAACTAGTGAGTTTTATCTGTTAGCGGCTATGCTTATTTTGGCGATGGTGTGGCTATTCACAGTGCTTTGGACTCGCCGGATACGCAAACAAAAATATTATCTGGAGCAAATTGTTAGTGAGCGTACCGACGAAATCGCAGAGCAAAAAACGCTCATCGAACAGCAAGCTGAAGCTCTGAGTGATTCACTCGAAAATAAAGTACGCTTCTTCACGCATGCATCTCATGAATTACGTACTCCTTTGAGTTTGTTGATTGCGCCGTTGCAAAAGCTAATAGCTGATGAGCGAATTACTGAAAAGCGTGAGCAGCTGAATTTGGTATTGCGAAATAGCCGGCGTTTAGAAAATTTGGTTGATAAGCTATTAACGCTGACTCGTTATGATGAGCGCCATGAAGAGATTATAAAAGTTGTGTCACTATCGGCAATTGCCAGAGAGGTCGCAGGGCAGTTTGCTGTGTTAGGTGAAAAGTCTATCGACTTTAAGGTCGATATTGAAGAAGCCGTATTTATCGAAAGCACCCGAGAAGGGGTGATCACGATTCTTACCAACCTTTTAAGCAATGCATTTAAATATACTCAGCAAGGTCAAGTCAGCTTAACTGTAAGCGTATCAGGTGAGCTTGCCAACATAGAAGTAACAGACACAGGTAAAGGTATCGCAGACGCTGAAAAAGGCAAAGTATTTGATACTTTCTACAGAGTGAGTAGTCATGCAAATGTAGAAGGTAGTGGCGTTGGCCTAGCCATCGTTAAGCGTTTGGTTGATAAGTACAAAGGCACGCTTGTGCTGGCAAGTCGCTTAGGGGAAGGAACTAGTTTTAAACTTTCATTTCAAGCAACGCAATTTGCAGCTCAAGCTTCTGCTGCAAGTATCAGTTCAAAATCAAATGAAGTGCAGAATAAAGCCAGTGTATTAATTATTGAAGACAACGATGAGTTACGCCATTACCTTAAATCTGAGTTACAACACCGCTACCAAGTTTTATTAGCGCAAGATGGCCAAGTTGGATTGCAAATAGCTTTGAGCCAAGTGCCAGATTTAATCATCACTGATTTAATGATGCCTAAAGTTGATGGCTTTACTGTGTTAGATTCATTACATAACTCGCCCGTTACATGCCATATCCCAGTAATTATTTTGACCGCAAAGGGCGATTATGAAACTCGAGTGAGTAGTTTGCAGCAACACGCGCTAGATGTGATCACTAAACCATTCGATAGAGAAGAGCTATTTTTAAAAATTGAGAACTGGCTAGGCTGGGTAGCTCAATATGCACAACAATCGAAATCTGAAAAGTCGCCACATAAAGCTCAGCAAAAAACGGCCTTTTCACTCGACCCGAGAGACAAAAAGCTGCTTGAAAAGTTAGCTGAATATGTTGCTGAGCATTTTCATCAGCAGGGCTTTTCTATGCTTGAATGTGCGAAGCACTTAGCATTGAGTGAGCGTCAATTCCAAAGAAAGTTAAAAGTATTGTTAAATATCACACCAAGTGAATATCTTCGCGAATATAGATTGCAAAGAGCTGCTGAGTTGTTACAGCAGGGTCGCCAAGTAAGTCTAGTTATAGATGATGTTGGTTTTTCTTCACGTTCGTATTTTTCTAAGTTTTTCAAAGAAAAATATGGTGTGACGGCAAAAGAATATCAATGTCAAAAACTTTAACCTACTGTTTTTTAATTACATGTCGTATTTGAGTACATTTTTGTCGGCATTCAGTACACACAATTTGAATAACTCATCTACCATAAAATCTTAATGAAAAATGAACAGGAAAACATGCTTCGAAGTACTCAAATTGACGGGCAAACATAAAGTCTAATTTATGGTTAAAAGAGTGATCGAGCGCTGACCTTGTTCATACGTTTATTAAGATTTGCTTCCTTTGAGATTGGCAACTGCTCTGCAGTTGCCTCTTTTTAGTGAGCTATACCGCAATCAATGTAAGGATTAACATGATGAGCCCTCCAAATTTCAGGTCTATGAATTTTATAAAACAATTACTTTTCGCAGCCAGTATTATTAGCTTAACAGCTTGTGGTGGGAATAATAGCAATAACGAAGATGATACCCCTCCTGTTGCTGAAGAGAATAAAAGTCCAACAGTATCAATTAACAGTGACACAGAGTTATTAGAGGGAGAGGAGCTAGTTTTACAGGCGACAGCGACTGATAGTGACGGAAGTATTAGTCAATATGCTTGGACACAAGTATCTGGTCCTACCCTTGATCTTTCTGGTAGCGATACAAGCACCTTAACAATTACAGCACCTGCAGTTGAAGAAGATGCAGATATTGTTCTTGCTTTGACTGTAACAGATGATGACGATGCAACTGCAAGTGCAGAAGTTAATATAGCTCTGAAGCGCAAGGCACTAAAAATAACATTTGAAGGCATTGTAACTGATGAGCCAATTGTTAATTCTAGTGTTGTAGTTCAAATTGGTGATGAACAGTTTGAAGTAACCGCGGATGCCCAGGGTCGTTTTAGCGTAGATATTGAAGTGGATGACTCTGATGCAAATGAATTAGTGAAGCTAGTCGCATATGGTAATAATTCAATCAATCCCGGTGTAGAGTTTGTCTCACAGCTAAAATCAATTTCAACTTTGCTGGCGCAAGCAGGAGCTGATGGAAAACTTAGTAAAGAGGATAATTTTGGCGTTAATGTAACTAATGTTACTACCGCAGAGTTTGCATTATTGACTCGTGATGGTGCTGATATCAACTCCGAAGAAGCACTCGATGATGCATTGTTAGCTGTTGATGCGGATGAGAAGTTACTTTTAGCATCATTAATTAAAATTATTGTTGATAACGAAAACTATGAACTTCCTGAAGGCGTCGAATCAACCTTAGACTTTGTATCAAATTCTGAGGATATTGATAACTTTGTTAATACCGTAGAGAGCCAAGAACCGGGTCTAATTGAATCGACAAAAGAAGAAATTAAAGAAGATGATGAACTTGTAGATCAGACCGTTACTAGTATTGTGGGTGAGTATATTTTAATGCAGCCGCAATACTATAGAGCATCAACTGCGCAGTTAGAGTTTAAGGCTGATGGAACTGGCTATGCTAGTTTGATTGATGTCGATACAAGCTTTAATTGGTCTCAGCAAGAGCAGGATATTACAATTAATTTAGCTGAGCCTGTACTTATAAACTGCTCATTTAGCAATGATGAAAATGATCAGCAGCAGGAGGTATGTGAGTATTTAGTTGAGTTAGATCTAATTATTCTCTTGGAAAATGATGCTAATAGAACTGTAGAGTTTTCTCGCAAAACTGAAACTCGTTTCAGTAACAGCGGTGAAGTGTATAACAGCTCTGAATCTAATTATAACGCCACCCTTATTGAACAACGACAAACACTTGCAGTGACAGCAGATGAGCTTATTGGTACTTGGGTTATTGATAATTTGAGCGAGTTTGGTGGGTATAGTAGTGCTGTAAGTATTGAGCTACTTTCTGGTGGAACTGGGACGCTCACTGATAACGATAAAACGCCTGTCAGTGTTACTTGGCAAGTCGATGAGAATCAACTGCTTATAAGTAATAGCGCAGAAAGTATCAATTATGACATCGCAATTTGGTTAGTTAAAAATGTACAAGTTGGTTATCAATTTGCTGCATCACTCGAAGCTAAAACAGATGATAGCTCGCGAACAGTTACTGGTTTAATGGTGAAAGATAACCAGCTTTCATTTACTGAAGCAGATCTACTTGGTAAATGGACTGTGTACCAAGGTTATAACTCACCACAAACAGACCTTCATTACGACGTTTATGACGATGGTTTAATGAATTTTAATTTGAATCAAAACTTTCGTTCTTGGCAAGTAAGTAGTGATGGAGAGTTCTTACGTTATAACTATTTTACAAGTAATGGCATTCAGCCAATCTGCCCTGAAGATGATGTTTGCCAAGTATATAGTGAGTTTTCTCAACGTCTGCTAGCAACCAATAACGGGCAAAACTTTACTTACCGTAAGTATCGCTTTTTTAATTATGACGGAACCGAACGCCCAGAGGATTACTCATCACATCTTCGTAACTTCTCAGTTTCTAAGGAATATGGCGTATCTAAATTTGCTCCCTACTGGTTAGAAGAAAACGCTAGCTATGATGAAAATGGTTATCCGATAAACGTTGGTTTTATTGAGCTTTATTCGCCAAGGGAACGTGGTGTTGAAACTATTAAAGTTGAGACAATCTATAACGATGAATTAGATGAATATAAACGTAGAATTAGCTTTTCATATCTTGGAGTTTTAACTGAATATGACTACAGCTTAGCCTCCGGCAAATTGATGTTTAATACATCGCAAGCAGAGGTTAGTGACTTTGATAGGTATTTCTTAACGGTTTGTGTTTATGCGCAGTCAGCGAGTTGTACTGAAGGTGATAAGCAAGCTTGGTTCTTTGATAAAGCGATGGCGGAAGCGCAGGTTGATATTGATCGCCCTGCAACAGAGCACCCGTTAGATGGCGCCTGGCAACTTGCCGATGAACCTGATGTTGCAGTGGTTTTACGTGATGGGAAGTGGATTCAGATTCAAGCAATGACAGATGAAGGCGTTGATGATGCTCATCCGGGATTTGAGTTAGGCGATTTTACTTGGAATGAGAGTACAGGTGAGTTTGCTGTTGAACTAAGTGAAGATACCAATGGAAGTTTTGGGATTGACGATGCTGGCAGCATTATAGCGTCTGTCTCTGCAGATACACTTACTCTTGAAATTGAAGGGGAAGGTGATGTTGTACTAACACGTATTTATAGTCTGGGAAATCCCCTAGTAGGTGCTTATTTCGATGGTTCGCTTGATGGTGACTTCTTTATGGGCATATTTAAAGAAGACGGTACTTTCTTAGAGCTTGCTCATGACACTGAAAATGATGAGCTGGGTATATCTGGAGGCTACTATAATTATGACATTGAGAATCAAAAAGTGTTTGTCGATTTCTATGAAAAAACATACGGTAGCCCAATAGAAGAAGCTGACCCGCACTTTATTGTCAAAGCACAAGGCAACTTTTTACAATTTAAAGATGGCGATGACTTCGGTGTAATGCAAAGAATTACGCGAGTTATTGAGCAAGATTCTTTTACCGAAGTCGACTTAATTGGTACACATATTTTCACCTATATGGCCGAGAGTGGTGGTGTTGAAACATCAAATATTGTCATTGCTGAAGATGGCAGCGCTTCATTCGAATTAGATGGTGAAGTTCGTAGTGCGTCTTGGGAGCTGCATTTAGGATCTTTAATGATGTTTAGTGAGGCTACCGAGAGTCAGAATTATGGTTATGGCGTGTTAATGACTCCTATCACAACCGTTGATGGAGGATTTAGCGTTGAAACTTTAGGTTTTGAAGTACCAGAAAGCTATAACGACGATGATGACCCTGCATTACATACATTTTTGTCAGGCAGCTTAATTAAGCAGTAATTTATACCCAGACCACCTCAAGATGCAGAATTCAGCGTTTCACAGGTGCTTAAAATCAAGGCGTTACTTTGCAAGAATGGCAGTCCCTTTTAAGAAGTAACAACGATGAGAGTAAGTGCCTGCGAAGCGCCCAAAGGGTTGGTTTAAAAGCGATTTATACTGCGTTATTGATTTTAACAATAGAACCACTATTACTTGCAATCAATGCCTTGCCTAAATCGCTTTTAATTCCAACTGAAACTCGCACCTTGAAATGGTTTGGGTATATAAAGCCCAGCACAGTATGAAGTACTGGGCTGTTTTTTTAGGATTGATAGTCGTAGTAAATCAAAATACACACCAGCTAACCTACTTAGATCTAATCTTCGCTTAAAAGATTGAAAAGTTTATGTTACAACGGCACTAACATTACTTTTTAGTTACAAACATGACTGAACTTTACCATTGGTTTGATTTAATCGGCGTAGCCGTGTTTGCTGTTTCTGGAACGCTATTAGCGTACGACAAAAAAATGGATGGCTTTGGGGTTGTTGTGTTAGCCACAGTCACTGCTATTGGCGGTGGAACTGTGCGCGACGTTATTTTAGATGTGCCCGTATTTTGGTTACATGATCAAAGCTATTTCTGGGCTATATTACTTTCTGTATTTGTTACCACTCGTTTAATCAATAAACAGCGTTCGATTTCACTTAATGCATTGCAAGTGGCAGATGCTTTTGGTTTAGCATTTTTTGCGGTGATGGGGACGCAAAAAGCCATGCTTGCTGGTATGCCTGATACCACCGCGATTATTATGGGTGTGATCACAGGGTGTTTTGGTGGCGTTATCCGTGATGTGTTGGCTGGAAATATGCCGATGCTGTTAAAAGGTGAGCTCTATGCTATTACTTGCATCGCAGGTGGGATTGTTTACACATTAAGTATCTCACTGGGTTTAGTGACCGAAATGGCCATGGTGTTGGCTATGCTTATGACCTTATCACTGCGTTTAGCTGCAATGAAATGGCACCTTACATTACACGTTTTTAAATATCCCGACTAAGATTAGTATTAAGAATGAATGATAGGGACATCATGGATCGTGTCTTTAGCTAGAATATTTTCTCGTGCACAAGTAGGTGTGCAAGCTCCTGAAGTGATTGTAGAAGTACACTTAGGCAACGGCTTACCTGCTTTTCATATCGTTGGCTTGCCAGAAGCGTCAGTCAAAGAGTCAAAAGATAGAGTGCGTAGCGCACTCGAAAACTCACAGTTTGGTTTTCCTGACCAACGAATAACCGTCAACCTTGCGCCTGCTGATTTACCTAAAGAGGGTGGCCGTTTTGACTTGGCTATTGCAGTGGGTATCTTGGTCGCCTCTGGGCAAATAAACTGCCCTGATATTCATCGTTATGAGTTTTACGGAGAGTTGGCTTTAAATGGTGAGGTAAGAGGGGTAAATGCTATTTTGCCTTCGGTGTTAGGGGCGAAAGAGCAGGGGCGCTGTTGTTTTTTACCCGCTGAAAACGATAATCTCGCTAGCCTTGTGTCGGGCGTTTCTCGAAAAGCCGTTTACTCCTTACAAGATGTTTGGAATGACTTATTAAATCAGCAACCTCTGCCACTTAATATTAGTTATCCAGAGCAGCAGTCGCAGCGCGAATCGCTACTCGATTTAAGTGACGTGAAAGGCCAACCTGGTGCCAAACGAGTACTCGAAATTGCTGCGGCTGGTGGCCATAATTTACTGTTTCTTGGCCCTCCAGGTACTGGCAAGTCAATGCTTGCCCAGCGTATGCCAACGATTATGCCAACCATGTCGGATGATGAAGCAATTAGTACCGCTGCGCTATATTCGATAATTGGTCAGTCGGTTGATTTATCTAATTGGCGTGAACGGCCCTTCAGAAATCCACATCATACTTGCTCTGCTGTTGCCCTTGTTGGTGGCTCTTCGAACCCTAAGCCGGGGGAGATCTCCCTTGCTCATAATGGCGTATTGTTTTTAGACGAGCTGCCCGAATTTGAGAGAAAAGTGCTCGACTCATTGCGTGAACCAATGGAAACAGGTGTGGTGACCATATCGCGTGCGGCACGACAAATGGAATTTCCATCGCAATTCCAGCTGATCGCCGCATTAAACCCTAGCCCCACAGGAAGCCATACAGATAAGCGTGCAACGCCAGATCAAGTATTGCGGTATTTATCTCGAGTATCTGGACCATTTATCGATAGGATTGATTTACAAATTGAGCTGCCGAGACTCACCAGTAGCCAATTACAGAGCACGCAAGTAGAAGAAAGCAGTGAACAAGTAAGAGCCAGAGTTGAAAGAGCTTATGCAATTCAACTTAATCGGCAAGGCAAAGTGAATGCGCGCTTGAATAATAAAGAAATGAGCATTCATTGTGAGTTGGCAGCTGCTGAGCTGCAGTTTTTAGCAAAAGCCAGCGAAAAACTGGCTTTGTCACCACGCTCGTATCATCGTGTTATTAAAGTTGCGCGTACCATTAGCGACTTGAAAGCACAGCCAGCAATTACCTTGAGTGAATTAAAAGAGGCGTTGAATTATCGCGCCTTTGAACGGTTAATTAGCCAATTAACGCAGTATTAGTAAGCTTGCTAAATAGACAGCATGTAACCTTTGCCGCGAACGGTAACGATACGTTTTTGGTCTTTTTCATCGCTTAATTTTTTACGTAAGCGGCCAATAAGCACATCAACGGTTCGATCGCTTGGGCTCCAGTCTGGTTGACCTATTTCTTCGGAAATTTTTTCACGTGATGTCGCTTTACCTGCATTTGCAATAAGGCAAATAAGTACCTTGTGCTCTGCTTCGGTGAGACGAGACTCTTCACCATTAGGGGTCACTAATGTGCGGTTATCTGGGTGCAGTTTAAAGTCGGCATATTCAATAAACTCTTCACTCTCATCATCTTGCTGAGAGCCTTTTATACGCTTGAAAAGAGCGCGCATTCTTAGTTCAAGTTCAAGTAAGTCAACCGGTTTGCAAATATAGTCATCGGCACCTTGTGCAAGGCCTGCAATACGGTCAGCTTGCGAGTCACGACTAGACAGCACAATAACACCAATATCTGTTAGTGCATTAAGTTCTTTGGCAAGCAAAAGCCCATCGCGTTTTGGTAACACAATGTCGATAACGGCTAAAGAAATTGCTTCTTTTGATGAAGCACGCGATTGCACAATGCTTAATGCATCGGCCCCCGTTGAATCTACCTCAATATTAAACTCAGTTTCTTTAAAATGATTAAGAATGCGTTTAACGAGTAGTTCGTCGTCTTCAACCAATAAAACCTGAATAGTCATTCGCTTTAATTTCACACTTGATTTGTTGTTATGTTAGCACTGTATGGCAAAGGCTGAGAAGTGTATTGGCGAGGTTTGTAACTATTTCTTACAATTTAATGGCTTAGCTATAGTTGAAATGGGTGAAAGCTGAGCACTCGCACAGTACTCAGCCAAGTGATTAAACTACTTTTCAGGATAAAGATATTGCCACCATTTTGGCTGATCTTTTAAGTTTTTATCGAAATAAGCCAGCATGGTATTCCACCAGTCGAAGCGTTTATCTCGAGCAAAAATTTGGTGATCTGCGCCTTTGTACTCAATCAGGTCAACATCTTTACCTAATAACTTTAATGCGGTGTACATATTGTGGCTTTCACCAACCGGTACGTTGGTATCTGAATCACCATGAAGGAGTAATAGTGGCGTTGTTACTTTGTCAGCATGAAACACCGGGCTGTGTTGGCTGTAAAGTGTAGGATTGTTCCACGGGTAGCTATTTTTAGATGCCTCAGCTGAGTATAAGTAACCCCACCAACCTTGACCCCAATACGAGGTGATATTTGAAATCCCTGCATGGGCAATCGATGCACTGAACATATCCGTTTTAGTTGCGAGTAGCATGGTCATAAAGCCACCGTAAGAGGCTCCTAAATTACCTACACGCTTACTATCTACAAAGCTGTATTTATCTAAAAAGGCTTTTGTGCCGTCGATGATGTCGTTGGCGGTGTATTCACCCCATGCGTTGACGTGCTTAGCCGAAAATTCTTGGCCAAAGCCTGTTGCGCCCGTAGGTTGTACAACGTAAACAACATAGCCATGCTCAGCCCATAGGTTAAATGGGTAGCGACCGGTAAAACCACGAGTTACTGGTGAAGTGCCACCATAATAATAAACCAGCGCAGGATATTGTTTATTGCTATCTAAATCATGCGGTAAATAAACACGCCCCTTTATTTCAATGCCATCTTTATTAGTAAAGTTAAACTCTTCTAGTGAGGCTACTTGCGTATTTTCATAGCCAATTGGCTTAGAGTCCCACATTACTTTAGCGCGGCTCTTACCTAAGCTTAGTTGTTTTAACTGCTGAGGTGTTGACGCTGTGGTGCCGGTAACCAAAATGCTAGGGGTGCGTTCGTGTGAGTAGCTAACTTGCTCAACAACATCAAAACCCGTATTCACTTTATTAAAACGCTTTTTGCTTAAGTCGAATTGATAAAGTTGTACGGTATCTTGCTCGGTCACTTTAATAAGCGCATCACCGTTTTTAAGTACGTGTAACTGGCCGATAGCCGGGTTAAACTCTTTACTTAGCGCTCTTGCCTTTTTACCGTCACGGCTGAGTAAATAAAGTTGACCGTCATAGTTATTAGCAAGCATTCCTTCAGGAAGATTACGACCTAAGCCATTATTAAAATCTGGTCCGGCAGTGACATAAATTCCGTCGTCAGTATATTTAGCCTGATTAAATGTATTGTATTGACCAAGTACCGTAGTTGCCGATGTCGCTAGGTTTAGCTCAACAAGTTCTGTTGCTGGTTGTGGTGATAGCTGCATTGCTTGTGCAGAGCGGCTCATTAAAACGTGGCCGCTTTTAGCGTCAAAATCTTCAAGTGAATGGCTAAGTGGGCCTTGGCTTAAGATTTTGCTTAGACCTGTGGCGATATCGAGTAAATAGACTTGCGATGTGGTACGAGCATACGACCAACGGTCTTGCAGGCCTTGGTAATGTTTAGTGAGCTTGCCATTGTCTGTTGGAGACTTCGACCAACTAAAAATTAAGCTGTTGTTATCGAAAAACTGAAAGCCACTTGCACCCGCGAGGTTTTTAGCAATGACGCTAAGTTGCATGGTTTTTAGGTTTAAACGCTTAAGCTCGCCATTTAATAAATACACTAAGCTTTTGCTATCTGGGCTCCAAGTTATGTTACTCGGCTGGGCAGACTCAAAGCGATAAAGTGTATTGTTTTTTGCGTCTTTAAGCTCAGTAACATATTGCGCTTGATTAGCGGTTGCATCTTCGTAATGACGTTGGCTAGTTATGAAGTAATCGCCATTTGGTGCCATTGAAATATAACTAACCGTTGGCGCATCGAATAATTGCTTAGCCGACAAACCGTGTTGTTGTTTAGCACTAAATTGCACAGCATCTAGTTCTGACTTAGCCGTAAAATCAAGCTCAACCTCATTCCAGTTGGCTACTTGCTCAGTGATGATAATAAACTGATGATCGCCTTGGCTTAAAGCTAGCTCATAGCTTTTATTTTTTTCTGTTTGCTTTTCACCATCAATAAATAGCTGCGCGTTTTCAATGCCTTTAAGTGTTAATGAGCCTTGGCTAAAACGTTCAGTTGAGGCGGTAAATTTGAGTGCCTGTAAACCACCAAGTGTTAGCGCACTCACTTTATCGAATGATTGCCAGTCAAGCTCATCGCCAAATACGCGTATGCTATCGCCGCTTTTTTGCAAGCTAGGTAGTAGGTTAGCAATAATGGCATCGCGATGATCCGTTTGATATGGCTTAAGTTGCATATTTTCGCCAAGAGGACCAATAAATTGCACCGCTGATTTATCAATGGCAGCGGCCATCGCAGTATTGCTTAACGCACATAACGCTAATGCACTAAATGTTGTTTTTAGCTTGGCTGATTGGCTTAGCCAAGTAGTTGAAAGTGTCATAGTTTCGCCTGTTGAAGGTAATTTAAACCAATATAGCACGCTGCAAATTAGCCAAAAAGTGCTCTGCGTTAGATTGCAGTCGGGTTTGAGCTTGTGGTTTTCAATTGCTATGGTGAGCAGGTTAACTTTTTAAGAGGGCTTACAGTGACATTGTTACTTGTTTATATGTTTGTTGCCATTACGGTTTCGTTTTTGTGCTCAGTGATGGAAGCGGTACTGTTAAGTATTACGCCAAGTTATGTTGCCATGCTCAGAAAGCAACAACCACAACTGGCAAAACGTGTTGGTAAGCTTAAAGACAATATAGACCAACCGCTGGCAGCAATACTTACGTTAAATACCATAGCGCACACGGCAGGCGCAGCTGGTGTTGGCGCACAAGCTGCAGTGGTGTTTTCAGATGCTGCGGTTGGCGTTGCCTCTGCAATTATGACGCTATTGGTTCTAGTGCTTTCTGAAATTATTCCGAAAACATTAGGGGCTAATTATTGGCGAGGATTAACACCCATTGTTAGTGTGAGCCTAATTTGGTTGGTGTTTATTCTAAAACCCTTTGTGTGGTTTGCAGATATTTTAACGCGCTTTTTAGGGCGTAATTACGATGAGGTCTATTATATTCGCCAAGAAATTGAAGCCATGGCTGATATTGGTACTGAATCAGGAGCCCTTGGGCAAGATGAATCTGAAATCATTCGCAGCCTGCTGCATTTTCGTCATGCCAAACTCGATACCTTAATGACACCACGTACGGTGCTTTTTAAAGTACATAAAGATTTAACTGTAAACCAATACTTGGCGGAGCATGGTTCTTCTTCGTTTTCTCGGGTATTGGTTTATGACAAAAATGGTGATGATATTATTGGTTTTGTGCATAAAAATGACATTATGCTGGCTTATCATCGTCTAGGTGAAGACTATAAAATTAGCAAGCTCGTTAAGCCTATTTACACCGTACCAGAAACCTTACATGTGCCGACCTTACTTGAAACCTTACTGTCTGAGCGCACGCATATTTGTTTAGTCGTGGATGAATACGGTGATGTGCAAGGTATTGTCACCCTTGAAGATTTAATCGAAGCATTAATGGGGCTCGAAATTGTTGATGAGCACGATCAATCAGCTAATATGCAAAAAGTCGCCAAACAGCGTTGGCGACAACGTTTAGCATCTAGTAATACCATCGTCAGTGACGATAAGCGTCAACCTTAGCGGCGATGTCCTGCTGCGGTTTTTACCATTTGTCGCCATGAGAGTGACCAATTTAAAAAGTCTTCTTTGGCTTTCGGGCGGCACAGCAAAAAGCCCTGCATAAGAATAAACTCTTTGTAGCGGTCGAGGTATTCGAGTTCTTCCACTCGCTCAATGCCCTCGGCTACAATAGCGAGATCTTCTTGTATCGCTATATTCACTAAGCTACTAACAATCACTTGGGAAAACTGATCGGTTTCAATATTGCTAATCAGGGTGCGATCGATCTTAATTTCGGTAAACGGTAATGTTTTGAGTTGTTGAACATTAGTAAAGCCAGTACCAAAGTCATCGAGCGAAATACCAAAACCGCGCATTCGTAAACGGTTGAGTGTTTCGAGCTGTGCCGCACTTCTAAGTGCATACTGCTCAGTGATTTCGAGGATAATTTCACTTGGAGTTAAATTATTTAAATGTAAGATTAACGCAAGTTTATCTGGGCAGCTTAAATCTTCTAGTTGCGAGGGTGATAAATTGAAAGCGAGCTTTAAGTTTTGATCAAAGTTTTCCTTTATTTCAATAAAATCGCTAGTGGCTTTTTCAAATAATTGAAAAGTAATAAGGTTTATCAAGTCCAAATCTTCAGCAACACAAATAAAGCGTTCGGGCAAAATGATTTCTTGTTCTTGACGCGTGTTGATCCGTGCTAATACTTCAATACTTTCAACCCGGTTGTCATGACGATTAATTTTAGGCTGATAAAACGGGATCACTTCATTGTGGCTGATAGCATGCAGTAGTAATGATTCAGAAATAGGCGCCTGAGTTCGTTCAACATGAATAGCAAAGTGTTCCAACTTTTGAAGTAGTAAGTAAACTTGATTTAATTGTACTGGCTTAGAAACATTACCAATTAAGTGAGCGTTATGCTTGCGAGCTAAGTCAGCAGCTAGGTCTATAACCTTAGGGTCCATCTCAGAAATAATGGCAATTGCACCTTGGTATTTCATGGCGCCTAAATGGCGGATAAGTTCCATGCCATCCATGTCTGGCATATTGAGATCAGTAAAAACAGCATCAAAGTATTTCGGGGCTTTTTTTATTTTTTCTAGTGCTTCCTCAGCACTTAAGCTGGTGGTGATATGAGGGACTTCGAGCTCATTCAAAATAGCATGCATGACAATTAAAATTGCTTTCGAATCATCTACGACGAGAATGTGCCTATTTGACTTAACCATATTCATTCCTTGAATGAGAATACTATTATAAAAGTAGTAGAAAAATTGCATTAAGTCATGTTTATTGATTTCTTTTTGTATAATAAATGAACAATCACTTAAGGGGTTGAAACTCGTAATTTTATCTGTGCGAAGTATAATAGCCGCACTTTTTATTCGTATTTATAAGAACTATGGTCAGACTTCAGTTGAGTCTCGCAGATGAAATCTTTATTTTGCATTTAAACGGCTCACAGTTAATTCAGCTTTTTCATCAACAACAAGCAATTGCCTTCGATAATCCAGAGCCAAAACTTTATGAGTTTGATTTTCAGGGGCAGCGTATTGGCCTTGATACCAGTAAAGTGCACGAAAAAAGCTTAGTGGTTTTTTTTAATCAGCAGCAGGTAAGTCAACTTGCTTTACCTGAGTTGCAAGAAGCCGAACCAAAACGCGGCATTATTGGTTTGCTGGCATTAGGTTTTAAATTATTCAAAAGTGCAAAAGTCGTGAAAGCTGCGTTAGCGGGTGCTTCGGTGGCTGGCTACGCTTGGCTATTTTCCATTGAATTTGCCTTAATGTTAATCGCTTGCTTGGTTGTGCATGAATACGGTCATGTGCGCGCAATGAAATATTTTGGCATTAAAACGAAAGGTATTTACCTTATTCCCTTTGTCGGTGGTTTGGCTGTTTCTGATGATAAAATTACCACTCGATGGCAAGATGTGGTGATCTCACTCATGGGGCCCGCTTTTGGCTTAATTACCTCAGTGCTAGGAGTGGTGCTTTACTACGCCACTGAAATGGAAATATTCGCCGGTGTGGCGGTACTCAGTGCACTGTTAAACCTATTTAACTTGTTACCTATTCTGCCCTTGGATGGTGGCCATGTACTTAAAAGCATTAGTTTTTCGATGCGTTCATGGATAGGCCTAAGTGTATGTTTATTAGGTGTGTTATTTGGCTTGTGGCTGAGTTACACCTTTGGCTTGATGCTACTGGTGTTTTTCTTATTTGTAGGGGCACTTGAGATTATCTTTGAGTGGCGCGGGCGTCACTACTCACACCTCATTCCTCTTGATACTTACGGGCAAGGTTTTTCAGCAGTAATGTACGCACTGGTTGTTGCAGGTCACGTTGCTGTGATGATGCACTTTGCTGACTCAGAAAGCCCAATCCTAAGCTTACCAATGAAGATCTTAGCAAGTTAACTCGTATTGCCAGATATTAGGAAGTGTCTTTATCACTTCCTAATTTGGTGTTAAGGATAAAAACTCAGCATTAACGATATAAACACGCCGGTGATGATAAGCTGCACAAGGCAAAAGCCCATGATGTCTTTTGCTTTTAAGCCGGCAATAGCAAGTACGGGGAGTGCCCAGAACGGCTGAATAAGGTTAGTCCAAGCATCGCCCCATGCGACAGCCATAGCAACCCGTGGCATATCCGCGCCAAGTGTTTGTGCTGCAGGAATGACAATCGGCGCTTGCACCGCCCATTGGCCGCCGCCTGATGGCACAAATATATTCACAAACCCTGCACTTAAAAAGCTCCAAAATGGCAGTGTTTCGGCTGTTGCAATGGCAATAAACCCTTCAGATATTTGTTGAGCAAGTCCCGTTTTTACCATAATCGCCATGATCCCGGCATAAAATGGAAATTGAATCACAATGCCAGCGCCACTAGGGATTGCTTGCTGTAAGCTGCTAAGTAAATTATGCGGTGTTTGATGCAGTAAAATTGCGCTAAATAAGAAAATTGCGATCACGCTATTTAAGTTTAAGCCGCCTCCGTTTAACACAAAATAATAAAATAAATAGGCAAGACCAACGGCACCTACTCCCATACCAAGCAAACGACTATGTTCTATGACTTCGGCTGGGCGGGTGGGTGTTGCTATTTGCTGCGTTTCATCATCAAGCTTTGCGGGGTCAACATAAACACTGTCTTTTTCGCTTGGCAGCATATAGCGATTTACCAACGGCATGATAATAAACAAGCCCACAACAATAGCGATATTAAATGCCGAAAAAATTGTGTTTTCGGTACCTATCACCCCAATGCTTTGCTGTGCAAAGTGGCCATCGGTTGCGATGGTCAGCGGCACTGAACCGGCTAAGCCACCATGCCAAACAATAAAACCTGAATAGGCACTGGCTACTAACAAACGGTAATCAACGCGGGTTTGTTTCGCAATTGCTTTGGCGAACAAAGCGCCAATAACTAAACCAAAGCCCCAATTTAGCCAGCTAGCCAATAATGACACGAGCGTAACGAGTATAATCGCTTTGGCAGAGCTGTTGGCGAAAGTCGCAAGCTTGTTGAGTATGCTGCGCATCACCGGGGTACTCGCTAGCATGTAGCCCGTTAGCAGCACCAGCAACATTTGCATGGCGAATTGTAGCAGGTTCCAAAAACCACCACCCCAAGCCGCGAGCACTTGCGTGGGCGTTGATGGCGTAAAGAGGCTCGCAACGATAAAGCTCAGCAAAGTGAGTAATATAACAAATACAAATGGGTCGGGTAGATAACGCTCTACTAGATTAGTGAATGGTTTAGCAACGCGATTTAGCATGGTTTTTATTGTTGTCGTCGAATCGATAGTGCCAATAAATCATGAATAACGATGATTGGCAAATTGCGACGTCGTTGCTTGAGCTTATGCCTTCAAAAACAAATGCTAAAATTAATTACTGTGAATCTTGCTCAAGCACCGCTTTTAAGCGAGCCTGAACTTCTTCGACTAGCAGTATTGGCTGGAACTTTGATAAAAACGCATTACAACCAACCTTCTCAACTAAAGCTTGATTAAAGCTACCACTCAAAGATGTGTTAAGCACGATATATAGGTTTTTCATGCGGCTGTCGTTACGAATTTCGTGTGTTAAGCGGTAGCCATCCATTGCCGGCATTTCTGCATCGGTGATAACCATGAGTAATTCTTTCTCAACATCTTTGCCTTGATCAGCCCAGCCTTTTAACATTTCGAGTGCTTCAAGTCCGTTACGAGCAGGTATGATTTCGATGCCAAGTTGCGACAAGGTATCGCTTACTTGTTTACGAGCCGTTGGCGAATCATCGGCATGAAGAATTTTGCGGCCTGCAAATTCATTCACGATACTTTTATCAAGAATGTCATTAGATATTTGTACTTCATACTCAACGATTTCGGCGAGCACTTTTTCTACATCGATAATTTCAACTAGATGTTCTTGGCCATCGCGTTTTACTTTAGTTAAGGCTGTTAGGTAGTGATTTTTACCAATTGCGGTTGGCGGTGGCATGATATCTGACCATGTCATATTAATGATCTGATCAACTTTACCAATTAAAAAGCCTTGCACAGTGCGGTTGTATTCAGTGATAACTAGGTTTGTATCTTCGATGTTTTTAGCTTCAGGCATATTAATCGCCTTGCGTAAGTCAATAACCGGAATTGATTCACCGCGTATATTGACTACCCCCGATACTTTTGGGTGCGCATGAGGGATCTTGCTAATTGGTGGCAGCTTTACTACTTCTTTAACTTTAAATACATTTAGAGCAAATAAGTGACGGCTGTGAAGGTAAAATAGCAAAAGCTCTAAGCGGTTTTCACCGACCAGTTGCGTACGCTTATCAACAGAAGCAAGAACACCTGACATATTTCACCCTAAACACCTAATACAGAGATAGTATAGTCTACTATTATTTTTCATCGACATGTATGTTCAATTTAGCGCCTGTTGCTAAATATCCTGCATTACAGTACCGTATCGATAATTTCCCCCACGATAAATTGCAAGGATCATGCACTATTTTTTTAATCGAATAGTAGTTCTTATTCGCAGCCATATTGATCAAGTAAGTTGGCAGGCTGTGGTGCTTACCACGCTTTTGCATATGCTACTAATTTGGTGGCTGCTTATGCTTGCAGGAGAGCAAGCTCTTACACCTCTTGGCACTTATTTTTATTATTATGTAGTAACTACGTCAACAGTTGGCTATGGCGACTTTAGTGCGAGCACTGAGCTTGGCCGTTGGATTGTCGCATTACTGCAAATACCTTTTGGTTTAGCATTATTTGGCGTTCTGTTAGGAAAAACAGGGCAAACAGTAACTTATTTAATTAGGCGCGCTATGACGGGTGATAAAAGCTTCGCACATATAAACAATCACATTATTATCTTTGGTTGGCATGATACACGTACTAAGAAGATGGTCGATTATATCTTGGCCGATCATAAACGTTTAGATCGTCGTATTTTATTGGCCGTTACGGAGCAAATGGAGCATCCATTTTTAGCAAACCCGATGGTTGATTTTGCACGCTTAACTAGCTTTACTGACCTAGATGAGTTGAACCGAATTGCGATTGGCCGGGCCGATAAAATTATTATTGATGGCCAAGATGATGACCAAACGTTTACAACGGCATTACGTATTAGCAAGTTGGTAAATGAACAGTGCCACATTAGTGCACACTTTACTGATGAAACGAAAATCGAAATGCTACATGAGCATTGCCACAATGTAGAATGTAGCAGTGCTAAATCAGCCGAGATATTAGTGCGTTCAATGCAAGACCCAGGTTCAAGTCGCGTGCAAGAAGAGTTACTATCGACATTGCACGGTGATACTCAATTTAGTTTACCAATTCCAAAAGGCGTGCAAGCAATGGAATTTGGCAAACTGTTTCATCACTTTAAATATAGTCACGATGCTATATTACTGGGTGTCGCACATAATTTGAGTGCAAAAAATATGGACTTAAACCCGCCGCTTGATTACGTGGTGAGTGAGGGAGATATTTTGCATTATATCGCTGCTGAACGAGTTTTGAGCGACGAAGTTGATTGGTCAGCGTTGGTATAGTACCAATCCGCAATAATACTTTTAATTAAGTGAATTGGTATATATGAATGAAGTTGTGTTTTTAATTATAGTACTCAGTGCCTACATTTTACCTGTGGTCATTGTGCTCAATAGTAAACGCACGCAAGGCCACGAAAAGAATGCTTGGTTAATCGGTATCATCTTCTTTTCGTGGTTAGCTTTAGTAATGTACTTAACAATTATCCCTAAACACGGGCGAGTCAAAAAGTACCGTAAAGTAAAACCTAAGGGTTAACTTACACCTTAAGCTTACAGCTGCTTTATTACTTCAACTGTTTTAGTTTATGGTCTATCACAGGATCATCGGGTGAGAGTTGCTGAGCCACTTCTAAGACCTTAATTGCATCGTTTGGGTGCTCATCTTGGTGTTTGATTGCAACATCAATCAGCGGTTGCACATCAATCGCATCTTTTTGCTCTTGCATGTGTTCGGCTTTCTCTTCAGCTAAAATTGTATGCGCGGTGCTTAGTAAGGCTAAACGATGTGGCGAACTCTTGTTTGCCTTATTTAGGCGACGATAATAGTCTTCTTTAAAGCGTAGCGTTTTGGTTTGCTGGCGGAATTGGGCGATATCAACTTGCTGGTGGCTTATAAAATCAACAGCAACATCTTTATAAAAGCCAAACTTATTTAAATATGTTGCATGAACACTATGGCCCATACCAAACACGCGTAAGTGGGTGAGTTGTGGGTAACGTTTAGCATGAGCTCGGTCGATACGATTAGTTGGGTCGTAAATAATATAACCCTTTGCATGGCCTAAATCTAAATCGTGGTAGTCACCGTTCCAATCGAATTTTTGCGCGATGTCAGTGCTTGAACGGTCATCCCATGGTGCTTTTTCTTTGTTTTTTGTGCTAACAGGGTGAAAGAGTAAAACTTTATCAAGCTTTAATAGATTGGCAAAGGCGCCAACGGCAAAGCCTCCTCGGCTCAAACCATAACCTAACCGCTCTTTGAATCCGCCAATCAGTGGTGCTAGCTGCTCAATGAAAAACAACAGATTGCGGTGCCTAAACCAGTTGCTAATGCCTAAATGTTGAAAGGCGATAATATTCACATCTTGCTTTTTCGCGAGCTTATAAGCCCAAGGCGAAAAATCATCATTGATATCATATTCTTGATAATTTGTTCCAGCAGGAGAGAAGGTAATTAGCAGGGGCTTATTGGCATCAATGATATGGTATTTTACATAAACATCGCCGAGCAAATCACCGCCAGTCATAGGAACACGGCTTTGTTGCTCATCGCGTGGGAGGTTGGTCCATTCCTCTAACCAATACAGTAATTTCATACATCCCCCTTAGTACCTCTAAAATAAAGGGGCGAAATTATAGCAAAAATAGCAGCTCATTAAAAATGGCCGCTACTTTATACGCTTAGCCCTCGCTCATTGCGATGATCTGTTGCCAGTCATGTTCAGTTACAGGCATTACTGACAATCGGCCGCCTTTTTTAAGGGCAATTTCGGTGATTGCATCATTGGCTTTAATCGCTTGCAGGCTAACTAGCTTTTTAAGGTGTGATTGATATTGCACATTGACCACAAACCAGCGCGGGTTATCAGCGGTTGCTTTGGCGTCGTAGTAATCGCTATTTAAATCAAACTGTGTTGGGTCGGCATAAGCTTCGCGAGTTACCGTAGCGATACCTGCAACACCCACCTGTTTGCAACTTGAATGATAAATCATCACCAAGTCACCGTGCTTGATACCATCGCGCAGAAAGTTGCGGGCTTGATAATTACGCACGCCATCCCACATAGAGGTTTGCTCAGGTGCGTTTTTTAGATCATCAATTGAAAATGCATCGGGTTCGGTTTTAAAAAGCCAATAAGCCATAATGAGGTGCTCTTACAAAGATTTACTTCCAATTAGTCTATAGTATCATTAAACGCTTGTCGGGATTGAGGATAAATAAATGAGCCAAGTATTAGATGACCTACTGTCATTAATGTCGTTAGAAGAGATTGAGCAAGGCTTGTATCGCGGGCAAAGCCAAGATTTAGGATTTAGAGCGGTTTTCGGTGGCCAAGTAATGGGCCAAGCCCTATCTGCCGCAAAAGAAACATTACCACAAGGGCGTATTGTTCACTCTTTACACTCTTACTTCTTGCGTCCAGGTGATGCTGCAAAGCCGATTGTCTATGATGTAGAGAATATCCGTGATGGTAAAAGTTTTAGTACTCGCCGTGTAAAAGCAATTCAATATGGTAAGCCAATTTTTTACATGACCGCTTCTTTCCAAGGTGAAGAAGAAGGCTTATCACATCAAGCGCAGATGCCTGATGTCCCTCAGCCTGAAGAATTAAAGTCATCGCTTGAATTTTACCAAGCAAATGCAGAGCTTATTCCTGAACCAATTCGGAATAAGTTCATTCGTGAAGTGCCTATTGAAATGCGCCCTGTGACTTTTCATAACCCATTCAAACCACAAGTGATGGAGCCAGTTAAGCATATTTGGTTTAAAGCTAATGGTGAGATGCCTGACGATCAGCGCATTCATAATTACTTACTTGCGTATGCATCTGACTTTGAATTTTTACCGACTGCATTACAGCCGCACGGCGTATCGTTTATGCAGCCGAATATGCAGGTCGCGACGATTGACCATGCGATGTGGTTTCACCGCCCGTTTAGACTAGACGATTGGATTTTATATTCGATTGATAGCCCAAGTGCGAGCTCTGGTCGTGGTTTGGTGCGAGGTCAGTTCTTTGACCGTCAAGGCAATTTAGTTGCCTCAACGATCCAAGAAGGGGTCATGCGTCAGCGTTAATCTTTTGTGTGCTGAGCTTGGCTTTGCACTATATCGTCAATTGACTGCCAGACCCGTGCTGGCAGCAATGCTTTAAGGTATAAATACACCTCACACAGTTCATTGCTACCCGTTAAGCCTTGCTCTGTTTCGGTAATTAGCTTTTGCTCTCGCAAGCTTGAAATAAAACCAATAAGTACTTTTTTGTCGAAGAACTCAGGGGTTTTAATGCCGTGCAAGGTACCTAAGCGCTCAGCTAACACTTGGCTTTCGTGTTCAAGTTCTTCACGCTCAATACCACTGCTAGTTTGAATAAAGCCAACCACGATAGCGTAGCGTTGTAGTGTTAAACTTAGGGCACGACCGAGCATTTCGAGTTTCGCTAAGCAGTCGTTGCTGTTAGTGATCTTGATATTATCGCCATCAATTTCAATCAGGTCTTGATCAACGAAGCTTGCAAGTACGCGCGTAATGTAGTTTTCATCTAGCTCGTGTAAGAACCACTCTTTGGCAAACAGTGGGTAAAAACGTGCAATTAAGGCTTGGCAATCAGCCATCGTGGTTTGATGTGCTTTGAATAAATGCAGCGCCAATAAGCTCGGTACTGCAAATAAGTGCAACACGTTATTACGGTAGTAGTTGAACAGTGTTTTTTCTTTATCGTTAATTGCGATAATTTCGCCAAACTCGTCACTGATCACATCAAACTTATTAAGTTTAAGTGCATGCTCTAATAGCTGCTCGGCGCTTTCGTCTGGTGTGGTCACCTTTTCACTGTAGCTGGCGCTACGCTGTAAATGTAGATAAAACTCAAGCTGAGCAATCAGCTTAGGTTTACTTAATGCGTGTTTATCATTTACCAGTAATATCATCGCAAGTAGATTCACCGCATTGAGTGCAGCGGCGCTATTAATATTAACCATTACTTTATCAGCAAGGTTGGCAACCTGGGGACCAAGCCATTGTGGCTTTTGCACGTCGGTTGGGTGAATAGACTCGCGCCAGTCAGGTTGTTGGTCATTGAGGTATTGGTTTATCGAAATAGGGTCGCCAAAGTTTAAATAACCACGACCATAGTTTTTCAGGTTTTTAATCGCCTTAAAAATACCTAATACCGACTCACCTTTTTTATCGTTACCGGCAAGCTCTTTTAAGTAGGTATTAATTTCCATTACGTGCTCATAGCCAATGTATACAGGCACAATTGAAATAGGGCGATCAATGCCACGTAACATGGCTTGTAATGTCATGGCGAGCATACCTGTTTTTGGCGGTAGCAAGCGACCAGTTCGGCTACGACCACCTTCAGTGTAAAACTTTACTGAATAGCCTTTGATAAATAACTGGCTCAGGTACTCTTTAAATACAGCTGAATATAACTTATTGCCCGCGAATGAGCGGCGAATAAAGAAAGCACCACTGCGACGGAAAATCCCCCCTGCTGGGAAGAAGTTTAAGTTGATACCCGCAGCGATATGCGGCGGAACTAAGCCTAAATGGTAAATAGAATAGGTCAGCAATAAGTAATCCATATGCGAGCGGTGGCATGGCATATAAATAATCTCGTGGCCTTTATCAGTGAGCTCATGTACTTGCTCTGAAAACTTAATATCAATCCCGTTATAAAGCTTATTCCACAGCCAAGTTAAAATACGGTCTGCAACACGAATGGTGGCATCGCTATAATTGGCGGCAATCTCATCAAGTAGCTTCAGCGCATTTTGGCGCGCTTGCTCTTGACTGATGTTTTTCTCTTTCGCTTCTATTTGAATTGCTTTTTTTATTGTTGGTGAGGCAAGTAGCGAATTAAATAACTGCTCACGTGATGGCATTTTCGGGCCTGTCGCTGCCAATTTTTGGCGACGAAAGTGCACGCGGGCTACACGTAAAAGCTTATGAGGTAGTTCATCAACATCGGCTTTTTCATTCACCAATAACGATAAGTCGAGCGGTTGGCTAAAACGGATAAAGTTATCGCGCCCAGAAAATAGCAACACAAAGAACTTACGAAACCAGCTGGGTGTTAATGAATGAGACACCAAAGTACCTAAACCTGGTTTTTCTTTACCCGGATTACGGCCCCATAAAATCGTCACCGGAATCACTTGGACGTTTTTCTCACCTGATTGCATCAGGTGGTCAATAATTTGTTTGCCTTGCTGCAGAGCATTGCTAGGTTTGCTTTTGTTACCAAATAGCGGTGGTGGGTTTTGAATACCGATAAAGCGATCAAGTTCTGCATTACCTAATAACTGCTCTTCGGTCGGGTTAGGTAAGCCGTATTTTTTACATACCCGCGCCAGTGCTGCTAAATCAGAGCGTGCATTTAGCCTAACAATATAGAAAGTAGGGTTAGCTGGGTTTAGATTGTATTGTTCAATCGGATTCTCTGGCAGCACCTTACTTTTTACAAACAAGCGGTTCATACCGGCAGAAATGAAATTTAAACAACGATTAATGATACGCATTAACTCACCAAAGTTATTAGTAGATATTAAATAGACCGAGTGTGGTCAAAAATAAGCGGCATAGAATAACAATTATTAACTGGACTGACCATTTAAAAGCGATTTTCTAGCCTCTTTACTCGCACAAGTATAATTTAAAGACGCTAATGTTATTGATAAAGTTCGAAAATCAAACAAAATTTAATTTAGACCTTTGAGATTTTCAAAATAGTTGTTGCATTTATCACCAATATATCTATAATACGCAGGCTTTCAAAATTCCCTCGGGAACTTGGAAGGAAAGATTAAGCTTGGATTTCAAGCTAATAAACAGGAATTCCGATTTGGAATTCAACGTAGATATAAGAAAGCAGCCGACATCTTAGTTATTAAGATTGTTTCGGTCGTTTTTTTATGCTCTTTTTAAATGCTCTTTATATTGAGGTTTAAGAATGTCAAATCAACGCATTCGTATTCGCCTAAAAGCTTTTGACCACCGTTTGATTGACCAATCAACGGCGGAAATCGTGGAAACTGCGAAACGCACTGGCGCTCAAGTACGTGGTCCAATCCCACTACCTACACGCTTTGAACGTTTTACTGTACTAACTTCACCGCACGTTAACAAAGACGCGCGTGATCAGTACGAAATCCGCACCCATAAACGTCTGATCGACATCGTAGAACCAACTGACAAGACTGTTGACGCTCTTATGCGTTTAGATCTTGCTGCTGGTGTTGATGTTCAAATCAGCCTGGGTTAATCGGAAGATTAGAGAGGTTTTAGGAAAATGGCATTAGGTCTAGTCGGTCGTAAAGTGGGTATGACACGTATCTTCACTGAAGATGGTGTATCTATCCCTGTGACAGTTATCGAAGCGACACCTAACCGCATTGCTCAGATCAAATCTGAAGCAACTGACGGTTATAACGCGCTTCAAGTAACCGCAGGCACTAAAAAAGCAAGCCGTGTAAACAAAGCAGCAGCGGGTCACTTCGCTAAAGCTGGTGTTGAAGCGGGTCGCGGTCTGTGGGAATTCCGCCTAAATGGTGGTGAAGGCGATTTTGAAGTAGGCGCTGAGCTTACTGTTGAATTATTCAACGAAATCAACAAAGTTGACGTAACCGGTACTTCTAAAGGTAAAGGTTTCCAAGGTGGTGTTAAGCGCTGGAACTTCAGCATGCAAGACGCTACTCACGGTAACTCTCTATCTCACCGTGCTCCTGGTTCAATCGGTCAAAACCAATCACCTGGTAAGGTGTTTAAAGGTAAGAAAATGGCCGGTCACATGGGTGCTGAGCGTGTAACGACTCAAAACTTAGAACTAGTTCGCGTTGACGCTGAGCGTAACTTGCTTTTAGTTAAAGGTGCAGTACCTGGCGCTATCGGCGGTGACGTTATCGTTAAACCAGCTGTTAAAGCATAAGTCCTGGAGATTTAGTGATGGAATTAGCAATTAAAGACGCTTCTGGCGCTCTTGAAGTTTCTGAAGCTACTTTTGGACGTGAGTTTAACGAAGCATTAGTACACCAAGTAGTTGTTGCTTACGCAGCAGGTGCTCGTCAAGGTACTCGTGCTCAGAAGACACGTTCTGAAGTTAGCGGTGGTGGTAAAAAACCATGGTCTCAAAAAGGTACTGGCCGTGCACGTGCTGGTACAATTCGTAGCCCAATTTGGCGTTCAGGTGGCGTTAGCTTCGCAGCTAAACCACAAGATCACAGCCAAAAAGTAAACCGTAAAATGTACCGCGGTGCGATCAAAAGCATCTTATCTGAATTAGTTCGTCAAGAGCGTTTAATCGTTGTTGAGCAGTTTGGTCTTGAAGCACCAAAAACTAAAGAACTAGTTGCTAAGCTTAAAGAACTTGAGCTTAAAGATGTTCTAATCGTGACTGAAGAAGTAGATGAGAATCTTTTCTTATCGGCACGTAACCTATACAAGGTTGACACGCGTGATGTAGCTGGTATCGATCCTGTAAGCCTAATCGCTTTCGATAAGGTACTTATTACAGCTGCTGCTGTTAAGCAACTTGAGGAGGCGCTAGCATGATCCGTGAAGAACGTCTTTTAAAAGTGATCCTTGCTCCACACATCTCTGAAAAAAGCACTATCGCTGCTGAAGAGAACAACACGATTGTTTTCAAAGTAGCTTCTGATGCAACTAAAGCTGAAATCAAAGCTGCAGCAGAAAAGCTTTTTGAAGTAGAAGTAACTGGTGTTCGCACACTAAACGTTAAGGGTAAAACAAAACGTACTGGCATGCGTTTCGGTCGTCGTTCAGACTGGAAGAAAGCTTACGTTACTCTTAAAGAAGGTAGCGAGCTAGACTTTGTCGGCGGCGCCGAGTAATAAGGGGAGTTAGAATTATGGCACTTCAAAAGTGTAAACCAACTTCTGCGGGTCGTCGTCACCTGGTTAAAGTGGTTAACCCAGATCTACATAAGGGTAAACCTTACGCACCACTACTAGAGAAAAACTCTAAGTCTGGTGGTCGTAATAACAAAGGTCGTATCACGGTTCGTCACATCGGTGGTGGTCATAAGCATCATTACCGTGTAATCGACTTTAAACGCACTAAAGATGGCATTCCAGCTGTTGTTGAGCGTCTAGAGTATGATCCAAACCGTAGCGCAAACATCGCTCTTGTATTATATGCAGACGGTGAGCGTCGTTACATTATTGCACCTAAAGGCTTAAAAGCTGGTGATTCAATCCAATCTGGTATTGATGCACCAATCAAAGCTGGTAACACGTTACCAATGCGTAACATGCCTGTAGGTTCGACTGTTCACAACGTAGAATTAAAACCAGGTAAAGGCGCGCAAATCGCACGTTCTGCTGGTGCATACGTTCAAATCCTTGCTCGTGAAGGTCAATACGTAACTCTACGTCTTCGTTCTGGCGAAGTTCGTAAAGTTCCAGCTGACTGTCGCGCAACACTTGGTGAAGTAGGTAATGCTGAGCATATGCTTCGTTCACTAGGTAAAGCTGGTGCAAATCGCTGGCGTGGTATCCGTCCGACAGTTCGTGGTGTTGCCATGAACCCGGTAGATCACCCGCACGGTGGTGGTGAAGGTCGTACATCTGGTGGTCGTCATCCTGTGTCTCCATGGGGTAAACCGACTAAAGGTGCTAAGACACGTAAGAACAAGCGTACTGATAAATTTATCGTACGTCGTCGTACTAAATAATAGTTGAGGAATAGCCATGCCACGTTCTCTCAAGAAAGGTCCTTTTATTGACCTACACTTGCTGAAGAAGGTAGAGAAAGCGTTGGAAAGCGGTGACAAGAAGCCAATTAAAACTTGGAGCCGTCGTTCAATGATCATACCTAACATGATCGGATTGACCATCGCTGTCCATAATGGTCGTCAGCACGTTCCTGTGTTCATCACAGACGAAATGATCGGTCACAAACTAGGTGAATTTGCACCAACTCGTACTTACCGCGGTCACGCTGCGGATAAGAAAGCGAAGAAACGTTAAGAGGGGAATGATAAATGCAAGCATTAGCTAAACATAAATTCGCCTCTGGTTCGGCGCAAAAAGCACGTCTAGTTGCAGATCAGATCCGCGGACTTCCGGTTGATCGCGCTCTAGAAATCCTGGCGTACAGCCCTAAAAAAGCGGCTGTATTAGTTAAGAAAGTACTTGAGTCTGCTATTGCTAACGCAGAGCATAACGAAGGTGCTGACATTGATGAGCTTCGTGTAACTACGATCTTTGTGGACGATGGTCCAACAATGAAGCGTATTATGCCACGTGCTAAAGGACGCGCAGACCGCATCCTTAAGCGTACAAGCCACATCACTGTTGTGGTTTCAGATAGCTAGGAGTATAAGTAATGGGACAAAAAGTTCATCCTACTGGTATTCGCCTAGGTATCTCTAAACCTTGGGTTTCTACCTGGTACGCGAATTCAAAAGATTTCTCTGATCAGCTTTTTGGCGATCACAAAGTACGTACTTTCCTTACTAAGGAATTAAAAGCGGCTTCTGTGTCTAAAATCGTTATCGAGCGTCCAGCTAAATCTATCCGTGTAACAATTCACACAGCTCGTCCTGGTGTTGTTATCGGTAAAAAAGGCGAAGACGTTGAAAAACTACGTCAAGCAGTAACTAAGATTGCAGGTGTTCCGGCTCAGATTAATATCGCTGAAGTTCGTAAGCCTGAACTTGATGCACAACTAGTAGCTGACGGTATTGCGTCACAGCTAGAGCGTCGTGTTATGTTCCGTCGCGCTATGAAGCGTTCGGTACAAAATGCAATGCGCATTGGTGCAAAGGGTATCAAAGTTGAAGTTAGCGGTCGTCTTGGCGGTGCTGAGATCGCACGTTCAGAATGGTATCGTGAAGGTCGTGTACCTCTACATACTCTTCGTGCTGATATCGACTACGCAACTTCTGAAGCCTTAACCACTTATGGTATCATTGGTGTTAAAGTTTGGATCTTCAAAGGCGAAGTTATTGGTGGTTTACCACTAGTACAAGAGCAAGAGAAGCCAGCTAAACGCGCGCCAAAGAAAGCCAAAAAAAGTGCTAAGTAGAGGTAGCGAGTAATGTTACAGCCAAAACGTACAAAATTCCGTAAAATGCACAAAGGCCGCAACCGCGGTTTAGCGCAAAACGGTAACAAAGTAAGCTTCGGTACTTTCGGTTTGAAAGCTACTGGCCGTGGCCGTATGACTGCTCGTCAAATCGAAGCAGCTCGTCGTGCTATGACACGTCACGTAAAGCGTCAAGGTAAAATCTGGATTCGTGTATTCCCAGATAAGCCAATTACGAACAAACCATTAGAAGTTCGTATGGGTAAAGGTAAAGGTTCTGTTGAATATTGGGTTGCTGAAATTCAACCTGGTAAAGTACTTTACGAAATGGAAGGTGTTTCTGAAGAGCTTGCTCGTGAAGCATTTAACCTTGCAGCGCGTAAATTACCATTCACAACAACTTTCGTAACTCGGACGGTGATGTAATGAAAGCTAGCGAACTAAAAGACAAAAGCGTAGAAGAGCTAAATGCTGAACTTCTAGGACTTCTTCGTGAGCAGTTCAACCTGCGCATGCAAGCAAGCACTGGTCAGTTAGCTCAGACACACACGCTAAGAACAGTACGTCGCGATATCGCGCGTGTAAAAACAGTTATTAACCAGAAGGCAGGTCAATAATGAGCGATAAAATCCGTACTCTTCAAGGCCGTGTAATCAGCGACAAGATGGATAAATCTTTCACTGTTGCTATCGCACGTTACGTGAAGCATCCAGTATATGGAAAATTCATCAAACGTACGACTAAACTACACGTACATGACGAAAACAACACAGCTCAAACTGGTGACGTAGTTACTATTTCTGAGTGTGCTCCTATTTCTAAGACTAAGTCTTGGACTTTAGTAGACGTTGTTGAGCGTCCAAAGAAAGCTTAATTTTTAATTAAGTTTCCTTACTAAAAAGCCCCGGCATCTGCTGGGGCTTTTTGTTTTTAAAATACAGTTGGAAGCTTTAAGCTATAAGTTTTAAGTAGATTGAGCGGGTTGTTTTCTTTCGGTTTACAAAAACTAATAGTTGCTTGAGAGTAAACAGGATTTAGTTTGTCCTAGCACCTAGCACCTAGCACCTAGCACCTAGCACCTAGCACCTTCAATCATTTCCCCAACGCTTTATCTAGTTCTTCTCTTAAGCGTGGACCTTTTAGATTTTCAGCCATGATTTCGGCGGCTTTTGCATTACTGCTATTCTCAAGGGTGGTAATTCGTTCTGCTAAATCACTGGCATAACTATTGTTGCCGTCTCTTGTGGCGCGAAAAAATTGGCCGATGAGGGCTGTGGCAGAAATATTGCGAACATAATCATTGTCGTCTGTTTGTAACAGCTTTTGAAAATGCTCAGCGAGCTTAGGCGAGACGTTATTTTGGCGAGATAAATTCTCTAAAGTACTGACACGAATCTTAGGATCATTAGTGTATTCGCTAATGCTTATCATGGCATCGATAACAGCATTTTCTTGGCTTTCATCTAAGTCGCGCCTGAGCATGCTTAAGGTCATTTTTAGTTGCCCGTAGGCTGCTAAGCGCTCATTTTCGGACTTACTCAAATTGAGTAAGGTAGCAAGAGCTTCATTTATTGAGCTGTCGGCATATTGTGGGTCTGCTTTGATGCGTTCGCGGTAGTCATCAGGTAAATTTCCTAGCCAACCCATTGCTGGGTTCCTTTTTTCTATCTCAGCTCGTCGCTCACTTTCTTGCTGTGCCATTGCTTGTTTTACCAATGAGGTCAGTTGCTCTTGGTCAAGAGTGTGGGTTTGATTTTCAAGCTCGTGAATGCGTGTTTCGAGATCTAAAATATAGCCATGTAAGGCAACTAGGTTTTCTCTGTCTTGCTCTGGAATGGTTAACTCTTTTAAGTTAGGTTTTGCCTGCTGTATAACTACAGGCTTGTCATTCGAGTTTACTTTTGTATAGCTATAAATTGATAAGCCCAGTGCAATGCTTGCAAATGCCAGCGCAGTACTCCCTTGCCAAATCGACATATCACATCATCCAAGTTGCTTTGTAATATCAGCAGATTAAAACAAGCCATTTGTATTATCAATTACTTATGATGATAAAAACAAAAAGCGCAGCTAGTTAGCTGCGCTTTTAAATAGAGTTTATGTCGATTAATGGGCTTTTGCGTATGCTTCAGCTTGTTGCCATACACGGAGCATATTGCCACTTAAAATCTTTTTGATGTCTTTATTGCTATAACCGCGGTCCATTAGACCTTGCACTAGGTTAGGATAGCTAGATACATCTTTTAAACCAGTAGGTAGAGAGTCGCCTACACCATCGTAATCAGAGCCAATACCCACATAATCGATACCAATTAGCTCAACTACATGGTCAATGTGATCAAGTACTTGTTCTAAGCTTGCAAATGGAAACGGGTTTTTAGCGCGATAGGCAGCATCAAAATCTTTACTTAGCTTAGTTCCGTCTTTTTTCTTTTCAGCCTTTGCTGATTTAAGTTGATCGTACCAAGAGCCAGCCTTTGCCGTAACAAAGCTTGAACCGAAGTTAATTTGAATAACACCACCGTTCTTTTTGAGTGCTAACAGCATGTCGTCATTCATATTACGCTCAAAGCCTGGGGTGTATTTACGCAGTGATGAGTGTGAAGCAATCACGGGTACTTTCGAAATTTCCATCACTTGGTAAAACGCATCATCAGAAATATGTGATACATCAACCAGCATACCAATGTTGTTCATTTCTTTTACCAGCTCTTTACCGAATGGGCTCAGGCCTTTCCACTTACGACGAATATCATAAGATGAATCAGAAATGTGGTTACTCTGCGAGTGAGCGAGCGTAATGTAACGTACGCCACGCTCATAAAAATGCTTAAGGTTTTTAATGTCGCCTTCGATAGGTGAGCCGTTTTCCATACCCATAGCAATCGACATTTTGCCTTGTTTAAACTGCTCTATAATATCGGCAGTCGAGTCTGCAATTGCGAACTTATCTGGCGCGCGTTGTACAATCGCTTCCATAGAGTCGATTAACTGATTTGCTAATTGGTAGCTTTTACCTTTGCCTTCAAATTCTAGGTTTGCAGGAATGTAAATTGACATGAAAGGAGCGTTCAAACCACCTTGAACAGCACGCGGATAATCAAAATCACCGTCGCTTGTGGCTTTTGTTACGTCAGCCCACTTGTTATGAATACGGTAAGGCACATCGATATGGGTATCGATTAAAATAGTGTCTTTTGCCAGTTTAATGGCTTTATCTGATGCAGTAACCGGATCTGCGCTTGCTTGGCCAATCAAGGCCAAAGAAACAGCGGCAACCAATGAGCTTAGTTTTTTCATTTTTTAATGGCTCTTTAAGTTAAAAAGCCATTGTGAAGGGTTACAGTATAACTTACAAGTTTAGTCGTTAAACGACGCTTGGTACTCTGGGTCAGCTTGCAGGGCAATGAATTCAGCTTTAGATATAATCGTAACCGACTCATGTAACTCAGAAAAAAACACCATGGCTTCACCATTTTTAAGCTGTTGATGAACCTGTGCTACTTTGCTTTCAATGCTAAATTCCTGTTCGCCGTAATCAGTGCCTTCACGTAAAACATAACTTTCGATTAAATTATACAGAGTCTCTTTATCGAGGCGTTCGTGGGGAATGATCATAACTGCTCTTTTTTAACTAATTGTTGAAAATACTCAGGAACAATTCGTTCAAGCCAATACTCGGGCTTAAAAGGGTTTTTACCGCTAATAAAACCGACATGGCCCCCTTGTTCTGAGATGCGCAGCGTAACATGCTCACTCACATCTAAGCTATCTGGTACGGCTTTTATTGATAACATTGGGTCATCTTTAGCGTGCACAATCAGCGTAGGTGTTGCAATGCTTTTTAAAAATGGTTTTGCACTCGCTTGCTGATAGTAATCTTCAGCACCGGCAAAGCCGTGCAATGGTGCCGTGAGCATATTATCGAATTGCCATAAGTCATCAATCGCCATCAGTTTTTCTGGCGTTAGGCTAATTTGCTGTTCGATTTGTGGCAGCTTTCTTTGCATCGATTTTTTCATTCGATCGAGCAAATATTTTTGATAAATCTTACCTAAGCTTTTACGAATAACTTCGCACGATGATGACAAGTCAAATGGTGCCGAAACAACGGCAGCGCCAGTTAAGTTCGATTTAGTACCATGCTCACCTAAATATTTTGCTAGTACATTACCACCTAGTGAAAAGCCCACGGCAAATAACGGGCGTTTTGGGAATTTGCTCTTAAGGTGATTGATGAAAAAGCGCAGGTCTTCTGTTTCGCCGCTGTGATAAGCACGTGCTAAACGGTTAACTTCGCGCGAGCAGTTTCGAAAATGCATTAAAACTACAGCAAAGCCTTGTTGCTTAAGTTTTTTCATCATGCCTTTAGCATAAAAGCTATTTATATTGCCTTCTAAACCATGCAATACAATAGCGAGGGGTGCTTGCTCATTATGAGGTGTTGCCCAAGCCAGTTCTAAAAAGTCACCATCAGGGGTATCGATAGTCGATAAGTCATACCGGGTATTATGAAAAGGGCGAAAAAAGCGCGGCATTATGGTTTGTAAATGGCGATTGCGCATCCACCACGCAGGCTTAAATTCAGGTAACATAGCTGACACTTTCGAAACAAAATAAGCACCTATTGTAGCAAGTTTTTGCTTTTTGAGAACAGCTACAAGATTTTAGCTATACACAAATAAAAAGCCCCTAAACAATAAATTGGATAGGGGCTTTGTGCGTCGTGCTTAATTCTTACTTAGGAACTTCTGCGTCATGTACTTTTTTAATGAAGTAACCAACATAGAAAAGGCATAAAACGATAACAACTGCCAAAATGCCGAATGACATAAATAAAACTGGGTCGCTAAAAAAATCTCTAAAGAATACGTTCATGGTTGTGCCTCCTAATGTCTATGGGTTAATCATAGGCTGGCTTGAGGACGGCAGATATGATCCAGATCAAGCAATTTTCCTGATGCTATAGGAGGTGATTTAATTGTTGATTTGGATCAAGTTTATTAGGGGAGTTCGGAGCTTTTAGCTATAAGTTTTAAGCAGATAGAAAGGGGCCTTTACTGAGGGCAGTTCAATTAAGATTGCTACCGACTAGATTTTACTGCTTGTCGCTTAAATAAAGCCTTATATTTTCAGCCTGTTTATGGAGGGTGAATATCATGGTATTTGCTGTGTTTATCAGTAATTGTTGCTGCTTTTTTTCAAGCTTTAATTCTGCGCTAAGTAGCTCTTTGCGAATGATAGGGTAGTCTGAAACCTCGTTTTGAATGGTTTTAAGGTAGGCGCGTGTGGCTCGTAGGGGCTGTAAAGCCTGTTGGTCAAATTCGGCAATGCACGACTCAAGCTCACTCAGTTGAGAGGGTGTTACAGCCAGCTCTAACGAATCAAGATAATAAAGCAGCAGGCAAAGGTTAACATTTTTGCCTTGCTGGTCTTGATAGCCTAGTAGCTTGGTTTGCATGCCGTCTTTGCTGTAAAGCTTGCATGCAAACTGCCAAAACTGTTCGCTGTTAAGCGGTTTCATCGGCAAAGGCCTGCTCTTTTTCTTCAAGCTCTTCAAGTGCCATGAGCAGCTCTTCTTCAACGTCATTAAGCTTGGGTGTTAAACTTGCTTGCTTAGCGAGTAGCTCTGTCAGTTTGGCTTTATTTTCATCACTATATAAATCATTATCGGCAAGTGCGTTTTCGATTTCTCCAAGCTCTGTAGAGTACTTATCAAGTTGCTTTTCAAGCTTTTCGATTTGCTTTTTCAATGGCTGCACTGACTTTCTGAACTCAGCTTCTAAGCGCTTTTGCTCTTTGCGGTTAACGCTTGAATGTGCTTTAGGGGCGTTGTCTTCAGGGCTTTTAGCAGCTTCTTTATTGGCATTGAGTAGCCATTGGTAATAGGCATCAAGGTCATAACCAAATTGTGTTACTTCGCCGTTATCAACAAGGTAATACTCATCAGCGGTATTTTTAAGCATGTGACGGTCGTGCGATACGGTCACCATAGCACCTTCGAAGCCTTGTAGCGCCATAACTAAGGCATGGCGCATTTCTAAATCTAGGTGGTTGGTTGGCTCATCCAGTAACAGTAGGTTTGGCTTTTGGTACACCAGCATTGCTAGCACTAAACGGGCTTTTTCACCGCCAGAAAATGGCGCAACTGGCTCAAGTGCTTTATCACCAAAGAATGCAAAACCGCCTAAAAAGTCACGTAATGATTGCTCAGGAGCTTGCGGATTTAAACGTTGTAAATGGGTCACTGCACTGGCTTTTAAATCAAGTGACTCAAGTTGATGCTGTGCAAAGTAACCAATATTTAAGCCCTGATGCTGAAAAACTTCACCTGCTTGAGGTTGTAAATCGCCAGCTAATAATTTAATCAGTGTTGATTTACCCGCACCATTTCGGCCAAGCAGTGCAATACGGCTACCCGGCACAAGGTTTAACTTGATGCTATGCAAAATGGTGGTGTCGCCATAGCCTGCTTTGGCTTGGTCGAGAGTCATTAACGGGTTTGGCAGCGCTGTTGGCTCCGCAAATTCAAAATCAAAGGGTGAGTCAACATGGGCTGGGGCTAACTTTTCCATACGCTCTAGGGCTTTTACGCGGCTTTGTGCTTGCTTAGCTTTACTGGCTTTTGCTTTGAAGCGCGTAATGAATTTTTCTAGGTGAGCAATTTGTTCTTGTTGCTTTTCGAACATCGCTTGTTGTTGTAATAAGCGCTCTGCTTTTTGGCGTTCGAATTGCGAGTAATTGCCTTTATAAACATTTATTTTTTGTGCGTCTATGTGCCAAATTTGGTCAACAACGGCATCTAAGAATTCTCGGTCATGGGAAATAAGCACTAGAGTGCCTGTGTAGGCGCGTAAAAAGCGCTCTAACCAGTAAACGGCATCGAGATCTAAGTGGTTGGTTGGCTCATCTAGCAGTAATAAATCAGCATCACGAATAAGTGCTTGTGCTAAGTTTAAGCGCATACGCCAGCCACCTGAAAAGGCGCTCACTGGGTTGTCAATTTGCTCATTACTAAAACCTAAACCGTGTAATAGCTCACCTGCTTTTGCCTCAATGCTATAGCCTTGAATATGTTCTAGGCCAATATGTGCTTTTGCCTGCGCATCGCCGTCGTTATTTTGCTCGGCTTCGCGTAGTGCAATTCTTAGCGCGTAATATTCAGGGTGACCTTGTAATACATAATCCAGAGCGCTGATTTCGAGCGCGGGAGTTTCTTGTTTTACAGAGGCAATTGACCAGTCTTTAGGAATTTGGCATTCACCGGCATCGAGTTGCAATTCAGACTTTAATAGCGCGAACAGCGTTGATTTACCACAGCCATTAGCGCCAACAAGGCCGACTTTATGCTCTGGGAATAAGGTTGCAGAAGCCCCTTTTAGTAAGGCGTTACCACCACGTAGAAGTTCGATGTCTGAAATTTGGATCATGAATGTTTACTTGCACAGCACTGATTAAATTGCCGCTATCATAACACGGATCACATTAGCCTTCGCAATCGTATCAAACAGAGAATTATTAGGCTAAAATAGCCGCCTACATGCCACGGGAGATCATCTATGAGACAAAGAAAACGCTTTATTGCTGGCGCATCATGCCCTGAGTGTAAGGCCATGGATACCATGATGCTTTATAAAGAACATGATGTGGAAAAAGTGGAGTGCGTACAGTGTGGCCACAAAATGACGCAACCAGAGCAGGCTGTACAAGCCTCAACACGCCAATTTGAGCAAGTGATTGGTGTATTTAAGCCGGGCGATTAATTCCCGGCTCTATCACTACTCAATTAATAGTGCGGCGGTGGCGGCTCTTGCATTTGTGACATTAAAGATGGCTGCTGCGCTTCTTTAATCTTTTCTGCAAGTAACTCTGTCTGGCGCTTCATTTTAGCCAGCTGCTGTTGGTGCGCTTTAAGCTCATCGTTTAATATTTCAATTGTTTCATCTTGAAAAGCGACTTTCGCTTCAAGTTCCATTAGACGATCTTCAATTGTATTCATTTGATTCTCTTAGATTAAAACTTTCAGCGAATCCGCTGGAGCTTTCGGTTAATAACGCTTGGTTGTTATCAGTAAACGCAACATCTAACACCACGGCTGATTTCGGGCGGCTTCCTTCACGAGGAATCACTTGCCACGTTTGTAATTTTTTACCTGACTCTAGTTGCCATAAATCAACCAATCGATTGGGTGAACCTGTGGCAATTAAAGTGCCTTCATCGTTAAAACGGACGGCGGTAAAAATTTTCTGACGCGCAATATACGCCAGTTTGCTAACAAGATCACCTGTAGTCAGTTGCCATACATTTGCTTGCTTCATACTGTCTGCGGTAAATGCGTATCGACCTTGTGGATCAAGGGCAACTTGAGTAACGCGACTTGGGTGATTAAAGCGATGGATCACTTGCCCTGTGCGAGTATCCCAAAAGTAAGCAACATAATCATTTGAGCCGCTAATGGCGTAGTGACCGTTAGGTGATAAATCAACAACATTGACTTTTTCTTGGTGGCCAAGGAACTCTATGCGCCTGCCACTCTCTAAGTCGAGGTAAACGACTACACCGTCGGCGCGACCATATAATACACTGCGCCCTTGGTTACTTATCGCGATATCTCTAATTGTTGAGGCGTGTATTTTGTAATAACCCGTGTTGTTGCCCGTGGCAATGTCCCACACTGCAAAGGTGGACTTTTCAGCGGTAACTGCATGGCTATTGTCGTACGAGATAGCAACAGTATGAACTAGGCTGTCTTGATTTTGTTGTTGAAACCATTGGTATTTTAGCACCTGTTGTTGATTATCCCACAGTGCGACCCCATGGTGTATTGATGAGATTAAGCTGTATTTGCCATCGTGTGACAGCGCACTGGCGAAGGCACCTTTAGCCGCATGCTCATAGCGTGCAGTTGATTGCTCATGTTGCTCAGAGCAGGCTACAACTAAGCAAAGGCTGAGCAGATACAAAAAAGTACGAAATATCGACATAATACGAGTATTTCCCCTTAACTCTTAGTGATTGAGAGGTTAGACTAGGTCTCGTTGAAGGCCTAGGTTGTTAGTCTAATCGCTGATCATGCATAGGCATGACGTTAGTTATTAGACAAGCAGCCTACCATGTAGGTCGTTAATCTTTAACTAGTAATAATACAATAATTGACAACTGCAAAGTGTGTCGGAGATATAAAATGAGAAAGACGATTAAATTGTCATTGATTGCAGCGTCAGTTTTAGCGCTTACAGCTTGTAATCAGGAAGCAAAAAAAGAACAGCAAGCTGAAGTTAAACTAGAGACTGAAGCTCAACAACAAGCATACGGTATTGGTGCATCTGTTGGTAACTTCTTAAACCAAGACCTTGCTGATAAAAAAGCGCTAGGCGTTGAACTAGACGAAGCACTTCTTAAGCGTGGTTTTGAAGACGCACTAGCGGGTAACGCTAAACTTGATGACGAAAAAATTCGTGAAGTGTTAACGGCGCTTGATCAAAGCATTCGCACTAAACAACAAGAAAAAGCGAAAGTAGAATCTGAAAAGAGCAAAGCTGAAGGCGAAAAATACCTAGCTGAAAACGCGAAAAAAGAAGGCGTTACAGTAACTGAGTCTGGCCTACAGTACGAAGTGATCACTGAAGGTGAAGGCGAAAAGCCAGTAGCAACTGACGTTGTTAAAGTACACTACAAAGGCACTTTATTAGACGGTACTGAGTTCGATAGCTCTTACTCACGTAACGAACCAACTACTTTCCCACTTAACCGTGTGATCCCAGGTTGGACTGAAGGTTTACAATTAATGCCAGTTGGCTCTAAGTACAAGTTCACTATTCCATCTGAACTTGCATACGGTGAGCGTGATCTTGGTAAGATCCCTGCAAACTCAACGCTTGTTTTCGAAGTAGAATTACTTGAAATCCAAAGCGATGACAAAGCTGTACCAGCTGAGTAATATTTAACTCAATAAAAAAGGGCTTTTTAGCCCTTTTTTTATGCGCAAATTTTATTAACTAAATGCCGCTTCTTTCATTTTTAATGTGCCACTATCTGCATCAAGCTCAACCACAGTACCAACAGGCAGGATAAATTGGCGCTTAATATGGCCAATCATAGCACCACGATAAGCAGGGATCCCTAGCGGTTTTATATAATCTGCAAAAATATCGTCAAGGGTTAACGAGCCATAACCTCGGCCAGGCTTACAGTCATTACAATCGCCAAATATAAAGCCTGCAATTTTATCCAGTGCGCCCATGAGTTTTAGTGTGCTCATCATCCTGTCAATTCGATACGGCGCTTCGTCGATATCTTCTAAAAATAAAATTGCGCCATTAAAGTCAGGTAAATAGTTCGAGCCTGCAAGGGCTGTCAGTACTGTTAAGTTGCCACCGATTAATCGTCCCGTGGCTTTACCTGGTGTAATCGTTTGGGTCAGATACTGAGTGTTAACAAGCTCATCATCGGCTTTTGGTAAGTTTTGGAAATGCATCAACTTACGCGCTTCGAACATGTTCTTAAATTGCGCAACATGAAACGGGTTCCAGTCACTCGATGCATTTGGGCCATGAAAGCTGATTAACCCAGCTTGAGACAATAATGCATTGTGAAGAGCGGTAATATCTGAATAGCCCATTAGAGGTTTTGGGTTGTTACGGATCATTGCGTAGTCGAGCAAAGGTAAAATACGGGCAGCGCCTGAACCGCCACGTAAACACAAAATGGCATCAACCTCTTTGTCGCTGAATAAACTATTTAAGTCGCCGGCTCGCATTGCATCAGTGCCAGCTAAATGGCCGCGTCTTGCTAAAATGTTTGGTGCAAGCTTAGCCTTGTAACCCAGTGCTTCTATAACGCCTTGTGCTAATAAAATATCAGCGTGTGCAGCAGTGGCAGCTGAAGGACTACATATCCCAATTGTGCCGCCTTTAGGAAGAGCATTAGGCTTAATTAATGTTTGGGTGCTAGTATTCTGCGCCGCAATTAAAGGAGCTGATGTTAAACTTGCGCCAGCGGCAAGAATTGAAAGTGACTTTAAAAATGACCGTTTATTCATAGCGAGCCTCATGTTTTTATAGTATGAGTATCGCATTGAAGAAAATATTTCAAATATTTGTTGCGAATGGAATAGATGATTCTTTTTAGGCAGGCAAAAAGATGTTTTTCAGCAGAGAGTGTTTCTCTGCTGTGTAACTAAGCTGTTAGCTGGTGTGATTAGAATATAAGTTATCGATTAACTCATCTTCTAGCTCAAAGCGCAGTTCAAGTGCTTCGCCTAAGATTGATAGGTCTTTATCAAATTCATCAAGCAAGTCATCTTTGTCAACTTCTGCGTATTTGTCGTTAAAGTCGAGTGCTACATCTGTGGTTTCAGAAATGCGCGGGTATAAGGCATTAGCCAGCTTTTGGCTTTCAGGACCTTTTTCTTCACACGCTTTGGCAATGTCGTCGTAAATTTCGAAATGGCCAGCAGAAAGGTAATCCATCAGAATTTGGCAAAAGTTTTGAATTTGCAGCTGATCAGGAAGGGCGTGATCTTTCTTTTCGTACGGTGAAAAGCCTGCAATACGGCAGAACAACACAAGCAGCTCTTGACGTTCTGTGAGCCATTTGTCGATTACAGAGTGACTACCACCCCACTTTTGTTGAGCTTTTTCCAAACGCGTCAGCATATTTCATCTCCTCGCTGAGTAGGTTTTCCTTTGTATATATAAAAAGGAAATATGACACAAAGATCAACTAAATTCTTAGTGTCTAATTGCAACAGATTGTAAAAGTCATTCTAAAGGCATAGTTTTCAGCATTGAATAAGCTAAAAAATTCCTTGTTTTTTAGAGTGGACTTTTTTTGCTCTCATTGCAGTGTATGGGAATTGATTCAAAACTACTAGTATTAATTTTGCGATTTTTATCTAAGCGGATGAGTTGTAATTTGCTGATTTAGAAAAGAAAAAACCACCAAAATTGGTGGTTTAACTCTTTTTCTAAGACTTGTTAAAACAAGCGTTCTTATTATTATGGGAAGATTGTTGTTCTTATTGTTATAAGATTTTTATTATTGTTTTTGTTAAAGCGGGATAAGTTATACCAAGCTTTTTTGTATGTTGCAAATTTATTAATGAAAAGTTTTAAATTTATTTTGTTTTCGCTCAAAAAACACACTATAGGCTTAGGTAGGCTTAAAAAACATGATCTATATCTAGCCTTGATTATCTATCCATAGTGAGACACGCAATATGGTGATACAATCTGCTCAATTTCATTCAGTTCTAGGATTCTATACGCATGAGCGAATTAAAAAACGATCGTTATTTACGTGCACTACAAAAGCAACCTGTTGATGTCACACCGGTATGGATGATGCGCCAAGCTGGCCGTTATTTACCTGAATACCGTGCTACACGTGCCCAAGCAGGCGACTTTATGAGTTTATGTAAAAACGCTGAACTTGCTTGTGAAGTAACGTTACAGCCATTACGTCGTTATCCGCTTGATGCTGCAATTCTATTCAGTGATATTTTAACTATTCCAGATGCTATGGGCTTAGGTCTTTACTTTGAAACAGGTGAAGGTCCAAAATTTGAACGTCCGATTTCTTCATTAGCAGATGTTAAAAAAATCCCAAATATCGATCCAACTGATGAGCTTGGTTATGTGATGAATGCGGTAAGTACGATTCGTCGCGAATTAAAAGGTGAAGTACCGCTAATTGGTTTCTCTGGTTCACCTTGGACACTTGCCACTTACATGGTTGAAGGTGGTAGCAGCAAAACATTCGGTAAAATCAAGAAAATGGCCTTTGCAGATCCACAAACACTGCACCTATTACTTGATAAATTAGCTGACTCAGTAATCGACTATTTAAACGCGCAAGTTAAAGCGGGCGCGCAATCCTTAATGGTATTTGACTCATGGGGCGGTGTATTAAGCCCACGTGACTACAATGAGTTTTCATTACAATACATGCACAAGATTGTTGATGGCTTAATTCGCGAATACGATGGCCGTAAAGTGCCAGTGACGTTATTTACTAAAAATGGTGGTCAGTGGATTGAAGCAATTGCAGCAACAGGCTGTGATGCAGTAGGTCTAGACTGGACTATTAACATTGGTGATGCAAAGCGTCGTGTTGGCGATAAAGTCGCGCTACAAGGTAACATGGACCCAGCAATGCTGCATGGCACGCCTGAGCGTATTCGCCAAGAAGTTGCTACTATCCTAGAAGACTTTGGTACAGGCTCTGGCCATGTATTCAACCTAGGTCACGGTATTACACCAGATGTAGACCCAGAAAACGCAGGTGTATTTATCAACGCTGTTCATGAATTCAGTGGTAAATACCACAAATAAGCAAAAGCTAATCGTAAAAAAGCCCGCATTAAGCGGGCTTTTTTATTTACTTAAACAAACGATTTAAACCATTTAATGCAGCTACGCGATAGGCTTCAGCCATAGTCGGGTAGTTGAACGTGGTATTTACAAAGTAATCAATGTTATTACCGCCGTTCTTTTGTTCCATAATCGCTTGACCGATGTGAACGATTTCAGAGGCACGCTCACCGAAGCAGTGCACACCCAGTACTTCTTTGGTATCAACATGGAATAAAATCTTTAGGCTACCCACCTCAGTGCCTGCAATTTGCGCACGTGCTAAATGCTTAAATTGAGCACGGCCTACCTCGTAAGGGACTTTTGCAGCTGTTAACTCTTGCTCGGTTTTACCCACTGAGCTCATTTCAGGGATTGTATAAATACCTGCTGGGATATCAATGATCAGCTTTTCATCACAGTTACCACATGCAATCGCATCGGCTGCAATACGGCCTTGGTCAAATGCCGCACTGGCAAGGCTTGGGTAACCTATTACATCGCCCACAGCATAAATGTTATCGACTTCTGTTTGGTATGTTTCATTCACTTTAAGCTGGCCACGACCATCCGCTTTTAGGCCAACAGCTTCAAGGTTTAATGTGTCCGTGTTACCGGTACGGCCATTGGCAAATAAAATACAGTCAGCTTTTACGCGCTTGCCTGATTTCAAGTGCATTACCACACAATCATCGCGAGTTTCTACGCGATCAAACTCTTCATTATGACGAATAACAATACCGCTATTCCAAAAGTGATAGCTCAGAGCATCTGAAATTTCCGCATCCATAAAGGCAAGTAGGCGGTCACGGGTATTCACTAGGTCAACCTTGGCGCCTAAACCTTTAAAAATAGAGGCATACTCACAACCAATTACACCTGCACCATAAATCAGCACACGATGAGGGTCATCTTCAAGGCCTAAAATGGTATCGCTGTCGTAAATACGTGGATGTTTAAAGTCTACACCTGGTGGACGGTAAGGGCGCGAGCCAGTAGCAATAACGATTGTTTGTGCGGTGATTGTTTCAAATGAACCGTCTAGGTGCGTTACTTTAATGGTGTGTTTATCAATAAACTCAGCATCACCTTGATACATATGAATGCGGTTACGCTCATAAAAGCTGCTACGTAAATTAGATTGCTTTGAAATGACGTTACTTGCGTGGCGCAAAATATCGGGGAAAGTTAAGCGGTTAGGGCGCTCACTAATATTAAATAGCGGGTTTGCTTTATATTCAATATAACGACTTACAGAGTGACGTAATGCTTTTGAAGGGATAGTACCCCAGTGCACACAACCGCCGCCTACCGCTTCTTGACGTTCAATAACAGCGACTCTTTTGTTGCTTTTAGATAGGTTCATGGCGGTACCTTCACCGCCAGGACCTGTACCTATGATGATTGCATCATATTGATAAGATGGAGTATCTTTTTGCTTTACTTGTTGTTTGGCCACAGCCGCTCCTATGTTAACTAAAAGAGGCTTTTAACAACCTCGCATTTAGTGCAAGCCAAGCCTGCTTTTGGTTTTCCCAAGCGGCTTCAAGCTCGTGATATTGTGTCATTAATGCTGATTTTTCACACTGTTTCATCATTTTATTGCGTTTGATTTCTAACACGCGTTTTTGCAAGGCACAGAAGTGTTGCAGTTTTTTCAGCAGTAAATCGTACTCAGATTGTAATAATGTAAGCTTATCTTGCGCTAAAGGCAATTTTGCAAGGCGACCTTGAGTCTTATTCATCAAGGTTTCTGCCTTGGCTTTTTCGATTCGCTCAATCGGTGTGCGCTTTAATTTTGAAGCAAGACCGATTGCCGCTAAAGAGCGGATCATCCACTTAGTTGGATCATAGTGATACCACTTAATGCCATTGCGATAGTCGCTAGCAAAAATATGGTGGAAGTTATGATAGCCTTCACCGTATGTGAATAGCGCTAAAAAGCCATTATCACGGGCGGTGTTTTTTTCTGTGTACGGACGTGAACCCCAGATATGCGCCAGCGAGTTGATAAAAAAGGTAAAATGTTGGCTCAATACCAAGCGCAGTAAACCAACCAGTAATAACATGCCCCATACATCGCCAAGCATTAAGCCAAGTAGTAAAGGAATACCAAAATTAGTCGCGACGACTAACTTCATATAGTGACGGTGTTGCCACATAACGACTTTGTTTTTTTGTAAGTCTCGGCAGTTACTGTAGTTACCGTATTGTTCGCCTTGATAATCGCGCAGCATCCAACCAATGTGGCTATACCAAAAGCCATTAGTAGCGGCGTAAGGGTCTTTGATTGGATCATCAACTTGACCATGGTGAATACGGTGATCGCTACTCCAGTGCAAGGCACTATTTTGTAATGCAAAAGCACCACCTAAGGCAAAAATTACTTCAATAACAGGATGCACATCATAGGCTTTGTGTGCCCACAAGCGGTGATAACCTGCAGTAATAGAAAGTCCGGCGTAGAACATACAGCCAACAAAGGCTATCCACTGTGTACTGGTGTATCCGTAGCTAAAGCCATACCAAGGAACAAGGGTGATCGCGGCCAAAAATGTAAGGCTAAAAAATAGCACATTGGTCCAAATAATCGGTGGTTTTTTCATCTGAATAAATCTCGGCGTACAGTTGTACGCTAAAATAGTGTTTCATTCTCTCCGCGTCAAGTATTAGACTAGCTCATTAACCGAAAAATCATTAAAAGTTCACGCTGGGAGTTTCCATGTCGGGTGTTAGAGCGCAACAGAAACAAAAAACACGACAAGCACTAATCGAGGCTGCATTCAATCAATTGAGTGCCGATCATAGTTTTTCTAATTTAAGCTTACGTGAAGTTGCCCGTGAAGCAGGGATTGCCCCCACCTCTTTTTACCGCCACTTTAAAGACATGAATGAGCTTGGTTTGACCATGGTTGATGAAGCTGGTTTAACACTGCGTCAACTTATGCGCCAAGCGCGTCGCCGTATTGAGAGCGGCGGTAGTGTGATCACGACATCAATCGTGACCTTTATGGAGTTCATCGATAACTCGAGCAACCAATTTAGATTGTTATTGCGTGAGCGCTCAGGAACTTCAAAAGCATTTCGTGCTGCGGTTGCTCGTGAAATTAAACATTTCATTTTAGAGCTTGCGCATTACCTTGAAAGCGAAACTCCGTGCGACCCAACTCATGCATATATTCAAGCCGAAGCCATGGTGACTTTAGTATTTAACGCCGGTGCCGAAGCCCTCGATATTGAAGGGACACAACGCGAAGAACTGGTTGAACGCTTGATCTGGCAATTACGTTATATTGCTCGCGGTGCCACTTTGTATGGTCGTGATAGTAAAGGTAATGTAGAAAAAACAGCCTAAAGCATGGTGGATTTTTGTTCCTGTTTTATGTATTGTTCGCTGCCAAATTAAGTAACTGATTTTTCGTTATTCAGTTACCTCAAAATATGAATAAATAGCGAGGACGCATATGCTCACCAAGGATCCGGTGAATGATACTCATGCCCATTTTTTAGAACAGAGTGAAGAAACAACGGTAAAAAACAGCCCAAGCTTTCGGGACTTGAGCCGCAGTTTGTTATACTCGTTACCGAAAAGTGTGCAAAAGAAAATTCAAGATAACCTGCTTGGGGTATTAGACGCTCATCAGGTCTCACAATTTCGAGATGACAAACGCTGCCAGTTTTGGATTAACCAAAATGGTTGGAAGCGAGTTCCCTACAGTCAGTTTCGCCATGTTTATAGCCGAATTGCGCTATACCCAAAAAGCGCTACTATTTCAAAGAACCATAGCTCAGAGACTGCTAGCAATGCAACATCAGTTGATTTGAGAGATCAACAAGCTAGGCTATTACAAAGCAATGGCAACGAAGGACAACCCAACAGGATAGATCAACACATAATTTATACTCGTCGTGTTATCTACAGAACTGTGAATTCTCACCATCAAATTTATTAACCACAGAGTTAAATATTTTCTTTACGTTTTCTAGTTACAGATTGCTCGATCATTATTTTATTTATCATGTTTAGTAAGTAGGGTTGGTATTTTTATTTGTGTAATTGTTGTTATTTGGGTGTTTTAACCTTTTGTAGGCGTGATTTTATCGAATTTGTGGAAAAATTATGCTTGCAAGCAGGTTTTTTGAATGTTAAAAATACAGCCACTGAACACACATTTAGTAAATTAAGATGCAAATTACACATTCAATTACATTAAAACTAAACCTCTTACTGCTTAAATCAGTGAGCGGGGCTTAGTGTATTTGCATTTGTAGAACATTAAAAAACCCCGCAACCGCGGGGTTTTTTTTATCTCGCTAATGGGTCATTGGGAACGAGGACAGTTTATGAAAGATAAGGTTTGGATTTTTGACACAACGTTACGTGATGGTGAGCAAGCATTAAAAGCAAGCCTAACCGAAGACGACAAAATTCAACTTGCGCATACCATTAGCCGCTTAAATGTGGATGTAATGGAAGTGGGTTTTCCGGTATCTAGCCCGGCAGATTTTCGCTCTGTACAGCGCATTGCGACAGAAGTGAAAGGGCCGATTATTTGTGGCTTAGCACGTGCTGTAGCAAAAGATATTGAAGCATGTGGTGAAGCACTTCGCCCGGCAGAGCAGGGCCGTATTCATACATTTATTGCAACCAGCCCATTACACCTTGAGCACAAATTACGTATGAGCTTAGACGATGCAACGGCAATGGCTGTTAAGTCGATTCAACTTGCACGTAACTACACCGATGATGTTGAGTTTTCGTGTGAAGATGCTGGTCGTACACCGCATTGGGATTTATGTCGCATCGTTGAAAAAGCTATTGATGCGGGTGCATCAACAATCAACTTACCTGACACCGTAGGCTATGTAACGCCAGACGAATATGCTGCGATGATCCATCACTTAATGAACAATGTGCCAAATATCGACAAGGCGCGTTTAAGCGTGCATTGCCATAACGATTTAGGTTTAGCGGTTGCTAACTCAATCGCTGCAGTACAAGCTGGTGCTCGCCAAATCGAATGTACGATTAATGGCATTGGTGAGCGCGCAGGTAACTGTTCGCTTGAAGAAGTGGCGATGATCATGAAGATGCGTGAAGACCACTTAAAAGTGCATACCGATATTCGCAGTGAAGAGATTTACCGTGCTTCGCGTCAAGTCGCGAAGATTTGTAATATGCCAGTACAACCAAACAAAGCAATTGTTGGTGAAAATGCCTTTGCACACAGCTCAGGGATCCACCAAGACGGCGTATTAAAAGCCCAAAACACTTACGAAATTATGTCGCCAGAAAGTGTCGGTGTACCTAATAATCAATTAAACATGACTTCGCGTTCAGGTCGTCATGTTATTGAGCATCGTTTAGAAGAGTTAGGCTATCAAAAATCTGATTACGATATGGATAGCTTATACAGCAGCTTCTTAGCATTAGCAGACCAAAAAGGTACTGTGTATGACTACGACTTAGAAGCGATGATTTACTTTAATCAAATCAAAGATAGAGACGAGAAGTACCAACTTGAGTTTGTTAACTCTACGTCTAACTCACAATCAGTGGCGAGCTCAACAATCGGCATGACAATTGATGGCGAGTCTAAGCAAGAGGCAGCAACGGGTAACGGCCCTGTCGAAGCATCATTCTTAGCAATTGAGCGCTTAACGGGTATGTCGGTTGAGATGATTGAATATAATCTAGAAGCAACAGGCCAAGGCGCCAGCTCGCTAGGACAAGTGAATATTATCGCTAAATACGATGGTCGCCCATATCACGGCGCGGGCATTGCAGCGGATGTGGTAGAAGCGTCGGTACGCGCTATGATCCGCGTTTATAACTTAATTTATCGTGCACAAAAAGTGTCTGATTTAAAACAACAGAGGAAAGCAGGATGAGTCAATCGAATTACAGTATCGCAGTATTAGCAGGCGACGGGATTGGTCCAGAAGTTATGGCAGCAGCAGAAACCGTCTTGGATGCTGTAAGCGAAAAATTTGGTTTTACTTTGACTCGTCATCACCACGCGATTGGTGGTGCTGCCATTGATGAGTTTGGTCAGGCACTGCCGCAAAGTACATTGAGTGCTTGTGAAAATGCCGATGCGATTTTATTTGGCTCGGTAGGTGGTCCTAAGTGGGAAAACTTACCACCGAACGAGCAACCAGAGCGAGCTTCACTGTTGCCACTGCGCAAGCATTTTGGTTTGTTCTGTAATTTACGCCCAGCACAATTATTACCAGCACTAAGTGCTGCATCACCGCTGCGTGCAGATATCAGTGCACAAGGCTTTGACATCTTATGTGTGCGCGAGTTAACCGGTGGTATTTATTTCGGTGAAAAAGGCCGCAGTGGCGAAGGGGAGCAAGAAGCTGCTTTCGATACCCAAACATACTCACGTAAAGAAATTGAGCGCATCGCACGCTTTGCATTTGAAGCCGCTAAGCTGCGTAGTAATCATGTTACCTCGGTTGATAAAGCGAATGTGTTGGCGACCAGCGTACTTTGGCGTGAAGTGGTCTCTGAAGTGAGCAAAGACTACCCAGAGGTAAGCCTTGACTACATTTATGTTGATAACGCGGCAATGCAGTTAGTAAAACAGCCAAGCCAGTTTGATGTATTACTTTGCGATAACTTATTTGGCGACATTTTGTCTGATGAGTGCGCGATGATCACAGGCTCTATGGGCTTATTACCATCAGCGAGTTTAAATCAGTCTGGCTTTGGTTTGTATGAGCCAGCTGGTGGCTCAGCACCTGATATCGCGGGTAAAGGGGTTGCAAACCCAATCGCACAAATTTTAAGTGCTGCGCTTATGTTGCGCTACTCACTAGGTCAAGATGAAGCGGCTCGTACGATTGAAAAAGCGGTGGCAGAAGCGGTTGAAGCAGGTGTTGGTACGCCAGATATCTACCCAAATGCAGGGTACACCACCAGTGATGTTGCTGCGGCAATTGTGGCACGTATTTAATTAAAATTGTTTGCGCTGAGCTCGTCACTCAGCGTAACTAAAATGAGGGAATAGCAAGTGGCCCAAACCTTATACGATAAAATTTGGCAAGCTCATGTAGTCGCCAGCATAAATGATCAAACCGATTTACTTTATATCGACCGTCACCTAGTTCATGAAGTTACATCGCCGCAAGCCTTTGCGGGTTTACGTGAGAAAAACCGCAAAGTACGTTGCCCAGAAAAAACCTTTGCGACTATGGACCATAATGTTTCAACAAAAAGTCGCTCATTAGATGCTGCGAGTGAAGTGTCAAAAAATCAATTAATGGCACTGGATGCAAACTGTAAAGAGTTTGGTATTCAACTTTATGATTTAAATTCGATTAATCAAGGTATTGTGCATGTAATGGGGCCTGAGCAGGGCATTACCTTACCGGGCACAACCATAGTGTGTGGTGACAGCCATACCTCTACACATGGTGCATTTGGTGCACTAGCGCACGGTATTGGTACTTCAGAAGTTGAGCATGTTCTAGCGACTCAAACACTGCAGCAGAAAAAAGCCAAGTCATTAAAAATTCAAATAAATGGTCGCCTGCGCCCAACCGTTACTGGCAAAGATTTAATCATGGCGGTGATCGGTAAATTAGGCACTGCGGGTGGTACTGGCTATGTTGCTGAGTTTTGTGGTGAAGGAATCGAAGCGCTGTCTATGGAAGCGCGTATGACGCTTTGTAATATGAGTATTGAAATGGGCGCAAAAGCGGGTTTAATCGCGCCAGATCAAACAACTTATGATTATTTAAAAGGTCGCCCATTTGCACCACAAGGTCCTGACTTTGATAGTGCCGTTGCCTACTGGCAAACACTAAAAACTGATGAAGGCGCAGAGTTTGATCATGTTGTTGAATTAGAGGCTGCTGATATTCAACCGCAAATTACGTGGGGTACCAGCCCTGAGCAAGTGATTGGCGTAGATGAATTCATTCCTGATCCTGAGCAAGAGCCAGATCTAATCAAGGCTGATGCAATCCGCAGCGCACTAAAATATATGGGCTTAAAAGCAGGCGATAAATTGTCTTCAGCAACTGTTGATACCGTCTTTATTGGCTCATGTACAAATAGCCGAATTGAAGATTTACGTGCTGCCGCGCAAATTGTTGAAGGTAAACAGGTTGCAGCGGGTGTTGAAGCGCTGATTGTTCCTGGTTCTGGCCTTGTTAAAAAACAAGCCGAAGACGAAGGCCTTGCAGATATCTTCAAAGCAGCTGGCTTTGAATGGCGTGAGCCAGGTTGTTCAATGTGCTTAGCAATGAATGACGACAGATTAGAAGCCGGTAAACGCTGTGCGTCGACCTCTAATCGTAACTTTGAAGGTCGCCAAGGTCGCGGTGGCCGCACTCACTTAGTGAGCCCAGCAATGGCTGCGGCAGCGGCAATTCATGGTCGTTTTGTTGATATCAGAGGAGAAGCCTAATGAGTGTATTTTTTAGTGGCTTAATGGCCCCGTTAGATAAAAACAATGTTGATACTGACCAAATTATTCCAAAGCAGTTTTTAACTTCGACCAGCCGTGATGGCTTTGATGCGGCGCTTTTTTACGATTGGCGTTATTTAGATAACGGCGAGCCAAACCCTGAGTTTATTTTGAACCGCCCTTGTTACCAAGGTGCGCAAATTCTTTTAACTCGCGACAATTTTGGTTGTGGTTCATCGCGTGAGCATGCGCCATGGGCATTAAAGCAATATGGTTTTGAAGTGATCTTAGCGGAAAGCTTTGCTGATATTTTCTTTAATAACTGCGGCAATAACCAAATGCTTGCTATCGCATTACCTGCAGAAACACTTGAGCAATTATTTGTACTGAGTGAACAGCATGATGATATTCATATCGAAGTTGATTTAGAAAACCAACAACTTCGTAGCGATAAGTTTGACACTATTCACTTTGATATTCGCCATGACATCAAAGAGCGTTTATTAAGTGGCTTGGACTTTATCGGTGTGACTGAAACACTTAACAGCCAAATTGATGCCTTTGAGCAGCAACTTGCAGCAGAACGCCCTTGGCAATAACCTGTTTTTCCATGTGAACCTAAACGCGGCCAAGGCCGCGTTTTTTTGTTATTTATCGTAATTGTTTTCTTTATGGCCTTTAAACAATTAGCCTAAGCAAAATTATATTTAGGGAACACACCATGAAATATTTAGTAGCATCGATGCTCTTGGCAGCATCATCAGTAGCAGCTGCGCGACCTGCACCGTTAGTGTCAATTCCAAGCCATGATGGCTTTTTTGATAATATTGCTGCCCATTGCGGTAAAGCTTACGAAGGTAAAGTGAGCGTTGATAACGCAGCTGGCCCGAGCTCATTTGCGGGCAAAAAGTTAGTAATGCATGTACGTCGTTGTAACGAGCGTGAGTTACAAGTGCCATTTCATGTAGGGGATGATGCGTCTCGTACTTGGATCATCACAAAAACGGGCAGTGGACTTAGTTTAAAGCATGACCATCGTCATAAAGATGGCAGCGATGATAAATCAACCATGTATGGTGGCCATACCCTTGATGCGGGTTTTGCTAACGCACAGTCGTTCCCGGCTGATCAGTATTCAAAAGAGTTGTTTGTGAGTCAAGGTATTCCCCAATCAATGGGTAACACGTGGCAAATGTATATTTATCCAAAGCAATTTACGTATCGCTTAGTGCGTGAAGGACGTGAGTTTCGCGTTGATTTTGACCTAACTAAACCTATCACGCCGCCAAGCGCGCCGTGGGGATATGAAGACTAGTGCTATTTAGCTTCGTCTTCACACTGTAAAACAACCGTTAAAGGTGGCTGATAGGCGCGTGGTTTAGTTGGAAAACGTTCATACTCCTGCACCCCATCAGTCACTCTTAGCATAAAAGGTTTGTCTCTACATAAGCGACTAGCATGGCGCAGTAAGAATACGCTTTGATTGCGAAAGTGCTTGTAGTCGTCAGACTGAATTTCGAGGTGGTAGCGGCCGTCGGCCAATTTAGTTTGGTAGTAATGGACTTTTTCGTCGAAGTCATAGAGCTTTTCGGTTTCGCCTTTTGCTGCCTGTGCATTACTGCACCCCGCTAACATTAAAACGGCGCTAATTAATAGTGCTTGTGTACTTCTCAGTTCACTCATAAACACTTAACTCCATGTGATTAATACCTTGTTTCATCGTGATGTTGAACCTGAATTAGCATCCATAGTCAAACTAAGGTAACGTTACGTCTTACATGTAGTCTAACACCCAAAAAGGGAAAATGTGATGCTCAATAAAATAAAACAGCTGTTTTCAGCGCTGAATGATACCCAATCTAGCATTACTGAGCATGACCTAAAAACCGCCGTTGCTGCGTTATTGATTGAGGTTATGCGTGCAGATAATGAGTTACAAGATGATGAGCAACAGACCCTGAATGAGACCTTAAAGAAGTATTTCTCGCTTAACGAGGAAGAGGTTCAAGAGTTAGTTGCAAGTGCATCACAAAGCCTAGATGATGCAATAGATTATTTTCAGTTTTCAAAGCAAATTAATGCCCAGTGCAGCGCCGAGCAGCGTATTGATATCATCGAACTGTTGTGGCGATTAGCCTACGCAGATGGCAATTTAGATAAGCATGAAGAAATGGTTATTCGCCGCGTCGCAAGCTTACTTTATGTAACCCATGAAGACTTTATCGCTGCTAAGCTAGCAGCGACAAAGCTAAGTTAGTAGCGATAAAACTAGGCTAGCAATTATTTATTTAATTTGCTCGCTACGCTCACAAGTTGCTGGGCAAGGCTGGCAACTTTATCGGCTGTATCAGCATCGCTGATGCGGCCTTGCTCATCTAATTTAGTGTGGATAGCAGGCACTGCTAGTTGATCTGCAAGTACTAAGCTACCAATACCCGATAAAATATCACGTACGTGATTTAAACCACGTAAGCCACCTAAACCACCCGGTGACGATGCATACAGTGCAGTAACTTTATTTCGAAAAGCAGGCACTGCACCTTGCTCTGTACGAGATGCCCAATCGATTGCGTTTTTAAGTGGTGCTGTAATTGAGCCATTATATTCTGGGCTTGCTAATAAAATGCCATCAGCAGCGCGGAGCTTATCTTTTAATAATTGTGCGCCAGCAGGTGTACCTTGCGCTTCAATATCTTCGTCAAATAAAGGTAAGTTTAAATCGCTTAATTTAATCACTTCTACTTCAGCACCACTTTCGAGGGCGAAGCGCGCAGCTTCATTGATCAGTTTTTGATTAAAGCTGTCTTTACGTAGGCTGCCTGCTAGGGCAATAATTTTTGGTGCTGTCATGATTGCTTCCTTTTTTAAGCTTCACTGTTGATATACTCACTGTAGCAAAAAACAGCTTGCAGAAAAGCCAAATAAACGCAAAACTTATGTGCGTATATGCACACAAGGAGCCGTTATGGCGATTCAATTTGATGATTGGCAAGATGTAAAAGTCGCTTATGAGGTGGCAAGACTCGGCACGTTAACCGCAGCTGCCGAATCGTTAGGTGTTCATCACAGCACAGTGCTTAGAAGAATCAACAATTTAGAAGATAACCTTGACGCGCGGTTATTCCACCGTCATGCCCGTGGCTATACAGTGACAGAAATAGGCGCTAAGTTGTTTGCGACTGCAAAATCGATTAACGCTGAACTTGAAAAACTTCACAACGATATTATTGCCGCTGATAGCCAACTGCGAGGCAGTTTATTATTAACTACGGTCAGTGGTTTTATTGATGTGCTTAGTGATGTCTGCGAACAGTTTCAAAGCCTGCACCCGCAAGTGCAGCTCGAAGTTATTCTTGATCAAAACCGCTTACGTCTTGATCACGGTCAGGCACACATTGCCGTGCGAGCAGGTCCTCGGCCTGATGAAGGCGACTATATTGCCCAGCATTTAGCTGAACTTTCGTCAGGGTTTTATGCCTCTAAAAGTTATATTGAAAAGTATGGCATGCCAAAGAATATTGAGCAGTTGCAGCAGCATAGTTTTGTCTCTGGGGTGGCTGGCTATAACGGTAAAGTGCCTTATTTTGCATGGGTTGATCAACACATTGAACCTTCGCAAATTAAGCTACGGGTGTCTGAAACATCAGAAGCTACACGGGCGATTGTGAGGGGCTTAGGAATTGGTGGTTTACAGCATGAAGTGGCAAGCCAATACCCTGATCTGCTGCCAGTGCTTCCTAAAGAGCTAAACTGGCCAACAGATCTTTGGCTAGTGACACATCATTTGGTGCATCGCACAGCCAAAGTACAAGCATTTAGTCAGCTTTTAAAAGCGTATTTTAAAGATTTAAAAGCTTAAACAGACTTTTTAACACTAATGCCTAGCCGTTTGGCTAGGCGCACAAGGTTGGCTCTATCAACACTTAAGCTGCGTGCTGTGGCTGCCCAGTTTAGGTTATGTAGTTCAAGTTGTTGCATAATTAATTGATAACTAAAAGCGTCAGTTGCCTCTTTCAGCGATAAGCGAGTGGCTTTTTGTTCGTTAACTGCAACAGGGTTTGGTGCAGCAACGGCCGTTTTAGCAATATCACAATGCTCAGGCTCGATTGTGACAATGCTTTGTTGCCATTGCTGTTGTTTGGCTTTGAGTGCTGCGCGACTGATCACATGTTCAAGCTCTCTCACATTGCCTGGCCAATCATATTGACGCAGTAGTAATTGTGTATCGCTACTAAGCTTAAGTTGCTTAATTGCCAGTTTTTTAGATGTTTGCTCAATAAAAAAACCTGCCAATAAAATAACATCGTTATCGCGCTCTTTTAGTGGTGCAACATGCAATGGGTAAACGCTTAATCGGTGATAAAGATCTGCACGAAAGCGCCCCGCAGCGACTTCTTGTTTTAAATCGCGATTGGTTGCTGCAATCACTCTGACATCAACATAACGGCTTTGATCTTCCCCCACCGTTTGTACTTCACCACTTTGTAATACACGCAATAACTTACTTTGCATGGCAAGCGGAAGTTCGCCGATTTCATCTAAAAATAGCGTGCCGCCATCGGCGAGTTGAAACTTACCCTGGCGAGCAGTATGTGCGCCAGTAAATGCGCCTTTACTGTGACCAAAAAATTCACTTTCGGCTAAGTTCTCTGGTAACGATGCGCAGTTTAAGTGGATCAACGGCATGTCACGGCGTTTTGAGTTTAAATGGATATTGCGCGCAACGAGTTCTTTACCGACGCCTGTATCACCTTGTATTAAAACGCTAAATTCTGAGGCAGCCACCAGCTGAATATCATTTTTAAGGGTCTGCATTGCTTGGCTATTACCAATAATTTCGACACCTTCTCGTGTTAGTGCCTCAAGGTTAAGCTGCTGCGCAACTTGATGGCTGTGCTGTGCGTGTTGCATAAAATGCTGCAAGGTTAGGGCATGCTCAACATAGCCTGCAGCTAGCTGTTTTAGTTGATTGAGCTCGTTCATTGCTAAAGCGTCAAAGGCATGTTCATCTAAACTATCAAAGGTCAAAACACCCAATAGTTCGTTGTTATCTTTGCTGCTCAGCAGCGGCACGCCCATGCAGGCATGAACAGGAAAGTCGCCATGCTGGCTTTGTAATAAACCGTCGTAGGGGTCGGGTAGGCCACAATCTTTGGCAAATTTTAACGCCTCACTGCCACGGCATATTTCAAATAAGCGCGGATGCTCTGCTATTTTAAAGCGCCTTCCTAACGTATCGTCCGACAATCCATGCTGGGCTACGGGCTTTAATACATCGCCTTGTTTCAATAATAAGGCAACTGCATCACATTCAAGCCAATCATTAATGCAACTCAACAGATAACTGAAATTATGATCAACACTGCTTGCTTTGGTAAATGCAAGTGCAACATCAAGAAGGGATTTTTTGAGCATCATGTCAATTTGACCTGAATGTGTTTTATTGATGTTTTTAATGGTGTGTCATTTTGACTTTTTTATCAAGTGTCCAAATTTAATGCATTGATATTTAATGGTTTTTATTTTTGGCTTGAACTGTGCAATAGCTGGGGAAATTAAACGCTGAGAGCACGAATGAAAGTCATTAATTTAACTGAACCTATGCCAACTAAGATCAAATTTTATCAACTCAGCCAGTGGCCGTTATGGGCATTAGCATTTCGGCCTTTTTTCTTGGCGGCAGGTGCCTTAGCTGTATTTGCTATGAGTTACTGGTTTTTAATCTTGGCGGGCTATGCACAGTGGCACCTAACAATGCCCGCAACGCTTTGGCATGCTCACGAAATGCTGTTTGGCTTTGCAGGCGTGGTTGCCATGGGCTTTTTGCTAACCGCCGCACAAACATGGACAGGTGTGGCGAGTGTAAGTGGTATTAAGCTTTGTTTGCTTAGCATGATTTGGCTTGCTGCAAGGTTTAGTTTTTTTATTGAGATTGCAGGGTTCGAGCAGCTAAACCTTTATATTGTTAGTGCGCTACAACTTGTTTGGTGGCTAGCTGGAATTATTATTCTAGCTGACATGCTGATACAGTCAAAAAGCAGCCATAACTACTTATTTGTTGTCATCGCATCTTTGCTCTGTGCGCTCAATGTGATTTTTTTGAGCTTAGTTGTACTTAATAAAATGTCGCTGGCACTGGGGGTTGTTGATACCGCTGTACTTATCATGACACTGCTAGTTGGTGTTGTGGCTGGGCGAGTTGTGCCATTTTTTACCGCGCGCGGCCTTAACCTAAGTGAACAAGTTAGAGCCCCCAAGCTCGATAAATTAGTCGTATTTAGCTCATTTTTCGCCATTGCGTGGTTTTTTATGAGTCAGCTATTTTTTAGCGCAATGAGCACCGGTTGGGTTTTTGCTTGGCTTGCTTGTTTACATTCAGCCCGGTGTGTTTTGTGGTGGCATAAAGGCATTCTAAAAGTGCCTTTGCTATGGTCATTACATGTGGCTTATTGGGCTTTATCGGTTGGTTTAATACTCGTCGCGCTGAGCTATTTCAGCCCAATTATCTTATTCAAAGATGCGCTTCATCTGATCACTGTTGGCACCATAGGTGTGATGATCATCGCCATGATGGTACGTGTCTCTCATGGTCACACAGGGCGCGCATTACAAGCCCCTGCGTACATTAGTTTGGCATTTGTACTCATTGTGATAGCTGCCATTGTACGTTCGTTACTTCCCGTTTATTTAGGTCATCACCTTGCATGGCAGTTAAGTGCATTGCTGTGGGTTGCTGGCTTTAGCTTATTTTTATTTCATTGTGCGCCCATCTTAGTGAATCGTCGTGTTGATGGTCGCCGCGGTTAATCTCTCCAATAGGAAAAACTATGTTATCTGAAAAAACGATCCAGATTGTTAAAAGTACTTTGCCGTTGCTTGCACAAGCAGGCCCTCAAGTGACTGAGTATTTTTATGATCGTATGTTTAGCTACAACCCAGAGCTTAAAAATATTTTTAATATGACGCATCAGCAATCGGGCTCTCAGCAATTTGCGCTATTTAATGCCTTAGCTGCCTACGCGGCAAATATTGATAACTTGGCAGTGTTAAAAGGTGCGCTTGCGCGCATTAATCATAAACACACCAGTTACCATATTTTGCCAGAGCATTATCCTATTGTTGGTGGACATCTGATTGCGACTTTAAAAGAGTTATTGCCAGAACAATTTACTCCTGAGGTCGAGTATGCATGGCGTGAAGCCTATTCATTATTAGCGGATGTATGTATCAATGAGGAGATGTCGCTATATCAAAAAACCAAAAAGGCACCGGGAGGTTGGTTTGGTACTCGTACTTTCACAATTACAGAAAAACGTATGGAGTCATCGCAAATTTGCAGTTTCATATTAACGCCTGCCGATGCAAAGCCTGTTGTGGCGTATTTACCGGGCCAATATTTAGGAATTAAAGTAACGCCAGCAAACAGTGATTTAACGCAAGTTAGGCAATACTCTTTATCACAGCAAAGTAATGGCCACAATTACCGAATTAGCGTGAAAGAAGAAGGCTTGGTATCTAACTACCTACACAGCTTAACTGAGGGGGATGAGGTAGAAATTTACCCACCTGCAGGCGACTTTGTGCTTCGCGAAATCGACTCGCCTGTTGTATTGATTTCTGCGGGTGTTGGTCAAACCCCAATGATGGCGATGCTCGAAACACTATTAAGTAATCAACCTAACCAGTCAATCCATTATCTACATGCTTGCGACAGTGAGACGCAGTTTGCCTTTAAAGAGTATTTATTTAAGCAACAACAAGCGCACGCTTCATTACATTGTGTTACCTGGTTTAAAGATGGCAAGGGGGGCGATTTTGCGGGCTTGATGGATGTAAACCACATCGCTGACAGCTTACCAATTAGTAAAGGTGACTTTTACCTGTGTGGCCCTATCGCCTTTATGGCAATGATCAAAGAGCAACTACTAAGTATTGGGGTTGCAAGTGAACGCATTCACTACGAGGTGTTTGGCCCTCACCAAAGCTTATGATGTAAAAGGCGTAGCTGAAGCTGCGCCTTTTTTGTTAGTTAACTTCGCGCTCTAGATCAGGAAGTGAAATACGGAGCTCTTTTTGTACTTTAGAAGCCCATAAGAATTTCACTATTAGAGTAACTTACGATTGCTAATTTCAGCTATTTCAAGCTTTTGCCACGATTCAAATAGCTTGCGTTGTTTGTCTGATATTTTTAAGCCATAGGTTTTTTGCATATAAAAATAGGTATCGGCTATTTGCTTTCTTGCATAAATGGGTGGCTCAAATACGCGCTGCTTAAAGTCGATTTTTACAGGGCATGCTCCGTAACTTGCACTTGATGTTGACACCATGCCGTAGCGAAAGTTTGAACGGTCAGCATTGATCTCGCCTATAGCAGGGGCAAGGTTATTAATGTCGGCTTCCATTTGACGGAATTTCGCACTGACCTTTTTACAGTTTTTACGACCGCCATCTTGCCAGCATTGTAATTGATGACCAAACTCCCAGGCAGGCACAATATGCTCCCACTCTATTCTTTTTGCGCGGGCATTCTCTTTTCCTGAGCGGGTGACAGGGTTTCTAGGAATATAACCACACGCATCAGGATCTGGCATAAGTTTTTTACCTTGGCGCTTTATGTCGCAGCCACAATATAAGCTTTTACTGTTGCTTGGTAGATTCTTAATTAAATGCTTTTTGGCACTGTAAAAGCTCGAAAATTCTTTAGCGGATATAGGGAAAGTGAAAATAAAACACAGGGCTAAGTATAGAAATAAACGCATATCCATCACATCAGTGAACTACAGGAAGCGCTATTTTAGAGCGACTATTCTAAAAATGAAAAGTTTTTCAACTCAGCTATAGTTGTTAGGCCGTTTTAATTAAAGGAATTACAACTATGTTATTAGGTGCCTTCTCAGTGAGTTTAAATGTCAAAGATATTCGTGCTTCAAAGCAGTTTTATGAAAAGCTAGGTTTCAACGAGTTTGCTGGGGAGATAGAACAGCATTGGCTAATTATGAAAAACGGTGAACATTTAATTGGTTTGTTTCAAGGTATGTTCGACAAAACCATGCTGACCTTTAACCCAGGGTGGGATCAAAATGCTGAAGCTTTGGATGAATTTGCAACCTTTGAGCAATTAGCTGCACAATTTCAGCAACAAGGATTAGAAATACAAAAGGCCGGTGACGCGAGTTTTATTATCACCGACCCAGATGGCAATCCTATTTTGATTGACCAACACGTGTAGCTGGCTTTTTACGTTTAATTCGAACGTTTTGTAGTAACAAGAGAACTCCTGTAATACAAAATAGTACGCTGGTGGCCGAGAAGCTGATGAGTAGTGGATTGTTAAAGTTCTCACGCTCATCATAATCCATAATGTGTAGCATCCAGAAAAAGTCGAAAACCCGCCACAGGGTGCTGCGCACAGTAATAAGGTTACCGGTTTGGCTATCTAAATATAAGGTTGTTGTTAACCAATCATCGAAGCTAACTTGCCAAACATTGGCTTTGCGGCCGACCTCTCTTGGCCCTTTTGTTAATAACTGCGCTTGCGTTATTTTTGCGTCAATAAGCAGGTGAGCTTGCGCATTTTCAATGATTTGCGCTTTACTCGGTGCAGGCATTTTAGCACCTGTTCTGCCATCAAAAGTAAACGTACCGCTAGAGGATGTAACTTCTATAATCGGGGTATTTAAAAAATGGCTATATTTAATACCTTCGATTTGCTCAAATTGCGCTGTTATTTTATCAATTGAAGCAGGGTAGTCCGACAATAAAAATGGGCTACTTAAACTGCGATTAGCCAGATGCTTACCATGCACTTTTTCAAGTGGTAATGAGCTCATCACAAGCCCACCTAAAAGCCAAAAAAAGATCTGTAAAGCAAGTAAATAACCAAGCCATTTATGCCCTTTACGAGCATACTTAAACAGGCGTTTATTCATAATTACCCCGTTATTATTGTTATGTGGGCGCTATTTTAGGTTGTTTAGCTAGATTGCCAATGCGGCATAATGTCGCATTAACTGTATTCTAGATTTGGTATATATACAAAACTGAGTTAAAGTTTCAGTCGATATCAATAGAGGGTAAAAACGAGAGTATGTCGGAAATTCAATTTTTAAATGTAGATCTGGAGCTTGAATCAAAGCACGATATTAGTGCGCTTGTTGCTGATTTGAAGAAAAACGCCATGGTTTTACATTATGACCAAGATGAATACCGCCAACTAGCACGTATTGAAGCAACCGCAGATATCAGCTCTCCAGATAAAGCCATTAACCAGCTTTGCGAGCTTATTGAGTCATGCTCGCGCAATGCATTAAAACAGTGGTTATCGTGCTCAAAGCGTACATTTGATATAGGCTTTGAATCAGGTAATTCGCCTAAATGCTTTAACCAACCCCTGCATGCCGATACCTTGTTACGTATCTCTGCAATTGGCGCAGGGATTGAAATTACTATTTATCCTGTCGAAAAATAGCCAGAATTTATCGCTCTACAACAGCTGCGGTCATTCTTGATACGCAGCAAAGCTCTCCTGCGGCATTGGTAATTTTAATATCCCAAACAGATGTTCGCTTACCTAAATGCAGCGGTCTTGCTGTTGCTGTTAACGTTCCTTTGCGTGACGCTTTCATGTGGTTGGCATTAATTTCTTGGCCAACAGCATAGAACTTATTGAAATCAACCACGAAATTGGCTGCATAGCTTGCCACTGTCTCTGCTAATACAACGTTTGCTCCGCCATGAACCATACCCATAGGGTTATGATGCTCAGGAATAGCAGGCATAGTTGCCATTAAATAATCATCACCAATTTCAGTCACCTCAATGCCCATAGTTTTCATTAAAGTGCCTTGACCGGTGATCCCTTGTTCTAGCTCTTTGCAAAGCTCTAACGTGATTGGGTGGTGCCAAATACTCATTGTGTTTCCTTAGCCTGCTAATTAAAGCTAATACCTTATGGCATCTTTCGGTGTGGTTCAATGTTAGTTTTGTAGCAATATGATGGGGTTAATTTAAATTTGCGATTTTCAAATAACTGTATATACTCACAGTTAAATGTACTGTATGGAAAACCAGTTGTATGCGCCCATTAACTAAACGCCAATCGCAAATTTTAGAACTAATTAAAGTCTTTATTAAAGATACAGGCATGCCACCTACGCGTGCTGAAATAGCTCAAACATTAGGTTTTAAAAGTGCCAACGCTGCTGAAGAACACCTAAAAGCACTGGCTAAAAAAGGCATGATCAAAATGAAGCCTGGGGCGAGTCGCGGTATTCAGTTAATTGAAGAAGATGAGCCAGAGCAACTAGGCTTACCTTTAATTGGCCGTGTTGCAGCTGGTGAACCTATTTTGGCGCAAGAGCATGTTGAAAGTCACTGCCAAGTTGATCCTTCATTATTTAAACCTGCAGCCGATTTCTTACTGCGTGTAAATGGTATGAGTATGAAAGACATTGGTATTATGGATGGCGATTTGCTTGCAGTACACAGAACACAAGTTGCTGAAAACGGGCAAGTAGTTGTAGCTCGAGTCGATGAAGATGTAACAGTTAAGCGTCTAGAAAAAGCGGGTCGCAAAGTACTTTTACACGCTGAGAACGAAGAGTTTTCGCCTATTGAGGTTGACCTTGAGCATGAGTCGTTCAACATCGAGGGGTTAGCGGTAGGTGTTATTCGTAACGCTGACTGGATGTAAACGTTCCCAATTTGGTGCATCAAATTGACTCAATTTGGTGCGCCACTGAAATTTTACTACTTAATTAGGATTTGTGAATCCTTACTCTTCATTTAAAGCCTTATATGGCGCAGTTTTCCTCTCTTTTTATATTTCGTTTTTTACCCCTAAACATTAAATAAAGCGCTGATTATAGTTGTTATTTCTGCACCAAAATAAACATTTATTATCATTAAAACTTGCTTATTGGTCATTTTTTAACTAATTGGTTAATACACTGTATTAACACCTAATTAATAAAAAGACACAAAAATGTGCGAGGTGTTAGTCATGGGGTAGGTATCATAAGTGGGTCAAAATGATACGTAGTCGCTCTGAACAATAAGAAAAACGAATGGGCACCTTGTTGTATCGCCTTTTCGCTTTGCGTCTTGCAATAGCATCTAAAGGAGCCGTCACATGGGTAAACTGCGTTACGCCTTGTGGCTTATATTGTTTGCACTTCCTGAGCTTGCATTGGCAAATAGCCAATACAATATGCGTAAAGGGGTGACCGATATAAGTAATAATGTTTATGAGTTACACATGACGATATTTATTATCTGCTGTGTAATCGGCATCATCGTATTTGCGGTGATGTTTTGGGCTTTAATACACCACCGTAAATCCAAAGGGGCCAAGCCTGCCCAATTTCATGAAAGTACAAAAGTTGAAATACTTTGGACTGCCATTCCATTTGTCATCTTAATCGCCATGGCTGTGCCTGCCACAAAAACCTTAATTGCCATGGAAGATGCCTCTAAAGCCGATATCACCATTAAAGTGACGGGCTCACAGTGGAAGTGGCATTATGAGTACATGGGTGAAGACATTGCCTATTACTCGATTCTATCTACTCCTAAAGATCAAATAGACAACCAAGCAGAGAAAACTGAACATTATTTGCTTGAAGTAGATAAACCGCTAGTACTTCCTATCAATAAAAAAGTTCGCTTTTTAATGACTTCAGACGATGTAATTCATTCATGGTGGGTGCCTGATTTTGCGGTTAAAAAGGATGCAAATCCTGGGTTTATCAATGAAGCGTGGACACGTATTAACGAGCCAGGCGTGTACCGTGGCCAATGTGCTGAGTTATGCGGTAAAGATCATGGCTTTATGCCTGTAGTGGTGAAAGTTTTACCTGAAGATGAGTTTGCTAATTGGCTTGCAGATGCTAAGCAAGAAAAAGCCAATGCGGCCGCAGCGGATGCTGCTTTGCTTGATCAAACATTACCGAAAGAAGAGCTTATGGTCTTAGGTGAGCAAGTGTATATGGCAAGCTGTGCTGCATGCCACCAACCTACCGGTATGGGCCTACCTGGCGTATTTCCAGCACTTAAAGGCAGCCCGATTGTATTAGGTGATGTAAAAGATCACATAGATATTGTGTTACACGGTAAGCCTGGCACAGCAATGCAAGCGTTTGATAAACAGCTTTCAATCAAGCAACTTGCTGCGGTTATTACTTATAAGCGAAATGCGTGGGGTAATGACACCGGCGATGTTATCCAACCGAGTCAAATTCAAGCCGCGATTGATGCAGCAGCGGAGGCGAACTAATGAGTAACGTTATTAACGAGCAAGCAACTGGGCATGCGCATCACGACCATCATCACCCTGCTAAAGGTTTTAAGCGTTGGCTTTACACCACCAATCATAAAGACATCGGGAGTTTATACCTGATTTTTTCACTCACCATGTTTTTAATTGGTGGAGCGATGGCAATGGTGATCCGCGCTGAACTGTTTCAGCCTGGATTACAGTTAGTTGATCCGCACTTTTTTAACCAAATGACTACCGTACATGGTTTGATCATGGTGTTTGGTGCCGTTATGCCCGCATTTACTGGGCTTGCAAACTGGATGGTACCTATGATGATAGGTGCACCTGATATGGCCTTACCACGTATGAATAACTGGAGCTTTTGGATATTGCCGTTCGCATTTTTAATTCTATTGGCTTCGTTACTTATGCCGGGTGGCGGTCCTGCGTTTGGTTGGACTTTCTACGCACCACTATCAACAACTTACAGCAACGATAACACTGCACTTTTTGTGTTTGCCGTACATATCATGGGTATCAGCTCAATTATGGGGGCGATTAACGTTATCGTGACCATCGTCAACCTAAGAGCGCCGGGTATGACGTGGATGAAGCTGCCGCTATTTGTATGGACATGGTTAATCACTGCATTTTTGTTAATTGCTGTTATGCCAGTTCTAGCAGGGGCAGTCACTATGGTGTTGACCGATAAATACTTTGCAACCAGCTTTTTTGATGCAGCCGGAGGGGGCGACCCTGTGATGTTCCAGCACATTTTCTGGTTCTTCGGTCACCCTGAAGTGTACATCATGATTTTACCAGCCTTTGGCATTATATCGACTATCGTACCTACCTTCTCGCGCAAAAAGCTATTTGGCTACGCGTCTATGGTGTATGCAACTTCATCGATTGCGCTGCTAAGTTTTATCGTTTGGGCACACCATATGTTTACCACTGGGATGCCTGTGGCAGGCGAGTTGTTCTTCATGTACGCCACCATGCTCATTTCGGTACCAACGGGCGTTAAAGTGTTTAACTGGGTAGCCACCATGTGGCGCGGTTCAATTAGCTTCGAAATTCCGATGATGTTTGCCATCGCCTTTATTGTGTTATTCACCTTAGGTGGTTTCTCTGGCTTGATGCTTGCGATTACACCGGCAGATTTTCAATATCATGATACCTATTTTGTGGTGGCACACTTCCATTATGTGCTTGTGACAGGAGCTGTGTTCTCAATTATGGCGGGGGCCTACTACTGGTTACCGAAATGGACCGGCAACATGTATAACGAAACGCTGGCGAAATGGCATTTTTGGTTATCGCTAATCAGTGTCAACGTGTTGTTCTTCCCTATGCACTTTGTTGGCCTTGCCGGTATGCCGCGTCGTATTCCTGACTATGCACTGCAATTCGCTGACTTTAACGCCATTATCAGTATTGGTGGTTTTGCATTTGGCTTATCGCAACTGTTGTTTGTGTTGGTGGTATTTAAATGTGCCAGAGGGGGCGAAAAAGCACCTGCCAAAGTATGGGATGGAGCTGAAGGTTTAGAGTGGGAAGTCGATTCTCCAGCACCTTATCATACCTTTGAAACACCGCCGGAGATTAAGTAATGAACCATGCACCTTTGCTAAAAAAACTGCTGATTACATGCTTGCTCATGTTTGCTTTTGCTTTTGCAATGGTGCCGCTTTACGACGTGTTTTGTGACGTTACAGGGTTGAATGGTAAGCCATCATTAGAAAAAGCGAGCGCGAGTGAATCAATAAATACACAGCGTCAAGTTGATGTCAGCTTTACCACTCACGCTCAAAGCGGCGCGCCATTTAAGGTGCAGTCTGAGCAATACAGTGTGGCAGTACAACCTGGTGCCATGCGTGAAGTTAAATTCTCAGCGAAAAACACCAGTAATGAAGACAAAGTCATGCAAGCAATTCCATCAGTATCACCGGGTAAAGCGGCAAAGTACTTACATAAAATCGCCTGTTTTTGCTTTGATCAGCAGCCAATGAAAGCCGGTGAAGAAATGGAGTTTACCTTGTTGTTTTATGTTGATACTGAGTTACCCGACGATGTTGAGGAACTGACGTTGTCGTATACCGTGTTTGATATTAGCGGGCATGTTGTGGCTAAAAACGATTAAAAGCCGCCAAGCTAATTGCTAATTGGGAGCAAACAAAATGAATCAAAATTATGAAAAATACTATGTTCCAGCCGAGAGTCCTTGGCCAATAGTTGGCGCCATCGCGATGTTTTTAATTGCTGTTGGTGCTGGTTTAACTGTGATGCAAGTAAGTGGTGAGGGCAGTAGTGGCCAGTATGTGTTGTATCTAGGCATTGCCATATTAATTTATATGGTTTTTAGCTGGTTTAAAAACGTTATTGAAGAGTCTCATAAAGGGCTTTATTCAGCGCAAATGGATCGCTCCTTCAGACAAGGTATGAGCTGGTTCATATTCTCTGAGGTTATGTTCTTTATGGCGTTTTTTGGCGCTCTTTTTTACGCACGTATGATTTCGGTGCCTTGGCTTGGTGGCGCAAGTAATAATGCTATGACCAATGAAGTGCTCTGGCCAACCTTTGAAGCCGTATGGCCGCTATTAACTACGCCAGCGGGCGAGACCACACAAGCTATGGGCTGGCAAGGTCTACCATTGATCAACACGCTTATTCTGCTTACCTCGTCGGTCACAATTCACTTTGCTCATGTTGCTATTGAAAACAATAAGCGCGGCGCCCTGAAGGTGTTTTTATCTTTAACCGTGCTATTAGGTGTGATTTTCCTTGGCTTACAAGTTTATGAGTATATGCATGCTTATCAAGATCTAGGTTTGACCTTAGATGCGGGCGTTTATGGGAATACCTTTTTCTTGTTAACGGGCTTTCACGGTATGCACGTGACACTTGGAACCATTATTTTATTTGTAGTGCTACTAAGAATTTTTAAAGGCCACTTCACGAGTGAAAAGCACTTTGCCTTTCAAGCAGCTGCTTGGTATTGGCACTTTGTTGATGTGGTGTGGTTGTGTTTATTTGTATTTGTGTACGTGCTGTAGCTTTGTGAAGCGGCGACGGGTTGGTGTGAATAAAGCCTAATTTCATTGCGGCAATGATGAGCACCAGCACAATACCTGAGAACAGCACTCGACGACCTAAATAATGCGACATGGGTTTCGAGTGCTCTTTTGCTGACATCATCACAAACAACGCTCTAAACAGGTTGAACAGAATATAAAGTAATAACAAAACAATAATGATTTTAATCATATTAGGTATTCCAAATGCAGTTAATTTTATGGCGCAAACAAAAGCTTAGCTCAATTATCGCAATTTGCGTTGTGATACTTGCAGTGCTTATTTGTTTACGACTCAGCGTTTGGCAATACCAGCGAGGCGAGCAAAAACAGCAGCAACTAAGCCAGTTAGCCGTTTCGAAAGAGCAAGGAGTTTTGAATTGGCAAGAGCTGCAAAATTTACCTAAAGAGCTGAACAAAACGGGCTTGCAAGTCAAGGTCTCTGGCGAGGTAAATAAACAACAATACTGGCTGCTTGATAATCAAATTTATCAGGGGCAGGTGGGCTATGACTTACTAGTAGCTATGACAATTACCGGTGAAACCGCGCCTATAATCGTTAACTTTGGTTGGTTAAAAGCTCCTGTAAACCGCAACCAGTTACCAACCGTTGAGTGGCCAGAATCAACAAGGTTTTCGGCCACAGTGCAATTGAAACAAGGCAACTTACAAGGCTTCACACTCGCCGATGAGATTGGTGCAGAACAAGGCTGGCCTAAGCGTATTCAAGGCATCGATTTAACAATTTTTAGTACTCAATTAGCAAAGCCCTTACAAGGCTTTATTGGTTATCGTAATGAAGCAGATGGTATTGCAACCCCGCATTACCAGAGTGTCGTGATGGGGCCAGATAAACATTACGCCTATGCCGTGCAGTGGTTATTAATCGGCTTAGCGTGTGTAGTTATTGCTTTTTTTGCGATGAGAAGGAGAGGTTATGAAAATAAACCCGCTTAGTTTGTTCGTTTTGTGCTGTTTTGTGCCGTTGGCACTTGCATATGCAGCATTAAAGCTTGAGTGGTTACCGAGTGGTTCGAGTAATCATGGTGAGCTTTTAAGTGAAGAAGTGAAGCTAGTTGATTGGCAACAAGGCGAACCTAAACAATGGACTATTGCGCTTAATTATCCAAAAGAGTGCATTGATGTTTGTGCAAACCAATTAGCCAGTCTAGATAACCTATATGTCGCTTTAGGTAAAAATCAGCAAAAAGTGGATGTGGCGGTACTGACAAATCAACAGCAGGTATCGGCAAATTGGCGTCAATTAGCAGTAAGTCCTGCACTCAAAGCGGGAGACCTATATTTAGTTGATCACATGGGCTTAGTGGTTTTGCATTACCCCTACACGGCTGAGCCAGAACAAAACAGACTGATTCAAAAAGGCTTACTTAAAGACTTAAAGAAACTACTTAACTATGCGCGTTCAAGTTAAACCTCATTAAGGGGATAAAGATGTATAAAAATTATAAATATTTAGTCTTAATTACGGTTTTCTTCTCTATCTTAGTTGTTGGGCTTGGTGCTTATACACGGCTGAGTGATGCTGGGCTTGGCTGTCCTGACTGGCCTGGGTGCTATGGATTTTTAACCGTGCCAAAACATGAAACTGCTCTGTTACATGTTGAGCAAAACTACCCTGATATGATGTTTGAGGCTGCAAAAGCATGGAAAGAAATGATCCACCGCTATTTTGCCGGTGCCCTTGGCCTATTAATTTTAGCTTTGTTTGTTTTTGCATTTTTAAAACGTCAATATCCAAATATGCCGGTTAAGCTGCCATTAGCACTATTATTACTGGTGGTATTCCAAGCCGTATTGGGCATGTGGACTGTCACTATGAACCTACAACCTTTAGTTGTAATGGGGCATTTGCTTGGCGGTTTTAGTATTTTGTCGTTGCTGTTTTTATTGTATCTACGTTTAAAGACCGAACCTGTTGCTAGCAGTGATAGCGGCGCAAAGCCATATTACCGGTTAGCGCTGGTGGGCTTGGTGGTGCTTATACTGCAAATTGCATTGGGTGGCTGGCTTGCGGCGAATTATGCAGCTCCACATTGCAATGGCTTACCGCTGTGTAGCTACGGACAACCGTTTTCTTTGAAGAGCGTTTTTCAATTACCGCTCGAGCACAGTACCTATGAATATGGTGTGCTATCGCAGCAAGCGCGTATGTCTATTCATTTGCTGCATCGTATTTGGGCGCTGGTTACTTGTGTAGTGTTAGCGCTGATCATGTGGCGCATATATTCACGCTGTTACTCACGAAAAATTAAGCACTGTACCGTCACTGTATTAATCGCTTTGTTGTGCCAAATCTGTTTAGGTCTAGCTGTTGTGCACTGGCACTTTCCATTAAGTGTTGCGCTTGCGCACAACCTAATGGCCGCATTGTTACTGCTTAGCATGGTAAGACTATGCTTCCACTTAAAAATAAGAACCTAGGAGGCTGTGATGGCATTATTACTAAGCTCAGAAAAATCATTATTTATTCAAAGCTCAGAGTTACTTAAAGATTACTTAGCTATAAGTAAATTTAAAGTGGTTGCCATGCTTGTACTCACAGCATGGGTTGGTCTGGCATTAGCTCCTGATGTTGGGCGAGGAGTATTTGTGCAACTTGCAAGCTTGCTAGGCATTGGTTTGCTGTCGGCCGCAGCTGCTGTGATCAATCATGTTGTTGATAGTGAAATCGACAGTAAAATGGCACGTACGCGCCATCGCCCTGTGGCAAAAGGTCGACTCAGTAAACAGCACGCTTTGAGCTTTGCTGGAGTGATTGGCGTAATAGGTTTTATGATGCTTGTGATTTGGGCGAATACGCTCACCGCCATTCTTACTTTGTTTGCGCTTGTTGGCTATGCCTTTATTTACACTTCATTTTTAAAGCGTGCCACACCGCAAAATATTGTTATTGGTGGTTTGGCTGGAGCTATGCCACCGCTGTTAGGATGGGTATCTGAAACTGGCCATATGGCTGCTGCACCATGGTTATTGGTGATGATTATATTTACCTGGACCCCACCACATTTTTGGGCATTAGCGATTGCACGTAAAAGTGATTACGAGCGGGCAAAAATTCCGATGCTGCCAGTTACTCACGGTATTGAATTTTGTAAAACATGTGTAGTGGCTTACAGCATTTTACTCGCGTTAGTGTGTGTACTGCCTTACTTAATTGGTATGTCAGGGCTAATTTATTTGCTTGGGGCGAGCATACTAAATGCTGTTTTCATTTATAAGGCGCTGAAGCTGAAAATAGCACCTAAAGATGATACTGCAATGGACTTATTTCGTTTTTCAATTGTGCATTTAATGCTACTCTTTATTGTCTTATTTATTGATAAATGGTTAGTTTTATGACGCGAATAGTCGCTTTATTATTTATGGGCTTGGTGTTATTTATTGCTGGATGTGAAAAAAATAATAGCGTCCCTGAGGTGGAAGCGCTGGTTTATGAGCAAGCGAAACCGATTAGTCCTTTTTTATTAACTGATCAACATGGTGCGCCTGCAGATAACAGCCAATTTATGGATCATTGGAATTTGGTCTTTCTAGGTTACACCAGTTGCCCAGATATTTGTCCAATGACACTGGCAAAATTAACCGCGATTCAAAAACAGTTAAGTCAAGATTACAAAGTACAAGTATGGTTTGTTGCTGTTGATCCAAAGCGGGACACAACTGAAAAGCGTAAAGCTTATATTGATTACTTTAATCCTAACTTTCTTGCTGTTTCAGGTCCGCATAAACAACTTTTTCCATTTGTAAGAGAGTTAGGCTTAATTTACGCAATTAACGATAGCGATCAGCAAGAATACGCAGTTGATCATAGTGCATCAGTTGTTTTAGTTGATCCTACAGGCTCTGTTAGAGCTATTTTTAAACCACAATTTAAGCAAGGTAATGTGCCATTAGTAGATGCTAGCAAGTTAACGGAGGAGTTTAAGTTAATAGCAGACTATTATGCAGAATAAAGCATTTGCCTTGCGATATTAGCTAACAATAGTAAATACATTTTTTGCCATAACTCGCTAAGCTACTAAAAAAATTTACTATTTTTTAAAGCAATTTATGGCAATTTCGTTTAGTCAGTCTAAGCTTTTATTATGAATTGTTTTAAGCAGGGAAGATTCAAATAATGTTAAAGCTCCCTATTGAATTAGCCATTACTCAGGTCGAAACACTCCATCAAGATTTGCTACAAGAATTGTCTGCGAATGACGATATTTGTCTTGATATTAGTGAAGTGACACGAGCTGATACGGCGTCAATTCAGCTTTTATGTGCGCTGCAAAAACATTTGCTTTCAGTACAACACAAAATCATATGGGTTGGTGAAAGCAAGCCTTTGCAACAAGCAATTACTAGTTTGGGTTTAAGCCATTATCTTGTGCTTGAAAATGCCAATTAAGAGGTTTTTATGAAGAGAATTCTAGCTGTCGATGATTCTGCATCAATGCGCCAAATGGTCAGCTTTACACTAAAAAAAGCAGGCTTCGATGTAACAGAAGCAAAAGATGGTAGCGAAGCACTAAATATCGCTAAGCAACAAGGTTTTGATGCGGTTATTTCTGATGTGAATATGCCTGTCATGGATGGCATTACTCTTATTCGCGAGCTGCGTAGCTTACCTAATTATAAATTTACACCACTACTAATGCTGACCACAGAGTCAGGGCTTGATAAAAAAACAGAAGGTAAAGCTGCTGGAGCAACAGGGTGGATTGTTAAACCATTTAATCCTGAGCAATTGTTAGCGGTATTGAAAAAAGTGATTCGCTAATAATAGGAGCGGGGCATGAGTATAGATCTAAGCCAATTTTTTGAGGTTTTCTTTGAAGAAAGCTTCGAAGGTCTTGATGCAATGGAAGCCGAGTTATTGAACTTGGTGCCAGGCGAAGAAGACTTGGAAACGATAAATACAATTTTCCGTGCTGCACACTCAATAAAAGGAGGCAGTGGTACCTTTGGTTTCAGCGCCGTTGCTGACTTTACTCATGTACTTGAGACTTTGTTAGATCAAATCCGTGAAGGCGCTCGTACCTTAACCGCAGAACACGTTAATCTCCTTCTCAAGTCGGTTGATTGCTTAAGAGCGTTGTTAAGAACATTACAAGCGGAGCAGCAGCCAGACTTAACAGAGGCTGATGAGTTACGGGTTAAATTTGAAGAAATTCTGGGCATGCGCTCTAAGAGCAAAGTTGTTCAGCAGCAGGCAGTTAGTAACGAAACTAACATAAAAAATACCTTTCAAATTGACTTCAAACCCCATCATCATTTATTTAAAACTGGCAATGAACCATTGTACATGATCAGTGAACTTGCTGAGTTGGGTGAGCTAGAAACACAAGCCTTTCAAGATGATGTCCCCGATATTACTAACCTTGCCCCCGAAGACTGTTTCTTATCATGGCGTTTTTTCTTAACCACAGACAAAGAGCAAAGTTGCATAGAAGAAATTTTTGAGTGGGTTGAGGATGACGCTGACATTGCTATCACATTGTGCGGTGGCTTGTTTGGTGATGAAGAAATTACAACGACTGAAACGGCTACAGCAGTTGTCGAACCAAAGAAAGAAGCCGAGCCTATTCCAGTTAAACCAACTACTGATACGAAAAAACCAGTACCCGTTAAAGCGACCACAGCCAATGCAGAGTCAACCTCAATCAGGGTTGGTATCGACAAAGTTGATTCATTGATCAACATGGTGGGTGAGTTAGTTATTACCCAAGCGATGTTAAGCCAGTTAGGTGAGCAAGAAATCACCGAAGCAACCATCGCCTCGTTACAAGAGGGCTTAGCGCAACTGGCACATAATACTCGTGACTTACAAGAAAATGTCATGCGTATTCGTATGTTACCAATAAGCTTTGTATTTAGTCGCTTCCCTCGGTTAGTTCGTGATATCTCGCAAAAGTTGGATAAACAAGTTGAGCTTAAATTGCTTGGTGAACAAACAGAACTAGACAAAACGGTGATGGAGAAGCTTTCTGATCCTATGGTGCATCTAGTGAGAAATTCCTTAGATCATGGCTTAGAGACAGTTGATAAGCGTGTTGCTGCGGGTAAAGACCCTGTTGGCACTGTGACGCTTAATGCATTTCATCAAGGCGGTAATATTGTTATCGAAATTATGGATGATGGTCAGGGGCTCAACACGCAAAAGATCAGAGAAAAGGCGATAAAAAATGGCTTGATCTCTGAAAGTGACGATTTAAACGATAACGAAATTAATGAGCTTATCTTTTTACCTGGCTTTTCGACAGCGGATCAAGTGAGTGACTTATCTGGCCGCGGTGTTGGTATGGACGTGGTTAGGCGTAATATCGAAGCGCTCAGTGGCTCGGTTGAGGTGGCTTCAGCGCCAGGTGTCGGTTCAACCTTCACCATCCGGTTACCTCTTACTCTAGCTATTTTGGATGGTCAATTGGTTAAAGTTGCCCAGCATACATACATTATTCCACTCATTTCTATTATTGAGTCACTACAAATTGATATCAGCAAAGTCAGTCGCGTCGGTAAAGATTTAGATGTACTTCGTTTGAGAGATGAGTACATCCCAATTTTAAGGCTTTACAATATTTTTAATCACAAAGGTGCGATAGAAACGCTTGATAGAACTTTGTTGGTTGTTGTTGAGAGCGATAATCAAAAAGTTGGTTTGTTGGTTGATGATTTATTATCACAGCAACAAGTGGTTATTAAAAGTTTAGAGGCGAATTATCAAAAAGTTGATGGTGTATCAGGAGCGACAATTTTAGGAGATGGCAGAGTATCTTTAATTATAGATATCAGCGGCTTAATTAAATTGTCAGGCTTAAGGAAGCCAGGAAGCCAAGAGTTAATTATTGAATCAAAAGCTAATTTGGAGGCGTCATGATTGTTGAGCACGATGACCTACAAAGTAAGCTGAATATCGGGCAAGACGAAGATATTAAACAGTTTTTAACCTTTTTCATGGCTGATGAAGAGTACGGTGTAGATATTCTTACGGTACAGGAAATTCGTAGTTGGGAAGAAATTACTGAAATTCCAAACTCACCTGACTTTGTTAAAGGCGTTATAAATTTGCGCGGCACTATAGTTCCTATTATTGATTTACGGCTGCGCTTTGGCTTGCCCGCTGTCACTTATGGACCGTTAACTGTCGTTATTGTACTGAAAGTTAAATTAGAGAGCACATGTAAAATTATGGGTATCGTGGTTGATGCCGTTTCGGATGTCTATAGCATTGCAGAGCATGAAGCGAAAGCGGTGCCGCACTTGTCTGACTCAGACAACACTCAATTTGTTGCGGGTTTAGTCAATGTGGGTGAAAAGATGGTCGCGTTACTAGACCTACAAAAAACAATGGACATTTAATTGGGTAGATTAACAAGAAGGTGAAGGGTATGGGATGGTTTAGTAGTCCTAAAAACGTTGAGTCAAATAATGATTTAGTTGTTGCAGCACTGAACAAATCGCTGGCAGTTATTGAGTTCGAACCAAGTGGAAACATAATCACTGCGAATGCTAATTTTTTGAATGCCATGGGTTACCGACTTGAAGAAATTCAAGGGCAACATCACGCAATTTTTGTTGATGACCAAGAAACTCAAAGTCCTGAATACCAACAGTTCTGGCAGCGCTTGCGCACAGGTGAATTTATGTCAGATGAATTCAAGCGGTTTGCCAAAAATGGTAAAGAAATTTGGATTCAAGCTACCTATAACCCAATTATTGATAGTAATGGCAATGTCGTTAAAGTTATTAAGTTTGCCAGTGATATTACAGCGCAAAAAGAGCTAGAAAAAAAATCTAAGCGTGATGCAGATCTGTCAAACGCGCTTCGGGTCTGCCAAGCCAATGTGATGATTGCTAATAATGACCTAGAAATTATTTTTGTTAACGACCAAGTACAAAAAATGCTTAAGTTTCGTGAAGAAGCTTTAAAAGAGGTGCTGCCAAACTTCTCGGTTGATAGCTTAGTTGGCACCTGTGTTGATGACTTTCATAAGCAACCATCTCATCAGCGTGAAGTACTAAGAACCTTGACCGAGCCTTTTAAAACAACGCTTAAAATTGCGGATTTAATATTTAGTTTAATAGCAACGCCGTGGCTCAGTGTATCTGGAAGTCGTCTAGGAACAATTGTTGAATGGCAAGATATCACTGATAGCGTGGCAAAAGCGGAAGCTGAAAAACGTGAAGCAGAAGAGAATCTTCGTGTTCGACGCGCGTTAGACCGTGTGGCAACCAATACCATGATTGCAGACGCCGGCAATAATATTATTTACATGAACGAAGCTGTTTTAAATATGATGAAAGCAGCTGAAAGTGATTTACGTAAAGACTTACCTAATTTCAACAGTAGTAACCTCATTGGTCAAAATATTGATGTGTTCCATAAAAACCCAGCACATCAGCGCAATATGCTGGCGAAGCTGAGTAGCACATATAGCACTGAAATATATGTTGGTGGTCGAACATTTGGATTAGTTGCAAACCCTATCTTTACGCCAGAAAACGAACGAATTGGTACGGTTGTAGAGTGGGAAGATAGAACAGCTGAAGTGGCGATTGAAAAAGAAATTGCAGGCCTTGTTGCTGCTGCCGGGAATGGTGATTTAGAAGCGCGTGTTGAAGAAGCGGGCAAACAAGGATTCTTCTTACGTCTAGCGCAGGGCTTGAATAGCCTAGTTAGTATCGTCGATGATGCAGTAAAAGACACGGGCAATATGCTTGATGCCATGGCAAATGGTGATTTATCAAAACGAATAGAACAAGAGTACCAAGGTTCATTCGATAAGTTAAAACGTGATGCAAATGCCACAGCTGATAAGCTTACTGAAGTGATTAATCGCATTAATACCTCTGCAACGCTCGTTGCCAGTGGTGCAGAAGAAATTTCGCAAGGTAATGCAGATTTAAGTCAACGTACTGAAGAGCAAGCTTCATCACTTGAAGAAACAGCATCAAGCATGGAAGAAATGACCAGTACGGTTCGTCAAAATGCTGATAATGCAAAAGAAGTGAATGAACTTGCGGAAGAAACGCGTACAAAAGCGCAAAAAGGTGGTGAAGTTGTCAATCGCGCCGTAACCAGCATGTCGGCAATTAATGAATCGAGTAAGAAAATTGCTGACATCATTAGTGTGATTGATGAAATAGCTTTCCAAACAAACCTACTTGCGTTGAATGCTGCAGTCGAAGCTGCACGAGCAGGTGAGCAAGGCCGAGGTTTCGCTGTTGTTGCTGGTGAGGTCCGTAACTTAGCACAGCGTTCAGCCGCCGCAGCAAAAGAAATCAAAGAATTAATCCGAGACAGTGTTGGCAAAGTTGAAGATGGTACATTACTTGTTAATGAATCAGGTTCAACATTGCAAGAAATAGTAACAGCAGTACAAAGAGTTACGGCAATGATCTCTGATATAGCCCAAGCATCAGAAGAGCAAAGCTCTGGCATTGAGCAAGTTAATAAAGCCATCGCTCAAATGGATGAAATGACTCAACAAAATGCAGCTTTAGTTGAAGAAGCATCAGCTGCGGGCGAATCAATGGCTGAACAAGCAAATGATATGCGCCGCTTGTTAAACTTCTTCTCGTTATCAAATAACGAAGTTGATATTTCAAACAGCGCTAGTTCAGCGCCAGCAGTTAAACAGCCAAGCTCACCAGTGCGCTCGGCACCAAAAGGCAACAATTTTGTTGATCCCAGTGACGAGTGGGAAGAGTTTTAAACTCTTCCCGACTTTATTCTAATAAGTTAATTGCACCGACTGTTACAGCTGCAGGGTCAAACACATGAAAGAGTTTTTATTAACGGATAATGATTTCAAGGCTATTTCTTCTCAGGTGTACGATGCGTGTGGCATTGTATTGGCGGAGCATAAACGTGAAATGGTTTACTCGCGTTTAGCAAGACGTATCCGCCATCACAAGCTAAAGAGTTTTAGGGAGTACTTAGGTTTTCTTGATGAGAATAAAGAGCAAGAGTTCAGTGAATTTATTAATGCTATAACCACTAATCTGACTTCTTTTTTTCGTGAGCCCCATCACTTTAATTACCTGAAAAATACTATAGTGCCAAAACTATTGGTTGGTAATGCAAAACAAAAGCGGGTAAGGGTCTGGTCAGCTGGCTGTTCCACTGGCGAAGAGCCTTATACGATTGCTATGACATTGCATGGTTTATTTCCACCCGATTGGGATGTGAAAATTTTAGCCACCGATTTAGACTCAAATGTACTCGCAAAAGCGCAGGCTGGCACCTATACCGCAGCAAATGTGAATGGACTAGACAAAAGCCATCTTAAGCGCTGGTTTTTGAAAAGCCACGATGGAGAACTTTATAAAGTAAAGCCCGAACTACAAAAGAACATTTTTTTTAAGCGTCTAAACTTATTACAGAGCTGGCCTATGAAAGGACCGTTTGATGTGATTTTTTGTCGTAATGTTGTTATCTATTTCGATAAGCCAACCAAAGACGAACTTTTTAAACGCTATCACGACTTACTGACTAACACTGGCTACTTATTTTTAGGGCATTCAGAGACATTAGGGAAGGATCATAAGGAATTTAAAAACTTAGGCCAGACTATTTACCAAAGGGGCGGATCATGAATAGCCACTTCCGGCCTGTTATATCTGGCTTTGAGCATGTGAAACGGTTTTGGGATAATCGTCGTGGGAAGGTAATTGCTAAGGTATTACCTGGCGAGTTTTATGTCTCTAAAACTGATGAATTGATCACGACAGTGCTTGGTTCATGTATTGCAGCATGTATTTATGATGAAGGCCTAGGAATTGGCGGCATGAATCACTTTATGTTGCCTGTAGAAAAAGGAGTCGATCCTAGTAATGCTCATAGTCTTAATTGTCGTTACGGTAACTGGGCAATGGAATATCTGATCAATGAAATCCTTAAAAACGGTGCTTCTAGGCGCAATCTCAAAGTAAAACTGTTTGGCGGCGGGAAAATAATCCGCTCAATGACTGATATTGGTGTTGGCAACATTCGTTTTGCAAATGCTTATATACTTGAGGAAGGTTTAGATTTAGTATCTCATGATGTCGGTGGGCCTTGGCCCCGAAAGGTGATGTTTGATCCTCAAACAGGTAAAGCCCAAGTAAAAAAAATGCGTGAACTGCATTCAGATAAGCTCGAAAAACGTGAAATCAAATACCTACACGATATCGAACAGCAAGATGCAGAAACGGATATTGAATTATTTTAGGAGAGCAAATGATCAAAGTACTCATAGTTGATGATTCTGCTTTGATCCGTGGTTTACTCAAGGAAGTACTCGAGCAAGCAGAAGACATTCAAGTTGTTGGCGCGGCAGAAGATCCTTATCAAGCCCGAGATTTAATTAAGCGCCTCAATCCTGATGTCTTAACGCTGGATATCGAAATGCCGAAAATGGATGGACTAAGCTTTTTAAAAAACTTGATGCGCCTTCGTCCTATGCCAGTTGTGATGATTTCAACACTGACTCAAAAAGGCTCACCCATTACACTGGAAGCCCTCGAAATTGGTGCTGTTGATTTTATTGCTAAACCAACTATCAATGTAACAGAAAACTTGCAGCGATATGCACATTTACTTCATCAAAAAGTACGCACAGCCGCAGGTGCAAGAATACGTGCATTTAAAGAAACAAAAATTGAAGACGATAGCGCCTTAACAGCACTGCAATTTAAGCCCAATAGTGTACTTGCAATTGGTGCTTCAACAGGTGGAACAGAAGCAATTAAAGAAGTGCTTGTGCGCATGCCAGAAAACTGTCCACCGATAGTGATTACACAGCATATCCCGCCGGTTTTTAGTACTTCGTTTGCGATGCGCATGGATAGAACCTGCAAAATTAGTGTTAAGGAGGCTGAACATGGCGATAAGTTACAGTCAGGTTGGGCGTACATTGCGCCAGGCGATCAGCATTTAAGTGTAGTGAAAAAAGCAGGCGGCCTATACTGCCAGCTTGATACTAATGAGTTGGTTAATCGCCATCGCCCAGCGGTTGATGTGCTATTTAACTCCTTGGTTGTGGCTTGCCCTAAAGCGGTTGTGGCTGCGTTATTGACCGGTATGGGCAGCGATGGCGCAAAAGGCATGCTCGCATTAAATCAAGCAGGAGCTTACACCATCGCGCAAGATGAATTATCGTCAGTGGTATGGGGCATGCCAAAAGCCGCAGTCGAACTCAATGCGGCTAATGAAGTGGTTCGCCTTGATAAAGTCACAGCGCAAATGCTAAGACAAGCAGTTAAGGTACAATAACCCAAGGTTGAGAGAACCAATAATAGCTGCCTTTCTTCGCGATAGAAGGGGCCGTGCAGTTAAAGCGAGAACGGCCTTTTTTCAGTTTTTCAGGTGATGTGATCTTCACCGTATCTTTACTAAGCCAGGTTAAATCAGCTTGACCAATACCTGATACATAACAAGCAAACTGGCTTTTATGAAAGTCCTGCATATCAAATTGCATCGTTAAACTAGGTGGGTTTTCGTCTGTCACACTATCTGAGTAGGTGAGCTGTTTGATAGTGAATGCTTGAGAGTCGAGTTTAGTGGCAAGTGTTTCAAGCTTTGAATAAAAGCCCGATGCTGGAAAACGTGGTAATCGGGTAAAGTCAGAATGGATACCAACAGCACCCGAATGCTGACCTATACCAACAAAGCCTAGCGATTTTACTAGTTGTTGCAATGAATTATTAAACTCGCCATAAGGGTAAGCGAGGTATTTATAATCATGGCCAATTTCTTCTTTAATTCGCTGCTGGGCAGATAAAATGTCTTTTTTAGTACGTGCAAGCCATGCTTCTGCACTCTCGCCTGGTTGTTTGCGATGTAAGTAATTATGAATTTGCGTATGGTTGCTAATTAAGGCACCTTTTTTCGATAGCTCCTTTAACTGCTGCCAAGTCATTACATAGCTTTTGCCTTCATCAATTAGCTCGGGATTGACGAAAATAGTGTACGGATAGCCAAATTTTTCTAAGATGGGCGCTGCTTCTTCATAGTTATTTTTGTAGCCATCGTCGAAGGTAATCGCGACGGTTTTATCTGTTAGCGGTTGGCCTGTTTGTAATGAGGTAATGAGTTCATCTAATGGAATAACGTTAAAGTTATTATCTTTTAAATATTGCATATGTTCAGTGAATGTTTCGCTACTGACACTGGTAACCGCAGGAAGGCTTTCACTGACGTGGTGATACTGTAGAATGACTGCACCATGGGCGCGCAAAGATAAACCTAACAGGACTGCAAATACTACATGAAACATTTTCTTAAACGTCATAAGGCACACCATAAAAGTTTACTGTTATTAGCCGGTCCGATGATTTTATCAAATATTACCGTGCCAATGTTAGGTTTAGTTGATACTGCTGTAATCGGCCACTTAGGAAGCGCTCACTATTTGGCTGGTATAGCGCTTGGCTCAGCAGTTATCTCGTTATTATTTTGGCTAGCAGGCTTTTTGCGCATGAGTACCACAGGTTTGGTTGCCCAGGCTTATGGTAAACACGATCACACCTTACTCGCTGAGCTATTAAAGCGCAGCTTGTTACTAGCAACAGCGGTTGCGCTGTTATTAATTGCGCTGAGTATACCTATTCAATCCTTAATGGCATATTTATCAAATGCGAATGAAGCCGTTTTAGAGCAAGCAAATAGCTATTTTTCGATTCGTATTTTTAGTGCGCCAGCTGCTTTATGTAATTTGGTTTTACTTGGTTGGATGCTAGGTGTTCATTATGGACGCGGGCCGTTTTATTTATTACTTATCACCAATATTACCAATATCGTGCTCGATATTTATTTTGTGGTTTTTCTTGATTGGGGTGTGGCTGGAGCTGCGTGGGCGTCTTTAATCGCTGATTATATCGCCCTTGCTTTTGCACTTATGTTAGTTGCTCAGCTCGCCAAAAAGCAAGGTGTCAATCTTGCCGTGAAAGCCTGGTTAAGTATTGCTAAGTTACTTGATTTGGTGAGCTTAAATCGCGATATTTTTATTCGCTCACTAGCACTCCAGCTGTGTTTTAGTTTTATGACTTTTTATGGCGCACGGATCGGCGAAACAACTTTAGCGGCTAATGCCGTATTGCTAAACTTTTTAATGTTGGTGAGCTTTGCGCTTGATGGTATTGCTTATGCGAGTGAAGCTAAGGTCGGTAAAGCGAAAGGTGAGCACAGCGCTAAGCAGATTAAGTTATGGGTTAATTTGAGCCTATTTTGGGGCGGGTTATTTGCGCTGTTTTATAGCTTTATATTTTTATTATTTGGTGAGGCAATTATTCGCTTACTTACCGATGTGCCCGAAGTTATCAGTCTTGCAACGGTTTACCTTCCTTGGGTGATTATATTGCCTATCGCGGCGATGGGCTGCTTCTTATTTGATGGCATATTTGTTGGTTTAACCCGTGCTAAAGATATGCGTAATACTATGCTATTTAGTGCTTTAGTGGGCTTTTTTGGACTGTTTTGGTTAGTGAGTAGCTGGCAAAATCATGGTTTATGGTTTGCGATGACCAGCTTTATGCTGATGCGCGGGTTAACGCTGTGGTTTCGCTACCGTAAAATTGTCAATAATCAGCAATTATTAGATTAAATTACTTCCACAAATCAGGGTCGTGATTTTTGGGTGAAGAGCGCTCTAAAACTTGCGCGAAGCGGTTGGCAAAAATACCTAAATAGCCCCAACCAGCAAAGAATAAAGCCACTGCGAGTATGACTAGGCCAATTAATTGAAATAGTGCGGGCCCATAATAACCTATGGCAATAAAAATCACGGCTAGCACAAACAGTGCTAGGCCGCGAAGAAAGCGTTTTAAGCTTAATTTGGGATCGCTACCTAAGCGAAATACCCATTTTTTAAGCATGCTTTAGATACCGGTTAGTAGTAAGAGTGCTCACCAGATTGGTGATCAGTAATGTCTCTTACACCGTTGATTTCGTCAAACTTGGCGATCATTTCTTTCTCGATGCCTTCTTTAAGTGTGACGTCAATCATTGAACAACCGTTACAGCCACCGCCAAATTGCAGTACCGCGATACCGTCAGGTGTAATTTCTACTAGGCTTACTTGACCGCCGTGGTTAGCGAGCTGTGGGTTAACTTCGGTTTCAAGCATGTGTTGAACACGCTCTTGTAGTGACGCATCATCGCTAAGTTTGCGTGCTTTTGCGTTTGGTGCTTTAAGCGTTAACTGAGTACCCATTTTGTCAGTTACAAAATCGATTTCAGCTTCTTCTAAGAAAGGGGCGCTTTCTGCATCAACAACGGCATCAAAACCATTGAATGGTAGACGAATATCAGTCGCTTCAACGGCGTCTTCTGGGCAGTAAGATACACCACACTCAGCCTGCGAAGTACCTGGGTTTACTACAAATACACGAATGTTTGTTTGTTCAGCTTGGTCTGCTAAAAGTTTAGCAAAATGAGATTGTGCAGATTCAGAAATAGAGATCATAAAACGGACTATACTTGACTAAATTACTCGGATACTGTGTATCATACTCCGCTCATCGTGTTGTCGCCAGTGTTGAGCGTAAAAAGTTGCATCTATTTTATCGAATGGTAGCGTTAAAACATCAAATAATTACGGGTGCTATCTATGCGTTTCATAATAACAATATTAACCATGCTAGTGAGCGTTAGCGCATTAGCAAAACCTCTTTCTTATTACTTTGAACAAGATGTGAAATTTGACCCAAGTATTCCGACTCCTGAACAGGTGTTAGGCTACGAAGTGGGTGAGTGGCATGTACGTCACGATCAGCTTGTGCAATATATGCAAATTCTTGCTGAAAAAAGTGACCGAATGAATTTTAAAGTAATCGGTCGTACTCATGAGCAGCGTCCATTGGTGATGCTAACAATCACAGCGTCCGACAAACTTGGCCAAGTTGAGCAAATTCGTAAGGCTCACTTAGCTCGCCTAAATGGTGAAGCAAGTGACTCAAGTAAGCAGCCAGCGGTTGTTTGGATGGGTTACAGTGTTCACGGTAATGAATCATCAGGTAGCAATGCGTCGTTACTGGTTGCGTATTACCTTGCAGCTGCACAGGGCCCAGAAATTGACGCCTTACTTAACAACACGGTTATTTTACTCGACCCATCATTAAACCCTGATGGCTTAGCGCGTTTTGCAAATTGGGCAAACAGCAACCGTGGCATGAAGTTATCATCAGATCCGCAAACTCGTGAGCATATCGAAAGTTGGCCTAGTAGCCGTACTAACCATTACTTGTTTGATTTAAACCGTGACTGGTTATTACTACAACATCCTGAATCACGTGCACGTATTGCACAGTTTCACCAATGGAAACCGAATATCCTAACTGACTTCCATGAGATGGGCCCAAACAGCACTTATTTTTTCCAACCAGGGATCCCAACTCGTAAGCACCCAATCACGCCTGAAGAAAATGTCACGCTGACTAAAGCAATTGCAAACTATCATGCAAAGACACTTGATGAGCACAACGCACTTTACTTCACTGAAGAAAGCTTTGATGACTTTTACTATGGTAAAGGCTCAACTTACCCAGACGTCAATGGCGGTGTAGGCATCTTATTTGAACAAGCGAGCTCGCGTGGTCACTTACAAGAAACGATCAACGGTCCGTTAAGCTTCCCGTTTACAATTAAAAATCAGTTATTAACTAGCTTATCGACATTCCAAGCAGCGATTGATAACCGTACAGACTTACTTGATTATCAAGCAAAATTTTACAACAAAGCAGTTGATCTTGCTGGTGATGAAGACTTTAAAGGGTATGTAGTTAAAGGCGGCGCTGATCAAAGCCGCATGCAATACTTCCTTGATTTACTTAGACAACATCAAATCAATGCGTACATGTTAGAAGAGCCGTTAAAAGTAAACGGTCAAAGCTTTTCTGAGCAGAGCTATTATGTGCCATTAGCACAGCCACAATTTCGTTTAATTAAAGCAATTTTCAGTGAGCAGCAGCGTTTTGTTGATAATACGTTTTATGATGTATCTGGCTGGACACTTGCTCATGCCTTCAACCTAGAATTTGCAAAGGTAAGCAGCAACTGGGGTTTAAATGTGGCAAAAATGCCTTGGCAGCAAAGTGTTAAGTCAAGCTTTGCAGCATTACCGCAAAGCTATGCTTACGCATTCAAATGGGATGACTACCTAGCGCCAAAAATGCTTAATAGCTTACTCGAGCAAGGCGTGAAAGCACGTGTGGCATTAAGCCCACTAACAGCAAAAACACCATCAGGTGAAATCGCTTTTGAGCCAGGTAGTATTCTTGTTCCTGCTGGTCTGCAAACTGATAGCAACTGGGTTAGTTATTTAAACCAAGCACAGAATGAGTTTGGCATTGAAATTACACCCATTAGTTCGGGCTTAACGGTGAAGGGGGCTGATTTAGGTTCTCGTGCAATGGCGGTTGTGAAAGCGCCTAAAGTATTGCTAGTGGGTGGTCAAGGAACTAGCCAGTATGAGCTGGGAGAAGTGTGGTACTACTTAGATCGTTTTGTTGGTACAGCGCCAAGCATTATCGAAATGGAACGTTTAGGTAACATCGACCTTGAAAACTACAGCCATATTATTTTAGCGCACGGAAATTTCAATCGTCTTGATGATGCGACTAAAGTGGCTATTAAGTCGTGGGTGCGTAAAGGCGGTGTTATTTGGGGTCACAAAGGCGGTGCTAAGTTCTTAGCCGATCAGCAGCTACTAAAAGCCAATTACTTATCTCGTCGTGATGTAGCGAGTGCCTTTGATACCACAGGGCTTAGCTATGCTGATAAAGATGACTTAGCAGGCCGTCAGCGTATTGCAGGGGCTATTTTTAATACCTCAGTGGATTTATCTCACCCACTTACGTATTCGCTGAACCGTAATACATTACCTGTATTTAAGAATAGCACTTGGCTACTTGAGAAGTCAGATGCTCCATTTGTTAATGTGCTTACTTACACAGATAAACCGCTTTTAGCTGGCTTTACTGATGACGTAAATGTAGAGCAAGTCGCGGATGCTGCTGGCCTCATTGCGCATTCATATGGCAAAGGCAGTGTGATAGGCATGACAGATAACCCAGTATTCCGTGGTTACTGGTACGGCACGAGTCGATTACTAAGCAATGCCTTATTTTTTGGTAATGCCTTTCATGCCTCTGGTGATAAATAATCACACTTAATCATAATGCAGGTTGCCTAACTCTGTTAGGCAAGTGAGCATAGCCCATATTTGCTTCGCCCCTGCATTTTTTATGGCTTCTGTCGCAGCATTTAAAGTTGCGCCAGAGGTCATCACATCATCAACAACTGCCACGGTTTTCCCTGTTAAATCTTGCTGACAAACAAAGGCATTTTGTAGATTTTTAACTCTTTTCGCTTTACTTAACTGTGATTGTGCTTTGGTTGCTTTTTGCTTGTAAAGAGCTGAGCTAACAGTGCATTGCTGGTTTTTTAAAACAGGCAGCCAAGTTTGGCTTACCTGATTAAAGCCGCGTGCTAAAAAGCGTTGATTATGTAATGGCAGCACAATAAAAAGGTCGGGCCAATTTGCATTAACTTGACGAGCTAATTGCAGCTGTTTCCCTATCACTTGTTGTAGTGCCACACGAAAATATTGCTGGTCATTAAATTTCAATTGCTTGAGCCAAAGTTTAAAAGGTGCTTGATACCACGCACAGGCAATTAGATGATCAAAATTACTATCAGGAAATGCATCACATATATCTGGTCGGTGTAACAGATTTGGATGGCGTGTAAGGTCAAATAAATTAAGGTCATCTAAACAATACTGACACAAAGCTTGATCAGCCTGTATGTGATTCTGGCAGCTAATGCAAAAGTTGGGGAAGAGTGCGTCTAGCCCTAGTTTTAAGGCATGAGGTAAGTGAGACATTGCATTCATTCCTTTAAACGCTATTATGAGCGCTAAGTGTGGTTGGGAAATACAAAATATGCAAAATGATATGGTGCTATTACATGGCTGGGGAATGAACCAAGGGGTTTGGCAAGTGATCAAACCTGAGCTTGAGTTTTTTCATGATGGTGAAGTCCGTTGTCTCGATTTACCTGGCTTTGGTAACGCACAGTCTATTCCCACACCTTACACTTTGCACGCTGCGGCTGAGCAACTAAGTACACAGCTAAATGATCAGTCTATTCTTGTTGGCTGGTCGTTGGGCGGGCTTTTTGCCTTGTATATTGCAGCACATTGGCCTGACAAAGTAGCAAAGGTTGTGTTGGTTGCCTCAACGCCTTTTTTTGCGCAAACCGACGAATGGCCGGGTATCAAACCTGACGTATTAAATGCATTTAAAGATCAGCTAGTTAGCCATAGAGAAAAAACGATAGAACGGTTTTTGGCGATACAAGCGATGGGCAGTGAATCAGCTCGGGATGATATTAAGCAACTTAAAGCACTTTTAAACCAATACCCTGCGCCTCAAGAGCAAGCTTTAAGTGCGGGCTTAGACATTTTACAGCAGGATGATTTACGGGAACTATTCGCTAACCTTAGCGTACCTGTGCGTGGTATTTTCGGTCGCTTAGATTCATTAGTACCGTATCGTGCGATTGAAAAAATGCATGCCATACAACCCCAGTTTGAATACGAGGTTTTAGATAAAGCTTCACATGCGCCTTTTATTTCTCATAAAGCAGCATTTATATCGGCACTGAAATCAATGTGTTAAGCAAAGCTCGCTGAGAGGCCAGAAAAATAGCGGGATTTAGCTTTATTTTGCTCGTTTTATGAGCGATACTTAACGGGTAGATCTCACTGTTGGAGGGTGTTATGCCAATCAGTTCTGTTTTTAATAATGCGGTAGAAGGTTATAACCGTGCAAGCCAAGGTATCGAAAAGGCAAGCGCTGATATTAGCCGTGCCTCAATTGATCAGCAAGATGATGCCCAATTAGCTCAACAACGCCAATTACAAGCGGCGACTCCAAATGAAGCTGTAACTCCGCCAGTTTCACAACCTGCCCCAATTGATGAGTCGCTTGTTAACTTAAAAGTTGAAGAGTTTAATGCAAAAGCCAATATCAACACGATTCAGACTGCTGATGAAGTGCTCGGCACATTAATAGATATTAAAGTTTAAAACTTATGAATATCGTCACTCCGTTTCCTTCGATTAATATCAACACGGCGAACGTGCACACCGAAAGTGCTCGCCGTGATAATCAGTTACGTGAAGTGATCCCGCCACCTGCCGCTACCAAGCCGAGTAACGCAGAAAATAAAACCCTGAATGATGGCGACAAAACCAAGCAGCCGGGTTCTGAGGCGGGTACGTATGATGCAAAAGGGCGTCTGGCTGAAGACAAGGTGATTGAAGAACGCCAACAAGGTAGTGAGCAGGGTGAGCCTGAACAATCAGAACAACAAGAAGCTAAACAAGAGCAGCAAAAAGAGCAAAAGGTTGCCCAGCAAGAGCAGCAAGATGCTGAGCAAATTAAAGAGCTAAAAGTCCGCGATACCGAAGTACGTATTCATGAGCAAGCTCATGCATCAGTGGGGGGGCAATATGCGGGCTCACCAAGCTATGAATATCAACGCGGTCCTGATGGTACGAACTATGCTGTGGGCGGCGAGGTGCAAATTGATGTTGCTGTAATTGAAGGCGACCCAAAAGCCACAATTGAAAAAATGCAGACGGTGCGTGCTGCAGCACTTGCACCACAAGAGCCTTCGAGTGCTGATCGTTCAATTGCCGCAGATGCCACGCAAAAGCTGATGGCAGCGCAAGCTGAGCTCGCCAGTCAATCAGCCGATGGCGATGTTGATTCAGGTAAATCGACCTTCAAAATAAACAGTGAGTATGGTGAAGATAGCGCTACTCAAACTAGCGAAACCAAAACAGCAAAGCGTGATGTTGAAGTAGATGAGCGCGCTGCACGTATTGCTAATTTTTATCAAGCAGCGACCTCGCCAACTAATCAAAATCAGTTCTCTGCTTTTATTTAAGTTTCTAAAATAAAAAACCGCGTAAGTTTACACTTACGCGGTTTTTTTCGACTTATGCCTACAGCCTATTATTTTTTCACTTTTGCATTGGCAAATGCATCAGCAAAGGCATTACCCATGGCAACATTGCCAAATTCGCGTTTTTGTTTAGGTGCACTTTTCGCTTTCGCAGCTGGCTTAGGTTTGCTAGCTGATGCGGCTTTATTGCTGGTATCAACATCATCGTCTAAACGCATGGTAAAGCTAATACGTTTACGGGCAGCATCTACTTCAACTACTTTTACTTTTACAATATCGCCCGCTTTAACCACTTCACGTGGATCAGAGATAAACTTGTTCGTAATAGCAGAAATATGCACTAAACCGTCTTGGTGTACACCCACATCAACGAAGGCACCAAAGTTAGCAACGTTAGACACTACACCTTCTAAAATCATACCCGGTTTTAGGTCATTAATGGTTTCAACGCCAGCCTTAAACTCAGCTGTTTTAAACTCAGGACGCGGGTCACGACCCGGTTTATCAAGTTCTTTGATAATGTCGGTAACCGTTGGTAAGCCAAATTTTTCGTTTGTGTAGTCGTTTGCAACGAGCTTATTTAGGATGTCAGAGTTACCAATTAGGCTGTTTACATCTAAGCTGTTCTTCTCGCAGATACGCTTAACAATAGGGTAGGCTTCAGGGTGAACTGACGAGTTATCAAGAGGATCTGAGCCTGTGCTGATACGTAAGAAACCGGCAGCTTGTTCAAAGGCTTTAGGCCCTAAACGTTCAACTTTTTTAAGTTCAGAGCGTTTGCTAAATGAGCCATTCGCATCACGGTAGCTAACAATGTTTTGTGCTAACGTTTTGTTTAAGCCAGATACGCGAGTAAGTAGTGGCACCGACGCTATATTTAAGTCTACACCCACTGAGTTTACACAGTCTTCAACCACAGATGTTAGCGTTTGACCAAGTTGGCTTTGCGATACATCGTGCTGATATTGACCTACACCGATTGATTTAGGCTCAATTTTTACCAGCTCAGCAAGTGGGTCTTGTAAGCGGCGCGCGATAGACACAGCACCACGTAGTGAAACATCAAGGTTAGGGAATTCATTGGCGGCAAACTCAGACGCTGAATAAACAGAAGCGCCCGCTTCACTGACCATAATTTTATTTAGCTTAAGCTCACTGTTCGCTTTAATCAGCTCTGCAACTAACTTGTCAGATTCACGTGAAGCCGTACCATTACCAATAGCGATTAGCTCAACTTTATGTTGGCGGCATAATTGCTCAAGAGTACGAAGTGATTTATCCCAATGATTTTGTGGTGCGTGCGGGAAAATTGTTTGTGTTGTTAACAGCTTGCCAGTGCTATCGACAACGGCAATTTTACAACCAGTACGCAGGCCAGGATCGAGACCTAACGTAGTACGTGGACCTGCAGGAGCGGCCATTAATAAATCTTTTAAGTTTTTAGCAAAAACGTCGATTGCGCCGGTTTCTGCTTTTTCGCGCATTGCACCTAAAAATTCATTCTCAAGGTGAAGGCTTAACTTAATTTTCCATGCCCATTGCACTACGCCCATTAACCAACTACTTGCAGCAGAATTGCTAATATCTAAGCGATAATGATCGGCAATCATTTGTGCACACACTTGCGCCGGATTTTCTGCGCTAGGCTCTGGGTTGATACTAAGTTGTAACACGCCTTCATTACGCGCACGCAGCATAGCAAGTGCACGGTGTGATGGTACTTTTTTTAGTGGTTCTTGATGCTCAAAGTAGTCGCGGTACTTTACGCCTTCATTTTCTTGACCAGCGATTACAGTACTTTCAATCTGACCATGTTGTGCGATATGACTACGGAATTTAGCAAGTAGTTTGGCGTCTTCTGCAAAACGCTCCATTAAGATAAATTTAGCGCCATCGAGTACCGCTTTATTATCTGCAAAGCCTGCATCAGCATTAATGTAGTCACTTGCTTGTTGTTCAGGGTCAAGGCTAGGGTTGTTAAATAGCGCATCGGCAAGCGGCTCAATACCCGCTTCAATGGCAATTTGTCCTTTTGTACGGCGCTTAGGTTTGAAAGGCAGATATAAATCTTCAAGCTCAGTTTTACTGTCAGCGTTATTAATATCAGCACTTAGCTCAGCAGTTAACTTGCCTTGCTCTTCGATAGTATTAAGGATAAAGCTGCGGCGCTCTTCTAATTCACGTAAATACGATAAACGCTGCTCAAGTAAACGTAATTGCGTGTCATCTAAGCCACCAGTTACTTCTTTACGATAGCGGGCGATAAAAGGAACTGTGGCACCTTCATCAAGTAATTTGATTGCAGCAACAACTTGTGGTTGCTGGGCACTTAGCTCAGTTGCTAAGCGTGCAGAGATATTGCTCATGCATAACCCTTTTTAAAAATAGAAAATCAGTAAAACTGAAGATTAATTGCCTGAATAATATCACAATAAGAAGGCCTTAAAAGCACTGCTTTTAAGGCCTGCAAAAATAGTCTTACACAACGCGGGTTTTAACGCTTAGTGCGGGTGATCAACCTGCTGTAATACTTCGCTGAAGCCATTAGCAATTGGGTTGATATTAACAGGAATATGTAATTTTTTAGCAATTTCACGGGCTGAAATCAAACCACAAATTTCATGTTCAGCGCTGGTTACTAAAAGGAACATCATACCTTGGTGTTCCATAGTTTGCAGTGCATCGCCAATGCATGCATAGCTAATACTTTGTAAGCTTACACCAGCTAAGCTGCTAAGTGGTGTCATTACATGCTGCAAAGTAACTTCATTGCGATGTAAATTGAGGCGCTGAGCAAGAATCATGATTTTAGAGCTTTGTAAGTCAGCACTTGAAGTAATACCAATAAGCTTTTCGTCATTATCTACGACTAAAATAAAGTCAGAACAACGACTGCTGGTTTGTTTAAGTGCATCGACGATACTCAAATCATGATGTGCTCGCACAGGGTCTTTGCTTGTAAAGCTATTTAATACTTTTAGCGCTGGAGAAGTTAAGTCGAGGGTTGGTTCAACTTCGTTTACAGTATTAGATAAAGCACCATTAGAAATGTCTTGAAGACGTAATTCTTTGAATTTATTCATTTTGATCACCATACATTTTAATAAAACAGAAATAGAAAATTTGAGTTAATTAAAAAGCAGGTGGTCCTCGCTGGTGCGCGCTATAAACAGACACCTTATTACAAGGGGGAACATACGAAACAACAGGCGCATCTTGCAGTGGTTGGGCTACATTAGTGATGAACGCAGGAGTATGTTTATCGAGGTCGGTATCTAAGTTAGCAGGGTCTGCACTATCACACGCAATAAAGTGAGCGGTTGGCGTAACACTGTCTGAATGGCTCTCTATATCACTGGCATAAGATATCAAACTCACACTAATTAATAGTGCGAATACAATGGCATTATTCATTATGCGTTGTATTGCGTTTGACATATTTACTACCTTCTAAAACTCAAGTAATGATTTATCTTGAGTAACTTTAGTTATAGATCACATTTTTAGACTAAACAATCACTAATTAACGCTTTCTGAATTTTCAGGGAAAATTAGTTTGCATCCGGATAAGTTATCTCATTGATATACCATTCTTTTGCGCCTTCAGGTGTGTTCACCGAAAAGTCATCATCAACCTGTTTGCCAAGTAGCGCTCGAGCCATAGGTGCATCAATCGAAATGTAATCTTTGCGCTCGTAAATTTCGTCGGGGCCAACAATACGAAAGCGCTTTGTTTCGCCTTGTTCATTCTCAATTTCGACCCAAGCACCAAAAAACACTTTTCCTGCTTGCTGTGGGTTGTAGTCAACAATTTTAAGATCAGGCATGCGTTTACGAAGATAGCGTACGCGGCGATCTATCTGTCGTAAAACACGTTTGTTGAATTGATAATCTGCGTTTTCAGAACGGTCGCCCAAGCTTGCTGCCCAAGTCACAATTTTGGTGATTTCAGGGCGCTTTTCATGCCATAGGTAGTCATGTTCTTGTTGTAATTGCTGATACCCTTCTCGGGTTATTAAATTTGTCTTTGCCATTTTATTCAGCCTAAAAAGAAAACCAGCCGCAAGGTATAAAAGTCTTTTACCTTTGTCGAGTGGGATTTTGAAATGTTCAGTAACAATCTAAGCGCGTAATTCGTTTTTTATTCTTAACTTTTTCATTTATATTAATAAGTAACATATTACAAAAAGAATGAAAGTTATGGGACACGAAACGACAAAAGTATTGGTTGTTGATGACGATATGCGCTTACGTAGCTTGCTAGAGCGTTACCTTGTAGAACAAGGCTTTATTGTTCGCTCAGCAGCAAATTCAGAGCAGATGGATCGCTTATTAGAGCGCGAGAACTTCCACTTGATTGTATTAGATTTAATGTTACCAGGTGAAGATGGGTTATCAATTTGCCGTCGTTTACGTCAAAAAGAAAATGACATTCCAATTGTAATGCTTACAGCCAAAGGCGATGAAGTTGACCGCATAATCGGTTTAGAGCTTGGTGCTGATGATTACATTCCTAAACCATTCAACCCACGTGAACTGTTGGCGCGTATTAAAGCAATTTTACGTCGTCGTGCTAAAGAAGTACCAGGTGCGCCTGCTGCCGAAGAAAACGAAATTAGCTTTGGTGATTTCACACTAAACCTTGCGACCCGTGAAATGAGCCATGGTGATAAAACAATGTCGTTAACCAGTGGTGAGTTTGCAGTATTAAAAGCGTTAGTGACTCATCCGCGTGAACCGCTTAGTCGCGATAAATTGATGAATTTAGCTCGCGGCCGAGATTACAGTGCGCTTGAGCGCAGTATCGATGTTCAGGTTTCACGCTTACGCCGGATGATCGAAGTGGATGCCGCTAATCCTCGTTATATACAAACAGTATGGGGTTTAGGCTACGTATTTGTGCCAGACGGTGAAAAATAACAGTAATGGGCATGTTTCCACGTAGTGCGTTTGGACAAACGGTATTTTTGGTTGCAGCCCTGCTGTTAATCAATCAAATTGTCTCTTATATTACGGTCAGTTTTTATGTTGTTAAACCAACTATAGAACAAGTAAACCTGATCCTTTCTAAACAGGTGAAAACCGTGTTTATTGAATGGGAAGAAGGGGTTGAGGTAAGCAAAGAAGCCTCAGACAAGTTTTTTGAGATCACCGGCATCGAAGTGATGACCCAGCGCCAAGCGATGAGTCAGGGTTTGGCTGAAACTCGTGAGTACTCCATGTTATCGCGCAGTATGTCGAAAGAGCTCAATGGTTCTGCTCGGGTACGTATTAGCCAAACCGACCCACTTGTTTATTGGGTTGAAGCTCCACAAGCACCGGGTTATTGGGTGCGCGTGCCGCTCACCGGCCTGCAAGAAAACAACCTAAAATTCTTAACCTTTTATTTATCGAGTATTGGCTTTTTAAGTGTGCTCGGTGGGTGGTTGTTTGCCCGCCATCTAAATAGACCTTTAAAAGCACTGCAACAAGCCGCTGTTAAAGTAGGGGTAGGTGACTTTTCTACCAAATTAGAAGAACAAGGCTCTACAGAAGTCATTGAAGTAACCCGTGCGTTTAACCAAATGTCGCGTGGTATTGCAGCTCTTGAGAACGACCGTCGGTTATTAATGGCAGGTGTTTCTCATGACTTGCGCACGCCGCTTACACGAATTCGCCTTGCCACCGAAATGATGTCGGACGATGAAGATTACCTGCGTGAAGGGATCATTCATGATATTGAAGACATGAATGCCATTATCGACCAATTCATTGAATATTTACGCCACCACAAACGTGAAGAACTTGAGCTAGAAGATTTAAACGCGATTGTGTCAGAAGTTGTCGAAGCTGAACAAAAACATCACCGCACTATTACCTTTAAAGAGAATCCGAGCTTAAGTGAAGTGCCAGTGAGTATGGTGGCAATAAAGCGTGTTGTTACTAATATGATTGAAAACGCAATTCGCTATTCAGATGGTGATATAGAGGTTGAAACCCGCGTGAGCAGTAATAAAAAGTTTGCCATAGTTGTGGTTAACGATCACGGTCCGGGGATCCCAGAAAGCGAACTTGAAACTGTATTTGAACCGTTTAAACAAGGTGATGCCGCTCGCGGTAGCGAAGGCAGTGGCTTAGGCCTTGCAATTATTAAACGTATTGTCGATATGCACGGCGGCCGAGTACAACTACTTAATCGCCCAGAAGGTGGCCTCAGTGCGCAAATCTATTTGCCGTTTTAAAAGTATTTAGCTGTAAGCCTTAAGCTATAAGTTTCAAGCAGCCCGAGTGGGCTGCTTTTTTATGGCAATAAAAAAGCGCGACATCAAATGCCGCGCTCTTTTTACTTGAAGCTTAAACTAACAGCTTTTAGCTTAGATTGCTTTAAAACGAATTGCTGTGCCGCCGCTGGTGGCAAGCTTTAACGTTAGCTTATCATCAGCAGTCACTATGCGTTTTTCTACTTTTAAGTCGTAAGGGTTATTTACCCATTCAGCTTTGTCACCGTCGCGGTAGATTTGCGCTTCAAACTTTTTACCTTTATCTAAGAAGTCTAACTTCACTTCTAGAGTGCGGGCTTTTTCGTCTGTAACAGCACCTAGATACCAGTCGTTACCTGAGTATTGATCACGCTTGCGTTCTTTACGTGCAAATACAACGAAATCGCCAACTTCACCTTGTAGTGCAATACTTTGTTGCCAATCAGTTGGTACATCCTGAATAAACTGGAATGCATCTGGCTTCGCTAAATAATTACGTGGTAAATCTGCCGCCATTTGAATTGGGCTGTACATTACAACGTATAGCGCTAATTGCTTCGCTAGGGTTGTTTGTGGGCGGTTGGTATCAGCACCTAAACCGTTAAAGCCCATATCAAAAATACCTGGCGTAAAGTCCATTGGGCCTGCAAGCATACGCGTGAAAGCTAGCATTGGAATATGCTCTGGTGGGTTCGGCGGTGTACCCCATGCGTTAAACTCTTGACCACGAGCACCTTCACGAGCAATCCAGTTCGGGTATGTACGACGTAGGCCGGTATCTTTCACAGGCTCATGCGTGTTGATACTAATTTTATGTTTTGCAGCAAGTTTTACGTTGTGTAGGTATTCATTAACCATGAACTGACCATCGTGCCACTCTTTGCGTACAATACCATTTTCATCGATACGCTTGATGTTACCACCGTCGGCGACATAGCCTGTTTTAACTTGGCTTACATTTGATTTTTCGTATAACGCAAATGCATCTTCCATTTGGTTACGGTAGTTAGTCACGTTACCCGACGTTTCGTGGTGACCGATTAATTGTACGCCTTTTTCTTTGCCGTAACGTGTCAGCTCTTCAATATCAAAGTCGTCATAAGGTTGTGTAAAGCTAAAAACGTCACCGTTATAGAACCAGTCGCCATCCCAGCCAATATTCCAGCCTTCGACTAGCACGCCATCGAAGCCATATTTAGCAGCGAAGTCCATGTAATATTTCGTGTTTGCAGTGGTTGCACCATGAATTTTACCGCTACCCCAAGTATTTTCATTGATGTGCATACCCCACCAAATACCTACGTATTTACCCGGTTTAACCCAAGATACATCACCCAGCTTATTTGGCTCATTTAGGTTTAAGATGATATCTGAGTTGATTAAATCAACGGCTTCATCACCAATTTGAATTGTACGCCAAGGAGTATTAAATGCGCCGTGCTTTTTAACCGCTACACCGTCTGACCAAGGTGTTAAATCGGCTTGGAAGGTACCATCACGACGTTGATTTAACACCATGCCTGCATAATCAACAAGGGCAGCTTCGTGAATACTAATATGCACACCCTCTTTATTTTTTATAGTAAATGGTGTGTGCACAAGTGCTGCTTTATGAAGTGGGGTGGTGTTATAAACATATTCATAACGGTTCCAACCACGCGCGGGGATCCACCAAGCCGTTGCATCTGATGAGTCTGTAATAGCAAACTCTGTAAGTTCTTTAGTGATTTCTACATCATCATAGCCAGCTTGTTTTGGTAATTCGTATCGAAAACCTACACCATCATTAAAAGCGCGAAAACGTACCGTAAACGTGCCACCTTGTGGTTGTGGTTTTTTAAAGGTAACAGCGACTTCGTTATGGTTATCAACCACAGTTTGGCGTTCACCCCAAGGTTGCTCCCAGCTGCTTTTTACCGAATCAGTGGTTTGGCTGCTAATTTTATAACCTTCACTCATTGCTGGTTGTTGTTTAAAAACAAGGCCTAACGAAGAGTTCGCAATGACTTGTTTACCTGCAAAGCTGATTTCGTAGCTAGGTGTGTGTTGCTCATCTGAGATAGTTACTTTGATCTGCCCATCAGGTGAACTGACGGTTGTGGTTTGTGCTAGGCAAGTACCTGAAAAGGCTGCTAACATTAAGGCAGTTAATCGCATTGTTGTTCCTTGGCGGCTTATGGTTATGGATTGTTGTCACGTATTCACATACATCCTTAAAGCATAAAGTGACTTGCCGGTTAATACGAGAGATCTGCATACGTATTCAACAAAGTGAACGCTGCGATATCAGCCCTGCACCTAAAAAGGTTAAGCAAAATGATAAGAATAACCCTGTTGCTACTATTGTTTAGTCAAAGTTTATTGGCACAGCAAATACAGATAGTTGATAAGCAGAATCAGCCAGTCAAGAATGCCGTGGTTTGGCTCAAAGGTTCAAAACAGCTTGTTGTTGCTGAAAGTCACTACACCATGAGCCAAAAAGAACGTGCCTTTGTGCCTCATGTGCTGGCAGTGCCACAAGGGGCAAATGTTGAATTTCCTAACCTTGATTCAATCATGCACCACGTTTATTCATTTTCTAAAACAAAGCAATTTGAGTTAAAGCTTTACCACGATAAACCCGAAAAACCGATTAACTTTGCACAATCGGGGGTTGTTGAGCTTGGCTGTAACATTCATGACTGGATGCTGGGTTACATTGTGGTCGTCGATGGTGGGATCTATGGGCAAACAGATGATCAAGGTATGGTTGAATTAAGCTTACCTGAAAGTAAGTTTACTCTGGCTGTTTGGCATGACCGCTTTAATGATATCAGTACACCAGAAACTATCGAGATAACGAACAATGCAAAGTCGTTGAGCTATCAGTTAAAGCAAAACTTATTACCAAAATTAGAACTAAGCAGTGACGAGTTTGATGATTATGAATAAATGGCAAGCCTTGCTATTGGCGAGTGTTTTTGGGTTGCCTGCAGTGGTATATGCTGAGCATGATGGGCTGGTAACTGTTTCGGCTGTGCGTGGTGACCAACTAGCGAGCTATCAGCGCAAAGGAATTGGCTTATACCGTTATGACCAAGAGCATGATGGTGTTGTGATATCCCAAGCTATGCTGAGTAGTCGTTTTGAGTTAAATAGCGATTGGTCTGCGCACACAGTACTTAACGCTCATCCTGATCCAGAACTAACAGTTGGTTTAACTCAGGCTTATTTGCAATATCAGCCTCTTACAGCTAGTCGTTATAAATGGACAGTGAAAGGAGGTGGCTTTTATCCCAAAATGTCGCTTGAGAACCCGCAAAATGGCTGGATGTCACCTTATAACTACACTAATTCTGCGATTAATACTTGGCTTGGCGAAGAAGTGCGGGCCTTTGGTTTAGAGGCAAACATCAAGCGCCCAGGTAGGCAATTTAGAAGTAATCATAGTTTTGAAGGCTTTGCTGCGGTTTTTAAAGGCAACGATCCTGCTGGGACATTGCTGTCATGGCGTGGCTTTGCTATGCATGACAGGCAGACTACGTTCAATGAACAAATTGATTTTGCTGTTCCACGTTCATTTGAATGGTCGCAGCTAGATAAGCAAGCCGAGCACGTGGAGCCTTTCGAAGAAGTAGATGGGCGTTTTGGCTATTACGTTGGCGCTCATTGGGATTATCAAAAAAAATCACAATTACGTGTCTATTATTATGACAACAATGGCGATCCAGGTGCTTTGAATACCCGTACTGGTCAATATGCGTGGGATACACGTTTTTTAAGCGCGGCATGGTTGTATAAATTTAATAAGCAAACACGCATTATTGTACAGCTCCTTGATGGTAAAACTGCGATGGGCACAAATCGTGGGGTAGACAATGATTTTTATAGCCATTTTGTTTTATTAAGCCACAAGTTAGACCAGCATCGTCTCACAATTAGGTATGATTATTTCAAGGTTAGCGATCATGATGATTGGCAATTTGATCCTAACCAAAGTCGTGGAGAAGCTTTAACCGCAAGTTGGCGTTATCAACTGTCAACCAAGTGGCAAGTAGGTGCTGAATATTCAGTGCTGAGCAGTGACGCTCAAAACAGACCCGGTATGGGGTTTAATGAGCATAACTCGCAGCAGCAATTTCAGCTTTCAGCGAGTTGGCACTTTTAATTTCATACAGTTTTATATTTTTCAGCTAAGATTCAATAAGCATGCTGGTTTCGATTTTTAATTAGGAAAATGTATGAATTTACAAAGCATTCGCGTTAAAAGTTCCCTACCGATTATTTTGTTAGGCATTGCCATTCTTATTCTAATTGCAGGCTACACTTATCTTATCAGTTTGCAAAAACAAGCTGTTGACGCGCAATCAGAACGATTTTTGAATGCGATTTCGGTCGTTGTTAATGCTGATAGAGATATTTACCAAGCAAAGGTTGCCGAGCTTACTCTTGTTACAAGCAGTAACACAGATAAAACTTATCTAAATGAACATCAAGAAAATGCCGAGCAAGTTAAAGAGCGCTTTGGGCAATACTTGTCTTACATGTCACCTTACACCGAGGTAGTCGACCGGTTTCGTCATTTTGATAGCGCATTTGATTCATGGTATTCGGCATCAAAAAACTTTATTAATGACCCACAAAACAGTGAAAAAAAGCAGATTGCTGAACAAACATTTTCAGCACTGAGGGATATTTTAGATAAAGCAGGCGAAGCAGCAGATAAAACATCAAAATCTGAAACTGAGAAGTTAATGGATGGTGTTATCAGCTTTAAAGTTAAACTAATGATAATGATCGCTATCGTTTTACTTGTCGCTGGTTGGTTTAGCTATTATGTACCTCGACAACTCACGAAGCAGATTAACTTTGTGACAGAGCGAATTAATGAGATTGCGTCGGGAGATGGTGATTTAACAGGCCGTATCAATGTAAAAACACAAGACGAGTTTGCAGAACTTGCGACGGCTTTTAACGGGTTTTTAGATAACCTACAACAACTTATCAAAGACATACTTGGACAGGCTAAAGAGCTGCATAATTTAGGTCGTGACCTTGATAATTTTGCTAATCAGAACCATAAAATAAATCAAAAGCTTAGCCAAGCATCTGAATCAATAGTTAGTGCAGTACATGAAATGAGCGTTGCAAGTCGTGAGGTTGCAGGTGTGGCACAAAACTCATCCCATGAAGCTGACAACTCACAGCAACTGGCTAAACAAGGCTTGGCTGCGGTTGATAACTCGAGTCGAAAAATTGTTGCCTTGTCAGATAATATGGAACATGCCAGCCAACGTTCCACTGAACTGCAACAAAGCTCAGACAACATTGCTAAAGTGCTTGAAGTTATTCGCGCTATAGCTGAGCAAACTAACTTACTTGCACTCAATGCTGCAATTGAAGCTGCGCGAGCTGGTGAGCAAGGGCGAGGTTTTGCGGTGGTTGCAGATGAGGTTCGCACCCTAGCAACTCGGACCCAAGAAAGCACTAATGATATTCAAACTATGGTTGAGCAATTTGCAGCCAGTGTTGAGCAATCCTTACAGGCGATTAATAGTGGTAAGCGTTTTGCTGATGAAGCAGTAGAGTCGTTTACCCAAACTAACGATATACTTAACTCGATGCAAGAATCATCGGTCAAAGTAAATGATATGGCGATGCAAACAGCACAAGCAACTGAAGAGCAAACTGCTGTGGCAGATGAAATTAGTCAAAACCTGTCTGATCTAAACGATCAAACCCAACATGGAGGCGGGTTAGCGAGTTCAACACAAGAGGTCGCTAACCGTATGAATCAGCTTACTGACGAACTGAATCAGTTAGTTAATAGATTTAAGGTTTAATACAACAAAAAAGGGCTCAATGAGCCCTTTTTTCATTTAGTCAAAACGCTTACTTTTTCTCGAAAGCACGTTTCATATAATTAGGTGTGGCTAATGCACCGTGGTGAATACCTGCATTATAGTATTCAGTGCTTTGCGCAAGTTTATTGGCATCATCTTCACGAAAACCAGCGAACGCTTCTGACTTACGAGCAAGCGTTACAGACCATAAACCACTTGGATAAATTGGTTGTGGGAAAGGCAGCGTTTGTAAGTCAACAAAGCCCACTTCAGTCATTGCATCACGCATTTCAACTAAAAGTGGCATGTGCATAAGTGGCGATTCACTTTGCTGAATTAAGATGCCACCTGGGCGAAGTGCAGTTAAACAGCTGGTATAGAAAGCGTGGTTAAATAAACCTTCGCCTGGGCCAACTGGATCTGTACCATCAACAATGACTACATCGATTGATTCTGGCGCTGCTTCGCGCATGTACTTGATGCCGTCATCAAACATCACTGTAGCACGCGGATCTTGATTTGATTCACACAGCTCAGGGAAGTATTTAAGTGACATTTGTGTCACGACTTCGTCGATATCAATTTGCGTTACGTTTTCAACACTTGGGTGTTTTAATACTTCGCGTAAAGTACCGCAGTCACCACCACCAATGATCACAACATTTTTTGGATTTGGGTGTGCAAGCAATGCCGGATGGCTGATCATCTCGTGGTAAAAAAAGTTTTCACGGCTACTTACCATAGTGCAACCGTCAATAATCATCAGATTACCGAAGTCAGTTGTTTCGTACATTTCTACTTTTTGAAATGGCGATTGCTGTTCATCAAGCTTTTTAGTAATGCGTAATGAAAAGGCACTACCATCACGGTCACTAATTTCAGTGAACCAGTTATTTTGATCTAAATTAGCCATCTTGCTTATACACTTTTGGTTAATGGTAAAAAAGGGGTGCAATTCTGCCAGTGCTTGGCTAATTGCTCAATCAAATTTTAATCAGTATAGCGAATATTTTTTATCACTTTGGCATACAGCGCAATTTTTGTTAGCGTGGTCAGCCCTAGCGTATTAAAATGTGCGTTTATATTTAATGAATTTACAGAAGACATTGCCATGACTTGGGGTTTAGATAAAGCACGCGAAACATACAATGTTGCTCACTGGAGTGACGGTTACTTTGACATTAACGCACAAGGTGAGCTGGTGGCTTACCCTGATGGCGATCAAACTAAAGCCGCGGTGTCTTTATCTGAACTGACTGAGCAATTTAAAAAGCAAGGTCTTACCCTACCTGTTTTAGTGCGTTTTACCGATATCTTACAAAATCGCGTTGAAACGCTGACTAGCGCATTTACCAAAGCACGAAATGCCCGTGAATACCAAGGCAGTTATACCTGTGTTTATCCAATTAAAGTTAATCAACAGCGTTCTGTGGTCAGTAAACTACTTGCTCACCCAAGTGGTTTAGTGGGCCTTGAAGCCGGCTCAAAACCTGAGCTGATGGCTATTTTAGGTGTAGCACAAGAGCCAATTACCATCGTTTGTAATGGTTATAAAGACAGTGAGTTTTTACGCTTAGCCTGTATTGGCCAAGGCATGGGTCATAAGGTTCATATTGTTGTAGAAAAACTTTCTGAGCTAACTACTCTATTGGCAGAAATTGATGATCTAGGCATCGAGCCATCAATTGGGATTCGTATTCGCTTAAACTCGGTTGGTAAGGGGAAATGGCAGAATACCGGTGGCGAAAAAGGTAAGTTTGGTTTAACAGCAGGGCAAGTGCTATCTGCGGTTGAGCTGCTTAAATCGCGCAATAAACTTCATTTAATGCAACTAGTGCATTTCCACATCGGCTCGCAAATTGCCAATATCCGCGATATTCATCGCGCACTGCGTGAATGTGCTCGTCACTTTGCAGAGTTAACACAGTTAGGCGTACCACTTAATACCGTGGATGTCGGTGGCGGTTTAGGTGTTGATTACGAAGGCTCTGGGTCACGTAGTTCGTGTTCAATGAACTACAGTGTTGAAGAATATGCGCGTAATGTAGTTAATGCGTTTGCTGAAGTGTGTCAGCAACATGACCTTAAACACCCTGCCATTATTACCGAGTCAGGCCGTGCGTTAACAGCGCACCACGCGGTATTAATTACAGATGTTATTGATGTTGAGCGTGCGCCAAACCATGCAAATCCAACGGCGCCAGAGGCAGGCAGTGTATTGGTACTAGATGAAATGTGGCAGTGTTTACAGCGTTTAACACCGCGTATGGCGTTGGAAATTTATCATGATGCAATGCATCTATTCAGTGAAGCCCATGACCAATATGTGCATGGCCTACTCACTATGCTTGAGTGGGCGAAGCTCGAGCAGTTGTATTTCACAATTTTACATCGTGTTCGTGCATCACTTAGTGAGAATGCCCGTTCACATCGAGAAGTGTTAGACGATTTAAACGAGAAACTTGCCGATAAGCTCTTCGTTAACTTCTCATTATTTCAGTCACTCCCCGATGTCTGGGGGATTGGGCAGTTATTCCCTGTTATGCCAGTTGAAAACTTGCATCAGCCATTAACACAGCGCGCCATTATTCAAGACATTACCTGTGACTCAGATGGGCAAATTCGTGATTATGTCGAAGGCACAGGCATAGAGAGCAGCTTACCTATTCCTGAGTACAAGCAAGGTCAGCAATACCATATTGCAATGTTTTTAGTGGGTGCGTATCAAGAGATTTTAGGTGATTTACATAACCTGTTCGGCGATACAGATTCAGTGCATGTTGAGCTTACAGAAGCAGGCTATCAACTGACGAATGCCATTAAAGGTGACAGTGTTAAGGACGTATTAAAGTTTGTTGATTATGATAGCGAGATTCTTGCTGAAAACTTTGCAAAACGGGTCAACTCACTGGCAATTGATGAGCAATCTAAGGCACAATATTTATCAGAACTAAATGCAGGCCTTGCTGGCTATACGTATTTTGAAGATTAAGCGTTAAAGGAATAAGTAGTAATGTCGATGATCCGTTGTGTGTTCAGTTTTTTATTTTACACCCTCAATACCCTTTTTTGGTTTGTGCCTATTTTTATTTGTGGCCTCATAAAGCTTATTCCAATCAAGCCATTGCAAAAATTAATGAGTTGGATTGCTAAGCAATGCGCCACTATGTGGGTGAGTTGCAACAGCATCAACCAAAACATATTTGCTTCATATAATCTGAACGTGACAGGTCTTGAGCAGTTAAAAGCGAAAGACTGGTACTTGGTGATCGCGAATCATCAAAGCTGGGTCGATATCGTTGTTATGCAACGTCTGTTTAATCGCCGTATTCCGTTTTTAAACTTTTTCTTGAAAAAAGAGCTGATATACGTTCCTTTCTTGGGTCTTGCATGGTGGGCGTTGGATTTCCCATTCATGACTCGTACGAGTAAAGCCCAGTTAAAGAAAAACCCTAAATTGCGTGGCAAAGACTTAGAAACCACGCGCAAAGCCTGTGAAAAGTTTAAAGAAATGCCAGTGAGTATTGTTAACTTTGTTGAAGGTACGCGTTTTACTGAGCAAAAGCATTCTCGCCAAAATAGTCCTTTTGAGCACCTATTAAAGCCGAAAGCGGGCGGGGTTGCGTTTGTTATGCAAGCAATGGGTGAACAAATTTCCAAAGTAGTGAATGTAACCATTCATTACCCTGGTGGTATTCCTAGCTTTGTGGACTTTGCTAGTGGTCGAGTAAAGCAAGTCGATGTGCGAGTAGAAGTGATGGAAGTGAGTCCAAATTTGATTGGGGATTATACGGGCGATGCAGAGTTTAGAGTAAATTTTCAAGCTGAGCTAAATCGAATTTGGGAAGAAAAAAATCAACAGTTAGCCGAATTAGAAGCTAAAACGCAGTAGTATTGCTAACGCAGTCGAGAGCACACATATGTTAAAGAAATTTTTACCAAATTGGTTAACAGGCGTTCTAGTTAGTATTGTCTTGTTTGCTAATGTGATTATTTGGGGCACGCTGGTGCTGCTGTTTGGTGTGCTTAAGTTACTACTGCCATTTAAGGTGGTTAGCGATATTCTTCATTTAGCTTATCGCGGTTGGTGTAAAGGTAACCGCTTTGCCTTGTGCTTAGGTTGCCCAGTAATTGAAATTGATATTAAAGGTAAAGTTACTACAGATGGTTGGTACTTACTTATCTCTAATCATATGAGCTGGCTAGACATTGTTGTTCTGAGTGCAATCGATGTTTTACCCGCGCCAAAGTTTTTCTTAAAAGATGAGCTGAAGTATGTGCCATTCATTGGCACTGGCGCATGGGCTATGGGTATGCCTTTTATGAAGCGGGTGAGCAAAGCGCAACTGGCAAAAAATCCTAAGCTGAAAGGGCTTGATGTTGAGCGCACCAAACGTAGCTGCCGTGATTTTCGTAATCACCCAACAACAATCATTAACTTTGTTGAAGGCACGCGCTTTACAAGTCAAAAGCACAGTAAGCAAAATAGTCCGTTTACTTACCTTTTAAAGCCCAAAGCAGGCGGTATAGCATTTGCTCTTGAGGTGTTAGGTGAGCAATTTGATGCATTATTAAATACCTCGATTATTTATCAGGGGGAGGGCGACCATATTTGCCGTAACCTTATGCGTGGCCGTTTAAACGTGATTAAAGTTGAAGTGCAAGTGCAAGCAATTAGCGCAGAGATGATTGGTGATTATCAGCATGACCGTGCATTTAGAACGGCTTTCCAACAACATATTAATGAGTTGTGGTTACAAAAAGATGCTCAGCTACTAACTTATCACCAAGCTCAGCAAGCTGAGTACCTTGCTACCATCAATAAGGAGATTGAAGCGCCATGAAGCAAACTCACCTACAAGAGTTGGTGATGCCTTGGTTTGAATCAATGCCAGACGCGGCGCTAATAAGTGCATTAACCGCTACAGCTATCGGTGTTGGCTCATTACTAATAATTTACATGTTTACCCGTCGCTTATTACTGCCGGGTATTCAAAAGGTTGTTACACGCCTGTCTCCTGAGCGTATTGGTGCGCTCACACCTATGCTCAATAAGTTAAACCGTCGTTTTGCAGGGATATTGTGCTGTGTACTTTATTTAGCGACCTTCGATTATGTTTATCCAGTTCATGATGTCGCTGCATTAGTACTTAAAACGGTGGGTCAAATTGCACTGATCATTTACGGTGGCTTCATTTTAAGTAGTGTGGTGAGCATTGCTGGTGGTATTTATAATCAGCTTGATTTTGCGCGCGATATTCCGATTCAGGGCTTGATCCAAGTTGTAAAACTTATCACTTTTATGGTTTGCGCCATTCTCATTGTGAGCATTTTGCTAGAGAAGTCGCCAACTTATATTTTGTCTGGTTTTGGTGCGATAGCGGCGGTGACCTTACTCGTATTTAAAGACACCATTTTGGGTTTTGTCGCCAGTATTCAAATAGCAGCTAATCGATTAGTGACTTATGGTGATTGGATCCAAGTGGATAGCTATGGCGCGGACGGTGAAGTTATCGACCTTGGTTTAAATACAGTAAAAGTGCGTAACTGGGATAATACCATTACAACCATTCCAACTTACATGTTAGTTGCAGGGTCATTTAAAAACTGGCGTGGTATGCAAGAGTCAGGTGGTCGTCGTATCAAGCGTTCTTTAAACATTGATATGAATAGTATTCGTTTGGTGGATGATGCTTTTCGAGAGCAAATTGATGATGCAATTCCTTTGCATGACTACATACGAGTAGCAAATTTACCTAACCCAGTAACAAATCTTGGCTTATTTAGACGTTATGCTGAAGGTTACTTAAAGCAACATGAAAAAATTAATCGTGATTTAACTTTAATGGTGCGAGAGCTGCAACCAATAAATCATGGTTTACCGATTGAGTTTTATTGCTTTAGTGAGGATAAGCGCTGGATTTCATACGAGCACTTGCAAGCAGAGATCATGGATCATCTACTTGCTGTTCTGCCTATTTTTGGGCTTAGACCTTATCAAAGTGTTACGGGTCAGTTGAGCACAAGCGAAGCCCAAACTGGCTTAAAACCTAGTATCAAGGTAGCTAATCCTCCACGTGAGAAAGCTTAAAGCTGACCAATCAATAAGCTAATCGTAATAAAGCCTAACAAAAGCCACCAAATAGGTGGCTTTGCCATTCTTAGCCATGTAAATGCTGCAATGACTAAAGCTACTTGCCATAGATTTTGCACTGCCGATTGCCAAATCGGTGAATAAAGAGCAGCGGCTAAAAACCCCACTACAGCGGCATTTAGCGCTGCGATACTGCCTGCAAAGCGTGGCTTATCTGCTAACTGTAACCAGCTTTTCATAAAGGCTAACATCAACAAAAAACCCGGTAAGAAAATCAGGATGGTCGCGACAATAGCACCTACAAGTGGAATGCTTGGTGTAACTTGTGCGCCTAAATAAGTAGCGATAGTAAACATCGGTCCAGGTATGGCTTGGGCACTGGCATAAGCCGATAAAAACTGCTCAGTTTCAAGGCTCGGTACACCAGCTTGTAAAATAGGTAACACAACGTGACCGCCACCAAAGACCATAGCGCCAGTTTGATAAAATGGGGCAAACAAAGAGAGCCATTCACCGAAAGGTAAAAAACTAATTAATAACAAGATGGCAAATAAGCCAAGTGGTAACCAAGCTATTTTCACTGATTTTTGCTCTTGGCTTTCAGGTAATTTAAGCTGTGGATAGCACCAACCTATAGCCGCTGCTGCAATAAGTACTAAAATTTGGCTCGATAATTGTGAGAAAATAATCAATACAACAGTACTTAGCACTGCTATAAGTTTATGTAAGTGGTTTTTGCAAAAGCTCATTGCCATGCTATAGGTTGCATCGGCAACAATCACTACTGCAAAGAGTTTTAGCCCAGCAATTACTGCAAAGTATATATCACCAAATTGATGAGCGCTTAGAGCCAGAAAAAACATGATTAAAAATGAGGGTAGGGTAAACCCAATAAAAGCACACAGGCCACCCAATACCCCTCCTTTTTCAACCCCCATCGCAAAGCTAACTTGACTCGAACCTGGGCCCGGTAATGCTTGGCTAAGACTAATCAGTTGGGCATAGCGTTCAGCAGAAAGCCATTTTAAATTATCAACAAAGTGGCGTTTGAAGTAACCAAGGTGTGCTGCAGGGCCACCAAAGCTCATACAGCCTAATAAAAAGAATTGCTTAAATATGATGAATAACATTGATTTGCCATCAGTAATTTTTTTTCAATTATGACAAAATTGTATGACATTTTTGTGGTTTTTATGACACAAGGCCGTCTACAATATACAGAACCAGTGAACGTAGTCATGAGTATCACTATGAAACACTACATTGCAAGTTTGTTGTTATTTTTTTTCAGTGGCTTAGTATCTGCGAACTCTTATGAGAAAGTGTTGGTGGCTGTTGATCATGCGCCCCCTTATGGCATGATTTCTGATGATGGTAAAGTGAGTGGCGCAATTGTTGATATCATGCGTGAAATGCAACCTAGCTTACCAATTAAGTTTGAGTATGTTGCTTGCCCATTTTCTCGTTGTTTAAAGATGCTTGAGCAAAATGAGCTGGATGTGATGGGCGGCCTTATTCGCACAGAAGCGCGCGAGCAAAAAATGCAGTTTCTTACCCCGCCTTATATGATGCTGTCGTCTTCTTTCGTGTTTTATGCAAAAGCTGATAGCGAGCTTAAAATAAACAATTATCAAGACCTAGTCGGTAAGCGCATTGCGGTAATGCGAGGTGCTGCGCATTTTCCCCGCTTCGACACTGATAAAACCCTCACTAAAATCGAGGCTTTAAGCGAACATAATGCTTTTGAGATGTTATTAAAAAATCGTGTTGATTTAGTGATTGCTGTTGAAGAGACTGCAGATCATGCCTCCGTTTTTTTGCAGCGACCTTCACAAGAAATTGTAAAAATGCCTTATCGCTATAAAGATGTTATTTATGGTCACATTGCCCTAAGTAAACAGTTTGCAAGCTCGAGTTTAGCCGAAAAAATTCAAGAGCGCCTCAATACCTTAGTCCTCAATGGCCGTTTAACAGAATTGGTCAAAAGTTATAACTTACCTCCGGTTACTGCTGTAGCAATCGATAAGTAACCCATTCTTCATAGTTTGTTCATAGACGTTCATTCATAATTGTAAACAATTCAATTTGAATAATTGCCATGGAGAGACACATGACTTTTACAAAATCAGTTTTAACAGTGGGCGTATTAGCCGTTTTATTGACAGGTTGTGAGACAACGAATACAGGTAAAGGCGCTGCGATTGGTGCTGCTACAGGTGCCGTTCTAGGTAAAGCAACTGGCGACCACGATGATAAACGTATCTTCATTGGTGCGGCTATTGGTGCATTAGCAGGTGCAGCCGTTGGCGATTATATGGATAAGCAAGAAGAAGCATTTCGCGATGAGCTAGCAGGCTCAGGTGTTGAAGTGGTTCGTGAAGGCGACAATATTCGTCTAGTCATGCCATCAAATATTACTTTTGCAACTGACCAATCTTATATTTCGTCGGGCTTTCATAGCACCTTAGATGCGATTGCTAAGGTGATGAATAAATACGAAAAAACCTACTTAAGCGTAGAAGGTCATACCGACAGCACAGGTAAAGATAGCTACAATATGACGTTATCTCAACAACGTGCGCAAAGCGTAAAAGATTACTTAGTGAATCATCAGATTATGTCTGCGCGTATCAGCACACGAGGCTATGGTGAAACACGCCCTGTGGCAAGCAATGACTCAGCAAATGGCCGAGCTTTAAACCGCCGCGTAGAAATTCAGATCGTACCGAATACACAAGGTTAGATTTTATATCTAGATTTGTGGTCAGGTTTGATATGCCCTTTCAAACCTGACATTTCCCTTCTTAATCTCGATTAAACTGTAATTCGCACAATTGTTTATACAATGGGTTAGTCTCAAACAATTGCTGATGCGTACCCGTTGCAATTATTTCTCCTTTATCCATCACGACAATCACATCGGCGTGTTTAACCGTTGCCAAACGATGGGCAATGATCAGTGTTGTTCTGTCTTTCATTAGATGCTCAAGGGCAGCTTGTACATGAAACTCACTTTGTGCGTCGAGTGCACTGGTTGCTTCATCAAGCAATAAAATTGCAGGGTCTTTTAATATTGCGCGGGCCAGAACTATGCGTTGTTTTTGCCCACCTGAAAGCCTAACACCTTGCTCCCCTAAAAAGCTGTGGTAACCATCTGGCAGTTGACTAATAAACTCATCGGCATGGGCATATTTGGCCGCCGCATATACTTGCTCGTCGCTGGCGCTTGGGTTGCCATAACGTATGTTATGCATTACGTCTGAGCTAAATAAAATTGGGTTTTGTGCCACCATCCCCATTTGCTGGCGTAAGCAATCAAGAGAGAGTGCTTTTATGTTTATTCCTGCCAGCGAAATACTCCCTGAGCTTGGGTCGTAAAAGCGCTGCAGTAACTCAAACAACGTTGTTTTACCAGCCCCCGATGGGCCAACGATAGCAAGAGTTTGACCTTGTTTTACTTGTAAATTCAGCGTATTTAAAGCGGCTTTATCTGGCCTTGAAGGGTAATGAAAAGATACCTCATTAAACTCGATAGCAGGGTGATTAAGTTTGTTTGCTTCAAGTTGTGCATCATGATTTGTATCTGGACTTTTGATCATGCTTTCAACGGCAAGTAGCTCTAACAGCCGTGCTGCTGCACCTGCGGCTCTTTGCAGCTCACCATACACTTCGGCAACGGTTGCTACAGACATCGCCACCATAATCGCATAGAACACGAAAGCACCTAGCTCACCACCTGTCATAGTGCCAGCTAATACGTCACTGCCACCAACCCAAAGCATCACGCTAATAGCACTAAAGGTCAGAAATATCACCGCTGCAATCAAAAACGAGCGCTGTTTGATTCGGCTCTTCGCTACTTGAAACGCCTTGTTGGTCTCTTCGCTAAATGCTGCTTTTTCACGTTCTTCATGGCTATAACTTTGCACTACTTTAATATTTTGAATGATCTCACCAGCATAGGTGCTGATATCGGCAATGGCATCTTGGCTTGAGCTTGCCAGTTTTCTTACATTTCGGCCAAAAATCATCATCGGCACTAATACTACTGGTACGCAGGCAACAACGACAAGAGTCAGCTTTAGGTTGGTAATTAGTAACATAGCCAAGCCACCAATCAGCATTAAACTACTACGTAGTGCCATTGAAAAAGAGGAACCAATGATAGATTGCAACAAGGTGGTGTCGGTGGTCAGGCGCGACATCAGCTCGCCACTACGGTTTTCTTCAAAGTAGCTGGGGTGTAGTGTAACGATGCGATCAAACACGGCTTTACGGATATCGTTACTGACTCGCTCACCAATCCACGACATTAAATAAAAGCGACAAAAAGTACCTACAGCTAATAAGCTTATTAAACCAATCAACACCATTACTGCTTGTTGAAGTTGAGCTTGCGAGCCTGCAATAAAGCCATGGTCGATAACAAATTTAACGCCTTGTCCGAGTGATAAGTTAACAGCGGCCGTAAGCAGCAAGGCGCCAAGGGCCGCAAACACCATCCATTTATAGGGTTTTATAAAAGCTAAAATCGGTAACAGGCTGCTAAATGCGGCCTTTTCTTTATTGGTAGACATGCTAGATTCTTGTTGATGAATAGGGTATAGATATGGTTATCAATGCTCTAAAAATCAACAGTTATTAAGGGATTAGTATGGAATCTACAACGATCAGTGGTCAATTCACCGTAAAGTTAAACCCAATTGGCGGCTATGCCACAGGGCAAGATGGCGTAAATTTGGGACGCATGTCGATTGATAAACAGTTTTCAGGTCCATTAGAAGCAACAAGCCAAGGCGAAATGCTCAGTGCCATGACTGCAACTCAGGGCAGTGCAGGTTATGTAGCGATAGAGCAAGTTGTTGGTAGCTTAGAAGGTAAGCAAGGCAGTTTTGTGCTGCAACATTTTGGCACCATGGATAAAGGGGCTGACCGATTGATTTTAGAAGTGGTACCAGACTCAGGCGCAGGTGAACTTGAAGGTATTTCTGGTAAAATGGCAATTCGAATTGAATCGGGTATTCATCATTATGACTTTGAATACCAACTGACGGACTAACATGCAAAAAGTTGTAGAGTTTAAAAAGAAACGCTTTTTTGGCGGCATCGATATTGATGCATTAAATCAACGAGTGTTCGAATTAGGACAAGCAGGTTGGCAAGTGAAAACCATCACTACAGCAACAGGGGTTTATGGTCAGATAACATCCGTTTTATTACTAATTGAGAATAACGAATAATGACACTAACTGAGTGGTTGAGTTTAGTTTTAATTTGCGTGATGGGGGCAATGTCGCCGGGGCCGAGTTTAGCTGTGGTTTTAAAACACAGCTTACATGGCGGTATGAAGAACGGCATGTTAGCGGCGTTGAGCCATGGTATTGGGGTTGGCTTTTATGCGTGTGCCTCGTTACTTGGCTTAGGTGCGCTGATGACTCAGTTGCCAACGCTTTATCAAGTGCTGGTCTATGGCGGTGCAGCCTATCTCGCATATTTGGGTATTCGTATTTTGTTAGCTAAACCTAGCTCGCAAACATTGAATGTTGAGCAGACTAAGCCGAGTCCTCGTAGCGCACTGCAAGATGGCTTTGCTATTGCCTTTTTAAACCCAAAACTTGCGGTGTTCTTTTTAGCACTGTTTTCGCAATTTATTGATCCTGAAAAGCTGACTTTGCAAGTTGGTTTAATTATGTGTTTAACGGTATTTGTGCTTGATACGGGCTGGTATCTAGTTGTTGCACTGTTAACCGACATATCAAAAAAGCGTTTTGGTTTCACCAAGACAAATCCATGGCTCGAAAAATTGCTAGGGATAATTTTTATTGCTCTAGCTGTTCGCGTCGTTATTACTTTATAAATCCCTCTATATTGCGATTACATCACTAATAAAAAAGGGTTGTGATCGCTACTCTCCCCAGCAAGCTCCTATTGCATACGTATTCATCACACAATATTTACCTTTTGGTTACACTTTATTGGTTGTTTTTTGACAACAACAATAACCACAAATACAACACCTCCAACGACAACAGGGTGGAAATCCAATGGGGAAATTCAAGCTAAGTGCACTTATGCTGGCTTTAGTGGCAGCAAATAGTGCAATAGCGGCGACGGAAGAAGAACGCACATCAGCAAAGGAAATCGATCCTGAGCTTGAAGTAATCGAAGTGCGCGGCTTTAGTCGCAGCTTAATTCAATCATTAAATCAAAAACGCTTTAGCGACACAGTCTCTGAGCAACTATCAGCTGATGACTTAGGGGCATTACCTGATGTGTCTATGGCTGATGCATTAACACGTCTACCGGGGATCTCGGCGGTACGTACCGGAGGCCAAGCTGCCGAAATCAACATCCGCGGTTTATCTGGTGGATTTGTTTTTTCGACATTAAATGGTCGTGAGCAAGTATCTACTAGTGGTAGTCGCAGTATTGAGTTTGACCAATACCCCTCTGAGTTAATCAGTTCAGCGGCGGTCTACAAGTCGCCTAAGGCATCGCTTATTGAAGGGGGCGTCGCGGGTACAGTCGAGCTACAAACAGCAAGCCCTTTGGATAATGACCAGCAACACAAATTTACTGCGAATGTGCGTGGTATGTATAACGACCGTGCTTCAGAGGTCTTTGATGCAACCGAGTACGGCGACCGTATTAGCTTTTCTTACCAAGGTAAGTTTCTTGACGATACGCTAGGTGTCGCAGTGGGTTACGCGCGCTTATTCCAACCAAGTGTGGCGACTCAGTTTATTGGTTTAGCATATAACGGAAACAAAGATGTTGATGGACTGGCAAATGATACCGATGGCCCTGCAGGTAATCCTGCCAATGAATACATCAGCGAGGGATTTGAGCTTCAGCACTTAGGTGGTGAAGAAACCCGTAATGGTTATTTAACCTCAATTGAATGGGTGCCAGCCGATAACTTTAAATTAAAGGGTGATGCGTTCTTATCGCGTTTTGATAGCGAGTCATTTGCCCGTGGTTTCCGAGTTAAGTTTGGTGGTCCGTCTGCGGTGTATGCTAACCCAGTGCTTGACGGTAATGCGGTGATTGGTGGTGCAATTAACCGTACATCAAATAGCTTTACCCGTGTTGAAATCGTTAATGATGATAACCAAGATTTCGATGAAGTAGACAGCTACGGCATTAATGCCGATTGGCAAGTTACTGAGCGTTTAAACGTCAATGCTGACGTGTCGCTATCACGTGCTAAGAGTAATTTCCGTAATGGTTTACTTTGGGCATTGGTTTCGGAAGATGCCACCGTTGAGAACCCAGTATTCGATACCAATGTATCGCTTAACTATCAATTGAACGGCTTAAACTTGCCTGATGTAGGTTTTAACCAAGCCGACGCATTTAGCGATATTGACCGAGTTATGGTCAGTAAATACGGTATTTACCCGTATGAAAATGAAGATGAAGTAAAAGCATTTCGACTCGATTTTAAGTATGAGTTAGAGAATAACTGGTTTAGCTCCATTGAATTTGGCGCTCGTTATTCAGACCGTGAGTACAGCAATAATCGCTCTGTATTTGAATACGGTAACGACGGTGCATTTTCTTCGACTCAACCACCGCTTCGCCTTACCGATGACATGGCTACAGTCGTCAATTGGCAAGGTGAGTTTAGTTATTTCCCATCATATCTAGCGATAGATTTAGATAAAGCACTTAACGCATGGTTCCCAAATGGTATTCCGCAACCAGTACAAACCTGGGGTAATGCTGATGGTGTTGTTGATTTAGATGGTGATGGTGAGCCAGATGCACAAGACTATACCACTAACTATTCATGGACCATGTTGCAAAGTGGTTCAGTGTATGAAGAAGTAGTGTCAGCCTATCTGATGCTTAACATTGATACTGAAATTGGCAAGCTGCCAATTACAGGTAATATTGGTATTCGCCGAGTAGATACCGATCAGTCCGCGACGGTGCTTGAAAACGTCGGTGGTGACCCACAACTCGGTGCGCAGTATATTGTTGATGACAATGGCATTGTTAACGACCTTTATGCACCAAGCGTGTTAGGCATAAAATACACAGACTACCTGCCTTCATTAAACCTAAACTTTAAAGTGAGTGACGCGACACAAATTCGTTTTGCTGCGGCAAAAGTGATGGCGCGTGCTCCGATTAACCGTTTAGCAGGCGATGCCAGTGCATCGGTTAACAATGACGGCGAAATTAACGGTTCAAGTACTAATAATCCATTCTTAAAACCTTTTTATGCGGATCAGTACGATATCTCGTACGAGCAATACTTTGAAGACACCGATGGTGCGCTGGTTGTTGCTGCGTTTTATAAGAATATCGACTCATTCATAGACACGGTAGCCATAGAGAACTTTGACTTTAAGGGTAATGGTTTTAACGTACCAGAATACATTGTTGACCCTGTCAGCGGTGAGCAAATCGAAACTACTAATGGTGTGTATGAAACTGCGGTTAATAATGCCAAAGGGGGTTATATTCGTGGTATTGAGCTTGCCTATACGCAAGTTTTCTCTTTCTTACCCTCGCCGTTTGAAGGCCTAGGCATTAATGCCAGTTACTCATATACCGAGAGCGAAGTGCAGTCTATCACCGACTTAGGTGGTGATTCTGTGTCGCAAGATTTGCCTGGCCTGTCAAACAATGTCTTTAACGGCACACTTTTTTACAGCTATGAAAACTTTGAAACACGTTTGAATGTGCGTTATCGCGATGATTTCGTTTCAGAGCAAGTTGCTGTCAATGAGCAAGTGGTGAACTTTGATGCGGAAACGGTTATCGATTTCCAAACGTCGTATCAGTTCACAGATTCATTCGGCATGTTATTACAAGTGAATAACTTAACCGATGAACCAACACAAAGCTACTTTGGAACAACCAGTAAAACAGGCACCACGCAATTCTTTGGTCGTCAGTTTTATCTAGGTTTTACCTATAACCATTGATCAGTAAGCTGGAGATAATAATATGAAAATAATAGCTAATTTTAGCCGCTTACTGATTGCATGTAGCATGGTATTGCTAACTGCATGTGGTGGTGGCGCTAGTAACGATATAGATTCTGGGCAAGTTTTATTGACCTGTAGTGTCCCGCAAGTTCCCAATGAAGCGGGGACTGAGTGTGTAGATCCACCACCGATTAGTTGTCCGGCACCAACGGTACCCGATGAGAATAATGAAAGCTGCGTGGTAGGCGCTGATCCCACTTTGCCTGATCCTGTGGTTTTCCCTGCAGATGACGAAGCCATCTTATTCTATAACCGCACCAGTGATGATGCCTATGAAGGTTATCGATTACACTCATGGAATAATGATGACTGTGATGCGTACGCAGCGCCGTTTGATGCTACTGATTGGGCCAATGGTCATGAATACGATGGTATTGATCCTAACTATGGCGCGTACTGGATTGTAAAATTAAAAGAAGGTTACAACGAGTGTGCTAACTTCATCGTGCATATTGGAACCGAAGGGTCCGGCAAAGCGTTTGGTGATGTTGATTTAAAAATGCCATTGATGCAGGACGATGAAAAGTTCCAACGTATGAACTTTACCATTCATGGTGAACCATCAGTATTTGAATATCCAATTATAAGCTTAGGTGAGCGCCCGGTGAGTATTTCTGGTGCTTCAGCGCATTGGATTGATTTATCTACTGTGATTTACCAGCCAAGTAATGAGCTGACAAGCATCATTAAATTACACTCATCAAACAGTGCAGATTTAGCTGTCGATGAAGATACTGGTGAGTTAAATGGTCAAGTGGTTGAGCTTATATCGACATCTTTAAGCGATGAACAAATCGCTAAAGTACCACACCTTGCCGGATGGAATGCGTACCAAGGTAACTGGGATGCAGCCGCTGCAAAAGAGCTTATTAAACAACAATTAGTTGTGGCGGGCTATGATGCTGATGGCAAGCTAACAGAAGCCACTTATGTGCAAACCGCTAAAGCCCTAGATGACTTATACACCAGTGGCGAAAGTGATGCTAATGAAGCACAACTAGGTGTGCATTACGCCAATAATGGCATTGATGTGTCGGTATGGGCTCCAACGGCAAGCAATATGAAATTAGTGCTGTATGATGCTGATAAAACAGAGCTTGAACAACTTGTGATGACCTTTGATAGCGCAACGGGTATTTGGTCTAGCAATATCGATATCAGTCACGATCGCCATTACTACCGCTTTATGTTTGATGTTTATCATCCTACGACTAAGCAAATTGAAAGCTTATGGAGCACAGATCCTTATTCATTAAACGTTTCAACCAATGGTCTATATAGCCAACTGATCAACCTTGATGATGAAGATACTAAACCAACCGGCTGGGATGAGCGTATGGTGCCAACGGTTGATTACCCTGAGCAAGCGGTCATTTACGAAGGTCATGTGCGTGATTTTAGTGTACGGGATGAAACCGTCAGTGAAGCAAACCGTGGTAAGTATCTAGCGTTTACTGAGCTTGATAGCGCACCAATGCAACATCTTAAAAAGCTAGCAGATAATGGTTTAACTCATTTCCATTTACTGCCACTGACAGATATTGGCACCATAGATGAAGATGCCAGTCAGCGTGTTGATATCACTGCAACCTTAGGTGATTTATGTAGCCGCATTGACGATGATGCCGATGCATGTAAAACCGAAGATAAGAGTTCATTGATAGTTGATTTAATGGCGTCATACCTACCTGGCTCTGATGATGCTCAAGCACTTGCTAATGCAATGCGTGGTGTTGATAGCTTTAACTGGGGTTATGATCCGCATCATTTTATTGCGCCTGAAGGCTCTTACGCTTCATCGCCTGAAGGTATTGCACGAGTCAAAGAAACGCGTGCGATGATCCAGTCTTTACAAGAAATTGGTTTACGTGTCGTCCTTGATGTTGTTTATAACCACACGACCTCATCAGGTGTTTGGGATAAATCAGTGTTCGATAAACTGGTACCAGGTTACTACCACAGATATAACGAAACATCCGGCGATATCGAGCGTTCAACCTGTTGTGAAAATACAGCAACAGAACATGTCATGATGGATAAGTTTGTTGCTGACTCTATGGTGATTTTAGCCCGTGACTTTGGTTACGATAGCTTCCGCTTTGATGTGATGGGGCATATGCCAAAAGCATCAATTATGACCGCGCTTAGTGCAGTACAAGCAGTTGACCCAGATACCTACTTCTACGGTGAAGGGTGGAACTTTGGTGAAGTCGCTGATAACCGTTTATTTGTGCAAGCTAAACAAATGGATATGGCTGGCACTGAAGTAGGCACCTTTAATGACCGTATCCGTGAAGCAATTCGTGGTGGTGCGTTCTTTAGTAATAATGCCACAGATGGCAATTTATCTGAGCAAGATACGTTGCGTTTATCACTGGCAGGTAACTTACAAAACTACATTCTTAAAGACTTTAAAGGTAATTCAGCAAAAGGCAGCAGCTTTAGCTGGAGTGGTCAGCCAGCGGCTTACGCTCTTGACCCGGCTGACAGCATTAACTATGTCTCTAAGCATGATAATGAAACTCTATGGGATCAGCTGCAATATAAACATGGCACTAACTTAAGTATTGAAGAGCGTGTGCGTGTTCACAATATGGCTTTAGCTATGCCGCTGATGAGCCAAGGTATTCCATTTATGCAAATGGGTGCTGATATGCTGCGTTCTAAATCAATGGATCGTAACAGTTATGATTCTGGTGATTGGTTCAACTTTGTTGATTTCAGTATGGATACCAATAACTGGAATGTAGGCCTGCCACCTGCGCAAGATAACCAAGCGAAGTGGGGCGAAATTGCACCTATTTCTGCAAATACGAATGCGCAAGCGATGGCAAGCGACATTGAGTACGCAAGTAATGTATTTACCGAGTTCTTAGCAATTCGTAGTGCCAGCCCATTATTTAGTTTAACCACAGAGCAAGACATTCTAGACCGCGTTGGCTTCCACAATATTGGTAAGCGTCAACAACAAGGTTTAGTGGTGATGAGTATTGATGATGGTGTTGGGTTGACTGACCTAGATAGCCAATACGATGCCATTGTTGTGGTGATGAACGGTACGGAGCAAAGCTTATCGCATACGGTATCAACGGCTGCGGGTTTTGAGCTTCATCCTGTTTTAAAAGCGAGTGTTGACTCAAGTATGTCAGCAGCAAGCTTTATGGCTGGTGAGGGCGAAGGTACCTTTAATGTTCCGCCATATACTGTTGCTGTGTTTGTGAAACCACAAGCTGATGCTCAAGGCGAAGGCCTAAGTGCCGATGCGACTGTGGGTGCGCCAGATATTGTGCCATTTGGTAGCACAGAGGTTTATGTTCGTGGCACGTTAAATGACTGGGGTACGGCAAATAGCTTTGAATATGTGGGTGATGGCGAGTACAAAATTGCGATTCCTCTAACAGCAGGCAGCTATGAGTTTAAAGTGGCTTCTGAAGATTGGTCTACCGTTGATTTTGGTGCGCTTTCTGCCGATGTTGCTGAAGTGCTCGAAGGCGAAGATGAGCTGCTAACACGCAGTGGCGCCAATATGACCTTTACGGCGGCAATGGATGCTGTTTATGTGTTCTCATTCGATGCCACAGACACCGATAACCCAGTACTTAAGGTTTATAATGAAGAACCATTTGTTGGTACGCCAATTTATGTACGCGGTAGCTTAAACGATTGGGGTACCAGTGACGAGTTAATGTATCAAGGTAAAGGTGTTTATACCTTCACTAAACAATTAACTGCGGGTAGCTATGAGTTTAAAGTGGCCTCTGAAGATTGGAACACGGTGGATTATGGTTCAGGTGAAAGTAGTGCAGCGGTTACAGTGGGTACTGAAAAACTACTCGCAGTAAAAGGCGCAAATATGACAATGGATATTGCAAGCGATGGTCAATATCAGTTTATGTTTGATGCCAGTAACCTTGAAGAACCACTTATGACTGTATTCAATGCAGAAATGTTTGGCGAAACTCAAGTGTACTTACGTGGTAGTGTAAATGATTGGAGCACAGATAACCCACTGATTTATGCTGGTGATGCGATGTACAGTACTAGCATGACTTTAGAAGCTGGTGACTATGAGTTCAAAGTCGCTTCTGAAGACTGGAATACGGTGGATTATGGCGGCAGTGGTGATGCCCCTGTTGCTGTGCTTGGCGAAGCGGCTTTACTAGAAGCCGTTGGTGCCAATATCGCCTTGAGTATCCCAACAGCGGGTGATTACCGCTTTACAGTGCAAGGACCTGATCTGAGTAAACTAACAGTGACGGTTGAAGCAGTGGAATAGCTTTCCCTGCAGTACCCTTAAGCCGGGCTTTTGCTCGGCTTTTTTTGTATTTAATGAAAAGTTTGTATATTGTCATAACTCTCTATCAAGGAGCCTATGATGACAGAAACCAGTTTAACGAGTGCTAGCTTTGATCCAAAAGTAAAACAATATTGGTTATTACTGGGTATTTTTACCTGTGTGATTAGTATGGTAGGGATCCCTTTCATTCCCGTAGTTGCGTTAATAATCTGGCTGGTGGCAGGGCGTATTTTAGCGGCGATGTCAGCCACGTTGTTAACACGTAAGTTAGTGGTAAAACGCGGTGTCTTCTTTAAAGAAGAAAAATCGATCCCACTTGAAAAAATAACCGATGTAGCACTTAGCCAAGGCCCTTTAATGCGCCAATTTGGTCTTTATCGACTGAGCTTTGAAACGGCAGGTCAATCAGGGCAAGGTGCATTAGTATCATTGCTCGGAGTGGTTGATGCAGAGACGTTTCGCGAGGCAATCTTAAAACAAAAAGATGAGATGACTCAAAGCAGCAGTATTAAAGCTGAGCATCAACCTGAAGATAGTCAGTTAGAACTGCTGCGTTCACTTACTTATAGCGTAAAAAACATTGAGCAAATGTTAGTTACGCTATTAGATGAAAAGCGTTAAGCCATTTGTAAAGTAGGGTTACCAGCTTGTACGCTGAGCGCTTTTTGACGCTCGCTAAGCAGTGTGTAATCGGCTGTTTTAACGCTACTTACATAATGCCACTGGGCAAGCGCTTGTTGTTGAGTAAAGGTGACGGTTAAGTAGCCGCGTTCAACTAAGTTATTGTAAGCTAGGTCGTTAACCAATAATGCAATGACTTGCTCAATTTGTGCGACAGCTTCGCTCGATTGCGTATTTAACGCTAAGTAGTTCTCAAGACCTGGTGATGAAACCGAAGATGCTGCAAATTCAACACCAGCTGCGGCTTTAGCAGAAACAGGATTGCTTGCATCAGTGACTAATTGTCCTGCCCAACTGTTATGCGTATCACCTGCCAAAACGACCAAATTCTTTTGTGCTGCAATTGCAGTCCCAAGTATTTGCTCGCGCTCATAAGCATAGCCATCCCATGCATCAAGATTATAAGGTGCTGTTGTTTCTACACGTGCTCGCTGTTCACTAGTAACCGTTGGATCGCCAGCTAATACGCGCCCTTTAATTTGCGCAAGCTCACTAAATAATGTGTTTGCTTGAGCAAGTAATGCCGAGGGATCAGCACCGTTTGCTTGAGTCACTTGAATATTCATTAGTAACTGTAAAATCTCGAGTGGCAAATGCATTTTGGTCATCAGCACCTGTTGCCCAAGTACTTGCCATTGTGTTGTTGCTGTCGTTAAACCATCAGTCAGCCATGTAAGTTGCTCGTTACCTAATAGAGCACGAGTAGGTGAGCTAATTGCTGCAACAAAGTCAGTTTGTCCTTGGCTGCTGGTTAAGTCGAAATCCGCATAATTAACTTGCTCGTCGCGCGCCAAAACACGGGTATCGAGCATGTGTAATGAAACTAAATTACCAAACTCAAAGCGTCGATAAATACGTTCTTTATCGGCAACATTACGGATAGGCATCCATTCAAAGTATGCTTGTAGCGCATGCATTTTGCGCTCGCTAAATTCACCTTCGCCGTCGTTGTGATTTTCAGCGCCACTATGCCATGTATCATTAGTTATTTCATGGTCGTCCCAAACAGTAATAAATGCACAATGACTATGGGCAGCTTGCAAGTTATCGTCTTTACGATAATGGGCGTAACGTTTGCGATAATCCGCTAAAGAAATGATTTCATCGCTATTGTCATCAGGTAATAAACGGCCAAGTTCGGCGGCATCTTCAGTGGCATAACCTGTATTACCGTATTCATAGATGTAGTCACCTAAGTGCAGTACTGCATCTAAATCGGTTTGTTTTGCGATTTCACCATACACATGGAAGTAGCCTGCAGGATAGTTAGCGCAAGAGACAACGGCAAATTTTACTTGTTCTATGTTGTCGGTTGGAAGTGTTTTACCTGCTCCAGTGGGTGAGGTTTTACCATTACTTATGAAGCGGTAGTAATAGGTGGTGTTGGCATCGAGACCTTGCAGATCAACTTTTAAGGTGAAGTCAGTTGCATCGCTTACCTGTGTTTCGCCATCATGGCTAATGGTTGTAAAGTTAGCATCTGTTGAGGCTTGCCAAACTACGTTAACACTCGTGACGTTTTCAAGAGGGGTTATGCGAGTCCAAATAATTAGACTGTCAGCGAGCGGGTCGCCACTGGCAACACCGTGATCAAAGTTGACAGGGATTTGCTTTGTAGTTTCGTCATCATCGTCATTAAGACTACAGCCCGTTAAACCAAAAGATAAAACGGCGGCTCCAAAACCAGCCGCCGATGCTTTTAAAAAGCGTCTGCGCGTAAAAGTCATTGCTCTGTACCTATAAGTAGAAAAGTACGAGCTTATCCGACCAGTGTTACTGTTCTATGAAGTTAAAACACCTGACAAATTTGTTCTGTATTACAGGTGATTACAGTGACATTTTCGTAGCCAACACGAGTCAGTGCTTCGGCACTGAGTGTGGCGCGGGCACTACTTGCACAGTGTAAGTAAATGGGTCTTGCAGGATCTTTTTCGATTTCCATTAATTTCATTTCAAGTACACCGCGTGGGATATTAATTGCACCTGTTGCTGCTTTAGTTGCGTGCTCAGCAGGCTCACGTACGTCAATTAATAAACCATGGTTTTCGCTTAGCTCTTGTTTTGCTTGGTCAGCGCTAATGCGGCGCTGGTTTGGGGCAACAATTTTCATTAAGTCAGGAATTGGTGTCAGCATACTAATCCTCCATACCAAGTTTTCGTAAAAGGGTGATGTATTTAATATATTAGATAACACTATATTAGTAAATTCTAATATTAGACTTTTCTAATATATCAATCTATACTTTAGCGGCATTTTAAGAATATAGAGTAGTGTGAATATGAACATCGATTTTGCGGCTATGGCCGACAATGTGGAGCAAGCAGAGCAAATGCTAAAGATATTGGCGAATAAAAATCGCTTGATGATCTTATGTTCGCTGCAAGATGGTGAAATGAGCGTGAGCGAATTAAACGAAGCTGTGCCGTTGGCGCAGTCTGCATTATCGCAACACTTAGCGGCGCTGAGAAAAGCTCAGATAGTTGCTACTCGACGCGAAAGCCAAACTATCTATTATCGCGTGGTTGATGAAAATGTAGTATCGATCCTAGCAACTCTATATGGCTTATTTTGCAAAGGTAATTAAGCAGTGAGTGCTATCGATAATGCTGTTAAAAACAGCTTGAGCGGCCGCCTTCCTGTTATAATTTTTATTATGTCGGTGTTGCTTGGCTTAATGGCATTAAAGCAAACCCCTCGTGAAGAGGAACCGCAAATTGTGGTTCCTATGCTTGATATATATGTAGCAGCACCAAACGTTGAAGCGCCAGAAGTAGCCAGGCTGGTAACAGAGCCATTGGAGAAGTTATTGGCGCAGTTAACGGGTGTTGAGCATATTTACTCAACTACACAAAGTAATGCTGCTGTTGTCACTCTTCGTTTTGAAGTCGGTCACGATCGTGAGCAAGCTATTCTCGACACTTACGCTAAACTCTATAGCTATCAACACACTATGGCGTCAGTGATCAGCTCATGGCAAATACGTCCGGTTGAAGTGAACGACGTGCCAATAGTAATGCTGGGCTTATTTAGTAAAGATCCAAAACTTTACGATGACTATCAACTAACTCGTTTTGCCAACGAAATCGCTAACAGTTTACAGCGCATCGAAAACACCAGCGAAGTGAAAGTGATTGCTGGTAGAATCCGTCAATTAACAATTAACCTTGATGCAAGCGCTCTTGCTGCCCATCAAACAACCCTAACCGATGTGTATTATGCGCTTAGCGTATCTAACCAATTAGTGAATGTGGGCAGTGTTGTTGAGGGTAAGCAGCAAATTGCCTTACAAGTGGGTGATGTTTTACGCTCTCAATCTGCGATAGAACGGCTTGTTGTCAACGTGGTAAACGGTAAGAGTGTTTATCTAAGCGATGTGGCCGAGGTGAGTGATGGTCCAAGCGAAGCGCAAAGCTATCAATGGCTGGCTCATTCAGATAACCAACAACAACTTCCTTTAGTCACCATTAGTGTCGCTAAGCAAGCTGGCACCAATGCGGTCGCTGTAGCCAACGAAGTGCACAGCATGATGGACAGTTTATCGGCTAATCTATTGCCAGATGAAGTGGGCTACACCGTACTGCGTGATTATGGCCAAACCGCGAACGAGAAAGTAAATAACCTTACCTCAAGCTTAGTGTTTGCGGTATTTACCGTGGTTATTTTTGTTGGCGTATTTTTAGGTTGGCGACCAGCGATTGTGGTTGGTTTGGCAGTGCCTATTTGCTACGGCATCACCCTGACACTTGATTTTGCCTTTGGCTATACAATTAACCGAGTCACACTGTTTGCACTAATCCTTTCTTTAGGTTTGTTGGTTGATGATCCAATTACTGGGATAGACAACATAAGTCGTTTTTTAACCCACAAAGGCGATAAAAAACAACGCATAGTTGATGCCATGAGCGAAATTCGTGTGGCGCTGTTTATGTCTACATTAACCATTATGGTGGCGTTTATCCCACTTGCGTTTATTACTGGCATGATGGGGCCGTACATGGCACCGATGGCATTCAATGTGCCAATTAGTGTAATGGTTTCGACCATAGTGGCATTTTTTGTTACGCCGTGGTTGGCAATGAAACTACTTAAAGCGCCAGTCGGTGACAGCGTACAACTCGATGCCAATCAGCATGGTTTATATGAGCGCATATTATCACCATTACTTGAGTCTAAAGGCCGTGCCAAACTCGTTTTATGGACCACATTAGCTTTGTTTGTCGCCAGTGCCATGTTACCCGTAATGCGTGCAGTGCCTTTAAAGCTATTACCGTTTGATAATAAAAACGAGTTACAAGTTTTAATCGATATGCCTGAAGGTACAAGCCTTGAGCAAACCGCCGCTTTCACTCGACAAGTACAAACCATCACTTGGCAATTAAATGAAGTAAGCGAGGCGGCAGCCTACGTTGGTCAGCCATCAAGCATGGACTTTAATGGTATGGTGCGTGGTTATTATCGACGTGAAGCTGCTAATTTAGCTGAACTCAGAGTATTACTGCTCGATAAAACTGAGCGTGATCATCAATCTCATGGCGTGGTCATGCGCTTGCGTGCCGCATTAGCGCCACTGGCAACCGATGGCATTGTAATTAAAGTGGTTGAAGTGCCACCGGGTCCGCCGGTTTTAAGTACCTTAGTGGCTGAAGTTTACAGTGAGCCATTTGTTGATACAGACACGCACTATCAAGCAGCCCTTGCTGTTGCTGCAAGGTTAAAACAAGAGCCGCATGTGGTTGAAGTTGATACCAGTATTGCTGCCAATGCGCCCTTACAGCGTTTTATTACCGATAAAAGTAAAGCGTCATTGTCGGCGGTGTCTACACAAGATATTGCCCAGACCTTAGCCATTGCTTCGCATGGGCAAAATGTTGGGGTGTTATATGTTAGCGGCGAAACAGACCCTGTCGATATAAAGTTACAACTGCCATATCAAGATCGTAACCAATTTGCTCAATTGCTGGCATTACAAGTTCGTGGTGATAGGGAGCTTGCAAAAACCAGTGATGAATTTGGGCTGCAAAGTGCACCGCGTACGCTGGTGGCGCTCTCTGAGTTAGGTGAATTTCAGCATCAAGATGTTGCCAAGCCAATTATGCGTAAAGATCAGCGTAATGTTGTGTATGTAATGGCTGAGTTAAATGGGCGTACACCCGCTGAAATTATTGCTGACGTCAATGCTGACTTAGGCATTAGCGCTGACGAATTTAGCCAAACTGATTGGCAAAGTAGGCACTTTTTCAATAATGGCGGTAGCCAAGCTTGGCAATTACCTGCTGGCACTGACGTGACTTTTAGTGGTGAAGGTGAATGGCGAATTACTATTGATGTATTCAGAGATATGGGGATTGCCTTTGCGTTTGCGCTCACTGCCATTTTCATTATCTTACGCATTCAAACAAACTCTGCCAGTTTGTCACTGATCATCATGTCGGCTATTCCATTAACCGTAATAGGGATCATGCCGGGCTTTTGGCTATTAAATCAATTTGGAGAGCGCAGCATTGCTGGTGCTCCAGAGCCGGTGCTATTCACCGCAACAGCCATGATAGGCATGATTGCACTTGCCGGTATTGTGGTTCGTAACTCACTTATTTTAGTTGAGTTTATTAATCAAGCTCGCGGCCAAGGTATGGCAATTAAACAGGCTTTGATTGCCGCAGGTACGGTGCGTATGCGCCCTGTGTTACTCACCGCGGGAACCACCTTATTAGGTAACTTGGTGATCACCCTAGATCCGGTATTTAGCGGTCTAGCGATTGCAATTATTTTTGGTATTGTGGCATCAACATTGTTCTCATTATTTGTTGTGCCACTGGTTTATTATTTCGTGTTTGCAAAGGATGCAGCCAAAGAGGAACAAGCTCATGCAGGGTAAATCGAAACTTACTGGTTCAATCATCGCGTTATCTGTGATCATTGTGGCGGTACTTTACATGGCGGGCAGTTTCTCTGATAAGCAAGCTGCAGGCATGAAAAACCCATCAGCAAATGATTACACTGGTCAGTTAGTGACAGTGACACTGGCAGATATTGCGCGTGATGAAGTTGTACCGGGCACCGTGATTGCAAAACAAAATACGCAAATCTCTTCTCGTGTAATGGCACAAGTTGAGCGTTTAAATGTACGCGCTGGCGATACTGTAAAACAAGGTGACGTGCTAATTACCTTGCAGCAAGATGACTTTAAAGCAGGGCTGGCTCAAAGCGAAGCACAAATAAATGCGATTAATGCATCGCTGACTCAAGCAGAGAAACAACTAAAGCGTATTAACGATTTATACAAGCAAGGTTTGGTATCTGTTAGCGAATACGACGATGCAAAAGCAAGGTTCGATAATTTAACGGCGAACCTAGCGATTGCTAAACAGCAGCAAACACAAGCGCAAGTTGCACTGAGTTTTACGCAAATTAAAGCGCCGATTTCAGGTGTTGTGGTTGAGCGTTTTGCAGAGCCTGGCGATACCGCAACTCCTGGCACGCCATTACTCGCACTGTATAACCCACAACAATTGCAATTAGCATTTGATGTCAGAGAACAACAAGCAATTAAGTTGAATGTTGGTCAAACTCTAACGGTTAAACTACCTGCTTTATCTACGTCAATGCCTGCCACAGTGACAGAAATTGTGCCGGTTGCTGATAGTGCTGCGCGTAGTATGGAGATCCGTTTAGAAACAGATGCGCAAACTGGATTAATGCCAGGGCTTTATGCGCAATTACAATTACCGCTCGCCACTGAAAAAGGGGTGTTGATTGACTCAAGCTGGGTGCACCAATATGGCCAATTGAGTATGGTCTATTTACTTGAAAATAATCAGATAGTGCGCCGCTATGTGCGCCTTGGCGAAATGCTCGATGGTAAGCAGCACATCGTTTCAGGTTTAAACCCGGGTGATGTGCTGGCTGTTGATTATTAATTTTCCAAGTATTGATTTAGCATGGGACTTTAATGGAAGCTGTCTTTACGCCTTGGGTGTCATAATAGTGTTTTTCACAATACTGATTCTCCCAGCCGCCAGAGCCTCCACCAAAAATAGGTGTGCTACCGCCGCCGCTACCGCCGTCTACTATAGGTGTTTTAGGTGAGTGAGATAGGTGTTGATCTAGTGCCTCTTCAAGGCAAGTAGAAATGCTTTTCACTCCTGGTTTACTTAGTTGAGAGAGCGTATACCCTTCGAATTTAGTAAACAATGGATTTAATTCGACATCTAACCCTCTAAATTCTTTTATCCATTTTATATTAAATACTACTTTATAGTCTGTGCTTGCTGGTACATCAGAGTTGTTAGATAAATCAATTGTAGAATTGAATGTACGCGATACTTTTTTCCAGCTACCTTGATAAGAAAATCCTGCAGCGAATAGTGAAAAGCCAAGTGAATCCATTTCATCGGTTAAGAAAAAAGATTCAGGATTATTAAAATCGCTGTGAGCTTTTTCATTTAGCTTTGTTTGTAAATCTGAAGCAGTTCTTCCTCCATATGCTGCATTAACTGCGCTTTTTATGTATGAAGGGCATGTTTCAGTATTAGCTTCGTTGATTGACATAAAGCTATTCATGTTGCCGGATGAGCTTCGTACAGGTTGTTGTTTAATTTGCGCTTTAGCTTCTTCTATAAAAGTGGAAAAATTTTTATCTGTGATTTTGACCTTGTTTATAACTGATAAGTCATTACTTGTTGGTGAGGCGTTATGAATATACTTTTCCAGATTAAAAGCTGGTAAGCCTTGGTTGTGATAACCAATTAGAAAAGCAAAATGGTTATCGCTTTTTGTATCAGCAATTATTACTTTTTTTTCGTCGGTATAACAAGCTTCATTTCCAAAAGTCATTTCTTGATTGGGATTAGATGACTTACAACGCATATGTGGTGATTCTTGATTTGCATAGTACTTTGCTTCGCTATAACTACAGCTTTCACACAAATGCAGAGTAATATCTTTTTCCATAGCACATACAGAAGTGCTTGCCAGTGTAAAAAATAAAGAATAAAAATAGATTCGTTTCATCGTAGCTCCTTGCTTTGATTTAATACTTGGTTATATAACGTTGTTAACATTTAGTTCCCAATATTTAAACGTTAAGTTTTTTTAGTTACATGTCAATCAAATAAAGGTCGCTATTTCGTCCAGCGACTTTTTCACTAAGGCATGCTCAGGGATGGTTGCATCTGTACTTGGGTAGCCTGCAATTAGCAGCATGTAAGGGCGCTCATTATCTTTATCGCGGCCACAAATTTCGGTTAAAAAGCTCATTGGCTTTGGTGTATGCGTAAGGGTTGCAAGGCCAGCTCTGTGTAGTGCTTGAATTAAAAAGCCGGTTGCTAGGCCAACAGATTCATGAACATAGTAATTGGTATTTTTGTCATCGGCAGAAATACCGCCTTTCTTTTGACTAAACACGGCAATGAGCCAAGGTGCATGCTCAAGATAGGGCTTACTGGCATCGGTGCCAAGTGGTTTTAAGGCATCTAACCATTCTTCACCCGCGCGACCTTCATAAAATGAGCGCTCTAATTTTTCAGCTGCTTCTCGAATTTGTTTTTTCACATCGCTGCTGTGTATTGCTACAAAGTGCCAAGGTTGATGATTGGCGCCGCTCGGTGCAGTGCCAGCCGCTTTAATACAAGTTTCGATTATTTCTCTTGGCACTGGGCGGTCGCTAAAGCTACGAATACTGTGGCGACGCTGACTCACGGCTAAAAACTCTTCGGCGCGTTTTAGCATCTCGTCATGGGGGTACTCAATAAAGTCATTAAGTGGCTGATTTTTGTGTTCTTGCATGGCTTTTCGCTTCTTGTGTGTTGATGATTTTAATTATGCATATGTTGGTTTCGACGGTACTCTTTTAATTCATTGCTTAACCAATCTTTTGCATTGATTAAGTTACCATTGCTGAGTTTAACTTTATAGGGCTTACCGCTCCATGAGCTTTTGCTCGCCAGATTTTCGATAAACTTTTCGGCAGTTTTTGCATAGCGGGTTGCTTTTCGATACTTCATAGCTAGGTGTTCGGCAGCATCTTGGCTTGAGTGCTCTGTGCCGTTGCGAATAAATACGGCATCACTCTTAGCGACAAAATCAATGAGGTGATTTATCTCTTGTTCTGGGGTCGCTGCATTACTGAATTGGCTAATGCTCAATAACATTAACGCGATAAGCCAATATCCTTTCATTGTTATTTTCACTGTACTTTTTGCTCTATGGTCAAGGTTGCAATTATTGGATTATGATCTGAGCTTACAAGCTCAGGTACTATGGTTGTCTTTATTTTGACACCACGCACCCATACTTGGTCAAGTGCTAACCCAAATGCTTTGGTACGTTTATCATCTAAATAGATAGCTTCGTGCAAACCTAGCTGGGTCAATGTTTGCTGTAATAAGGCTTGGCGTTCATCACTCCAGGTATTGAGATCACCGGCAAATACAATAGGGCCTCTATGCGTTCGCATAATAGCGGCGGCATCGTCTAGCTGTTGTTTGAAGTCACTAACACCCATCGTAAAGTTAATGGCATGCAGGTTAATACTCAGTAATAACTGTTGATCTGGCAGCGCATATTCCACAATATTGGTGGCTTTTGGGCTACGTAGCCAAGGCTCTTTATGGGTGAGTGTACAATGCACAGTAGCTGGCCAGCGGCTGAGTGTCATAACTCCAGATTGCACGCCGCCACTCTTATACCCTTTAGCAAAGCGCCAATAGGGTTTGAGCTTTGTAAGCGAAGGTTCTTCGATAGCTTCTTGTAGTAACACAATATCAGCACCGGCATTTAGGTTTTGCAAATCTGTGAGTAAGCCATCTATTTGTGCTTTGTAGATATTCCAACTCAATAACTTGAACTGATAGGGCAAAATATAATGTTCAGCGTAAGTTTGCATACGACTTTGTGCTAACTGCTGTTGGCAATTAGCAAGGTTCACAGCGGTTTTGGTTATACCTTGTTGCTCATCAGAGCTAGGATCGCTTGAAAAGCTATACCAAGACAGCACACTCAAACACACAAGTAATAAAAATATACGCAGATATGCCGTCATAATGACCTTTAGTTACGTTCCTTGAGAGTTAGTCGTTGTTAGCCTCAGTTTAGTTCAAAGGCTAAATGTTAGAAACTGTAGTATTTTCTACAATTTCTATACGCTTTCTTACCCAAAATGAGTACTCATATTCTTATACTTACTGAGCTTAACAACTCAGACAAAGGAACTACTCATGAAACAAATGGCCTGTATGCTGCTTGCCTTATCGGTGACAGCGTGTTCATCAGTCACCATAGTGCCAGAAAAAACAACCAATAAATTAGCCACTAAAGCTGATTACCAAGATAGCCGCCCATTCTTTTTGTGGGGCCTCGTTGGTGAAGAGCGCGTTGATGTAAAGGCTATTTGCCAAGATAAAAAAGTTGCCCAAATGCAATCGCAACAAACATTCGCTGATGGCGCATTAGGACTCGTTACACTCGGAATTTATGCTCCTCACACAGTAAAAGTATGGTGTGAGCAACAAGCACAGGAGCAACAATTATGAAAAGCCTACTAGCAACAACTGTGTTAGTGGCAACCTTAAGTGGTTGCACAAATATCTACTTTGATAATGGCAGTGCTGCACAAGCCAATAAAGCGCCTGCAACAGAGCAATGGCATCATAACTTTGCCGCGGCGCTTTACGAAGGTTCAGAGCCTGTAGACTTATCAGAGGAGTGCCCTGATTCCGAATGGCAAACTGTTCACACTTATAAGTCGTTCACCAATGGTTTAGCTGAAGCTGCAGTAAACCAAGTTGGGCCTATTTGGTACCCGAAAACAGTTGAAATAAGCTGCGCTCAAGTACCTTATAAGCCAGACTAGTTATTCATAACGCAGTGCATCAATTGGGTTTAAGCGTGCCGCTTTAATAGCGGGCGCTAAGCCAAACACAATACCAATCAATGAAGTAAAGCCAAATGACAGCATAATCGCCCAACCCGGTATGTAGGCATCTGGCATGCTCGGCACTAAAACTGAAATTAGTGCCGCAGCACCGTAGCCTATCGCTAAACCAATTAAACCACCAAACAGTGATAGCACCACCGCTTCAACTAAAAATTGCAGCATAATAAAACCAGGTGTTGCCCCTAATGCTTTTAAAGTGCCGATCACACGCGTACGTTCTGTTACCGAAACCAGCATGATATTCATCACTCCGATACCACCAACTACCAGGCTGATACCTACGATCCCCGCGGTAATTGCGGTTGCACTTCCGGTAAATTTATCGATATTAGCACGGGCTTTTTCGGCGGTTTCAAATTCAAAGTCGTCATCTTCACCGTCTTTCAGTTTATGTAATTGACGTAAGATGCGGCGAATTTTAGCCAGTACTTGCGCTTCGTTAGCATCGTCTTTCAAACGAAACATCATTTGTACATTGGTATCAACACTGCCGCCCTCTAGCGCACTCATGGTACTTATCGGAATATTAATGTAATCGTCTTGGTCAAAACCTAATAAACTACCTTGTTTTTCAGCAACACCAATAATGCGAAACCACTCACCACCGAGTTTGATATATTCACCTACAGGGTTTTCAGGCAGGTTAAGCTTTTCGATAATTGAAGGGCCAATAAACGCCACTCTACGGCGTTTTGCATCATCTTCTGCGCGAACAAATCGGCCGAGTTCTGGGTAGGTGCGGTAAGCTTTTTGGTAGTCTTGCTCTGTGCCCATTACCCGTGAAGCATGGCTTTTATTGCCATACTCTGCTGCACCCGAAAAGCGCCAAGTAAACATCAGTGCAGTAAAGGTTTCAGCTTCTTTCACGCGTGCTTTTAGAGTTAAAAAGTCGCTGTAGGTTAACTTTGCTTGTTGCCCTACCATTTCTTTTTCTACGCTAGTGTAAGGCTTTATATTGGTGACATCAGGAGACATGTCAGCAAGCTGATCATTAATTTGCTTGGTAAACCCTTGCATTACTGCTACCACGGTCACAACTGCAGCAACACCAATAATAATGCCCAAGCAGGTAAGGGCACTACGCATTGCATTGGCTTTAATTGCCATCAGTGCTGCTTTTGTGCCTTCCATTACAGCGATAGCAGATTTAAACATGTTGTCTTGCTCCTTCGCCTTTGCGGGTATCACTAACAACTTTGCCATCAACTAAACGAATAACACGTTGGCAGTGATCAGCAATATCTTGTTCGTGAGTAACCAAAATAATGGTGTGCCCTTCGTTATGAAGCTCATCAAACAGCGCCATGATTTCAGTGGTGGTTTTACTATCTAGGTTACCGGTAGGCTCATCACCAAGTAGAATGTGGGGTTTAGGAACCAGTGCGCGAGCAATAGCGACACGTTGACGTTGGCCACCAGAAAGCTGGCTCGAAAGGTGATTTACCTTATCGCCAAGACCAACCCGTTGTAATGATTCGAGCGCTTGCTGCTTTCGCTCTTTGGCCGAGATAAATCGATACACCAAAGGCTGCATAACATTTTCAAGAGCGGATGCTCGTGGTAATAAATTGAAACTTTGAAAAATAAAGCCAACACTTTTATTACGCTGATGAGCAAGCTCCGTTTCGGTCATGCGCTTTACGAGCTTATCTTTTAAATAGTAGTCACCACTGGTGGGAGTATCTAAGCAGCCAAGCAAGTTCATCAGGGTTGATTTACCTGAGCCGGAAGGGCCAATAATGGCAACATACTCATTTTGAGCAATTTCAATATTAATATCATCAAGGGCTTTGAAAACTTGTTCGCCCATTTTGTATTGTTTATTGATATTACTGAGTTTGATCACCACAGACATTAGCTAGCACCTTTTTCAGGGCTGTTTTTAACGGCTACCGTATCACCCTCTTTAAGTGAGCTAAGTGGTCTAGCTGGGCCGATAACAATACGATCTCCTTTTGCAACACCGCTGGTTAGCGCTTGTTCGATATCTGAAGAAATACCTACCGTAACAGCTGTTTTAGTTACTGTGTTATCAGCGTTAAGCTTCCAAACAAAGTAGCTATCATCCTCTTTTTGAATAGCTTCAATAGGCAGTTTTAAGCCGTTTTCGGCAATGCTTGTGGCGATTTCTGCGCGGCAGCTCATTCCGGCATAAAGCTGGCGGTCAGTGGCATCAAGCAGTACCTTGACTTTAAATGATAAGCCTTGTGAACCAGCTTGATTTTTTGCTGATGTGCCAATGTTTATGACTTTGCCAGTAAAAGGTTGATTTGGGTAAGCGGCAGCATAGATATCTGCATGTTGGTCTAGTTTGATACCAGCAATATCGGTTTCATCCACTCGAAGTTCGGCTAATATTGCGCTGGGGTCAGCTACTAGCATCAAGTCTGAGCCAATAATGTTGGTTGTTCCCGCAATAACGGTTTCACCTTCTTTAATATTTACCGAAGCAAGTAGGCCACTCATTGGAGCGCGAAACACGCTTTTATTTAAACGGTCTTCAGCAATCAATAGTGATGCTTGGGCTTGGTTGTAAGCTTCACGTTTTGCTTCAATATCTATTTTTGCTAAATCGCGGGCATTTTGTAGGTTTTCATACACTTCTTGGCCAGCAAGGCCAACTTCATAAAGCTCTTTTTGGCGGCTTAATTGGCGCTCAATATTTTTTAATCGGGTTTCGCTATGTTTAATATCGATTTCGGTCGCACGAAGCACAGCTTTATTGCGGGCAACTTCAGATTCAAACGCGGTCGTATCTAAGCGCATAAGAATATCGCCTTCAGTGACACTTTCGCCTTCTTCTACAAACACTTTCGCTACACGGCCAGTCACTTCTGAGCGCAGTTGCACTTGGGTGTTAAAAACTAGGTTACCAGAGGCTAAAATTGAATCGGCAATATTGCCTTGTTCAACTTCTGCAATATGCATTTCTGGTGCATCTTTATTGCCTGTGACTTGTTTTGAGATTAGTAAAGCGACAAATGCCGTAACAGCGAGGCCAATTATAATGGCTTTTTTCATCTTTCTTCCTTGGAAGTTAAGAGCGGCATATTGCCGCTCAAAGCAGAATTAAACGAGAGCGATTACAGTCCAAATACCGTAAATAACAATACTTGGTAAGGCTGCAAACAGTAGTGCCTTATTGAAAGTAAAATTAGTCCAGCTCTTTAAACCGGTAGCTGCGATGAAAATACCCCAAATAGAAAAGATATTGAGACTTTCAAGTAAGGTGTAGAATGGGTGGCCAATTTCTAAACCAATTAAAAGTTGGTTAATCGAAGCATAGTTAAATAACGTCTGTGAGATTTGGTCGGTACTCGCAGTTAATACTAAGATGAGTAAACCTAGGCTTGAAATAATCATTGGCATCATAGTCCACACACCAAAGCCATACCACGCACCATAGCCATAATTAGCTTCTGGGTCTTGCTTAGATACAAATAGGTAGTAGCCTGCCATTAGAGCATTAATAACAGCCAAACCAATAATGCCACCAAACATAGCAAACCATACTTGCATATCTATGGTTTGCTCCATGCTTTGGCGAATCATTTTTTGTTCTGCAATGGTGGCATCAACACTGGCCGCTGCCACTTGTTGATCTATTAAAAACTGCGGGTCAGCCTTATTGTAAAAAGCAAACATGCTGGCAGCGAGAATGCCGGCAAGTAAAATAAAGGCAACAAAAGACCAACCTTTTGCCTCTTTTAAACCATTAAAGGCTCTGCTTGGACTGATAAAAATATCAACCAAAGCAGTCATAACATTTGACGATTTCATTTTTTATTCCTTGTTTTATAACATTTGTTTTTAGGTACTAAAATATCCTGTTTAGTAACAAATTAGCAATCTATTTTGTAACTGTATGTTAACAGCTGTGATTGGTAAATCTGTGATATGGTTAAAGAGTTAATTTGAGTCGAATTTATTAGGAAAAGTAGGTCGTTATGGTGAATAACAATGATCGTTGTATTGATGAGTTGGTATTAGGGTTCTGGCGTTTGCTAGATTGGCAGATAACGCCCCAGCAATGCTTAAGTTTTTTAGAAAATGCAATTGAAATGGGGGTGTCACATACCGATCACGCTGACATTTACGGTGAATACGGTTGTGAAGCTGAATTTGGTAAAGCACTTAAACTAAAACCAAGTATTCGTGATGAAATCAAAATAATCACAAAGTGTGGTATCAAGCCTGCGTTTGCAAGCCTAGGGCTACAAGGCAAAGCAAATCATTATGATTCAAGTGCCGCGCATATTATTGCCTCGGCACAGCAGTCACTTAAAAACTTCAGCACTGATCGTTTAGATGTATTACTTATTCATCGCCCTGATTACTTGATGAACGCCGATGAAATGGCACAAGCATTTAATACCCTAAAAGCAAATGGTGATGTGCTTGACTTTGGTGTATCTAATTTTACCCCATCGCAACTTAGCTTGTTGCAGTCGCGTTTAGACTTTGAGCTTGTGACTAATCAAATTGAGTTTTCACCTTACGAGATGAAAGCCCTTGATGATGGCAGCTTAGACCAATGCCAATTACTTGATATCAAACCTATGCTTTGGTCTCCATTAGCTGGGGGTCGCTTATTCTCAAGTGAAGATGAAAAAGCGGTGCGTTTACGTGCAGTGTTGGAGCAGGTTGGGGCTGAAATTGGCGCCACAGCCATTGATCAGGTTGTTTATGCTTGGCTGTTAATGCACCCAAGTGCACCGTCTGTGGTACTTGGTACGGGTAATATTGAGCGTGTTAAATCAGCTGTTGACGCTAAGCAGCTTACTATGAACCGTGAACAATGGTATCGCATTTGGCAAGGCTCAACTGGTCATAGTGTACCATAAGTGTATTGATATAAATGAGAAAAGGGCCTTAACGGCCCTTCGTGTTGCAGCAAGTAACACATTCTTTATAAAGTGAAGTCAACCGCGTAAGCGACGTACACTTTTACATCTGAACCATCAATGTCGTTGTCTGAAAGACCGAAAGTAAAGCCGTCTTTCGACACTGAAACACCGTAGTCGATGATGTCATCATCACCAATGAAATCCCCTGAGTAATGACCTAAGTGAAGGGCCATTTCTGCACCGGTACTGCCAACTGGGAAACTGTAGTCAGCATTTAAATATAGAGAGTCACCAAAATCTGTACCGTCACCGCTTGCTGCTGATGTTGCTAGGACTGCTGCACCAAAGGTGAAGCTACCCATGCTAATGCTACCGTAGATTTCTGAGAAGTCTGCATCTGTGTAAGATGCTGCATCTGGGTATGCATAATAAATGTAGCCAACATCGTAGCTAAAGGTTTCATTGATTTCACCGCCAAAACCAGCATAAAGGTCTAGCTCGTAAGTCATGTCGTCAGCCCAGCTAGCATTCGACACCCAAGTACCCGCATAAAAGCCAGATTCACTTGCGTAGTCGATACCACCTTGGATTGCAGCATCACCGCCGCCTTGCTCTTGACCACGCCATAAGTAGTTTGAAGTTGCCGCAGCGTTTGCTGTGACTTCTGCATAGCTATATGTTGAGCTCAAAGTTAATAGCGCAAGGGCGCTTGCTGCGACCGTTTTTTTTAGTTTTAGCATGTTTCTGTATCCTGTTGTTATGTTGATTTTGTCCCATTTTCAGATTGCAGTCTGGTTATTATTTGAGGACATTTTCTATGTGTTGTCTGGATACGATGTTGCACTGGTTGTGCCAAGTTAATTTCTAACGGGATATTTTATGCTTAAAGGCTTTAAAAACAGGCTTTTAAACTTGTTTAATTGTGAAAAGGATAGTTATTTGAATTGTTCATGCGCACATGTGTGGTGCAAAAAATAACCCGGTTGCACAATTGCGAAGCAACCGGGTTTTGCTTATTTGAGAGTAACTTAGCCGAAAATTGCACGCATTAGACTAATGGTTTCTTCAACACTGCGGCCTTTTTCTACTTCACTGATGATTGAATCGCGCTTAGCTTTGATATGTTCAGGGATATCATCACTTGCTAGTGCGCGGTCTACCAGTATCTCAGCTGATTCTTTGCCGCGGCGTACGGTCTTTTTACCTGCTGAGCTCGTGGTACTCTTAGGTTTGTTTAACAACTTAATATAGTTTGAGTTATCAGTGGTACTTTTATCTGCATAATAAAAGAAGCTAGGCAATAGGGCTTTGATTTCAACCAGAGATTGTTCAAGCTCATTTGCTGCACTGGCCATTTTGAACCAAGGCATGTTATGTATTGCTTCGATAACATCTTGCCAGTAGCGCTCAAAATCACGGTTATTAAGCTTAGTAATACCTAATGCCGCACAAAGGGCATCAAGTTTACTATTTACGATTGGTGTAAACACGTCAGGTCGGCGCATCGCAAGCAAGCGAGTAGCAGGAGCAAGCGTTGGCTTTTCATCGCTGCCATTAAACGCCATGAAGTAAGCAACCATAAAATGCTGATAATGTTCTTGCGTTACTTCACCCTCAAGTGGAATGTGTGCAAGCGCCTCATCGAACGCACCTGGTAAATCACTCAACATTTGGTGGAAACCTTTCGCGTTCTTAGTAGAAGCAAACCATTCAACGTCGAAGTTATAGCTACTTGGATCAAGCGAAGCACTGTGTTTACCTGAAAACGCTAAACGGTCTTCTGGGATCATCTCTTTTAGGGATTGCGATTTAATTGCAGCAATGTAATTAGCTAAGCGTAGTTGCTCATCAAGGGCTAAAAGCTCTTTATGCTGCTCGATGAAGCCTGCAATAACAGGCCATGGCGCAACCCTTAATGTTTTTAACTGCAAAAAACTGATTGCAGAAATTAATAAGTCATGAAGTTTTTTAAGAGTGGGTAATTGCTTATCTTCTAACAGATCGTAGTTAATGCGATCGCGGCTTGCACTTAATAGCTCATAGCACCAACCTAAAAAGTCTTCAGGGTGGTTTTCTACTTTAACTGCCATTAGGTTTAAGCTGATATCAGAGGCTTGCTTGAGGATATTTTGATAAATTTGACTTTCTTGCTCGCCAAGCGCCATTTTTGACGGTGAAATAAGCAGTTTCTTCATGCTTAATCGATACTCCAGTTTTGACCAAATTGGGTTGTTTAATTTTAGTACACAGGGTGCAAAAACAACAGGGTCGTGCATCATACCGAAGTAATGAAATGATGCAATCTTACTGATAATTTATAAGTAAGATTGCGACTGACGTGGTTTATTAATCATTGTCATCGAGTGTAAATAATTGCTCAACACTGAGTTCAAAGTGAGCAGCAATTTTTAACGCGATAATCACCGAGGGTATAAAGCGGCCTGTTTCAACTGTGCTAATGGTTTTACGTGATACTGCAATGGCATCAGCAAGTTCTTGCTGCGATAATCCCTTTTCTTTGCGGAATTTAGCGATATTATTTTGCACTTTTATACCTAGTCTCTACTTTGCCAAAGAATTGATACGCCATATATCAAACACATCAAGGCAAGGTAAAATGTGGCCATCATGCTATGAGATACATTTAAAGCAAGTTCATCAGACAATAAAAAAATAGCCCCCATGCTAAAAAGCAATCCAAGCACAACATGTTTATAAGCGATGGTATCAATCGTATTTAAAAATTCATCCTTATAAGTAAGGCGATAACCAAGTTTCCATGTAAATCCCCCTCTAATCACAAACATAAAGAAAGATCCTAAAAATGCGGCAACACCAATAAACAGTAAAAATACTGATGTTTGCTTGAGCATTGGGTAAACACTAATAATTAATAACGTGACTCCCATGAATATTGAAAACCATGCGTTATGACTCATAAACTTTTCTTCCGTTTTGATATCTTGCTTAGACATAATCGTTTCCTTTTATTTTAAACTCAAATGTAACCTACAGGTATCAATGTAACCCTAGGGTATCATACGGTCAAGATCTTTTTGTAACCTACAGGTATCAAAAAGTTTCAGCGCTGATTCATATTCTTGTACCTAAGCTTGTTTACAAACCTTTTTGTGTGTTCGGCAATGCAATTGTGCCTAACTCCCGCTATGATAAGAACATTGTTTGCCCATTTTTAAGGATGATTATGAAAACCTTACTGAAAATTGTTGGTGTCATCTTCGTATTACTGATTGCATTAGTAGTCGCAGCACCATTCCTCATTCCTACAGACGCGATATTTAATAAAGTATCGGAGCAAGTAGAGCAAACCACAGGTCGTAGTCTGACTATTAATGGCGATAAAAAGCTGTCGGTATTTCCATCATTAAAACTCGAATTGAATGATGTGCACTTTGCCAATATGCAAACTGGCTCGCAAAAAGATATGGCAAGCATGCAGCAACTTGCTATCCGTATCCCGTGGATGTCGTTATTTGGCGGTGAGTTTAAGCTCGATAAATTCGTTATTAACGAACCAACAATTTTGTTAGAAACCGATAAAAATGGTAAAGCAAACTGGCAATTATTTGATGCGGTTGCTGAGCAACCACAGACAGAGCAGCAAAAGAGTTCTGGCGCTGTTAACTTACCAGATAACTTTGATATCGAACTTGGTGAAGTAGCAATCTACGGTGGTACTTTCACTTATCTAGATGGTAAAACCGGGGCAAAGCAACAGATAAGCGATTTAGAATTAGCAATCTTATTACCTTCTCTTCGTAAGACCTTAGAATTAAAAGGCGGTATTACCTATATGGGTGAGCGCTTTGATTTAGATGTCACGCTAGATACACCTGTTAAAGCGATTGAAGGCGAAACGTTTAATGTAAGCACTGAGGTTGATTCGCGCTTAGTCGATTTAAATTTTAAAGGTGCAATTGCAGAAATGGGTAATGATGTGCAAGGGCTTCTTTCTGTCAGTGGTGACTCTGTTAAAAATATTGCGAGTTGGCAAGGTGTTGAGCTTAATGCAAAAGAAAATGCGTTTAATGCCTTTAATGTAAAGGGTTCAATGCACCTAAAAGGACAGCAGTTTAAGCTTACTGAGCTACTTGCCACCCTCGATGAGCTGCAAATTAAAGGTAAAAGCGATATTAAGCTTGGTGATCGTTTAGCTGTGAATGCCGATATTGATTTAGGTATGCTTGATCTAAACCCTTACCTACCAGAGGGCGTAGCTAAAGAAGAACAAGCAGAACCTGCCGCAGATGCACCAGCACAGCCAATTGTTTGGGATGATACTGCAATTGATATGAGCGGCTTAAACGCATTAGATGCAAATGTAGTCGTGCGTTCAAGTGGCTTAAAAGCAAATGATATTACCCTTGGTGAAAACCAGTTAACGGTGAACCTAAAAAATGCCGTGGCTAAAATCAGTTTAGATAAGTTTGTTGCTTATGAAGGCAATGGTAAAGGTGTCATCACCGTTAACGCCAAGCAAACACCTTATAAAATTAGTACTAACTTTTCTTTAGATAAAATCGATGCACAGCCATTACTAACTGATGCGGCTGGTTTCGATAAGTTAATGGGTAAAGGCTCTCTAAATTGGGATCTAACGACCACAGGTCAAAGCCAAAAGAGCTTTATCAATGCTTTAAATGGTAAGTTAGGCTTTGAGTTTGCTGATGGTGCGGTAAAAGGGGCCAACATTGCAGAGATGGTTCGTAAAGCAAAAGAGCTTATCAAAGGTAACTTGAGTGCAGTATCAGAAGGTTTAGATACAGGCTTTGATAACTCACAGCAAACAGACTTCTCGGCATTGCAGGGCAGTTTTGTATTCACTAACGGTGTTGGTGAAAATAAAGACCTATCACTACTTAGCCCGCTTATTCGCATTACAGGCTCAGGTAAAGTTGATTTACCTATGACGAATGTAGACTATCGCTTGGTAACGGGGATTGTTGATTCAATCGAAGGGCAAGGCACGACCGATGACAGTACCGGCTTTAAAATTCCACTGCGTATCAAAGGTCCATTCCATGATGTTGGTTATAGCCTAGATGTCAGTGATGCGGCTAAAGAAGAAGTCAAAGAAAAAGCTAAAGATAAAATCAAAGACAAATTAAAAGGTCTATTTGGTAATTAATAAAAATTTAATTAAAGTCAAAAACAGGGCGCATTTGCGTCCTGTTTGTTTTATAATCAATAACAAACCAGCAAGCTGCTGTAATTCCTCAATGCAAGCATTGCGATTAATTCCAAATTAATTAAAAAATAACCTACCACTTCCTTGCCATTGCTGCTACAATTGCCCGCCCTTAAGAGACAACTTGCTTGTTTTTTGAGTGGAATTTAACCGAAATGTCTTGATTTTAAACAAAATTAAGGCGTGTTGTAATTTCTACACCGGAGGTCATTAACATGATCCAAATGCAAACTCAGCTGGACGTTGCTGATAACAGCGGCGCTCGCAAAGTGCAGTGTATTAAAGTCCTTGGCGGTTCGCACCGTCGCTATGCAGCGGTTGGCGATATCATCAAAGTTTCTGTAAAAGAAGCTATTCCTCGCGGTAAAGTGAAGAAAGGTGATGTTAAAAACGCGGTAGTTGTGCGTACTAAAAAAGGCGTTCGTCGTCCGGACGGTTCTTTGATCCGTTTCGATAGCAATGCGGCTGTTATCTTAAACGATAACTTACAGCCAATTGGTACTCGTATCTTCGGCCCTGTGACTCGTGAACTTCGTACTGAAAAGTTCATGAAAATCGTTTCACTAGCACCAGAAGTACTATAAGGAGTCTATCATGGCAGCAAAAATCCGTCGTGATGACGAAGTAATCGTACTAGCAGGCAAAGACAAAGGTAAGCGCGGTAAAGTGCTTTCAGTTGTTGCTGAATCTGGTCGAGTATTTGTCGAAGGCATCAACTTAATCAAGAAGCACCAAAAGCCTGTTCCTCAGTTGAACCAAGCTGGCGGTATTGTTGAGAAAGAAGCGTCTATCGACGTATCAAACGTTGCGATCTACAACTCGGAAACGGGTAAAGCAGATCGTGTAGGTTTCAAGATTGAAGATGGTAAGAAATTACGTATCTTTAAATCTACTGGTAAAACTATCTAATAGTTGGAGTAGAATGATGGCGAAACTGCATGAAGTATATAAAGACAAAGTAGTTGCTGAGCTTCAAGAGAAGTTTGGTTTCAGCTCTGTCATGCAAGTCCCTCAGATCGAAAAGATCACATTAAACATGGGTGTGGGCGAAGCTCTAGCTGACAAGAAGATCCTAGATAACGCTGTTGCGGATCTAGAAGCAATCTCTGGTCAGAAACCTCTAATCACTAAAGCACGCAAATCAGTTGCTGGCTTCAAAGTGCGTGAAGGTTACCCAATTGGTTGTAAAGTAACCCTACGTGGCGAGCGTATGTGGGACTTTTTTGAGCGTTTGGTTTCAATCGCTATCCCACGTATCCGTGACTTCCGTGGTGTAAGTGCTAAGTCTTTTGATGGACGTGGTAACTACAGCATGGGCGTACGTGAGCAAATCATCTTCCCAGAAATCGATTATGATAAAGTAGACCGTGTTCGCGGTATGGATATCACAATCACTACTTCTGCGAAAACAGATGATGAAGGCCGTGCGTTGTTAGAAGCGTTTAACTTCCCATTCAAGAAATAAGGGTAGGGTTATGGCAAAGAATTCTATGAAAGCGCGCGAAGCAAAGCGTGCGAAATTAGTTGCTCAGTTCGCTGAAAAGCGTGCGGCACTAAAAGCTATCATCAGTGATGTTAATACATCTGACGATGATCGTTGGGACGCGGTATTAAAGCTACAAGCTTTACCACGTGATTCTAGCTCTTCACGTCAACGTAATCGTTGTAACGTTACGGGCCGCCCACATGGTTACCTTCGCAAATTCGGCATGAGCCGTATTAAAGTTCGCGAAGCAGCTATGCGCGGTGAAATTCCTGGCCTTAAAAAGGCTAGCTGGTAATAGTATCACGGGAGTAAGACTATGAGCTTGCAAGATCCTATTGCGGATTTGTTTACACGTATCCGTAACGGTCAGTCAGCGAAGAAAGTATCAGTAACGATGCCAACTTCAAAACTGAAAGTAGCAGTAGCTAAAGTATTAAAAGATGAAGGTTATATCGCAGATTACGCTGTAAGCGGTGAAGCGAAGCCTGAGCTTTCTATCGATTTAAAATATTTCGAAGGCAAAGCTGTTATTGAAAACATCCAGCGTGTTAGCCGCCCTGGTCTACGTATCTATAAGAAACGTGACGAATTACCAAAGGTAATGGGTGGTCTTGGTATCGCTATCGTATCAACTTCTAAAGGCCTAATGACAGACCGCGCAGCACGTAGTGCCGGCGTTGGTGGTGAGATCATTGGCTTTGTAGCTTAATCGGAGGGGAACTATGTCTCGCATAGCAAAGGCACCAATCAATGTTCCTGCCGGTGTAGAAGTTACATTAAAAGGCCAGGAGATCACAGTTAAAGGCAAAAACGGTGAATTAACTCGTACAATCAACGACGCTGTTGAAGTACAAGTTAACGACAACGTTATTACAACTTTACCTCGTGAAGGCGTAGCTAATGCATGGGCACAAGCAGGTACTGCTCGCGCTCTAATCAACAACATGGTTGTTGGTACGCATGAAGGTTACGAGAAGAAACTTCAGTTAGTAGGTGTTGGTTACCGTGCAGCAGCTAAGGGCAAAGTATTAGACTTAACTCTTGGTTTCTCACACCCAGTGAATTTCGAAGTACCAGAAGGTATTACGATTGAAACACCAAGCCAAACAGAAGTTCTAGTTAAGGGCGTAGACAAGCAGTTAGTTGGTCAAACAGCTGCTAACATCCGTGCATACCGTAAACCTGAGCCTTATAAAGGTAAAGGTGTTCGTTACGCGGACGAGAATGTACGCCGTAAAGAGGCTAAGAAGAAGTAAGGTAAGACGATGGATAAAAAAACAGCTCGTCTACGTCGTGCTAAGCGCACTCGTAGAAATTATATTGAACAAGGCACAACGCGTCTTGTTATCCACCGCACGCCACGTCACATTTACGCTCAAGTAGTTACTGCTGAGGGTACTGTACTGGCTGCTGCTTCTACTGTTGAAAAAGCAATTAGCGAAACAGTTAAAGGCACAGGTAACGTTGCAGCTGCTCAAGCAGTTGGTAAAGCGGTTGCTGAACGTGCAGCTGACAAAGGCATCGAAAAGATTGCTTTTGATCGCAGTGGCTTTAAATATCACGGCCGTGTGAAGGCGCTTGCTGATGCAGCGCGTGAAGCCGGTCTGCAATTCTAGGAGTAGACAATGGCTAACGTAGAAGCAAAGCAACAACAGCCTGATTTGGCTGAAAAGCTAATCGCGGTAAACCGTGTGTCTAAAGTGGTTAAAGGTGGTCGTATCTTTAGCTTCACTGCACTAACAGTAGTTGGTGACGGCGCAGGTAAAGTAGGTTTTGGTTATGGTAAAGCACGTGAAGTTCCAGCTGCTATTCAAAAAGCAATGGAAAAAGCACGTCGCAACATGATCAGTGTAGACCTTAACGGTAACACGCTACAGCACCCAATCAAGGGTCGCCACGCGGGTTCTAAAGTATACATGCAGCCTGCTTCTGAAGGTACAGGTATCATCGCCGGTGGTGCGATGCGTGCAGTACTAGAAGTAACTGGTGTACAGAACGTATTGTCAAAAGCATACGGTTCAACTAACCCGATCAACATCGTTCGTGCAACGATTGCTGCTCTAGAGAACATGAACTCTCCAGAGTCAATCGCTGCTAAACGTGGTCTTAGCGTTGACGAAATCACGGGGTAAACCATGGCTAATAAAACTGTAAAAGTAACACAAGTAAAGAGCTCTATCGGTCGTTTACCGAAGCATAAAGCTACATTACGCGGTCTTGGTCTACGTCGTATCAATCACACTGTTGAGTTAGAAGACACAGCATGTGTGCGTGGTATGATTAACCAAGTTTCTTACATGGTAAAGGTTGAGGGTTAATTCGATGCATTTGAATACACTTTCACCTGCTGCTGGTGCAAAAACTGAAAAGAAACGTCTAGGTCGTGGTATTGGTTCTGGTCTTGGTAAGACTGGTGGCCGTGGTCATAAAGGCCAAAAATCACGTTCTGGCGGTAAAGTACGCGTTGGTTTCGAAGGCGGTCAAATGCCTATGCAACGTCGTCTACCTAAATTTGGTTTCACTTCACGTAAATCATTAGTATCTACTGAAGTTAACCTTTTTGAAATCGCTAAAGTTGAAGGCGATGTAGTAGACGTAAACGCGTTACAAGCAGCTGGTCTAGTTAAAAAGAACATCCAGTTCGTTAAAGTAGTTAAATCTGGCGAAGTTTCACGCGCAGTTACCGTTAAAGGTCTTAAAGTGACTAAAGGTGCTCGCGAAGCTATCGAAGCTGCCGGAGGCAAGGTAGAAGACTAAGGAAGTACTAATGGCTAAACCAGGTCAAGATATGAAAAGTGCACAAAGTGGGCTTTCGGAATTGAAGCGTCGATTACTATTTGTATTAGGTGCTATCATTATTTACCGTCTAGGTTCATTCGTGCCGATCCCTGGGATTGACGCCGCTGTACTTGCCGATTTCTTCGAGCAACAAAAGGGCACCATTGTTGAAATGTTTAACATGTTCAGCGGTGGTGCGCTTGAGCGCGCTTCAGTGTTAGCACTGGGTATTATGCCGTACATCTCGGCTTCGATTATTACGCAACTATTAACGCATATGTATCCGCCGTTTATAGAGCTTAAGAAAGAAGGTGAGCAAGGGCGTAAGAAAATTAGCCAGTACACACGCTACGGCACGCTTGTGCTTGCTACAATCCAATCAATCGGTATTGCTACCAGCTTACCGGGCATGATGGACGGGTTAGTTGTTAACCCAGGTATCGGTTTCTACTTCACTGCTGTAGTGAGTTTAGTAACTGGTACTATGTTCCTAATGTGGTTGGGCGAACAAATTACAGAGCGTGGTATCGGTAACGGTATCTCAGTTCTGATTTTTGTTGGTATTGTAGCTAACCTGCCGTCTGCTATTGGTTCGACAGCCGAAATGGCGCGCCAAGGTGATCTGAATGTACTTGTACTGTTATTGATTGCTGTAATCGTATTCGCTGTTACTTACCTAGTTGTATTCTTTGAACGTGGCCAACGTCGTATCGTCGTTAACTACGCAAAGCGTCAACAAGGTCGTCAGGTATTTGCTGCTCAAAGCACGCACTTACCACTGAAAGTAAACATGGCGGGTGTTATTCCACCAATCTTTGCTAGCAGTATAATTCTGTTCCCTGGTACAATTGCAAGCTGGTTCGGCCAGGGTGAAGGTCCGGTCGCTGATGTGCTACAAGCAATCGCTACAACGTTGACTCCAGGTCAACCTTTATATGCGATGGTTTTAGCTGCGGCTATTATCTTCTTCTGCTTTTTCTACACCGCGTTGGTATTTAACCCGCGTGAAACAGCAGATAACCTGAAAAAATCTGGCGCATTTATCCCAGGTATTCGTCCAGGTGAGCAGACATCTAAATACATTGATAAAGTGATGACACGCCTGACATTGGCAGGTGCTTTGTATATAACCTTTATCTGTCTGGTGCCCGAATTCATGACTATGGCATGGCAAACGCCATTCTATTTCGGCGGTACATCAATTTTGATTATCGTTGTTGTAATCATGGACTTTATGGCACAAGTACAGACGCATCTGATGTCACATCAGTATGATTCTGTGCTGAAAAAAGCAAACCTTAAAGGCTACGGTCGATAAGGTCATTTTACGGAGTTGAGCAATGAAAGTACGTGCTTCCGTTAAGAAAATATGCCGTAACTGTAAAGTTATTAAACGTGCTGGTGTAGTACGCGTAATTTGCAGTGAGCCTAAGCACAAGCAAAGGCAAGGCTAATTAAACAGTCGTGCAGGCTGAGTTATTTACTCGGCCTGTGTTTTTAGTTGTGATTTGGTCTTCGTTTGAGTATCCTTACGGGCTTTTCAAACAGATGATTACCAAATTCAAATATAGGAGATGTGTTAGTGGCCCGTATCGCTGGCATTAACGTCCCTGATCATAAACACGCAGTTATCGGTTTAACTGCTATTTATGGCATAGGTAAGACTCGCTCTAAGGCTATCTTAGCAGCGACTGGTATCGCCGAGACCACAAAAATCGGTGAACTTTCAGACGAAACACTTGACGTATTGCGTGAAGCAGTTGGCAAGTACACTGTAGAAGGTGACCTTCGTCGTGAAGTTACATTAAATATCAAGCGCCTTATGGACCTTGGTTGTTTCCGTGGCCTACGTCACCGTCGTTCGTTACCACTACGTGGTCAACGTACTAAGACTAACGCGCGTACTCGTAAGGGTCCTCGCAAGCCTATCAAGAAATAAGGTGGGGTAGATTATGGCTAAAGCACCAATTCGTCGTAAGAAGGTTAAAAAGCAAGTTGCTGATGGTATGGCTCACGTTCATGCTTCTTTCAACAACACTATTGTAACAATTACCGACCGTCAAGGTAATGCACTATCTTGGGCAACAGCAGGTGGTTCAGGTTTCCGTGGTTCACGTAAATCTACTCCATTCGCGGCTCAGGTTGCTGCAGAGCGTGCAGGTACTGCTGCTCAAGAATACGGTTTAAAAAATCTAGAAGTTTTCATCAAAGGTCCAGGTCCAGGTCGTGAATCTGCTGTACGTGCTTTGAATGCTGCTGGTTACCGTATCACCAACATCACTGACGTGACGCCAATCCCTCATAATGGTTGTCGTCCACCGAAGAAACGTCGCGTTTAACAATAGGTTAGGAGAAATAACATGGCAAGATATTTGGGCCCTAAGCTCAAGCTGAGTCGTCGTGAAGGTACTGACCTGTTCCTTAAGAGCGGCGTAAGAGCTATCGACTCTAAGTGTAAACTTGAGACTGCACCTGGTCAGCACGGCGCTCGTAAAGGTCGCTTATCTGATTACGGTTTACAGCTACGTGAAAAGCAAAAAGTACGTCGTATCTACGGTGTATTAGAAAAGCAATTCCGTAACTACTACAAAGAAGCTGCTCGCCTTAAAGGTAATACAGGTGAAAACTTGTTACAGCTTTTAGAGCAACGTTTAGACAATGTTGTATATCGCATGGGTTTTGCTAGCACACGCGCTGAAGCACGTCAGTTAGTAAGCCACAAAGCGATTTTAGTTAATGGTCGTGTTGTGAACATTCCTTCATACGTAATTACTCCAGAAGATACTGTTGTAATTCGTGAGAAGTCAAAAACACAAGCACGTATCATCGCTGCTCTAGAGTTGGCTGAGCAACGTGAAAAGCCGACTTGGGTTGAAGTTGACGGTAAGAAAATGGAAGGTAGCTTCAAGCGCCTACCTGAGCGTTCAGATCTGTCTGCGGACATTAACGAACAACTAATCGTCGAACTTTACTCTAAGTAAAGTTAAGAGTTAAGAGAGGATAAAATGCAGGGTTCTGTTACCGAATTCCTAAAACCAAGGTTAGTCGATATCGACGCTATCAACCCAACGCGTTCTAAAGTAGTTTTAGAACCATTAGAGCGTGGCTTTGGTCACACTTTGGGTAATGCCTTACGCCGTATACTGTTATCATCTATGCCTGGATGTGCAGTAACTGAAGTAGAAATCGACGGTGTATTGCATGAGTACAGCGCGAAAGAGGGCGTACAAGAAGACATCATTGAAATTCTGTTAAACCTTAAAGGTCTAGCAGTAACTTTAGAAGGCAAAGATGAAGTTTTTCTGACCCTGACTAAATCTGGTGTAGGCCCTGTGACTGCGGCTGATATTCAGCACGATGGTGATGTAACTATCGCCAACCCAGATCACGTTATTTGTCACCTTACGACAGATAGCAGCGAGATCAGCATGCGTATTCGTGTTGAGCGCGGTCGCGGTTATGTGCCGGCATCTAGTCGTTTATCCTCTGATGACGATGAGCGTCCAATTGGTCGTCTGCTGCTTGATGCATCATTCAGCCCAGTTGAACGTATTGCGTACTCGGTTGAATCAGCCCGTGTTGAGCAACGTACAGACTTAGACAAGTTAATCATTGATATGGAAACAAACGGCACTCTAGATCCTGAAGAAGCGATCCGCCGTGCGTCTACTATCTTAGCTGAGCAATTAGATGCATTCGTAGATTTACGTGATGTAACTGAGCCAGAAGAGAAAGAAGAGAAGCCAGAATTCGATCCTATTCTGCTTCGTCCAGTTGATGATCTTGAGCTAACAGTACGTTCAGCAAACTGTTTGAAAGCCGAGCAAATTCAATATATCGGTGATTTAGTTCAGCGCACTGAAGTTGAGCTTCTTAAAACGCCTAACTTAGGTAAGAAGTCTCTAACTGAAATTAAAGACGTGCTAGCTTCACGTGGTCTTTCTCTAGGTATGCGCCTAGAAAATTGGCCGCCTGCAAGCCTAGCTGAATAATCTAAATCACTATATTAGTTTAGTTAGAAGGATAGGGTCATGCGCCATCGTAAGAGTGGTCGTCAATTAAACCGTAACAGCAGCCATCGCAAAGCGATGTTCAGCAACATGGCTGGTTCTTTGGTGAAACATGAAATCATCAAAACAACTTTGCCTAAAGCTAAAGAGTTGCGCCGTGTAATTGAACCTTTAATCACACTGGCTAAGACTGACAGTGTAGCAAACCGCCGTTTAGCGTTTGCTCGCACGCGTGATAATGAAGTAGTTGGTAAATTATTCAGCGAAATCGGTCCACGTAATACAGACCGTCCTGGTGGTTACACTCGTATTCTTAAGTGTGGCTTCCGTGCTGGTGATAATGCACCAATGGCTTATATTGAACTAGTTGGTCGCCCAGCGACAAACGAAGAAGTTCAAGAAGACGCGCAGTCTGCAGAGTAAGTCGTAAAGACACCAAAAAGCCGAGCTTATGCTCGGCTTTTTACTTTCTAAAATTCACTACTAAAGATTCACTCTCAATAAAACAGCTCTATCAACCCTAAACATTACCATGCAATCTTGAAGCACCTAGCACCTAGCAATTAAGATCACATATAAAGATCAATTCGCGTTCTCTTATAGTTAAAATCACCTTCTATACAACTTAAATACAAGCTCATTTATAAAAAACACTGCCTAAATAGTCATAATACGAGTAATTTAGTGCTATTTTTACCCGTTTCGTTCGTATTTTGCGCGAACAGTCATTTTTTTCATAAAAACTTCAAAAAACAGTTGATCTCAATTCGGATCTCCCTATAATGCGCATCCACCGACACGGCGGACTGCTTACAAAAAAGCAAAACGACGAGTTGGTTGAGTCAAGTAAGACTGAGTTTTGAAAAAATAAACTTTTCTCAAAATTAAGTGTTGACAAAAATAACGGCTTGCGTAGAATGCACAGCCCTTGAGGCACGAAAGTGAATCAAATGTTCTTTAACAATATAAAGCAATCATCTGTGTGGGCACTCGTACAGATTGAGTTCTAACAGCGAAGCTTAGTTT
>NZ_JANHZR010000008.1:0-191755 GCF_041414715.1 Pseudoalteromonas sp. DY56-GL22 | reverse complement strand
GCAGAATTTAAAAACCTAACCCTGATAAAGCTCCCACCTTATTCACCAGAGCTAAATCCAATAGAGCAAGTATGGAGCTGGATACGACAGCATTGTTTATCCAATAGAGTGTTTTCGGGCTATGACGAAATTGTCGATGAAGTTTCAAAGGCATGGAATCACTTTATTTCAATCCCGGATCGAGTGAAGAAAATGTGCAATCGGGAATGGATTAAATTGATTTAATCTTTATGCGGAATGGTATTAGACGTCAGCTGAAATACAGAGATATCAGAGGTTAGATGTCAGTTGAACTGTGTGGTTGTTTAGTACCGAGACTCCCTCAGCATTCACTCTGTTCATTCTCCAGGTAGGTTGGGTAGAGCGTAGCGAAACCCAACACGAGTTAGCGAGTTGCTAGTTAGCAAGGATAAAGTTTAAATTTCAAGGTCAAGTCTGGCGTAAGAATGGCTTCAGCAATGAATATTTTTGTTTTATTATTTCGGCACTGAAGTGCCTCCTACAAGATTTTATTACTTAAAGAGACTCTGCCCCAAATACCCACACCGCGCGGCTGATCGCTGACGGCTGAAAGCTGATAGCTCTGTGTTGGGTTTCGCTGTGCTCTACCCAACCTACGCCAGATCCTCAAACTTTTCCCTTTCTAACTTGCAACTTTACTCTCGCAAACTTGCTTCCCCTACCTTGTTATGCGATAAAGTGTTTTATATTTGTAATACAATTAAGGTTTGCTGTGTCTCGTAAGAAAACGACCAAGTCAAAAGGTTCTTCAGGTTTAAATCGTAAAAATAGTGAAGCATTTATTGCTAAGTTCTCATCGCATCCAGATACACATCTATGTCCGTCGGGCTTAATGTATAAAGTGATTGATGAAGTTGAAGGGGAGCGAGTAACAGAGTTTGATACAGTGGTTATTAATCAACGTATTATGCTTGCTGATGGCAATGTGATTGCCGACAGTTATAAAGCGGGTATGCCTGAGGTGTTCGCTTTATCTGAAGCTATAGAAGGGTTAAGAGAAGGTTTGCTATTAATGAATATTGGCTCTCGTTATGAATTTGTGATCCCTCCAGAGCTTGCTTGGGGTAAAAAAGGTAACGGTGGCAAAATTGGCGCAAATGCAGTGCTGCATTTTGATGTTCGTTTAATGCGTTTAGCTTAACTCTCTGAGCATAACAGCCTTAGCATAAGTCGACAGAGTATTTAAAACGCGTTAACGTTCACTAATGGTTTACTGAGGAACATTATGGACGCATTTACTTCACGAGTTTACTTTCTTCGCCATGGCGAAATAGCTACGCCTGGAATTCTTTCTGGGCAAATCGATGTCGATTTATCAGAGCTTGGTCATAAGCAAATGCGCCAAGCCTCTGCTGAGCTCATAAATTTAAATGCCATATATAGCTCACCACTAAAGCGTTGCTCAGTCCACGCTGATTATTTAGCAAATCAGCACTCACTGCATGTACAGTATTATAACGCGCTGAAAGAGTTTAATTTTGGTGATTGGGATGGCCAAGATTACCAACAGCTTTGGCAGCAAACAAGTAAGCCTCATATTGGTGATTTTTGGCAGCACCCATGGCAAGTAAAAGTACCAAATGGTGAATCTATGGCAGACTTTTACGCCCGGGTAGAGGCATGGTGGCAAACATTTTTACAATCACTATGTGAATCTAAGCATGAACAGTCATTGGTAATTAGTCATGCTGGAGTGATCAAACAAATTCTCGCTATTGTTTGTCAGATGCCAAAACAATCAGCCACGCATTTAAATGTTTTTCATCTTCCTTATGCAGGGCTTATTACACTTGATGTATATATAGATGAACAAGGAGAAGCTTGGCCTAAAATTGTTTTTTAGCCATCTAGAGCGATATTCATTGAATTATTTACTTAGCCCGCCATAATACTCATATGCTATGGAATGGAGTGAAATTCTCCAGCTGTTCCCGCAACTGTAATCCATCTAAATAATGGTCAGCCAGATACTTAGCACTAACAACTAATCATCGAGCGGGTCAACTCACATCATTTTCTGGTACTTACCAGTGCTTTCTTGTGCGTTGCGATTGCTCGTCAAGAGAGAATAAGCTTGCAACAAAATAGCCATAGCGCTGCACCATTAATATCAGTGTCTGATTTAAGTTGGGGTACTGCGAATAAAACCATACTTGAATCAATTAACCTTGAGTTAAAAGCAGGGCAGTTTATCGGTCTACTTGGCCCTAATGGGGCTGGTAAATCAAGTCTGCTACGTTGTCTTTATCGTTACTTGAAACCTCAGCAAGGGGTTGTTTTGCTGAGCGGTCAAGATATCTGGCAAATCAGTGCTGATGAATTTGCAAAGCAGGTTGCTGTGGTTTTACAAGAGTCTCCATCGCAGTTTAATTTGTCTTTGTTCGATGTAGTGAGTTTAGGCTTAACACCTCATAAGCGACTTTTCAGCACCACGTCTGCCAATGATAAACAGCGAATATATCAAGCGATAGAGCAGGTTGGTTTATCTCATCATAGTGAACAAGCATTTGATTCGCTCTCAGGTGGCGAAAAGCAAAGAGCGCTTATTGCACGCTCTATCGTACAACAACCTAAGTTGCTCATCATGGATGAGCCTACCAGTCACCTTGATGTTAAATACCAAATTCAAATAATGGAATTAGCAAAGTCCCTCGATGTGACAGTGCTTGCCTCTTTCCATGATTTAAATCTCGCAGCGAGTTTATGTGATGAATTATTGGTGATTGATGAAGGGCGTTTGGTTTGTCAGGGGCAACCAAAAGCGGTGCTAACTGAGCAGCTGTTGAGTGATGTATTTGGTGTCTGTGCAGCGGTATCTGCTCACCCTCAATCAAGCACTGATAAGTTTATTCCGCACATCACTTATTTTTATGGCTATCAGACACAGGAGCATCAACATGACTGATGCAATACGTTTAAGTATCTGTGTTGTCGTAGGGCTTATTAGTTGTTTTTTAGCATTGAGCTTTGGTGCTGCAAATACGCCACTGAGTGATGTTTTTAATGGTTTGTTTAGCCAAGATAGCGATGAATTTGTGCAGCGTATTATTTGGCAGTTACGTATGCCCAGAACAATGCTGGCATTTTTAGCAGGCTCAGGGCTTGCTCTGGCAGGATTAATTTTGCAGACCGTAACCCGAAACCCGCTTGCTGACCCTTACTTGTTTGGTATTTCTTCTGGGGCTTCATTTGGTGTGGTGTGCTTTATAGCCTTAACCGGTGTGAGTTTTGGCTTTAGTATGTCAGTTGCTGCATTTGCCGGAAGCTTACTTTCTATGCTGTTGCTTATTGCTATAGCAGGGCGTCGTCATGTTGGCCAAGTTGAAGCTATGTTACTCGCTGGTGTTGCTTTATCTTTTTTATTTAGTGCTCTGACTAGTCTGCTGCTTTATTTTAGCGATCCACAAGCCATCACCGCCATTTTGTTTTGGACGATGGGCAGTTTTTCTCGTGCCCAGTGGGACACTCTTTGGCTGCCATTTACTGTTATTATTGCCTGCATGACACTGATGGTTGCATTTCGTCGTCAGCTAAATGCAATGCTGCTTGGTGATGAAAGTGCTGCGACTTTGGGGATTCATGTGCAACGCTTTCGGATCATGATGCTGCTGCTAAGTTCATTAATAACAGCGGTGCTTGTTGCAATGTGTGGGGGCGTTGGTTTTGTCGGCCTAATGATCCCACATATTGTGCGCTACTTTTCGCCGCAAGGCAGCAGCCAAAACTTAGTTATGACATCCTTGGTCGGTGGCATTTTTATGGTGTGGGTCGATGTGTTATGCCGAACCCTATTGAATAACCAAGAACTACCTGTTGGTGTGATCACAGCCGCTATCGGTAGTGTATTCTTTTTATTCTTACTTTATTTTCGTAAACAGAGCAGGTAGCTAATGTTTAATATCATGCCTATTGATCAGCAATTTTCAGCTGTAATTCAACAAAAAATAGACCTTAAAACAAAGCCGCTAGGCGCTTTAGGTCAGCTTGAAAGTTGTGCCAAACAATTAACGCTTATTTTTTCAAAGCAGCTTGATAGTGAGCAGGCGCTAGTTGCCTTTAAACCGGTTATTTCAAACCCTTCTCTAGTTGTATTTGCGGGTGATCATGGTGTGGCAAGCCAAGGTGTGTCGATTGCTCCTAGCAGCGTTACATCACAAATGATGGCAAACTTTGCAGCAGGAGGCGCAGCTATCAACGTGTTTTGTCGTCAGTTGGGCTGGCAGCTGGAAGTTGTGGATGCAGGAACTCTCAATACTTCACACGATAAAAGTGTGCATAACCAGCGTTTAGGTGACATCACTGCACCACTGAATACTGAAATGGCTATGTCTCTTAATCAGGTTGAAAAAGGGTTTGCATTAGCCAAGCACCGAGTTCATTCACTCTATGAGCAAGGCTGCAATACCATCGCCTTTGGTGAGATGGGCATTGGCAATACCACAAGTGCTGCGGCATTAATGGCTGCCATTTTGTCTTTACCTGCCAGCCAATGTGTTGGTAAAGGCACAGGTGTGAGCGACGAGGTTATAGCTAAAAAAATTAAAGTTGTTGAGCAAGCCCTTCAATTACACCAAGCTCATTTTGACGACCCATTAATGACGCTTGCGGCATTAGGTGGTTTTGAAATTGTACAGATCACCGGTGCTATTTTAGCTGCTGCGGAACTTGGTATGGCGGTGATCGTGGATGGCTTTATTTGCACTGCAGCAGCGCTTGTTGCAACTCGCATTAATGCAAACGCTCGCGATTATATGTTATTTGCTCATGCTTCTGATGAGCAAGGGCACAAAGCAATGCTCAATGCTTTGCATGCAGCACCTTTATTGCAGCTTGATTTACGTTTAGGAGAGGGCACCGGGGCTGCGCTTGCTTTACCTTTACTGCAAGCATCTTTGGCGTTTTATAATGACATGGCAAGTTTTGCCGATGCCAATGTTGAGCAAGTTGTCTGATATGAGCACAGAACAACACACTTCTGATTCTACCCCAAGTCAGCTTCAGCTATTTTTACTGGCGCTTAGTTTTTTAACGCGTATACCCGTTAAATTAAACTTTGCAGTGTCTGATCAGGCACTCAATCAGGCCAGCCGTTATTTTGCATTGGTCGGTGTGATATTAGGTGTACTTTTAGCGCTGAGCTTTTTGCTGCTAAGTTGGTTATTCCCTGCAGCCATTGCAGTTGCCTTAGTTATGGCGTTTAGCTTGATAATCACAGGGGCATTTCATGAAGATGGCCTTGCTGATGTCTGGGATGGCTTTGGTGGTGGTTGGCAAGTCGCAGATAAGCTGAGCATTATGAAAGATAGTCGCTTAGGTACCTATGGTGCCGCGGCGCTTGTGATGGCCTTATTAATTAAGTACCAAACACTCGTCGCACTTAGTGAAGTAACCAGTACTGTGATTATTGCACTTGTTTTAGGGCAAAGCTTAAGTCGGGTTGTAGCAACAAGTTTAATTGCAGACATGGACTATGTAAGTCAGGACGCCACATCTAAAGTAAAACCCATTGCGATGCATTTAAGCACGCAGAGTTATCAAATACTGCTAGCCACTGGCGGTGCGGTGTTAGCAATTGCCTGGTTGTTTTTTGGCTTCACTCTAGGGCAATTATTAATACTCATCAGTGTGCTTTGTGTTACTCGCTTACTATTAAAGCGCTGGTTTGAAAAACAGTTATCTGGCTACACCGGCGATTGCTTAGGGGCAGCCCAGCAAGTATCTGAGCTTGTTACTTACCTTTGCTTGGTGAGTTTATTATGAGCCAACAACATACTTTAATTTTAGGCGGTGCTCGCAGCGGTAAAAGCCGTTTTGCTGAGCAGCTGGCAACAGATTCAAACAAGCCGCTTATCTATATTGCCACAGCCAATGCGGGTGATGAAGAAATGATAGCCCGAATTAATAGGCATCAAGCAGAGCGCGCTAAGCATTGGCAGCTTGTCGAAGAGCCTTTGTATTTGGCTAAAGCACTACAACAATATAGCCATGCTGAAAACTGTATTTTAGTGGACTGTTTAACCCTATGGTTGAGTAATTGCTTATGCCAGCAGGGTGAAGCATTTTGGCTTGAGCAAAAAGCGGCCTTACTCGATGTGCTATCGCAATTGCCGGGTGAGGTGATTTTTGTCAGCAATGAAGTGGGTCATGGTATTGTGCCGCTCGGTGAATTAAGCCGTCAGTTTGTTGATCATTCAGGTTGGTTACATCAAGCCTTAGCACAGCAAGTTGCACGTGTTGAGTTTTTGATTGCAGGTCTTGCACAAACCTTAAAAAGAGAACAATGATGAAAACATTAATGGTGCAAGGCACGACCTCAGATGCAGGTAAAAGTACTCTTGTAGCAGCACTTTGCCGGATCTTTGCTAATCGAGGCATTAAGGTTGCGCCTTTTAAGCCACAAAATATGGCGTTAAATAGCGCCGTAACCGAAGATGGTGGCGAAATAGGTCGCGCACAAGCTTTGCAAGCAGTAGCGGCAAAAGTCCCCGCAGAAGTCGATTTTAACCCTATCTTATTAAAACCTAATAGCGATACCGGAGCGCAGGTAATCGTCCATGGCAAAGCGCTTTCGAATATGGAAGCGGGCAGTTATCACGACTACAAAAAAGTGGCGATGGATGCAGTTCTTACTTCGCAGCAGCGTTTAAGTGAACGTTTTGAATTACTGGTTGTTGAAGGTGCAGGGAGCCCAGCAGAAATTAACCTGCGCGAAAACGACATTGCTAATATGGGTTACGCTGAGGCGGTTGATTGCCCGGTGATCATCATTGCCGATATCGATAAAGGCGGCGTGTTTGCTCATTTAGTCGGAACGTTAGCCTTGTTGTCTGAGTCGGAGCAAGCGCGCGTTAAAGGCTTTGTGATTAACCGTTTTCGTGGTGATATTGCGTTATTGCAAGGAGGCCTTGATTGGTTAGAGCAATACACCAATAAGCCAGTGCTTGGGGTGTTACCTTATTTACATGACTTAGCACTCGATGCAGAAGATGCCGTTGCTATAACTAATCAGGTAGATAAACCGCAATTACGCATAGCCGTGTTGCTACTTCCTCATATTAGTAATCACACAGACTTCGATGCACTGCGATTACAACCAGAAATTGATTTACAGTATGTACGTCATACCCAGGCTATTCCAAGTGTTGATCTGATTATTATTCCGGGCAGTAAAAATGTACTCGGTGATTTAGCGTTTTTAAAAAATGAAGGCTGGCATAAACAAATAACACGTCATCTACGCTATGGCGGTAAAGTGCTGGGAGTATGTGGTGGGCTGCAGATGCTAGGCAACTACCTTACTGATCCACATGCTGTGGAATCTAATTTAGGCAGTTCAAAAGGGCTTGGGCTTGCTGACTTTGAAACGCAATTAGGGCAACAAAAAGTACTAAGCCAAGTCTCTGGTACTCTTCATTTAAACAATAGCGATAAAGCAATATCTGGTTATGAAATTCACGCCGGAATCAGCCAAGGGCCGGCACTTGAAAAGCCATTTTTGAGCTTTAATGATCACCCAAGTGGATTCAAAGTAGATGGTTTTATTAGTGATGATAACCAAGTAGCAGGTACTTACTTACATGGCTTGTTCGATACCCCTGAGGGCGTATCTGAGCTAATAACTTGGCTTGCAGCAAAGAGCCAAATTAAGCCAATTGATATTAACTTAAACCGTGAACAGCAGTTAAGCCGTTTAGCTAGTGTAGTAGCAGAGAATCTCGATATTGAACAAATCATCAATATTTATGAGAACTTCAATTTAGAGACATAAGGAACAACAATGAGCGAACAGAATCAAGATAAGCACCAACAACGCCAGCAAAAAGTAAAAGAAAAAGTCGACGAACGGATTGCTGCTGCACAAAAAGAGCAGGGTATTTTTCAGGTTATTACTGGCAACGGTAAGGGTAAATCGACTTCTGGTTTTGGTACTGTTGCACGTGCGGTAGGTCATGGAATGAAAGCCGCTGTGTGTCAGTTTATTAAAGGTACATGGGAGTGTGGTGAACGTAACCTACTCGAAAAAGCAGGGGTTGAATTTGTTATTATGAACACCGGTTTTACTTGGGAAACACAAAATAAAGAGTCAGATACAGCTGCTGCGCAAGTGACATGGCAAGAAGCAAAAAGAATGCTGAAGGATGAGTCAATTAACCTCGTTATGCTAGATGAAATAACCTATATGATCACCTACGGCTATATTGATTTAGACGACGTTCTGGAGGCAGTTAGCTCTCGCCCTGCTATGCAATCGGTGATTATTACAGGTCGTGGTGCGCACCGAAAACTAACCGACTTAGCTGATACAGTTAGTGAAGTCAGAAACGTAAAACACGCTTTTGATGCAGGAATAAAAGCACAAAAAGGGTTCGATTATTAACATGAGAACCATTAAGTTTGCACTCGTAAGTGTTTTATTTTATTTACCAACATTGGCTCAGGCTAATGAAATAAAAGAGCCTCAACGTATTGTTGCCTTAGCCCCACATATCGTTGAAAACCTGTTTGCGATTGGTGCTGGAGAGCGCATTGTGGGTACTGTTGACTATGCAGACTTTCCTCAGCAAGCGAATGATATCGAACGGGTAGGTGGCTATTACGGGATTAACATGGAAAAACTGTTGTCGTTAAAACCAGACCTAGTTCTGGCTTGGAAAACGGGTAACAAAGCCGAAGATCTCGCTTACATTGAAAAGTTAGGTATTCCGGTAGCGTACAGCAATCCAAATCAGGTTGATAATGTGGCAGATGAACTACGTAAACTAGGCACGCTTACGCATTTGCAAACCAAGGCAAATAAAGTAGCCAAACAGTTTGAAACTAAACTCAACGCTATTCGTACAGCGCAGGAAGGCAAACCGAAAGTGTCGGTGTTTTATCAATTATGGCCTGAGCCAATGATGACAGTTGGCGGAAATACTTGGATCAATCAGCTATTAACTATTTGTCATGCGGATAATGTGTTTGCTAATAGTGATACAGACTACCCGCGCATTAGTATTGAAAATGTATTGGTTGCCAATCCAGAGGTCGTGATTATTCCAGATGAAAAATCGAAAAAGCCTCAGCCTAAAATTGATTGGCGACAATGGCCTGAATTGCCAGCAGTGCAACATAACCAGTTTATTAGTGTAAACGCAGACTTATTGCACCGTTTTACAATCCGTATGCTTGATGGTTTGACCGACATGTGTGGTAAAATAGACGTTTCTCGTCAGCAAATACAGGCTTCAAAATGAACGATTGGCAAACATTTCTAGATACTGAGCTTGCTAAGCCCTACATGCAAGAAACCTTACAATATGTGGCCGATAGACGCGCAGCAGGCGTTACCGTTTATCCCAAAGACGAACAGGTATTCTCAGCTTTTGATGCTACCCCTTTGAATGAAGTTAAGGTGGTTATTTTAGGGCAAGATCCTTACCACGGAGAAGGGCAAGCCCATGGTTTGTGCTTTTCGGTATTACCAGAAGTTAAAAAGCTGCCCCCGTCTTTGAAAAATATGTACAAAGAGTTGGCTACTGATATAGAAGGTTTTGAGATACCTCATCATGGCTATTTGCAAAGCTGGGCCGAACAAGGCGTGTTCTTACTCAACACAGTATTAACGGTTGAGCAAGGGCAAGCTCATTCTCATAAGCATCTTGGCTGGGAAAAGTTTACTGATGCAGTAATTGCGCTTATCAATCAGCACTGTGACGGTGTGGTGTTTGTGTTATGGGGCGCACATGCTCAGAAAAAAGGTAAACACATTGATACCTCGCGTCATCATGTGATCCAAGGCCCGCATCCATCACCGCTTTCTGCACATCGTGGCTTTTTTGGTTGTCAGCATTTTTCAAAGACAAACCAGCTGCTTACTGATCAAAATAAAGCACCAGTAAATTGGTCGTTGCCGCAAATGCAAAAGGCCCTTACGGGCCTTTAATTAAAAGTCTAATTCATCAAGCTCAACGCTGTCTGTGAAATAGTCTAACTCCTGTAGTTCTTTGCGAAGTCTATGCTTGTCTTTCAACGCTTCGATTTCGCGCCATTTTCTCTTTTTATTTTTTGTAGAGGTCTTTTTTGTTGTACTAGGACCTTCTAATATTTCTAAAATATCGTCTAGGCTATCCATGAACTTCTCCTATTGATTTTTTGAACCTCGGAAATACCTATACCACAGGCTGCTCAAAAATAGAATAAAAAAGTGACAATACTGTTACAGAACTGTGATTGATAGATGAATAGATCAAAGAAGGTGGTTTTTTAGAAACAAAAACGCCACCTAGCGGTGGCGTTTTAAAAAATACTGTAATTTAAATTACATTGCTTTAAAGCGTGCTTCTAATTCAAGCTGTGCTTGAGCAAAAGAACGAATACCCTCAGCAAGTTTTTCTGTTGCCATAGCATCTTGGTTATGTAACCAGCGGAATTGGCCTTCAGTTAGTGGTGCTGGTTTTTCTTCAACAGTAAAGTCGCTCTCTAGTAGGTACTCTTGTGCATCCGTTAATTGGCCTAACTCTTCTAAAAGAGCAGGGCTAATCGTTAACTTATCACATCCAGTCAGTGCGATGATCTCGCCTGTGTTACGGAAGCTTGCGCCCATAACAACCGTTTTGTAATCGTGGCGTTTGTAGAATTCGTAAATGCTACGTACAGATTGCACACCTGGATCGTTTAGCGGATCAGTTGGTTTTTCCATACCGTTAGCAACGTGCCAGTCTAAGATACGGCCAACGAATGGTGAAATTAAAAATACATTCGCATCGGCACATGCGCGTGCTTGTGCTTCAGAGAATAACAGCGTTAAGTTACACTTAGTGCCTTCTTTTTCAAGCTGCTCAGCGGCTTTGATACCTTCCCAAGTTGATGCAACTTTGATTAGGATTTTATCTTTGCTAACACCCTCTTTTTCGTAAAGGCTCAGTAACGTATGTGCTTTGTCGATAGTCGCTTGGGTATCAAATGATAAACGTGCGTCTACTTCTGTAGAGATATAACCAGGTACGATATCGCTAATTTCTTTACCAATTAATACAGCAAAGTAATCACATGCTAACTCAAGTTGTTTAGCTGCATCTTGCTCGGTTTCTTTGGCATATTGCCACGCTTTATCTAAATAAGGCTTATACGCTTCAATTTCACTGGCTTTTAAAAGTAGAGATGGGTTTGTTGTTGCATCTTCTGGTTGGTGCTTTTTGATAGCTTCGATATCACCTGTATCTGCAACAATAGATGAATGCTGTTTAAGCCTTTGTAGTGCTGAAGTCATTTGCTTTCCTCATTCCAAGCAAGTTAAAAGAAAATCCATTATAGCGGCCTTTATGCTGCAACACTATGACAGTGTTTAATAGGTCAAATGTCCTTAATACAGAAAACTAGAACATTATGTATGAAAAGAACAGCGGATAAAGGCAGGACGAAACAAAACGTGCATTTTGATTCAATTAATGTTGAAATTGACATCAAACAAATTACAAGTCAATAGCTAAGTATGATCACTGTTATTTCACCTGCAAAAAATTTAGATTACGAAACACCAGCCACGACCGATAAATTCACTCAACCTGAATTACTCGAGCACAGCGAAGAGTTAATGTCAGTTTGCCGTGATTTAACACCAGCGCAAATTGGTAGCCTAATGAAAATCAGCGATAAACTAGCTGGTTTGAATGCGGCACGTTTCGCCGAGTGGTCACAGCCATTTACGCAAGACAATGCAAAACAAGCCGTGCTAGCCTTTAATGGTGATGTATACGGTGGCTTAGATGCGCAAACTCTAAGCGGTGCTGATCTTGATTACGCACAGTCGCACTTACGTATTTTGTCTGGTCTTTATGGTGTGCTTAAACCATTAGATTTAATGCAAGCTTACCGCCTTGAAATGGGTACTAAGTTAGAAAACCCACGCGGTAAAAACTTATATGAGTTTTGGGGCAGTGTTATCGCCGAAAAGCTAAATACAGTGCTTGCTGAGCAAGATAGCAAATACTTGGTAAACCTTGCTTCGAATGAGTATTTTAAAGCGGTTGATAAAAAAGCATTAAATGCACAAATCATCACTCCACATTTTAAAGACTGTAAAAACGGCCAATATAAAGTGATCAGCTTTTATGCGAAAAAAGCCCGCGGCATGATGGCACGTTACATCATTGAAAATAAAATCACCCAATTAAGTGATTTAAAAGATTTCACCGTTGCAGGTTATTACTTTAGCAGCGATGCTACAGCAAAAGAATTAGAGCCTGTTTTCTTACGGGAAGAGCAGAACTAAACTTTTAGTAAAATGAATTAAAACAGCCGTGCTAAGCACGGCTTTTTTGTGCTTGTATGAAACTGGCGCTTATTTTGCAAAACACCTTTTATGTTTCTTAATGTATCAGGTAGTCGCATGTTAAAAATACCAACCGTCGGTGAAGCCGAAAAACTTATAGAAGAAAAGCTCGGTGGCTGGGTTGATATCATCATAAGCCATATCCCTAACTTTATTGTTGCAGTAATCATTACTATCGTGTTTTCACTGCTGGCGCGTATCGTTGGCTCAATGCTTAGAAAGCTATTACGCCGTTCGTTAGAGTCTTCGCAAATCGCAGACTTAATGTCATCGATAGTAAAAGTCATCGTGTTATGCGTAGGCTTATTTGTAGCCCTTGACTTCTTGGGCCTCAGAGGCACGGTCACCTCATTACTAGCTGGTGCGGGTATCGTAGGCCTTGCAATTGGTTTTGCCTTTCAGGACATGACAGAGAACCTTATAGCGGGTATTGCTATGGGTATTCGCAAACCATTTAAAACAGGGGATGTAATTCGCACTGAAAGCGTGTTTGGTACTGTACGGGCGATTAACCTTAGAAACACCCTCATTGAGAACTTTTATGGGCAACTTATCTTAGTGCCTAACAAGATTCTATTTAGAAATATACTCAGTAACTACAGTACCTTAGGTGTGCGTCGTATCGAAGTGCCAGTGGGAATTTCGTATGCTGATGACCCCGAGCAAGCTGCTGAGGTGATTGTTAAAAAAATCAATGAGTTTGATTTTGTGATCAAACAAGAAGAAACTGCAGTTTACGCCGAAAGCTTTGGTGATAGCAGCGTTAACTTACTAGTTTGGTTTTGGATTAAATACCCCGGCGAAGCGGATTTTATGACCGTTCGCCACAAGGCTGTTGTGGCAGTTAGAAACGCCCTAAGCGAAGCTGATATGACCATCCCATTCCCAATCCGCACGTTAGATTTTGGTATCAAAGGCGGCGAGAAATTAAATGCCATGATAAGCGAAAAGCAACAGAGAAAAGACGCGGAACCACAAGCGACTGATGAGTAAAATTTACTGACTCATCGGCGTGATTTACACAGGGAAGTGTGTTTGAGGTGGGGGATTAAGTAAAAGGTATAGTTGATTACTAGCACCAATAAGCTAAGCTTGATTGTAGTAGTACAAAGTAGGATTATATCTGGATTTGATCTGTTTAAGATGAGTAAATTATGACGATGGTAAAAAAAAGTATCACTGTGACTGCCCAACAAGAAAAATGGATGCAAGCACAGCTCGCTTCAGGAAATTATGCGAGTGACAGTGAGTTACTTCGAGATTTGATTAGAAAAGAGCAAATGCGAGCTTCTGAAATTGAAGCTATTCGTATGAAATTGATTGAAGCAGAGAAAAGTGGACTTTCAGATAAATCACCAAATCAAATGTTAGCTAGTTTCAAGGAAGAAGCGAGTAAGGATGGGAAGTTATAAACTTAATATTCAAGCCGAAGCTGATTTGAAGCGAATTTGGTTTCGTGGTTTAGAGCAATATGGTGAAAATCAGGCTGATGCTTATTTTTATAAGTTTTTTGATCGTTTTGAGCAATTGGCAAAGCAACCTTATTTAGCACCTGCAGTCGATGAAATTAGGCAGGGTTATCGGCGAGCTGTTTGTGGTGTTGATAGCATTTATTATCGCATTCAAGGTGGCAATATAGAAATTATGAGAGTATTAGGTAGGCAAGACATTCAAGCTAATCTTTGAATTGGCAATGTATAATCATTTTAACTTCAGACATAACAAAATATCGACAGGCTTTTGTTTAATTGAGTAACTCGTGTAGATTTTCTATGACTGCTAATTTATTTGTTATAGCTTTATCAAATCTATCCAGATCGAAGGGGTAGTTTTGAGATATGAAGTATTTTTCAATTTTTTTGATTTTAATTTCGCTTGTCGGCTGTAAGTCCACACAAAGCACTGTCGAATATACTGACCCTGGGTTTTATCTTGAACCCGTTTTAAAACTGAAAGTTGTTCCAACTTTCTCAAACCCTGTAATATATGAGGTTACAAGTGTAAGACCTTATCAGCTATTAACTAAAGTTTATGAAGGGTCTGGTGGCTATAATTGGAAAGGGATTAAGTCAGAGAAGTGTGTTGAGTTAACTGAAAGTGAGTATTCAAGCTTATTATTAATGCTTGAAAAAGCATTGGAGTTTCCAAAAGATAAAACGCGAGGTGTGGATGGAGACACTTGGATGCTGGAAAGTTCATTGTATCAATATACCGCTGTAGCTTTTTGGGAGCCTGAAGTTCAAATCGGTGAGCGAGGGCTTGGTAGTTTTGTAAAGTTAAAAGAATTTCTTGCGCATCTAAGTAGTAAAAACTAAGTTAAATACTAATAGTTACATGTTTAATATAGTTAAAGTGTAGTGGCCTTTCTTAGACATAACTTTTCGCGCGAAATAAATTTTACGCCTACATTAAAGTATTGCACCCTAACAACAGATGAGCGCAATCGGCTGATAGCTCTCTATAGTGTTGGGTTTCGCTGCGCTCAAACCAACCTACCTTAAAGTTTTGTCCTACAAAAAAAGCGCAAGCAGTTTAACTGGTTGCGCTTTTTTATTTATTCGGTATACCAATGATTAGTGAAGGATACGTGCTCTGATAGTCCCTTCAACAGCACTTAGCTCTTTAAGAGCGACTTCTGATTGGTCTGTATCTACATCAATTACTACGTAACCAATTGATTCATCAGTTTGTAAGTACTGGGCTGCGATATTAATGCCGTGCTGTGCAAACGCTTGGTTAATTTGCGTTAGAACACCTGGGCGGTTATGGTGTACGTGTAATAAGCGGCTGCGGTTTGCAAGTTCAGGCAGTGATACTTCAGGGAAGTTAACCGCCGTAATGGTTGAACCATTATCTGAGTACTTAGCAAGTTTGCCCGCTACTTCAATACCGATATTTTCTTGTGCTTCTTGTGTTGAACCACCAATATGCGGAGTCAAAATCACGTTATCGAACTCGCGTAGCGGTGATACGAACTCTTCATCATTTGATTTTGGTTCTACAGGGAACACGTCGATTGCAGCGCCGCTCAGCTTTTTATCACGAAGTGATTCTGCTAGCGCATCGATATCAACAACAGTGCCGCGAGAAGCATTGATCAAGATGGCGCCTTGCTTCATTACTTCAAGCTCTGCCATACCAATTAGGTTCTTCGTTTGTGGTGTTTCTGGTACGTGTAAGCTAATAACGTCAGCACGTTGTAGTAACTGAGTTAGGTTATGAACTTGCGTTGCATTACCCAGTGTTAGCTTGTCTTCGATATCGTAAAACTCAACGTTCATGCCGATATTTTCAGCCATGATACCTAGCTGTGTACCAATGTGGCCGTAACCAATAATACCTAACGTTTTACCACGTGCTTCAAATGAACCGTTGGCTGATTTTAACCAACCACCGCGGTGTGCTAGGGCATTACGCTCTGGAATACCACGAAGTAATAATAAGATTTCACCAAGTACTAATTCTGCAACAGATCGGGTGTTTGAAAATGGTGCGTTAAATACTGCAATACCACGTTCACGAGCACCTTGCAGGTCGACTTGGTTAGTACCGATACAGAAGCAGCCGATTGCGACTAGCTTTTCAGCTGCTTCTAATACCGCTTCATTAATATGAGTGCGAGAACGAAGACCTACAAAGTGCACATCTTTAATGCGCTCAATGAGCTCGTCTTCAGGTAAGGATGTTTTTACGTAATCAATATTACTGTAGCCATTACGCTTAAGCGTTTCTACAGCACTTTGGTGCACGCCTTCCAGCAAGAGAATTTTAATTTTGTCTTTTGCTAACGATACCTTACTCATATCCTCATTCCTATTTACTTTATTTGCGGCCCGTTTTTGGTGCCGATAATGACTTTATCTGCACCGCGATGGGCAAATAAGCCGTTTGTTACTACACCAACAATCTGGTTGATTGTTAGTTCTAATTCTTTGGCGTTGCTGATATCTAAATTGTGCACGTCTAAAATGACGTTACCGTTATCTGTTACAACACCTTCACGGTAAACAGGGTCACCGCCTAGTTTTACTAGTTCACGCGCTACATAGCTGCGTGCCATTGGGATCACTTCAACCGGTAGTGGAAATGCGCCTAATGTTGTAACTTCTTTAGATTCATCAACAATACAAACAAATTGTTTTGCTACCGCTGAAACGATTTTCTCGCGTGTCAGGGCTGCACCACCGCCTTTGATCATCTCATTGTGTGGGTTGATTTCGTCTGCGCCATCAACATACACATCAAGGCTTGATACATCGTTTAGTTCGAATACTTCAATACCCAGTGCTTTTAACTTTTCAGTTGAAGCCTCAGAGCTTGAAACCGCACCAGTAATGGTGTCTTTTACTGTATCAAGTGCATCAATAAAGTGATTCACTGTAGAGCCTGTACCTACGCCAACAATGGTATTTTCATTTACAAACTCTAGGGCTGCCCAGGCAGCGGCTTTTTTTAATTCATCTTGCGTCATAATTATGTGCTCAGTTAGCTGTCAGAGAGGGCCTATAGTATACAAACAGTTTGCTTACCATTGGTAGATTTTCTCTGGGGTTATAATGTGTTTTAACGGTACATCCCACGATTCAATTGGCAATGCTGAAACATGCTGACATTGATGGGCAAGGCCTATCAAAATCGGTTTTTGCCAGTTTTCTTGGTAATACCGAGCCAACGTTTTGTCATAAAACCCACCGCCCATTCCTAAACGGTTACCTTGATCATCAAATGCCACTAATGGCATAAGTAAAATATCAAGCTTATCTAAAGGACATATTTGACTGCAATTTAACTTGGGCTCCAAGATACCATAGCGGTTTGCAGTCATGGGTGAATTTTCTTCATACCTCTGAAAGTATAAAGTAGTGCCATTGAAAGGGTGGATTATAGGCAGATATAAATGCTGCTCTTTCTTCCATAATTCTTTAATTAACAATGAGGTGTCTAATTCGCCATCATTGCTAAAATAAATGCCAATATGGGCATTTTTAGGTGTTTTTAGCGATTTTAAGTGTTGAGTAAAATTCACTTTTAGCGCAATTGCTGCATTTTTTTGTTGTTCAACAGTCAGTGAATTGCGCTTTTTTCGAATAGATTGTCTGATTTCTGCTCGTGTGTTGCTCATGTCAATATTAGTGTTAACTTTCTAAAAAGGAGAAAAGTTCAGGAAAAAGCTCCACTACACCCAAAATGATCAATAGCACAATGACCATGGCAATAAGCGAATAGAGTAGGGTGTTTGAGCGTTTTTTAACGGGCTCTGTTAATTCGTCTTCAAGTAGCAAGTCATCTTCTTGCCAGCTATCGTCACTATCAGCAACGCTGTTATTTTCAAGCTCAGGTAAACGTTGCTCTAAGTCATCAAGTTTTTCTTCTAGGCGAATAAGGCTACTGGTGATGTAATCGAGGGCATCAAAAATACGTTCTTCACGCTCTTTGGTCTGTGCATCTGTATTGCTTGATTGGTTGCTGGTGGCTGCTTGGTTTATCGGTTGGAGCTTGGCTTTAATGCCAACACTTGCGAGTAATTTTGCTTGTTTTAGTGCTTTATCTTGCTCGCTTGGTGCAAATAATGGCTTATGCTCAAACAGGGTTGCAACTTTGTCTGTTGTTGTTTTTAGTTTTGCAGCGAGTTGTTCTGTTGCTTGTGCTTGGTCGACACCGGCTTCGAGCCCTGCAAACATTACGCGAAATTTTTCTGCCATTTGCTGATTATCCAAATCCTTAAATCAATGACTTGAGTATATACCCAAAAAGATTAGTGGAAAAACAAAAGCCCGTATAAAACGGGCTTTTTCTATTATGGATTTGCAAATACGCTGTTTAGTATTTAGCTGCTTTGCCTTCGGCTGGTAGTGATTTCAGGATGAAATCACGTAAGTCGTTATTTGATGACTCTAAATCAGCATGACGTAAATACATCATGTGACCACTGCGGTAGCCTTTAAAGCTTAAGCGCTCTTTCATTTTGCCACTAGGATCTAACTGCCACATTGTGTATTTAGCATCAAAGTAGTTTGTTGCACCGTCGTAGTAGCCAGATTGAATCATCACGTTTAAGTATGGGTTTTGTGCCATTGCTAAACGTAAGTTTTCACCTGTGTTGTTGCCTGAGCGATCCCAAGGATGAACATTACCAAATAGGTTATATTTGATATCGGTTTTGTAGTTAAGCTCTTCACGTAGGTAATAGTTAATCGCTGGCGTGAATGAGTGTAACCATGAAGTAAGCTCAGCCCAGTAATCAGGTGACTCACCTGCATCACGTTTATCAATACCTAAATAGCGAGAATCTAAACGGCCTACAGTTTGGCCGCGCTCGCGCAATAGCTCTTTCCAGAAGAAGTTATTTGGGATATCAAGGTTATTTTGCTCAACAAACTTTTCAGATAAACCTGCGTATTTTGCCGCTTGCTTGATAATGGCACGCTTTTCATCAGCAGGTAAGAAACCACCTTTAGCAATTGCAGGTAAGAACTTATTCACGGTGAACTGTTCAACTTCAGGGAGTAACTCGTCTAAGTCTTTTGCTTGTAAGTCTGCGCTAAGTGCTTTGTGGTACCAAGAGGTTGCAGCAAAGTAAGGTAGGCGGTTAGCAGCTTCTACAGGACCTTCGCGCTTAATACCAATCTCAGTTGGTGATACTAAGATAACACCGTTGATGTACATCCATTGGCGATTTTGTAATTCGTGCGCAAGGCCAGATACACGAGTCGTACCATAGCTCTCACCAATTAAAAATTTAGGTGAGCGCCAGCGCTCGTTGCGAGAAACAAAGGTATTTAGCCACTCTGCTAAGTATTTGATGTCAGCGTTAACACCAAAGAACATTTTTTGTTGATCTGATTTACTTGGTAGCTCACCTTTTTCGTTTTCAAGAACACGTGAATAACCGGTGTTAACAGGGTTGATATAAACAATATCAGCCACGTCTAAAATTGAGTAAGGATTATCTTTTACGCCATAAGGTTGAACAGGGTAGCCTTCGTCATCAATTTTTAATACACGCGGTCCAGTATAGGCAAGGTGCATCCATACTGACGCAGAACCTGGGCCACCATTGAACGAAAAGACTAAAGGGCGTTTTGTTCTATCGTCTACTTTGTCGCGGGTATAATAAGTATATTGTAGCGTTGCAACCGCATCGCCTTGCTCATTCCAAACTGGTTGTGTCCCTGTGGTTGCGGTATATGAAAAGCGCTCACCATTAATGCGGGCTTTGTGTTCTGTCACCACTTTACTGTCAACGTCAATACGACGTCCATTATCAGCAAAGCTTGGAGTACTGAAGGCCAGTGTTAATGCTGTCACTGACAAGCCAATAAAACTAACAAGTTTCATGTTGATTCCTTATTATTCGAATTGCAGCTATTAAAAAGTAAAGCCAACTCGATGACAAACTAATGAGACTAGTCACCAATATTAGCTGTTAAATAAAAGAAGAAATGCAGGGTGAGTTACAAAAAAGTGCACTTTTTAGTAAAGATAGCTTGGTTAAATATTTAGCTAGATTAAAAAATGGCGTATATTGAGCAAGTTTATAAATGGTATACCCAAACCACCTCAAGATGCAGAATTCAGCGTTTCACAGGTGCTTAATATCAAGGCGTTACTTTGCAACAATAGCATCCCCTTTTAAAAAGTAACAACGATGAGAGTAAGTGCTTGTGAAACGCCCAACGGGTTGGTTTAAAAGCGATTTATACTGCGTTATTGATTTTAACAATAGAACCACTATTACTTGCAATCAATGCCTTGCCTAAATCGCTTTTAATTCCAACTGAAACTCGCACCTTGAGGTGGTTTGGGTATATACACGAGCTTAAGAAAGAGAAGTTGCAATGCAAAGAGTGTTAGTTGTAGAAGACAGTAAAGTAGTACAGCAAGTGTTACGGCATTTAGCAGCTCACTACCTTGATGTAGCTGTTGACTTTGCGTGGTCCTTAAAAGAGGGCGTAAACTATATCGCTAAGCATGACTACACATTAGCTTTGGTTGATTTAACATTACCTGATGCGATGAACGGCGAAGTGGCCAGATATACCCTCTCAAAAGATATTCCTACCGTGGTGCTAACATCTAAAATTGATGAATACATTCGTCAGCAAATGTTAGAACTAGGCGTGGTTGATTACGTAGTTAAAGACAACCGTGATTCATATCACTACGCGATTAAACTTGTTGCGCAATTGCTTAGAAATCATGGTTGTAAAGCGTTAGTGGCTGATGATTCGGTGTTAAGTCGTACTTTGATGAAGCAAATGCTTGAAAAGCAGCTTTTCAAAGTAAGTGATGCGCAAGATGGTGAGCAAGCACTACAAATGCTTAAAGACGACCCAGAAATTAAGTTATTGCTAACGGATTATGCGATGCCAACAATGGACGGCTTTGAGCTTGTTAAAGCGGTACGTAACTTTCGTGGCCGCGATGACCTAGCAATAATTGGCCTATCAGGTGCGGGTAAGCATGGTTTATCTGCGCGGTTCATAAAATATGGAGCTAATGACTTTTTAACTAAGCCATTTATGAACGAAGAGTTTCATTGCCGTGTGATGCAAACTATGGAGCAGTTGTCATTAATAGCCGATATAAAAGAAAGTGCATACCGCGATCATCTAACTGGTTTGCATAATCGACGTTATTTTTATCAATATGCTGAAAGAGTATTAAAAAATGTAGAGCAAGATAACGTGCTTGCCCTGCTTGATATCGACTTTTTTAAGAATATCAATGATCAGTTTGGTCACGAGGCGGGTGATCAGGCATTAAAGCAAGTAGCTTCATTTTTGAAAAGAAAGTTTGATGATTTTACAGTTGCTCGTATTGGTGGTGAAGAGTTCGCTGTAGTATTAAACAATATGGATCTCGAAAAGGCTCAGCCTAAGCTAAATACGTTTCGTGAACAGTTAGCTGAGCACGCCTTTTCAATTAATGGTGAACCTTACTCACTAACGATGAGTATTGGTATAACAAAATTCCATAAAGTATCCCTCACAGCTGCAATGCGCACCGCAGATAAAGCCCTTTATCAAGCCAAGCAGCAATCGCGAAATTGCTTAGTTCAACTATAGTTGTGTTAATTGCACCAGCGCAGGTTAATTGTTAAAAAAATGCACCATTAGGGTGCATTTTTTTTGTTCAAAAACGCAGTTTTGTTTTTAACTTATTGAAAGTGTTAGATAAAAAATAGTGGCATAAAGGTTGGATTGTATAAGTCAACAGGATAACAATAAGCGTCCGAAGGGGGCCACTATGAAAATGATTAGTGCAATAATAAAGCCATTCAAACTTGATGATGTGCGTGAAGCATTGGCTGATTTAGGCATTGAGGGGATGACAGTTGTCGACGTTAAAGGCTTTGGCCGTCAACGTGGTCATACTGAGCTATATCGTGGAGCTGAATACCAAGTCGATTTTATTCCAAAGATCAAACTTGAAATTGCAACTCGTAGCGAAAATTGTCAACGCGTTGTTGAAACCATCACAAAAATTGCTTCAACAGGCAAAATTGGTGACGGCAAAATTTTTGTTTACGACTTAGACCAAATCGTTCGTATCCGTACGGGCGAACTTGATGAAGAAGCAATTTAAGGGGGAATTATGGAAAACACTATCGTAGAGTTGAAGTTCTCACTCGACACTTTTTACTTTTTGATGTCGGGTGTTTTAGTAATGTGGATGGCGGCTGGTTTCGCTATGCTTGAAGCAGGTTTAGTTCGTGCAAAAAATACTACAGAAATTCTAACTAAAAACGTTGCACTATTTTCTATTGCTTGCACTATGTTTTTATTAGTGGGTTACAACATCATGTATGTTGATAACGCAGAAGGTGGTTTCATCCCTTCATTTGGCGCATTAATCGGCACGCAAGCTGCTGATGCTGATCACTCTTTAGAGTCTGATTTCTTCTTCCAAGTTGTGTTTGTAGCAACAGCTATGTCAATCGTATCTGGTGCGGTTGCTGAGCGTATGAAGTTATGGGCATTCTTAATTTTTACTGTTATTTTAACCGGTTTCATCTACCCAATCGAAGGTTACTGGACTTGGGGCGCGGGCTTTTTATCAGAAATGGGCTTTGTTGACTTCGCTGGTTCTGCAATCGTTCACGGTGCAGGTGCTGCGGCAGCGCTAGCAGGTGTGCTTTTCTTAGGTGCTCGTAAAGGTAAATACGGTAAAAATGGTGAAATCTACCCAATTCCTGGTTCTAACTTACCGTTAGCAACATTGGGTACATTAATTCTTTGGATGGGTTGGTTCGGCTTCAACGGTGGTTCGCAACTACTTGTTTCTGATGCTGAAAACGCAACAGCAGTTGGCAAAATCTTTTTAAACACTAACGCAGCAGCAGCGTGTGGCGCAATCGCAGCACTATTTGTATGTAAAGTGTTATGGGGTAAAGCTGACTTAACAATGGTTCTAAATGGTGCATTAGCAGGTCTGGTAACGATTACTGCTGAGCCAGCATCACCAACACCATTACTTGCTTGTTTACTTGGTCTATTAGGTGGCTCACTGGTTGTATTTAGCATCGTTGCACTTGATAAAGCGAAAATCGATGACCCTGTAGGTGCTATCTCTGTACACGGTGTGTGTGGTGCATTAGGTATTATGCTAGTGCCACTTTCAAACTCTGATGCAACCTTTGTTAACCAATTAATTGGCTTAGTATGTATCTTAGGATTTGTATTCATCGCGTCATCAATCGTATGGGCAATCCTGAAAAATACCATGGGTATCCGTGTTACCGAAGAAGAAGAACTAAACGGTATGGATCAACATGACTGTGGTATTGATGCTTACCCTGAGTTTGTTTCAGTTCGCAGTAACTAATCTTAGTGCGTGCAATAGCACGCACATAAAAATATCATTGTGTGTTCAAATCGAAGCTCTACTTAGGTAGGGCTTTTTTGCGTTTAAATAAGTCTTTTCTGATAGGCGAAATAGTCGTTTTTTGACTATGCTTTTAATTCTGAATTAATAAGGAAAAACGATGGATAACAAACTCTTGCTTATAATTATTTCGCTGTTTTTACCGCCTGTAGCGGTATTTTTAAAAGCGGGCGCAGGTAAAGACTTAGTAATTAACATTATCTTATGTTTTATCTTTTTTATACCTGCAGTGATCCACTCTCTTTGGTTGTGTACACGCTAGTCGAGTTTAAGTGACTGTTAATTTTACAGGTGTTAATATTGCGCTGTTTAGGGCTTAATCCTGTAAAATTAACTGACCAATAGCGAACTCAATGGCTGATAAAAAAACTCCTGCAAAAAAGTCGTCTAGCAAACCTAAAGCGGCATCAAAAAAAACTACTGCTAAGCGCTCACGCACACCTCAAGTGCCTGCTAAAACAAGTTTATTGAGAAAACTTTGGTCAATTTTTTGGAAGCTTTCACTCGCAGTAATAGTTGCCATGGTGCTGTATCTAATTTATTTAGATGCAAAAATCACTCGCCAATTTGAAGGCAATAAATGGCAGTTACCTGCACAAGTATATGCCCGCGCAATGAGCTTTTATCCCGGGCAGTATTTGTCTCAGCAAGAGGTTATTTGGGAGTTAAACCGTTTAAATTACTCATCTGTGAATAAACTAAGCCGTACAGGTCAGTATGTTAAATCAGCAAACAGTATTAAAGTGTACCGTCGCGAGTTTGAGTTTTATGATGGCCTTGAAGATGCACACGTTATTGAGCTGCGTTTTTCAGGGCAGAAATTAGCAACTATCAAAGATAAGTTTGGCCGCCGTTTAAACAATGCTCGATTAGAGCCGGTTCAAATAGCTCGCATTGGTAATGATTCAAAACAAGATCGCGAGTTTGTGCCGCTAGATAAATTTCCGCCGATGCTAAAAGATACCTTGCTGGTGGTTGAAGATCGCAATTTCTATCAACACCATGGTGTATCTGTGTGGTCAATTATGCGCGCTTTATACAGCAATATTAAAGCCGGACGTACAGTGCAAGGGGGCAGTACTTTAACCCAGCAATTAGCAAAGAATATATACCTTACCCGTGAGCGTTCACTGGTGCGTAAGTTTAATGAAGCGCTTATTGCCTTGATATTAGATTACCGCTACAGCAAAGATGAAATATTAGAAGCCTACCTGAATGAGGTGTATTTAGGTCAGTCTTATAATCAAGGCGTGCATGGTATGGGCCTTGCCGCTGAGTTTTATTTTTCAAAGCCTGTGGATGAGCTTGAATACGACCAAATTGCGCTTTTAGTGGCTATGGTGAAAGGTCCATCGTATTACAACCCACGTCGTTATAGTGAGCGCGCAATGGAGCGTCGCGATCTAGTATTGCGCTTAATGGTTGAAAATAGACTGATTGATACCCGTGAATATCGTGCGGCATTAAAACGTCCAATTGATATTGCACCAATGAAAGATAGTCTGCAAAAGTCGTATCCGGGTTACTTAGAATTAGTTAATCGAGAACTAAAGCGTTTATTACCTGATCAGCAAGTGTTAGATGCTGGGGTGCGTGTATTCACCTACTTTGACTTACAAAAGCAAACGGCCATGGAAGAGTCGGTTGAGGCAAGTCTTCCTTATCTAGAAAGACGCCCTAAAACACAAGAGCTTGAAGCGGCGATGATCTCTGTAAACGTTGAAAAGGGTGGGGTGTCGGCATTAGTTGCAGGTCGTGACGTACGTTATTTTGGTTTTAACCGTGTGCTTGATACCAAACGTAATATTGGCTCATTAGTTAAGCCAGCAGTTTATTTATCGGCATTTGAAAGTGGTCAGTTTAATGTTGCCACGTTGGTGGATGACTCACCGCTGCAAGTGACTAATGAGCAGGGTAAAGTGTGGCAACCTGAGAACTTCGACAAGCAGTTCCGCGGCCCTATGCCTCTTTATAAAGCATTTAGTAACAGTATTAATATCCCAGCCGTTAACACGGGTCTTGATGTTGGAGTTGATAAAGTCGCTGATACCTTGAAGCGTTTAGGTGTAGAAGGGCGTATTGATCAATATCCGTCGTTACTTTTAGGTGCACTTGAGCTTTCAAGTTTTGAAGTAGCGCAGATTTATACAACGCTTGCTGCTGATGGTCAGTACCGTGAATTAACGTCTATCTCAGCCCTTACAGACTCAGTAGGTAAAGTGCTTTACAAGCATGATGTCAGCTCACAAAAACGCTTTGATGATGCATCAATTTACATGACGAAATATGCAATGAAGCGCGTGACTAAAGATGGCACGGCTAAACGCCTAAATGCACATTTCCCATCAATTCAGCTTGCTGGTAAAACAGGCACTAGTAATGATTTACGCGATAGCTGGTTTGCTGGTTTTGATCAAAACACCGTTACTGTTGCATGGATTGGTCGCGACGATAACAAGAGCACGGGTCTGACAGGCAGTGTTGGCGCACTAGAGGCCTACATTCGCTACCTTAAACCACTCAACCCTGAAGCTATAGCAGATACTCGTCCGGCTTCTATTCGTTGGGCATTCATTAATGAAGAAACCGGCCTGCAAGCGCCTCCGGGTTGTGGCAAAGTGGTGCAACTCCCCATTCGTGCAAGCGAGTTTGAGCCTAGACCTAATTGTCAGCGCTAAACTTGGCCATTGAATCATTTAGCTCAACACACAGTTGAGCTAAATTTTGTACGCTATTCATTGCCATAAGTGCACTTTTCTCTGTGTCTCTGGCAAGTTCACTGACATCTTCAGCGTGGTGTAAAGCGTTTTGAATTGCAGTGCCTTGCTGACTGACTTGAACTGCTATTTGCTTTCCTTGCATGCCAATATCAGACATTGATGCTGCGACAGCTAATAAATTATTTTTAGTGTGCTCTGCACTTTGTGAACCTTGTTCCATCTTCTCTACGCTTGCTTGCATTCTATCTTGTGTTAGCTTTGTTGCGGATTGAAGTGAATTAATAATTTGGTGGATCTCATGAGTTTGTTGTTGAGTGCGTTTTGCAAGGGTTCTTACTTCATCTGCAACAACCGCAAAGCCTCGGCCTTGTTCACCAGCTCTAGCTGCTTCTATCGCAGCATTCAAAGCTAGTAGGTTGGTTTGCTCGGCAATTTCATTTATACCATTACTCACGCTACTAATCGCTTGGCTGTCTTTAGCAAGTAACTCTAAGGCAGCAAGACCCTCGTTGAACTCTTGTTGTAAATGACTCATGTGCGTGGCTAAATTTGCGCTTTCATCAGCACCTTTTTGTACCTTTTTGGCTGCAGATGAAGCTAAATCAACGGCTTGAGAGGCAGACACCTCGACATGTTCGGCAGCTTGGCTCATTTCTGATAAAGCTTGGCTAATAGTTGACACACTTTGTTGCTGAACTTGTACATCTTGACTGGTTTTTTCAGAGTGACTCGTCACTGTATCTGTGGTTGTTATTACACTGCTCGTAGTGTGCTTGACTTCATTTACCATCAAAGAAAATGATGCCAATACATGATTAAACTCTTTTCCTATTGAGGTTAACTCATCTTTACCTGTTAACTTTAAACGAGCAGAGATATTACCTTGCGCGGCACTGTTAGCGGTTTCTGAAAAAAGCTTCAGGGTATCAACTACTAAACGATAAAATCCAAGCATCAAGTAACTGGCTATTATTAAAGATAATAGAGCCGCAGCGATAACAAGGTACAAAATGAATTGTTCATTGTTTAGCTTATAACTAATGATACTCGTAAGGGCTGGCTCAGTGTCAGCAATGTACTCATCTATACTTTGGTTTAGATTCGCTTTAAGGCTCAAAAATTGTGCTTTGCTTAATTCTATCGTATCAGGCTCCAACAGCCTTTGGTTAACTTGTTGCGAGAACTGAGATATGTTTTCTAGTAATGTTTCAGCACTAGGAGATAGTTGCTCTTTTATTTTATTGTCTTGTTGGAAGGCGATGGATAACGCATCTTTAAATTGCCCAGATAACTCGGGTATCGCTTTAATTTGGTTTGATAAAGCAATAAAGCTTTCTGGCGTAAACTTACCTTGATTTAATACTTTTTCAGCACTTTGGTAGGTGCTATTAAGATGGTAAATCAAGTTAGGCAAATGGGTGACTAAAGTACGATTTAAATAGTTAATAGTGAGGTTTTGACTAACAGCTAATTGCGACTCAATTGATACTGTTTCAAGTATGTTTTCTTCACTCGATGCATTGTGAGCATAACCTAAAGTTTGGGCGGAATTCAGCATGGCTTGTTGCTTGTTATCGACAAGATACGATAACAGCAAGCGGTAACTATTGATGCCTTTGTATTGTTGTTTTGAAACTTGGATATTTTCATTTAACAGACTTATTAGAAAAAATAAGCTCAGACACAGAGGAAAAACTAATAAACTAAACAATAAAGTAATTTTATGTTTGTACTTAAGTTGTGCCATTAAATTAACAGCAGGAGTTATGAGTCTATTCACAGTTTTCTCGCTAAACAATACTAGTATAAAAAGAATAGACCGAAAAATAAGATATTTTCATTCAAATAAAAAAAGCCCTCACACTTTCATGTGAGGGCTTTTTCAAAATAATAGCTTTTTACAGCTTCGCGAATGCGCGCTCTGCGGCTGCAATGGTGTCGTTGATCTCTTTTTCAGAGTGTTCAGCGCACACAAAGCCTGCTTCAAATGCTGAAGGAGCTAGGTAAACACCTTCTTCTAGCATTAAGTGGAAGAACTTTTTGAAGCGTTCTAAATCACACTCAGTCGCTTGTTGGTAGCTAGTTACTTTTTCTTTATCAGTAAAGAAGAAGCCGTACATACCACCTGCGTAGTTTGTTGTAAGTGCAATACCTGCTTTTTTCGCAGCGGCTTCAAAGCCTTCACAAATTGCTTTGCTCTTTGCTTCAAGCTCATCGTGCAGGCCTTCAGCACTTAATAGCTCTAAAGATTTTAAGCCGGCTGCCATGGCAATTGGGTTACCTGATAATGTACCTGCTTGATAAACTGGGCCAACAGGTGCGATGTAATCCATGATTTCTTTCTTACCACCAAAAGCACCTACTGGCATACCGCCACCGATCACTTTACCTAAACAGGTTAGGTCTGGTTTGATGTTGTAGTAAGCTTGTGCGCCACCTAAAGCAACACGGAAACCTGTCATTACTTCATCAAAAATAAGCACAGATTTGTATTCATCACACACCTCACGCAGACCTTCTAAGAAGCCTGGTACAGGTGGAATACAGTTCATGTTGCCAGCAACTGGCTCAACGATGATACAAGCGATGTCGTCAGCATATTTTGCGAAAATTGCTTTTACTTCATCAAGGTTATTAAACGACACAGTTAATGTGTGCTTAGCAAAGTCTTCAGGAATACCTGGTGAGTTTGGTACACCCATAGTCAGTGCGCCTGAGCCTGCTTTTACTAGTAGTGAGTCTGCATGACCGTGGTAACAGCCTTCAAACTTTAAGATTTTGTCACGGCCAGTGAAACCACGTGCTAAGCGAATTGCACTCATTGTTGCCTCAGTACCTGAGCTTACCATACGTACTTTTTCGATTGATGGTACTAGCTCTTTTACTTTTTCGGCCATTAAGATTTCAGTTTCGGTTGGCGCACCATAGCTTAAGCCATTTTCTACGGCTTCTAATACCGCTTGCTTAATAGCTGGGTGGTTATGGCCCATGATCATGGGTCCCCATGAACCAACGTAATCGATATAACGGTTACCATCAGCATCAAAGGTAAAAGGGCCTTCAGCTTTAGTGATGAATAAAGGAGTACCGCCAACGCCATTGAAGGCACGAACTGGTGAGTTAACACCGCCTGGGATTGATTCTTGCGCGCGATTAAAAAGATCTTGGCTAATTGTCATGAATAGTCCTATTGGGTTGTCACGTTAAATGAGTTGGTTTGCGAGGGCTCAAAGAGCCCAAAACGAAGCAAGTTAGCTATTACGTTTACGGCTAAACCAAGGCACGTCGACTTCATATTGCTCAACTTTGTCGGCAACATCTAAGGTTAGAGCAAACAACGCCATGCGAATTAACACGCCATTTTGCACTTGGCGGAAAATTGCTAGGTTGTCGTTGCTATTTAAATCGTTATCTAGCTCGTTTGCCTCTAAACGGCTGTCACGAGGGAGTGGGTGCATCAATACTGAGTTTGGCTTACAGTGTGCGTTGTAAATTGCTTGGCTGATACGGAAACCACCACGGTATTTGTTAGCTTCTTCTTGAGAAGGGAAGCGCTCTTCTTGGATACGGGTTTGATAAACAATATCGGCGGCCAAGTTGCCTTCCATTTTATCTACTACTTGAATTTTATGACCTGCGTTATCTACAGCATCTAAAATGTAATCTGGCATTTGTAAGCCATCAGGTGCCACCATTGAGAACTTAACGTCTTTATAATGGCAAAGTAATTTAGATAAAGAGTGCACAGTACGGCCGTATTTTAAATCACCTACTAGGGCAATGTGCATACCGTCGATACTTTGGTTGAAACGACCTAGCTCACGCTCAATTGTTAGTAAGTCCAGTAGGGCTTGTGTTGGGTGCTCATTTGGGCCGTCACCGCCATTAATCACTGGCACGTCACACCCAGTGGCAAACTCAGCAACAGAGCCTGTGTCAGGGTGGCGCATTGCGACTGCATCTGCATACGCTGAGATAACGCGAGCGGTATCATATAACGATTCACCTTTTGCAAGCGCCGAGCTTTGCATACCCGTTGTTTCACGAACCAAACCACCTAGTAAGTTAAATGCTGTACCAAAACTTACGCGAGTACGCGTGCTTGGTTCAAAGAACAAGTTCGCTAAAATTGCGCCCTCTAAAACATTGGTGCGCTTTTGCTTTTTAGCATAAGGCTCCATTTTCTTAGCAACTGCAAAAATACGTTCAATACAATCTCGGTCAAGCTGATTGACCGACAGGATATTTTCACCTTGGAAACTTAGCATGGGGTTTGTTCCTAATCATATTTATAGGGCGCTGGCACTCGGTATGGGAGGCCGCATAAATTTGCGCAGTACTATAGCAAATTTTTAGCGATCACAGCAGCAAATTATAAGTTAGGTTTAATAATTGCCAGTGCCACTATAGCTAAAAGGATGAGTACCGGAACTTCATTAAAAATTCGATAAAAACGATCGCTACGAGTATTGCGATCATGCTTAAAGTCAGCCAGTAATTTAAAGCAATAGCCATGATAAATATAAAGGATAATTACTAACACCAGTTTGTAGTGCAGCCACATGCTGTATCTAAACCAGTCTCGACCATATTCAAAAATGGTCAGTACGCCAAACACCAATGTTAAAACGGCAAATGGCGTCACAAAAAACAGTAAGCGGCGTTCCATTACTTTCAGCATTGAGTTACAGGCTTTTTCTTCACTCATTGCGTGGTAAACAAAAAGACGTGGCAGGTAAAAAATACCGGCAAACCAAGCAATCATAAAAAATACGTGGAAGGTTTTATAAACTAATAGCGCAGTCATTTAAGCATCCATTTTAATTGTTATAACAAACTATTGCGTATGGTAAGAATATGTCTGATTTGGTCCCAACGCAAAAGGCCCATAATCTGTTGGTTATCAAGTAGGTTGTAAATATACACCGCACCGCTGCGTTTATCTTTTAGTAAGTCAAAAGCATCGGCTAATGTTGCTTGGCTACTAAGGCCGGCAAGGCTGACATATTTGATGTTACTTTCTTGGTCAGACATCAAACTTAAATCATATTCAGCAAGACGATAGCCATTCTCTTCATCATGAACAATCAGCGGGGTTTGGCTATCAAGGGCATCGAGCGATTCTTTAATTTGTTGTTTGTCGTCACTGTAAAGCAGTTTGAACTGCTCATCCATTTCATCCATCACGCCCACTTTTTGTAATGCTTCTGTGGCAGGCGATATTTGATACTCAAGCCCTTGGAAGTCAAGTTGCTGCATAAAAATAGAGCGGTTACCAAAAAACTGTAATGCTGTGACATAAGCCGTTGAGATCACCAACATGGCTGGCACAATGATCTCGGGGCTTGAGGTCAACTCCATAACCGTAGTGAGTGCAGCAAGTGGTGCGTGTAATGTAGCGGCCAATAACCCTGCCATGCCAAGCATGCTGTAGGTACCTGTGATATCTACTCCTGGGCTAATAAACTGCGCAAAGAAGGCCATTAAGGTGCCCATTAATACCCCAAGCCCAATAACAGGGCCGATGATCCCACCTGGAATACCTAAACCAATAGCAAATAAGGTGGCGAGTAATTTGGCAATCAAGATGGTTGTTAAAAACTGCACATCATCTGGTGATTCAATAGCAATAGTGATGGCGCTCATACCTGAACCCATTGCATGAGGAACCATATAAGCAATTAACCCTGCAATTAACCCTGCCAGTAATAGGCGAGGAAACATGCTAAGCGGTTTAAAAGTGCGGATTATAAGCATCAAGTTTTGGTTAAACGCATAGGCAACAGCCCCTAGTGCCATACCAAATATGATTAAAAATGGGTAATGCCAGCCACTCAATGGGTTCATGGTGATAAGCGCAAGCTCTGAAGCATCACCAAATACAAACTGAGTGGCTAAAGCACCAGTAACCGCAGCGAGCATAATGGGCACAAAAATATGCACTTTATATTCCCTAAGCACCACCTCCATAACAAAGATAACGGCTGCAAGTGGGGTGTTAAATGAGGCTGCAATTCCGGCTGCAACGCCACAACCGGTGAGGGTACGCATTGCATTGTGTGGAAGGTGTAGTTTATCGGCCAGTAAACTGGCACCTGTTGCACCCATATGTACCGACGGGCCTTCTCGGCCCACCGAAAAACCACTGATCAAGGCTAAAGCACCACCAACAAATTGGTTAACCGTGTTATAGAGTGGCATATGACCGTAGTATTTTTTTATTCGATGAATGACAAATGGAATACCAAGTCGATAATGTTTAAATCCAGTTGAAGCTGCAAAAAGAGCAATTAATAAGGCTGCGCCGACTGGTAATAAAACACGTTCAAGAGTAGGAAGCGTAGAAAAGTCATCAGGCTTTTCTAAGAATAAGCTCTGGAAAAACATGATCGTAAGGCGAAAGAATATGATCAGCACTGCCGCAATTAACCCTGCACTCACACCAAGTAAGCACAATTGCACAGATGTTTTAGGCTTTGCTAGTCGACGTCTTAGTCTCTCAAGCCACACGCATATTTCCTCACAGCACTTTTGAGCCGCAGTTTACCAAATCAAACTCACTAAGTCGTTGGCATTTTATATTTTTATCTTCTTTTTGGGAAAATCGAGCTGATTATAATATTTAATGACTGAGCCAAGGTTATGGTTGCATACTTATCACTGTCATAGGAGAGTTATGTTTTTGCTTGTACATGCGCTCATCAGCTTTATTTAATAAGTCGTCAAGTGATTTTGCATCATCAGGATATAAAGCATAACCAACACTTGCGCCTACATTTAAATAACCCACCTCAGATGCAATTGGCGTTGATATTGAGTTAATAAAACGTGTTAGAGCTCGCTCAATCTGATTTTGATTTTCTATATCAGTAATGACTATGACAAATTCATCACCCCCAATGCGTGCAACACAATCTGTTTTTCGGGCTGTTTCAAGTAACCGTTTAGCAATTTCAACAAGCACGAAATCACCAACTAAATGACCATGGGTGTCATTGATGGGCTTAAATTTGTCAAGGTCAAAGTATAAACAACCAACCTTACCACCTGTGCGTTCAACACGGTCAAACTCATGATTAATAAACTTACTTAAAGCGCTTCTGTTTGCAAGACCGGTAAGATGATCTGTTTGTGCCAACATTCGTATCTGTTGTTCAGCCAAAACCCGCTTGGTAATATCAAAATTGACGCCGATCATCCGTTTTCCGTAGATTCTTCCGTCGGCATTGATATAGCGAGTTCTGCCAGAAGATAAAACGATACGAAACTCAGCATGAAATTCTTCATTGTTTAGTATCGAAAGCTTGAGCTTATTTGTAACGTCCTCATAATCATCTGGGTGTAAGGTGCTCGCCCATGTTGAGTAATTGCCTTTAAAAGATGTTTTTGGAATTTCGAACAAGGTATGCATCCAGTCATCCCAGATTAATTCATTGGTTTCAAAGTTCCACTCCCAAATTCCAATGTGTGCTGCATCTGCAGCCATTGACATCCGTTGATGTAAGTTCTCAAGATCTGTTTTTGCTTGTTTTAATTCAGTAACATCTTCAGATACATCCAGTAAGTAGCGAGCTTTTCCTTGAGCGTCTCTAATTGCGAGCTTTCTGGTTCGAAGATAATGCGTTCGACCATTTATGGTCATAGGCTTCTCAGTTACAAAAAGTGTTTCGTTACTTTTTAGTACATCCCTATCTGTTTGAATAAAATTCACGGCGTCCTCATCGCTAAAAATATCAAAGTCATTTAAGCCAATGAGTTGCTCTTTAGTTTTACCTAAAAGTTGCTCACCTGCTTTATTGACATGGCTAAATGTTAGATGCTCGGCCTCTTTTACGAACAGCATAATAGGTAAGTTATCGAAAATTGTTTGTGTAAACGCTTCTTGGTTTTGAATGTCGCTTAGGTCTTTAATAGTTGCAACGTAAGAGCCCGCTTCTTTTTTGCCAATGGAGCTAATTGTGAGAGTGATAGGAAAGTAGCATTTATCTTTACGTAACCCCTTTAATAGGCGGCTCTTATTTGTACTCACGTTTTCTTTTTTTTGCTGTGGGTCGCAGAATATCTCATCTAACTGCGATGATTGTTTTGGGATTAAAGTGTGGATATGTTTACCGATTAGGTGGGTTGGTTCATAGCCAAAAACAGGAAGAACTGCTGGGTTAGCGAATTCAATTACTCCTACATTATTGAAGCTAATAACGACATCTTGAACTGTATTCAGCACTGCTTCAAGTTTGGCTGATAGTAAACTTCGTGCTCTAAGTTCGACAATTCCTAATACAAACAGACTTAGGGCTAATAAGACGGATATAATTAATTTTGCAAGCGCAGCGTTATCATGGCCAGATGTATAAATGGTATAATCAGTCTCAAATACAGTCATTGAAATCATACCAATGTAGTGCATGCTTGAAATAGCACTCCCCATAATGACTGCAACGAGAATGTTTATACGTGTTTGGTTTACCTCACGCTCATTTCTAAAATCATTAATCCATAGTGCAATGCCAGAAAGAACAATTGCGACTAAAATCGATAATGAAAATAACCAAGGTTCATAGGCCATGTGGGCTGGCATCATCATTGCCATCATGCCAATAAAGTGCATACAACCAATACCAGCCCCCATAAGTACACTTCGAAAAACTAGCCCTTTGCCACGCCCAATAGTGGGGGAAAGAACAATATAACTTGCAAAAACGCTTGGCAAAATAGAGATCAAAGTGACCGTGATGTTGTATTCAACAGCGATAGGAAGTTTATAGGCGAGCATACCTACAAAATGCATACCCCAGATACCAATACCTAAAAAGCACGATGCTAACAAAGTCCATACAAGGCTTTCATTTTTTAATTGAGAGCTTTTAATTTTTGCTGATAGTAAAAATGAAATGTAAGAAGCAAAGACCGCAGTAAGTACGGATAAGCAAACGAGTAAACTATCGTACTGCGCAGGGATTGTTTGCGAGCTAGTTAAGCTTGGACTAATGAAATGCAGCTTTAAATGATCTATCACTGTGATGGTCCCTCATCGCATAACTTTTACATGGGTAAAAAGTACTACAATTAAATGTTAGTTCAATGCGAATATGTTAGCCAATCCTATACTAAAATATTTTCAATGGGAGGCGATACTTGATTAAAATACTCGGGTATTAGATAATTGCGACCATTATAGGTTTTGAGGGTTTTGGTATGTCAGATGAGTTGCCAATCAAGTTCAGCGATGCAGCAGCTGTTCGCGTTAAACAGTTAATCGAGGAAGAAGAAAATCCTGATCTAAAGCTACGTGTATACGTTACAGGTGGTGGTTGCTCAGGTTTCCAATATGGTTTTACTTTTGATGAAAAAGCTAACCCTGGCGATTTAGAAATTGTTAAAAATGGTGTAACGCTAGTTGTTGACCCTATGAGTATTCAATACCTAGTTGATGGTACCGTTGATTACACAGAAGGCCTTGAAGGGGCTCGCTTTTTTGTGAATAACCCGAACGCAACTACAACCTGTGGTTGCGGAGCCAGCTTCAGCGTTTAATTATTTATGAAAGCCACTTGATGTGGCTTTTTTATTGCTTTAACTTCTCATAATATCCTGCCTCTGCTAAATTTTACGCATTATTAGAAGGAATTTTGCGTTGCCAAATATAACTACAACAATAGAAAAGAAACCCTATATTTTAGCTATCGCCATTGTTTTGGTGATTATATTGTGGATGCTATCCGGCGATAGCAAAGCAGATCAAAACGCGCAGCAAAGTAAAGAACAAGCCCAAGAGCGCTTGCCTAAAGTGCAGGTGATGTCATTAGTTGCTAAGAAAATAAATAAAAACCTGACCTTTTACGGTAAATCAGAGCCTGACAAAATCGCAAATATTAGCGCTAGGCAAGCAGGACAAGTACTCGAAATCTTGGTTGAAGAAGGTCAGTTTGTAAAACAAGAACAGGTTATTTTACGCCTCGATAAGTCTGATTTAGCCGCCCAAATTACATCAGCAGAAGCCTTAGTGGCACAGTATCAAACTGAATACGAAGGCGCCCTTAAGCTAAATCAGCAAGGTTTACAGAACAAAGTATTAACCATGCAAGCGCAAGCTATGTTGCAACAGGCTAAAGCAACCTTAGTTAGCCTTGAATTAAAACTAGAGCGCACTGAAGTACGCGCTGCTTTTGATGGCGTTATTAACAAACGTTTAGTCGAAATTGGTGATTATGTTGGCATAGGCGACCCTATTTTACAGCTCGCTGATTTAGACCCGTTAATTGTTAGAGCCGATGCAACCCAAAAAGAAGTGCAAGGCTTAGAAGTCGGGCAAGCTACTTTTGCTCATGTTTTAAATGACAAAACCTATCCTGGTCGTATTCGTTATATTGCATCTGTTGCTGATGACAGCACGAATACATTTCGCATCGAAGCGGCGTTTGAAAACCCAGGAATGAAATATAAAGCAGGTTTTTCGACTCAGCTTAATATTGAGTTGCCAACTGAGCCTGCAATGTTATTAAGCCCAGCTTTTATGGCCCTTGATGAGCAAGGTAATATCGGCGTAAAAGTCGTGAATGACGATAATATTGTTGAGTTTAAACCGGTGAATCTGGCTAAAAGTACCGAGCAGGGGGTTTGGCTTTGGGGTTTAGGCGAACAAGCAAATGTCATTACCCTTGGTCAAGGTTTTGTGCGTGCCGGTGATAAAGTTGAGCCCGTGTTTACTGAAGCTACGAGCAACTAAGTATGAAAAACTTAATCGAAGCGTCGTTGACTCACACGCGTACAGTTTTATCTATTTTCATCTTGTTGCTGATCTCGGGGTGGGTGACATATCAAACCATCCCTAAAGAAGCGAATCCTGATGTCACCATTCCTTTTATTTATGTGTCGATTATTCATGACGGTATTTCCCCTGAAGATGCTGAGCGGCTATTAGTTAGGCCAATGGAGATTGAGCTCCGCTCGATTGAAGGCGTAAAAGAAATGTCAGCGGTGGCAAGTGAAGGGCATGCCTCTGTGACCCTTGAATTTATCGCGGGTATGGATCCCAAAGAAGCCTTAGCTGATGTGCGAGATAAAGTCAGCTTAGCTAAGGCGAAACTGCCTTCTGAATCAGAAGAACCAGAAGTTCATGAAATCTTGATGGAAGACGAGCAACCGACTATTACATTAACCTTATCCGGTGATGCGCCAGAGCGAGGTTTGTTAACCCTTGCTCGTAATCTTAAAGATGAACTAGAAAGCATTTCTAGCGTATTAGAAGTTGATGTAGGTGGTGATCGCGAGGACATGGTCGAAATTGAGGTCGATCCACTGGCGATGATTTCTTATGGCTTAGAACCGAGTGACATCATTCAACTGCTATCAAATAACAACCGCTTAGTTGCTGCAGGTACACTTGATACTGGTAAAGGACGCTTTGCTGTAAAAATCCCATCCGTGTTTGAGACGATTCAGGATGTCATGGAGCAACCCGTGAAAGTCGTTGGCGATAGGGTGGTACGTTTTATGGACGTAGCAAAAATTCGTCGAGCGTATAAAGACCCAACCTCAATCGCACGTATTAATGGCCGCCATGCGGTTTCGCTGGAAGTAAAAAAACGTGCTGGTGAAAATATTATTGATACGGTCGAACAAGTGAAGCAAGTGGTCAATGAGGCCAAGAAAATATGGCCTGATCATATACGCGTTGATTACACCGGCGACATGTCAAAAGACGTAAAGATGATGCTTTCTGATCTGCAAAATAATGTGCTGTCTGCTGTATTATTGGTGGTTATCGTTATTGTGGCGGTACTTGGTGCGCGCACGGCATTTTTAGTGGGTATTGCCATTCCCGGTTCATTCTTAACGGGGATTTTAGTGATCTCTGTGTTTGGTTTAACGGTGAATATCGTGGTGCTCTTTGCGCTCATCATGGCTGTCGGTATGCTGGTGGATGGCGCAATTGTTGTTAGTGAGTTTGCTGATAGAGCAATGAGTGAAGGCAAACCGCGCAAGGTTGCATATAAACTGGCTGCAGAACGAATGGCATGGCCAATTATCGCCTCTACGGCAACAACATTAGCGGCCTTTGCCCCGCTGATATTTTGGCCGGGAATGATGGGCGAGTTTATGAAATACTTGCCGATTACACTTATTGCTACTTTGTCTGCGTCATTACTTATGGCACTGGTGTTTGTACCAACTATTGGTGGACTAATAGGTAAATCAAGGCCGCTTTCTGAGCAGCAAAAACATGATTTAGAGTTAGCAGAGTCTGGCGATTTAACACAAATTAAAGGGATGCTAGGGCGTTATATTCGAGTACTTGATTATGCAACAGAGCGTCCTTGGTGGAGCCTTGCTGCTGCAATCGTGTTTTCTATTATGGTGTTTTTTGCCTTTGCTATTTCTAACCTTGGCGTTGAGTTCTTTCCTGATGTTGAGCCAAATGGCGTCAATATCAAAGTACGTTCTTACAGTGACTTATCCATCTTTGAAAAAGACGTGATCATGAAAGATATTGAGTCGCGCATCCTAAAAGTGGAAGGTATAAAAACTCTGTATGCCCGTACTGGTGGTAAAGATCAAGTAGGCACGTTTAGAATGAATCTAAAAGATTGGGATGAGCGTCCGCCCGCAGAAGATATTATCAGCCAAGTTAACGAAATCACGGCAAGTTATGCCGGTGTAGAAATTGAACTTCGTAAAGATGAAAACGGCCCAGGTGGTGGTAAAGCGCTAAGCATTGAGCTGAGCTCTCGGTTTGTTGATGTGCTTAACAGTGAAGCTAAGCGAGTAAGGCAAGCTATCGAGAATGATGGCGCGTTTCGAAATGTTGATGACAGTGCTTCAAAACCGGGCATTGAGTGGCAACTTAAATTGAATCGTTCTGATGCCGCTCGTTTTGGTGCCGATGCCAGTATGTTAGGGGCAAATGTTCAGCTTATTACCAATGGCTTGAAATTAGGGGAATACCGTCCAGATGATGTGGATGACGAGATTGATATTCGCGTACGTTTCCCCCATGACAAACGTGATTTAGGACGTCTTGAAACGTTACGTGTAAAAACCATGCACGGGCAAGTGCCAATTAGTCACTTTGTTGAGCGTCAAGCAGCGCCTAAAGTCGATACTATCCGTCGTGTAGATTCTCAGCGCGTTGTTACCGTTAATGCAGACATGAAGCCGGGTGAACAACTTGCCAAGGCATTGCCGCGCTTACAAGCGCAATTAGAAGAGCAAGGATTAGACCCTCGCGTGAAAATTAAAGTGCGTGGTGAAACTGAAGATCAAGATGAATCAGAAGCCTTTCTTGAGCAGGCTTTTGTGGTTGCTCTATTTGTGATGGGTATCATTTTGGTGACGCAATTTAATAGCTTTTATCAAGCATTTTTGATTTTAAGTGCTGTGCTATTTTCAACTGTGGGTGTGTTCTTAGGTTTAATCGTATTACAGCAACCGTTTGGTATTGTGATGTCAGGTATTGGGGTTATTTCGCTTGCAGGTATTGTGGTTAATAACAATATAGTATTGATTGATACCTATAATGTTTTACGAAGCCAAGGTCTGGCTGCCAAAGATGCGATTTTGCGAACCGGTGCACAGCGTTTGCGTCCGGTATTGCTAACGACTGTTACCACCATTTTGGGATTGATGCCAATGGTACTCCAAGTGAATATTGATTTATTTAACCGTCACATTGATTTTGGTGCGCCATCTACTCAGTGGTGGGTGCAATTGGCAACAGCCGTTGCGGGTGGTTTAACATTTGCCACGGTGTTGACACTTGTGCTTACACCGTGTTTGTTAATGCTGCGAGATCGTCGTAGATAGTAATAGGTAAATTCGTTACCGATTAATTAAAAATGAGTGACCCTAGTGTTGGGTCACTTTAATCATCAGTAAAAAGAAGCCTAAAACTAACGCTGATGCGACCAAAATGTATACAAAGCCATTTTTACCTTGCTTAATTGGTACTCGATTGTGTTTTAAAAATAGGTACCATGCTACACACAGTACAATTGGCAACAAAAATAATATACGAAACATTTCTTAGCCTTTTTCAGTATTTACGTACACTTTAAGCATAAATATGCAGAATTTAAAGCGATACTTTCATCTTGTTTGACTTCCAATTGATCAATTTTTTGGTACAGTTAACCAGTTAACTATAGAGCACATGCTTTAATTTTAGCTACACTAAGACATGTATACTAATAAGGTCCATACCTAAAAAGTGGACATTTGTATAATTAATAATTCAAAGTGAAAATTATTAGTATATAATGTATCCAAGAGTGAGACGGGCAAATTTCACTCTTAAGTTTATTAATTTAAATCATCTAGTAGGAGATGTATTTTATGATGGGTAAAACAGTTTCTTCTGAAGAAAACTCGAAATTAACGAAATGGCTTAAAACTAAACGCCACGAGAAAGGTCACACAATGCGTAGCCTTGCGCAGGTTTTAGGTACGCCGCATTCTTTTATCGGTAAAATTGAAAACCAAGAACGTCGACTAGATGTTATTGAGTTCATACGTTATTGTGATGCTTTAGAAGTTGACCCGTACGAAGGTCTTAATTTACTAAAAGACGCATAATTTTTTAGTGCTTTGTGGTGAAATAACACTGCTAAAGTAATACAAATAGTGCAGGGAGGCGCTATTAAAATTTCACCATTTATCTCTCCTCTAAAATTACTTTCGTATCTAACTTGTTAAATCCCTTTGATGATAGTTGTTTTCTAGTGCATAAAGCTTATGCCTAATTAAAAATAAGAAAATTAATGAAGGTAAAACCATAAGTGCTGTCAGTACAAAGAACATCGCCCAATTTCCTCCTAACCAGTCATCAATGACCACGCCGCTATAACTTGAAAGTAAAGTTCTACCTAAATTACCTAATGATGCAAGTAGCGCATAGTGAGTGGCACTAAATGCTCGGTCGCAAAGCATAGATATAAACGCCACCATGGCAACGAGAGACCAAGCCTGTGTAAAACCATCAATAATGATTGCAAACGCGTAAAGGCTCAATTTAGGGCCTGCTATAGCAATCCAAGCGAAGGCGAGATTTGAGGCTGCCATCGCAATACCACTAATAAATAAGCCTTTAACAATGCCATATCGTTGGTTAAACAAACTACCTAGAAAGGTGAAAGCGATAGTAAGTACTGCCGTACCTACTTTTGAGAAGGTAGCAATATCGCTATTCGAGAAGCCCACTTCTTTATAAAACACGATAGACATTCGCCCTAAGAAGGCCTCGCCGATTTTAAATAAGAAAATAAAAGCTAATAAAGCCAATGCTGTTTTTACCCCGTTACGGGCGAAGAAGGTTCTAAAAGGATCAAAAACGGTTACAGCAAGCCATGCAATAACTTTAGCAAAGCGAGTTTGCGTACTACCAGCCAGCTTTTGTTGATAGGTTTGCTCAAGCTCTGCTTGAACTGCATCGCGATTTGATTCTGGTTCTTTAGCCCAAAATACGCTGCTCATTAATAGCAGCATCACGACAGATAGGAAAAAGTAAACTTGTGGCCAATCAATTGAAGGAATGTCGGCCATATAAAACGGTAGGGCGCCTAATAGAGCATAGCCGCTCCACCAACCTGAGGTTGCCATTGCTGCCGCTGCGGTGGCTTTATGGCTCTCATTTTCTGCCAAAGTGTCGATACGAAATGCATCAATAGCAATGTCTTGAGTTGCAGATGCTATTGCAATCACTAAACACAGTGCGGCAGCAAACCAAAGGTTGGCTTTGATATCGAGCCCTGCAAGCGAAAAGGTTCCAATAAAAATGACTGACTGGCAGAGTAAAATCCAGCTACGGCGCTGGCCTAGCCAGTTAAATAAAAAGGGTAACTTTACACGGTCAACGAGCGGTGACCATAAAAAGTTAATGCTATATGCACCAAACACGATGCCAAACAACCCAATCATGCTGCGGCTTAGGCCTTCATCTTTTAGCCAGGCCGACATGACAGAGCCAATCAATACCCACGGAAAGCCGCTGCTAATACCAAAAATAAAAATATTAATTAAACGTTTATCTTTGAAGTATGAGAAATACTCTGAAAAAGAAAGGGTTTTTGTCATAGTGTTGCCAGTTTAAGGGGCGTGCGCCCCTATTTATTATTGATTAGCGTCAAGCACTTTTACGTTTAAGATAACAACAGGATCTTTGGGTACAAAGCTGTAACCAATTTTTTCATTGAAAGCAGTTTCGACACGCATGATTTTGTCTAGAGTTTCGTAGCCATCCATGACCATACCAAATACAGCAAAGCCCCAATCACGACCTGGATTAAGATGGTCGTTGTCGTCCATATTAAAGAAGAATTGACGCGTACCTGAGTGTGGTTTACGGTCTTGATATGCCATTGCGATACTATACATATCGTTTTTTAACCCGTTGCCACTTTCATTGAAAATAGGTTCACCTTCGTACAGACCATCGTAGTCTTTATCGTAACCACCGCCTTGAATTACAAAATCACGTTCGTTGTCTTCATCACGTTCAACACGGTGAAATACACTACCTTGATAGCTACCATCGGCAACGTAAGTTAGAAAGTTATTTACTGTGATTGGTGCGCGTGAACGATCCATTTCGACCACAATACTGCCAAGCGTAGTGACAATTTCTACGCGTGGAAACATATTGTCTTTTTGAATAAACTTACCTTCAGTCGCTGCGAATGAACTGTGAGCAAAAAACAATAAAAAACTAAGTAATAAAATGCGTTTCATGGTTAACCTTCTAAATAGGCGATTAATTCTGGGTCAGATACAATGCGTGTTATAACCTGTTCAGTCAACTTATTAAGTTGACCTTCTATTTTTGCACGGTCATGACTGAGTGGTCCTTCAAGATTTGCGTTGCCGCGGTATATCTTACTAAAGTTACTTGTACTTTTAATCACTCTTAAACCAAACTCCACATTTGCAGCACTACTGTGCGTCATCATCTTTTCGGTGACAGTTGCTTGCAACTTATGAATATCTAATTCAAAACGTGTAGTTGCTAAGTTTGAAATGTTTGCACCATTTCGGCTCAGAGCACTGTCTAAGGCACTTTTCACAGAATCAGCTATTCCAGGGCTTGCAAGCGTTTTTACTTTGTCTGAACCAATGATTTTAAGAGTCACATTGTCACCACGTAAGTCAATTACGCTGGTGCTAACATTACTGTTAATAGTTGAAATTTTCCCGCCTTGATAAACGGGGTTCAAAATTAACTGATTTGGCTGATTGCTACACGCAGATAGGGCGGCTAGCAAGCATAAAGGAAGTATTTTTTTCATTTAGTTAGCTCCATTAATTATTCTTTGTAGCACTTAGTACGACAAACTTTTTATTAGATCCTAATAGCTTACAATTGCCGAACATGCGTTTTAACTTTTCATGATAGTCTAGATGACGATTACCAATAATTCTTAATTCACCACCGTGCTTTAATGTTTGTTTTGCCTGTTTGAACATTTGCCAAGCGATATGATCGGTGACCGCTTGCGCTTGGTGGAATGGTGGGTTACATAAAACAAGGTCAACACTGTCAGGTTGAAAATCGGTTAAACAGTCGTTTTGAACAAACTCACACTGGTCTAATTGCTCAGGTAAATTGTGAGTTATGTTCAATTTGGCAGATTCAACGGCCATGTAGGACTCATCAACGAAGGTTACATGGGCTTTAGGGCAACGTTTGAGAGTCATCAACCCAACAACGCCATTACCACAGCCTAAATCAATGATGCTGCGGGCTTTACTTGTTTGTGGCAAATAGTTAAAGAAAAAGCGCGCGCCGATATCTAATGAGTCCCGAGAAAATACATTGGCATGATTTTGAATTTCAAATTCACTGCCTTCAAGTGGCCAGTTAACAGGAAAGGGGGCTACTTTATTAAGACCACTGGTTTTACTGATAATTAAACGGGACTTTTTAACCGCTAAGCTGGTTGATGTTTCACCGATATACTGACTAAAAGCCTTTATAGTTGAGTTATGAATGTCTTTCGTTTTACCCGCTGCAATGACGTCGATATCGGCAGGTAAAGCCGTACTGATTGCGGCAAGTTGATGCTGAAGATAGCCTAAATTGCGTGGCACTTTTAATATCACTAAATCAACCTGATTAGGTAACGCAGCTAAAGAGTTCAACTGTGTTAGTGATTCGCTCGATAGCTCATTGACTTGTAAATTATAACGGGTAGCTTGATGACCAATATACGAGTCGTTAACTGAATAAACTGTTAACGTATTAAAGGCACAGGCTAAAGCGCCAAAGCTGTCATTGAGTATCAGGATTGAATTTGCATCTGGGTAGTGCTCTTGTACATAATTGACAAGATATTCATCGCCAGAGTCCCATGCTTGAAGACTGCGATTTTTTTGATCTAACGGAAAGCGTTCTAGGGTATAGGTGTTATCACCGAGCTGTGCTTGGGTGGTCATCATGATTTTACGAAAGTATTAATGTATAGGTAAATTCTAACATGCAACAGCCAAACGCCAACCCTAATCATCTACCTGATGGGTTTTCTTACCAAGCCAATACATTGAGTGCGCAAAAAAGCCTCGAATTATTTTACTTTCTTCAGCAGCAGCTCAATTGGCAGCAACCGGCTATAAAAGTGTACGGAAAAAGCCATGTGATCCCGCGTTTGCAATGCTTTATTGCTGATCAGAACGTAAATTATGGTTACTCGGGTTCAAAATTAATCGTTGAGCCTTGGCCTGAGGTACTTGATGCTATGCGTGTACGCTTATCAAGAACTTTGCAGATACCATTTAATGCGCTTTTAGTTAATTTGTATCGAGATGGTCATGATTGTATGGGCTGGCATAGTGACGATGAGAAAGAACTTGGTGAGCAACCAACAATCGCGTCTGTATCACTAGGGGCCGAACGTGTATTTAAAATAAGGCACAAATATAAAAATGAACAATATAGCATTGTGCTGCAAAGTGGTAGCTGTTTAATCATGAATGGTTTTAGCCAGCGCGATTACCAGCATAGTTTGCCGAAGCAGCAAAGACTCAAACACCCTCGAATTAATCTTACCTTTCGTTCAATTATATAAAATCATTGGCAAAATGAGCCATGCCCTTGATATAGTAGCTGGCAATTATTTTCTTATGAAAGGTCTATGACACATGTCAATGCAACAACAAATTGAGCAAAAGCTTGCTGCGGGTATCGAATGTAAACACCTGAATGTTGTCAATGAAAGCCATATGCATAGTCGTGGAACTGAGTCGCATTTTAAAGTGGTGGTTGTGAGTGAAGAATTTGCAGGTAAACGTTTACTTGCCCGTCACCGTCAAATTAATGAGCTATTAAAAGATGAATTAGCAAATCACATTCATGCATTAGCGATTCACACATTTACTCCCGAAGAGTTCAGTGAACAACATGGACAGGCACCTGAATCACCAAAGTGCTTAGGCGGCTCAAAGTTCGACTAAATTAGCAGGACAGTCACTCAAAGTTAGAAAGACAGTCCCTCAAAGTTAGAAGGACAGTCACTCAAAGTTAGAAGGACAGTCACCTAAAGTTAGAAGGACAGTCACTCTAGACTGCTGGTTACTTGGGTGTTTTAAGCTCGAAAAATTTACGTGGGTCTGAAAAGTTTTACTGATCAGACCTGTATTTTAACTATTAGCCTTTAAACTAGCGCTAATTTTTATTGTGATAGATATAGGATGATCAATGGTCATTAAGCCGAAAATTCGTGGATTTATCTGCACTAACGCGCATCCAGTAGGGTGTGCTGAGCACGTACAAGAACAAATTAATTATGTGAAAGCGCAAGGACCACTGAGCAATGCACCTAAGAATGTATTAGTGATAGGTGCGTCTACAGGTTACGGCCTAGCATCACGTATCACGGCTGCATTTGGTGGCGGTGCTAAAACGTTAGGTATTTTCTTTGAAAAAGAAGGTAGCGAACGCAAAACGGGTTCTGCAGGTTGGTACAACACAGCAGCATTCCAAGCAGCCGCTGAAGAAGCTGGTTTATGGTCTAAAAATATCAATGGCGACGCGTTTTCTAACGAAATTAAGCAAAAAGCAATTGATACTATCAAAGCTGATCTAGGTAAAATTGATTTAGTTGTTTACAGCCTTGCTTCACCTCGTCGTACTGATCCAAATACAGGTGAGACTTACTCATCTACGCTTAAGCCTATTGGCTCAGATATCACTACGAAGAACCTAAACACTTCAAAGCGTGTGATTGATGAAGTAACGGTTGAAGCAGCAAGCCAAGAAGACATCGACAATACAATTAAAGTAATGGGCGGTGAAGATTGGGAAATGTGGATTGACGCATTAAAAGAAGCAGATGTACTTGCTGATAACTTCAAAACGACTGCTTACACTTATATAGGTAAAGAGTTAACGTGGCCAATTTACGGTCATGCGACAATTGGTAAAGCGAAAGAAGATCTTGACCGTGCAACTCAAGCAATCAAAGAGTCTACAAAAGACTTAAATGGTGAAGCGTATGTTTCTTCATTAAATGCGGTTGTGACACAAGCAAGCTCGGCAATTCCAATTATGCCTTTATATATCTCTGCTTTATTCAAAGTAATGAAAGCAGACGGTACTTACGAAGGTACCATTGAGCAAATTCACTCACTATTTACTGAAAACCTTTACGGTGAAACACCACGTTTTGACGAAGGTGGTCATTTATTCCAAAACTACAAAGAGTTAGAAGATGATGTTCAAGCTCGTGTACAACATGTTTGGGATACAGTGGATACAGATACAATTGACGAATTAACGGATTACGTGGGTTACCATAATGAGTTTTTACGTTTATTCGGTTTTGGTATCGAGAGTGTAGATTACGAGCAAGATGTGAATCCTGATGTTGCGATTTCACAGCTGATCGATTAATCGCTGAACAAACTTGATTTTGTAAAGTCGCTTTTTTAAGCGACTTTTTTGTTTCTGGATGAAAATAAAACATCATCAATAGCACTTTGGTCTATATTGAATTTTATTCAAAAGGTTTTTGTAGTCTAAATAACCGTATCTGTCGTATAAATTTCATATTTGCTCTCGCATAGTCACCCTGATTGATGTTAAAATTCGGGCAATATATGTGAGGAGTTTACTGCGTTGCTTGTTTGGGGTGTTAAACAGGCTATTCTTTGATACTTAGAGTTTAACTTGAGCATATCAAATGGCGACGTGGTTGGTACGATTTTTCAGTTTCTTTCCGTTAATGTAATGCAAGTGCGTATGATCAACATAAAAAAAGGTCTGGATTTACCGATAGAGGGCGCACCTCAGCAAGTTATTCACGACGGTTCTGCCGTCAAACGTGTAGCTGTGCTAGGTGAAGAATATATTGGTATGCGTCCAACCATGCATGTTCGCGTGGATGACCAAGTCAAAAAAGGCCAGGTACTTTTTGAAGACAAAAAGAACCCAGGCGTCTTATTTACTGCACCAGCTTCTGGGGTAGTTAAAGAAATCAATCGTGGTGCTAAACGTGTGCTGCAATCTGTTGTTATTGAAGTTAATGGCAGTGAGCAAATCACCTTTGACTCTTTTAAGGCCGACGAGCTTTCGGGCTTAGACCGTGAAAAAGTTAAAGAAGTACTAGTTCAGTCAGGTCAATGGACAGCACTACGTGCTCGCCCATTCAGCAGAGTAGCTGCTTTGGATGCAAATCCTAGCTCTATCTTTGTAACGGCAATCGACACTAACCCGCTAGCTGCAGATCCTGCAGTAATCATTGCTGAGAACACTCAAGCATTTGAAGCAGGTTTAGCTGTGGTATCTCGTTTAACTGACGGCAAAGTATTTGTTTGTAAACAAGCTGGTAGCCAAGTGCCTAGTTCATCAATCCCTCAAGTAGAAGTACATGAGTTTGGTGGCAAGCATCCGGCAGGTCTTGTTGGTACACACATTCATAACTTAGACCCAGTTTCTGCAAGCAAGCAGGTTTGGCACTTAGGTTACCAAGACGTAATCGCGTTTGGTAATTTATTCCTAACAGGTGAAATCTTCACAGACCGTGTTGTTTCGCTTGCTGGTCCTCGTGTTAAAAACCCACGCTTAGTAAAAACTCAGCTAGGTGCATCTTTAGATGATTTAGTTGCTGGTGAATTAGAAGACGGTGATAACCGTGTAATTTCTGGTTCTGTATTATCAGGCGCTATCTCTCAAGGTCCACACGCGTTCTTAGGTCGTTACCATGTTCAAGTATCTGTATTACTTGAAGGTCGCGAAAAAGAGCTATTCGGTTGGATCGCACCAGGTGCTAACAAGTTCTCAGTAACACGTACCTTCTTATCTCACCTTGCTCCTAGCCGTCTATTTAACATGACGACTTCAACAGGTGGTTCGAAGCGTGCCATGGTTCCAATTGGTAGCTATGAGCGTGTTATGCCTTTAGACATCCTACCTACACTATTATTACGTGATTTAATCGCACGTGATCTTGATGGTGCTATTTCGTTAGGTGCGCTAGAGCTTGATGAAGAAGATTTAGCATTATGTACCTTCGTTTGTCCAGGTAAATACGAGTACGGTTCAATCCTACGCGATTGCTTGACTACGATCGAGAAGGAAGGCTAGAGAGATGGGTTTAAAGAAATTTCTAGAAGATATTGAGCCGCATTTTGAACCGGGTGGTAAACACGAAAAATGGTATGCGCTTTACGAAGCTGCAGCGACTATTTTCTACACGCCTGGTTATGTAAATAAAGGCAAAACACACGTTCGCGATAACATCGACCTAAAACGTATGATGATTTTAGTGTGGATGGCGACGTTCCCTGCAATGTTCTTTGGTATGTTCAACATCGGTCATCAGGCCGCAGGTGCTTTAGCACAAGGTTTTGAACTAGCAAACACATGGCAAGTTGGTCTGTTCCAATTATTCGGTGGTGAATTAACTGCTGACTCTGGTTGGGGCGCGAAAATGTTTTACGGTGCCTGCTTCTTCCTACCAATATACGCAGTAACATTTGCTGTGGGTGGTTTCTGGGAAGTACTATTTGCTTCAGTGCGTAAGCACGAAGTAAATGAAGGTTTCTTCGTAACATCTGTATTATTCGCACTAATCCTACCTGCGACGATTCCTTTATGGCAAGTTGCACTAGGTATTACGTTTGGTGTTGTAATCGCTAAAGAAATCTTTGGTGGTACAGGTCGTAACTTCCTTAACCCTGCTCTTGCCGGTCGTGCGTTCTTATTCTTCGCATACCCAGCGCAAATTTCAGGTGACACAGTATGGACAGCAGTAGATTCATTCTCTGGTGCAACTATGCTTGGCCAAGCTGTTGTTGGTTCACTTGATTACAGCAACATGGAGTTATGGTGGAATGCGTTCTACGGTTTCATTCAAGGTTCTATGGGTGAGACGTCAACACTAGCACTATTAATCGGTGGTTTATTCCTAATTTATGTGCGTATCGCTTCATGGCGTATCGTACTAGGTGTATTCCTAGGTATGGTTGCAACGGCATTCTTACTAAATACAATTGGTTCAGAAACTAACGCTGTATTTGCTATGCCTTGGCACTGGCACTTAGTGCTTGGTGGTTTTGCATTTGGTATGTTCTTCATGGCAACAGACCCAGTATCTGCATCATTCACAGACAAAGGTAAGTTCGCTTACGGTGCGTTAATCGGCTTTATGGTTGTAATGATCCGTGTTGTTAACCCGGCATTCCCAGAAGGTATGATGCTAGCAATCTTATTTGCTAACTTATTTGCACCACTATTCGATCACTTTGTAGTGCAAGCTAATATCAAGCGGAGGTTGGCACGTAATGTCTAGTAATAACGAATCAATCGGCAAAACGCTAACCGTTGTTGTTGCACTATGTTTAGTGTGTGCAATTATCGTATCGTTTGCTTCAGTTCAGCTTCGTCCTTTACAGCAAGCTAACAAAACACAAGATATTCAACGCAATATCTTAGCGGCTGCAGGCATTGAAGTATCAGGTACTGTGTCAGATACCTTTAACTCAAAAATTGAAGCACGTGTTGTAGACATGAACACAGGTGAGTTTGTTGAAGGTGCTGATCCTAACTCATTTGACTTCGAGAAAACAAAATTCGACCAAGCTCGTAGCTTTGCGTTGAAAGCAGAAGGAATTAAAGACATCGCTGGTATTCAGCGTATGACAAAAAATTCACCTGTATATATTTCGAAGAAATCTGATGGTTCTACAGACGCAATCATTCTACCAATCCAAGGTTATGGCCTTTGGGGTGTAATGTACGGCTTCTTAGCGCTTGAAAGCGATGGTGAAACAGTTAAAAACATCAACTTCTTCAAGCACAACGAAACGCCAGGTCTAGGTGGTGAAATCCAAAATCCACAATGGACTGCTAAATGGCAAGGTAAAGAGTTACCAATCAATATCATGAAGAGCGGTGCGAAGAACGAACATCAAATCGATGGTCTTTCTGGTGCAACATTAACTTCAAACGGTGTTGATCACACAGTTGACTTCTGGACTGGCGAGCATGGCTTTGGTCCATTCCTTGCGAAAGTACGTGAAGGAGCGTTGAAATAATGGCTGATACTAAAGAAATGAAGTCGGTCCTATTTGGCCCGGTATTCGCAAATAACCCGATCGCATTACAAGTACTTGGTATTTGTTCTGCGCTAGCGGTAACATCAAGCTTAAAAAATGCACTAATCATGTCAATCGCATTGACACTAGTAACTGCGTTTTCTAGCTTGTTTATTTCGTCAATTCGTAACCACATCCCATCATCTGTACGTATTATCGTGCAAATGACGATCATCGCATCACTTGTAATCGTTGTTGACCAAGTACTGCAAGCATTCTCTTATGCAACTGCTAAAGAGCTTTCAGTATTCGTTGGTCTAATCATTACAAACTGTATCGTAATGGGTCGTGCTGAAGCATACGCAATGAAGTCACCACCGTTAATGTCTTTCTTAGATGGTATCGGTAACGGTTTAGGCTACTCAGTAGTACTACTAACTGTTGGTTTCATCCGTGAGTTATTCGGTAAAGGTTCACTATTCGGTGTTGATATTATCCCATTAGTACAAAATGGTGGCTGGTATCAACCAATGGGTCTATTGATTTTACCACCGAGTGCATTCTTCATTATTGGTTTATTCATCTGGGTACTTCGTACCTTCAAGAAAGACCAAGTAGAAGCAAAAGCGTAAGGGGCGAGCAGTGGAACATTATATTAGTTTATTTGTAAAAGCGGTTTTCATTGAAAACTTAGCTTTAGCCTTCTTCCTAGGTATGTGTACTTTCCTTGCGGTATCAAAGAAAGTAACAACGTCAATCGGCCTAGGTGTGGCAGTTATCGTGGTGCTAGGTATCTCAGTACCTGTAAATAACTTGGTTTATCACGCTGTTCTTGCACCAGGTGCATTAGAGTGGCTTGGCTACCCAGAAGCAGACCTTAGCTTCTTACGTTTCTTGACTTTCATCGGTGTTATTGCAGCACTTGTACAAATTCTTGAAATGGCATTAGATAAGTTCTTCCCTGCACTTTACAACGCGTTAGGTATCTTCTTACCACTGATCACAGTTAACTGTGCGATCTTCGGTGCGGTATCTTTCATGGTTGAGCGTAACTATAACTTCGGCGAGTCTGTTGTTTATGGTATCGGTTCAGGTGTGGGCTGGGCACTAGCAATTACTTTACTTGCTGGTATCCGTGAAAAAATGAAGTACTCAGACGTTCCTGATGGCTTACGTGGTTTAGGTATTACTTTCATCACTGTTGGTCTTATGGGTCTTGGCTTTATGTCATTCTCTGGTATTTCACTTTAATAGGTAGCGAGGATAAATCATGAATGAGATTTTCTTAGGCGTTGGTGTTTTCATCGCTATCGTTGTTATTTTAGTTTTAGTTATCATTGGTGCTAAATCTAAATTAGTAGCAAGCGGCGATATCATCATCGGAATTAATGGCGACCCAGAAAAAGCTATTAAAACATCTGCAGGTAGCAAGCTATTAGGCGCGCTAGCTGATTCAGGTATCTTCGTTTCATCTGCATGTGGTGGCGGTGGCTCTTGTGGTCAGTGTCGTGTACACATCAAAGAAGGTGGCGGCGATATCTTACCAACAGAACTTGATCACATCTCTAAAGGTGAAGCGCGTGAAGGCTGCCGTTTAGCGTGTCAGGTAAATGTTAAGAACGACATGGAAATTGAACTTGAAGAGTCAATTTTCGGTGTTAAGAAGTGGGAATGTACTGTTATCTCTAACGATAACAAGGCAACGTTCATCAAGGAACTTAAATTACAAATTCCTGATGGCGAGTCAGTACCTTTCCGTGCCGGTGGTTATATTCAAATTGAAGCACCAGCTCACCACGTTAAATACGCTGATTTCGATATTCCAGAAGAGTATCGTGGCGACTGGAACCACTTCGGTTTCTTCGATCTGGAGTCTAAAGTAGACGACGAAACAATTCGTGCATACTCTATGGCTAACTACCCAGAAGAAGAAGGCATCATCATGCTTAACGTGCGTATCGCTACGCCGCCGCCAAGAGACCTAAGCCTTCCATGTGGTAAAATGTCTTCGTACATTTGGTCATTAAAAGAAGGTGATAAAGTGACTATCTCTGGTCCATTCGGTGAGTTCTTCGCGAAAGACACTGATGCAGAAATGGTATTCGTAGGTGGTGGTGCAGGTATGGCACCAATGCGTTCACATATCTTTGACCAACTTAAGCGTTTACAATCTAAGCGTAAGATGAGCTTCTGGTATGGTGCGCGTTCTAAGCGTGAAATGTTCTACGTAGAAGATTTCGACGGCTTAGCAGCAGAAAACGATAACTTCGTATGGCACACAGCACTGTCTGATCCACAACCAGAAGATAACTGGGAAGGTTACACAGGCTTCATCCATAACGTACTTTATGAAAACTACTTGAAAGATCATGAAGCGCCTGAAGATTGTGAGTTCTACATGTGTGGTCCTCCAATGATGAACGCGGCTGTTATCAACATGCTTAAAGATCTTGGTGTAGAAGACGAAAACATCTTATTAGATGACTTCGGTGGCTAACACCATACACAAAACAATTAGTTTTGGTTAGAATACAGGCCTCGTAGCACTTAGTGTTACGAGGCTTTTTTTATTTCTATACCGAACTCCGTGGTATCTACAAGGTGAATGCTATGAATAGAGTGTTTTATCGCCAAGGCTTGATGGCCTTTTTCCTATTAACTATGACTTTACTCATGGCTGGCTGCGGTCAATCAGATAAGGCTGAAGAGCTTTATTTTGAAGGTAAGACAATGGGCACCACTTATCACATTAAGGTGTTTGCAGAGTCTTCAAAGGTTGCAGGTGTTGATTTACACCCGGAAATTAAGCAAGTGCTTAAAGATGTAAATCAATCTATGTCGACTTACATTCCTGATTCAGAAATTAACCAGTTCAACCAGTTACCAGCAGGGCAGGTAATGCCAATAAGCGCTGATTTTAGAAACGTGGTAGCTGAATCAATTCGCCTTGGCGAATCAACAAAAACGTTAGATGTGACTATGGGGCCACTTATTGACTTGTGGGGCTTTGGTCCAGATAAAAAGCCGACTAAACGCCCAAGCGATGAAGCCTTGGCCGCAATGGTTGCCAAAATTGGTGTTGATAAGCTTGAACTTACAGATGCTGGTCTTATGAAGACGATTGATGGTTTAGAGCTGTCGTTTTCTGCTACAGCAAAAGGCTATGGTATTGATAAAGTAGCACAAGTGATAGAAAGCCATGGTTTCACTAATTATATGGTTGAGATTGGTGGTGAGCTTCGTGTGTCGGGTATTAAGCCAAACAACATCACTTGGAAAATAGCTATTGAGCAGCCTGATGCTGAGCCTGGCGTGCGTAAAGTACATAAAGTAATTGAGCCGGGTACTAATGGTATTGCGACATCCGGTGATTACCGAATTTTTTACGAAATGGATGGTGTTACCTATAGCCACTTAATTGACCCTGTAACAGGTATGCCGAGCCGTCATGATTTGGTATCAGTTACTGTTTTACACCCATCAGCGATGACTGCAGATGGCTTAGCGACGGCAATTACAGTAATGGGCATGGAAAAGGCGCAGAAATACGCCGAAGAGCACGATTTGCCGGTGTACTTAATTGGTAAGTCAGACAATGGCTTAGTGACATATTCTAGCCCCGCTTTTAAACCTTATTTGTAGCAGGGCAAGAAGCCGTGTATACCCAAGCAGCCTCAAGATGTAGAACTCAGCGTTCCACAGGAGCTTAATATCAAGGCGTTATTTTGCAACAATGGCAGTCCCAGAACTAACAACGATGAGAGTAAGCGCCTGTGAAGCGACCAAAGGATTGGTTTAAAAGCGATTTATACCGCGTTATTGATTTTAACAATAGAACCACTATTGCTTGTAATCAATGCCTTGCCTAAATCGCTTTTAATTCTAACTGAAACTCGCACCTTGAGGTCGTTTAGGTATATAATACATGCAGCCTAATTAGTTGGGCTCGATTTAATTGCTGACGATAGGGGCAAAGCAATGTCACTTTTTCTTCTTACATTTGGTCTACTTATTTTAATTGTGGCGGCGATGGCTGTCGGCATGATTGTGCAAAAGAAATCTATGGCCAGTAGTTGTGGTGGCCTAGGCGCTGTTGGTATCGACAAAGCCTGCGACTGCGACGACCCATGTGACAAGCGTAAAAAGCGCATGGCAAAAGAACAAGTCTGGAAAGAGAATCAAATTCTTTAACCACAAAAAAAGCGCCCAAAGGCGCTTTTTTAATACCTAAATTTTACAAAGACAGTCACTTTAAAACTATTTTGAATATTTACAAAGACAGTCACTTTTATCCATGAACTCATTCTTGCAGTAAAAAAGATTTTGTCTACACTTTAGTTACAGCTAATGCATTTCAATTTATCAGTTCAAGGAGTGGACGATGGCTTTAGCAAGGAAGCGGCAAATCTGTTTGTCGAATACCAAATATTATCATTGTGTATCTCGCTGTGTTAGACGTGCCTACCTTTGTGGAGAAGACACACTCACAGGTAAATCATATGAACACCGCAGAGGGTGGGTTGAACAGCGTCTGCTTGCTCTTGCAAAGGTATTTTGCATTGATGTATGTGCTTATGCGGTGATGAGTAACCATACACATGTTGTGCTTTATGTTGATGATAAAAAAGCAAATAGGTTATCGGATAAGGCCATCCTTTTACGCTGGTATAAGCTCAGTAAAATGACGCCTTTAGGTCAAAAAGCCCTTCATGGTGAGCCGTTAAGTGATGGTCAACAAGTCTTCTTAAATAAAGAGGTTGCAGAATACAGAACGCGCCTTTCGAGCATTAGTTGGTTCATGCGAATGCTAAATGAATATATTGCCAGACGGGCAAATAAAGAAGACGAGTGTACAGGGCATTTTTGGGAAGGGCGCTTTAAAAGCCAAGCTCTCCTTGATGAATCAGCGCTTTTAGCCTGCATGGCCTATGTTGATTTAAACCCTGTTCGTGCTAAAGCTGCAAGTACGCCGGAGCAATCGGACTATACCAGTTTTATAAAGCGATGCGAAAGCGCGAAGGAGTCAAAGCAACCTAAATTACTAGCTCGTTTTATTGGTGGCATGAGTAAGTATAAATCAAAGGGAATACCTTTTGAGTTAAAGTCATACCTGCTACTTGTGGAGCAAACTGGGCGTTGTATCAGCGCGGATAAGCCTGGATATATAGAGCATCATTTACCTCCTATTCTTGAAAGGCTGAATTTGGAAGCTAAAAACTGGTTAACATTAACAACTCAATTTGAAAACTTATTTCATGGAGCAGCAGGTCGAGTGGGTGCTATTGAAAGTTATTGCAGTAAAACTGCTCGTAAGCGACGAAGTAATCTAGCAAGCTGTAAGTTATTACTTGCCAGTTAATCTTAAATTTCTCTCGACTTTTATTTTTTGCAAACTCTTGCAGCTAACTTGTACTTTCAATTCTCATAAAATTAAATCTTTTATCTTGGTTTCTATTGTTAGATTAAGCTAATAGGGTAGTTTGTCTACTCAGCTATTATTTTAGGTTACAAATTTAAGGTATTTGGAGGTTTAACAGGCACTTTTAACAGTGCCTGTCTTTTTAAATCGTGTTTAATCTAAATTAATTAGCTTAGCCCCTAAAACTGCGTACTTATTTTTGCCATTTGCTTGTAAGAAAAAGGCGGCAGGTGCATGAAGTGAAGGTATTGATGTAAATACACTTTTGCATGCGTAAACTGGCCAATTTGTGGAGTTTTCTAGCATATTAATATCGCCAGAAAAGCAACTATAGCCTTGTATTAAAAGCTCTTTATATTTATTTTCGGTAAGCGTTAACGACTCATTTAAAACAAAACTGTTACCGGTTCTAAAGTTCAGGTTGCTTGCATCTAAACTCGTGTAACCTTGGCGGATACTGCTTATATCCCCCAACTCTTTAATAATGGGTGACTGTCCTTTGTTGTTTATTGCAATATCTATCTGATAATCACCTAGCTCACTCTTTACAGTTACATCATCTATTAGTAAGTCTACCCAATTGTCTTTAGCATTAAATGGGATAGCGTGGTACTGGGCTATTTTAGCGCTTTTCCATTCCTGTGAAGTTATTGAATCAATAGTCTTTTTATATAAAACACGGTTAACTTTACGGGCTATTTGTCGGTTTGGGTCGTTTGGGTAAGCACCTGATTCAATTAATATAGTTCGGATACCTTTTTCCGAAAAAGTATCTCCAAAACTGCGATAAGAGTAACTGTCGTTGTACTTCCCCAAGTGCCCTGGGATCATGGTTTCAACCGTTTTGGCTAAATGAGCAATAAATTGCATAGCCTCACCACGAATTTTATTCACTTCTCTTGCTTCATTATAGGCGGGTGCTAGCACTGAAATAGTGGCTTGTTCTCCCATTTTTCCGGCACCGTAATAGGCATTCTGATCATGTAAATTAAAGCCGAAATCAGGTTTGAATTCATCAGCCGCAGTCATGAGTATTTGTCCTTCTTTTGTGCGAAGGGCTTTTGCATCACGATTTAAATCAATACCTTGTGCATTATGGCGAGTTTGAGCTGCCGCGCCGTCTGGGTTCACCATAGGGATAATGAGAAGAGTTACTTTTTGTTGCCAGCTTTCTAGCCATTGTGCGTTTTCATCTGCGGTTATAAAGCTTAAAAAATCCATTAGTGCGGCAGTAGCTGTGTTTTCGTCGCCGTGCATTTGGCTCCACATCATCACTTTGATTGGGCCGGTGCCGATTTTTAGAGAATTAAGTGCCTGTCCTTGGAAAGAGGTGCCGATTTTTTTTAGTGTGACGCTTGGATGTTTTGCTGCGCTTTTTAAGTGTGGCTCTATATCGGCGTAGTAAATCGCAGGTTTATCTAAGCCAGCTACAGCGGTGTCTTCAATCGTATTTGCAAGTGTACTGGTACTTAGTGCTAAAAGGGCTGTGGCGAGTACATATAGGCGCATAATTATCTCTTTTATTCTTTATTTTAATATTATGTAGAATATTATATTTTTAATGGTTTGGCTAATCCTTGTTCAGTATTAAAGCTTCGATTGCTACTGACTAAGTATGCTTTAAATCGCTATTTTTATGCTATTTTCTTTTTCTTCATAGCTTTACGCTATATAAAATACAGTATTACTTTTAAGTACTTAGCTTCAATAGGTTTGTTTTTTTACAGTTTATTATCAAATGGCTAAACAATACTTAACCGTGTGCTGTAAAATTCTACTTGTACCGTCTGTTGACTTTGTTATACTCCACATCGAAATTTCAGTAATTACTGAAACTTTATTGATGAAGATCATGTTACCGCATTAAAAAATAGGGTAAGCCATTTACCTAAAATGCAGTAAAAGCGATAAAAGGCGTGAGTTTTGCGAGCAATTAATCAGTCACAAGGTGTCAAACAGTCTAGCTTAGCTAGGTTGCAATTGGCTGCGCGTGCGTTTTTTGCTGGCAAAGAACTAATGTCAGTTTTAGCCTTGTTGCTGATTAATTCAGCCATGCTAATCAACGGTACATTAGAAGATGCTCACGGGCTAAGAAGTTTATTAAGTGAAGGTGCTTTATACGAAACACCGTTGCTTAATGTTTTGAGTTTTTTAGCTTACCCTGTGGTGTCTTGCCAATTACTTATTGGTTTATGCTGGTTGGTCTTCCATTTCTTCCCTGCGCGTCGTGCAGGTGTCATTTTACGTAAAGCGGCCTTCGCTGCGCGTGAAACGATAAAGTCTTTAGTAGTACACAGCGCTCATGGCTGTCGTGCTCCTCCTCGTGTAAGTGGTTGTCTGTAAATAAGCTTTGTTGCTTAAGTTCAGCCATTTAGTCGTTTTTCTAAGTTGTCTTTACTAAGCACCTAGTGGGTTTTTTACGCCCAAATTTCAGCAGCCAACCTAAAATCCCTCACTTCTTAGCGTGCCGATTTGTCGTGCTTGTTAGTCAGCCGAGGGATATCTGTAGCATCTGTTGCAGAAAAGCGTCGTGTTCTTATTTCGACAAGTGTTAACTTTTAGGTTGTAGGATATTCCTTTGTCAATTCGAAACCTTTGTAATATTGCTCTAGCGTCTTTAGTGCTGGCCTTGTCTGGCTGTAAAGGCGGGGTACTCGATCCAAAAGGTCAAATTGGTGTCGACGAGAAGTATTTAATTATCGTAGCTACGGTGTTAATGCTGATTGTTGTGATTCCAGTTATTGCCATGACAATTTATTTTGCATGGAAATACCGTGATGGACGAGATCAAGAAATTTACGCTCCAAAGTGGGCGCACTCTAATAAGATTGAAGCTGTAGTTTGGACCATTCCTATCATCATCGTTGCGATTTTAGGTGTGATCACGTGGCAGTCAACGCAACAACTTGACCCATATAAACCACTTGAGGGTAAAGGTAAGCACCTTACTGTTGAGGTTGTTTCTTTGAACTGGAAATGGCTATTCATTTATCCAGAGCAAGGCATCGCCACAGTGAATGAGCTTGTTTTTCCTGCCAATGTGCCAGTGCAGTACAAGATCACCTCAGAAAGCACCATGAACTCGTTTTTCATTCCACAGCTTGGTAGCCAAATTTATTCAATGGCAGGCATGGAAACAAAGCTTCATTTAATTGCTGATGAGCCGGGTACTTTTAAAGGCTTCTCTGCTAACTACAGTGGTGCAGGTTTCACAGGTATGAAGTTCGATGCCATTGCAACAGCCACAGAAGCTGATTTCGATGCTTGGGTAAACAAAGTAAAAAATACTGGTTCTGCATTGACTAAGCAAAGCTATGTTGAACTTGCAAAACCAAGTGAATACGACCCAGTTAAATACTATGCCAGCGTAGATAAAGATATGTTCCATTCAATCGTAATGAAATATATGCAAGCGCATGGCTCTCACGGTGCAATGCAACACGCTATGCCAGAGCACTCAGCTCATAAGAAGCACAGCGAGGACGAGGAATAATCATGTCGTTGTTAGGTAAATTAACATTAGACGCAATCCCGTTTCATGAACCAATTATCATGGTTACCATGACGGTTGTTGCTGTCTTAGGTCTGTTAGTGGCAGGCTTAGTAACAAAATATAAAAAGTGGGGCGTGATTTGGCACGACTGGATCACCTCAATTGACCATAAGCGTTTAGGTGTTATGTACATCATTCTTGCGCTTATCATGCTTTTCCGTGGTTTCGCGGATGCCATTATGATGCGACTGCAATTAGCAATGGCTACTGGCGGTGCAAGTGGTTACTTACCACCAGAGCACTATGACCAAATATTTACGGCACACGGGGTGATCATGATCATCTTTATGGCGATGCCGTTTATGATTGGTTTAATGAACATCATTTTACCGCTGCAAATTGGTGCCCGTGATGTTGCATTCCCATTCTTAAATAACCTTAGCTTTTGGTTAACTGCTGGCGGTGCAATCCTAATCAATATCTCATTATTCTTTGGTGAGTTTGCGAAAACGGGTTGGGTGGCATATCCACCGTTGTCAGAGTTGTCATTCAGTCCAGGTGTCGGGGTCGATTATTATATATGGGCCTTGCAGATATCCGGCTTGGGTACCTTATTAACATCGGTAAACTTCTTAGCGACTGTATTTAAAATGCGTGCACCAGGCATGACATTAATGAAAATGCCTATTTTTACTTGGGCTTGTACGTGGGCGAATATCTTAATTGCAGCATCGTTCCCAATTTTAACTGCTGTTCTGGCTATGTTAACGCTTGATCGTTATCTCGATTTCCACTTCTTCACGAATGAATTAGGTGGTAACGCGATGATGTACATCAACTTATTCTGGGCATGGGGTCACCCTGAAGTTTACATTCTGATCTTACCTGCGTTTGGTATTTTCTCAGAAGTTATCTCAACGTTTGCTGGTAAACGCTTGTTTGGTTATAAGTCGATGGTTTACGCAAGTGGTGCAATTTCGATTTTAGGTTTCATCGTTTGGCTTCATCACTTCTTTACTATGGGCTCAAGCGCTAACGTTAATGCCTTCTTTGGTGTTATGACCATGGTTATTGCGGTACCGACCGGGGTTAAGTTGTTTAACTGGTTATTCACCATGTATCGTGGTCGTTTACGTATAACTGTGCCTGTCCTTTGGACTTTAGGTTTTATGGTGACGTTCACTATCGGTGGTATGACCGGCGTGTTACTTGCTATTCCTGGTGCTGACTACGTATTACACAACAGCTTATTCTTAATCGCTCACTTCCATAACACCATCATTGGTGGTGCGGTATTTGGTTATTTAGCTGGTTTTGCGTTTTGGTTCCCTAAAGCAATGGGCTTCAAACTTGACGAGAGCTGGGGCAGACGATCTTTTTGGTGCTGGTTAATTGGTTTCTTCGTGGCATTCATGCCGTTATACGTACTTGGTTTCTTAGGTATGACACGTCGCTTAAACCACACGAACAACCCTGATTGGAACATTTGGTTATACATTGCAGCTGGCGGTGCGGTGATCATTATGTTCGGTATCTTGTTCCAAGTTGTACAACTTGTAGTGAGCTTCAAAAACCGCGAGCAACTTGATGATACAACGGGCGATCCGTGGAATGGTCATACCCTTGAGTGGGCATCTGCTTCACCTCCACAGTACTACAACTTTGCGAAAATCCCTCATGTTGATGACATCGATGCGTGGACAGACATGAAAGAAAAAGGCTTAGCCTACAAGCAAGAAGCCTCTTATAGCCCAATTCATATGCCAAAAAATACATCGGCAGGTGTATTAATGAGCGCAGCTTTAACAACCTTCTGTTTTGCCATGATCTGGCACATTTGGTGGCTTGCAGCCTTTGGTTTACTGGGTGCTATCGTGGTGTTCATCAAACGTTGTTACACCAGCGATGTTGATTACTACGTGCAACCAGATGAAATTGTTGAACTAGAAACGGCTCACAATATAGCCGCTACGAAGGAGGTGAATGCATGAGTAGCATTTCTGCAGGACTCGACACCTTAAACGGCGCACACGGTCATGTCGATGCACATGACCATGAGCACCACGATACAGGTGGTAACACCGTATTTGGTTTCTGGCTTTATCTTATGACTGACTGTCTGTTGTTTGCATCATTTTTTGCAACCTACGCAGTATTGTTTATGAACACTGCTGGCGGTGTGTCGGGTAAAGATATTTTTGAACTTGATTTTGTTGCGGTTGAAACCGCAGCTCTACTACTTAGTAGTATCACTTTTGGTTTTGCGATGAACTCTGCTCATGGGCAGAAAAAGGCGGCTACGTTAACTTGGTTGCTGGTTACCTTTGCCTTTGGTGCAGTGTTTATTGGTATGGAAGTGTACGAATTTCATCACCTAATTGCGCACGGTAATGGCCCTCAGCAAAGTGCCTTTTTAACATCGTTCTTCTCTTTAGTGGGCTTGCATGGTCTTCACGTTACAGCGGGTCTTATTTGGATGACTGTCCTGATGATTGAAGTTGTGCGCCGTGGTTTAAACCCACAAACAGTGACACGCCTAAGTTGTTTAAGCTTATTCTGGCACTTCTTAGATGTGGTGTGGATTTGTGTATTTACCGTTGTTTATTTAATGGGAGCAATGTAATGAGTCACAGTGAATCACATGTAATTAATAACTTAGAAGTTCATGCACATAATGAACAATCACATGGCAGCGTTAAAGACTATTTAATTGGTTTTGTATTGTCAGTGGTTTTAACGGCTATTCCATTTTGGGCTGTGATGAGTGGTTCGTTTTCTAAAACGACCACTGCATGGTGCATCGTGAGCATGGCGATTGTGCAAATTTGGGTGCATTTGAAATATTTCTTACACCTAAACTTCAAAACTGAAGACGGCAAGGCAAGTTCATTGTCGTTTATCTTTAGTGCTTTAATCATTGTAATGGTGGTTGGTTTGTCGGTGTGGATCATCTACGAATCGAACGCCATGATGATGTACTAATAACAATTATTTTGTAATTGGTAAAAGATTTACGAAAGGAGCTGGTTAGTCTGAGGTTGTGTCTCCAGTTCTTACAGTCTGTTACTAGCTAGTTTCTTTCGTAATATTGCGTTTGTGCTGAAAATTAGAGGAGTCGAGGAAGTGTTTCGACGTTATTTAAATGTCACTAAACCTGGCATTATCATGGGCAATTTGATCTCTGTCGCGGGGGGATTCTTGCTAGCCTCTCGCGGTGATATTGACCCATGGTTAATGATCGCAACCTTACTAGGGTTATCTTTAGTAGTGGCATCAGGATGCGCGATCAATAACGTAATTGATCGTGATATTGATGTTGCTATGGCGCGCACTCGCAAACGCGTCACAGTAACTGGCGAAATGTCAGCAAAGGCGGCTATGGCACATGGCATCGTGCTTGGTGTTATTGGTTTCGGGTTATTAGCTGTGTATACCAACGTAGTGGCACTCTTATTTGCTACTTTTGGTTACGTCATCTACGTAGGTGTGTACAGCTTATATATGAAACGTCGTTCTGTGTACGGCACCTTTGTAGGAAGTTTATCTGGCGCAGTACCGCCTGTAGTTGGTTATTGTGCCGTAACTGGGCAGTTTGATGCTGGTGCTGTGATTTTATTGGTCATGTTTAGTCTATGGCAAATGCCTCATTCATATGCAATTGCAATCTTTCGTTATAACGACTACCAAGCGGCCAGAATTCCTGTGTTACCAGTAGCGCAGGGGATCGAGAAGGCAAAGCATCACATTGTTTTATATATCGCCGTGTATGCGTTGGTTGTGATGTTATTAACCATTAGTGGTTATACAGGTTTAGCCTTTATGGCTGTAGCTTGTACAACGAGTTTTTGGTGGTTGCTAATGGCGCTTCGTGGCTATCGTCGCAATATTGATGTAAGCGGCTGGGCGCGCCAAGTGTTTGCTTTTTCAATTGTAAACATCACGGTTTTGAGCATAGCGATGGCTTTAGATTACCATTCGGTAGCTCCACAGCTACTTGTTTTAACTTAGAAAAAAAGTTGCTAACATATCCCAATGTTACAGTAGCAAAGGCCCGGTTTTTTCTCCACCGGGCCTTTTTTCTTTGTTGTTTTTAAAATCGAGCAGCTTGCTCTACTACAATGCCATGACGAGCCGCTAAACGGCGATGGTCTTTATCATAACCACCACCAATCACGGTTGCGACAGGTACATTGTGCTCAAGGCAGCGTTTGAGAACTAAATGGTCGCGTTGTGCTATCCCTTGCCAGCTTATATCAAGTTTTCCTAAGCCATCTTGCTGCCATACATCTACACCTGCATCATAAAGTACTAAGTCTGGGTTTAGGGTGTTTAATAAATAACTCAGCGTATCGTCAACAACGCCTAGGTATTCACTATCAGCGACATTCGGTGCTAAACCTATATCTAAATCGCTGGCTGATTTTCGAAACGGAAAATTCTTTTCACAGTGAATAGAGCAGGTATAAGCATAGGGCTGATGCGCCAGCATTGCTGCGGTACCATCACCTTGATGAACATCTAAATCAAAAATAAGTATATTGGTTACTTCACCACTTTTTATCAGGGTTTCGCTGGTGAAAGCGAGGTCGTTTACCATGCAATAGCCTGAGCCAAAATCAGTATGAGCATGGTGAGTGCCTCCCGCTAAGTGGCAAGCAATGCCATGTTTAAGAGCTAAGCGTGCTGTTTGTAAGGTGCCCAGAGGCGCAGTAAAGGTACGTGCCATCAGCTCTTTTGACCAAGGTAAGCCAATACGGCGCATCGCTTTTTCATCTAAGCGGTTGTGCCAAAGGTCGTGGATATAGTTTTCGCAGTGCACTAACTCAAGGGGCTCAGGGCTGCCAAGCATCGGTTGAGTTAGGTTGTCATTTATTAATCCAAGACTTTGTACATGCTCATATAAATAAGCAAACTTACTCATCACAAAGCGATGGTTAGGATCGAAACTAAACGAGTAATTTGGATGATACACCAAGGGTAAGTGGGGATTTAACTGCATAGCTTATTAAATAGCTGAATTTGCTACAGCATAACGAATCTAACGGCAAATGTTTACTCTGGCGCGTGAATTAAATGAGCTAACTCGCGATGTAATAATGCCTCATCACCCAGATTTAGCTCAATCAATCGTTTTAAGTGAGTAATACTATCAATATCGATATGATCGCAGCGAAGGCCTGCATGCTGATGCTCAACATGGCACAGCTCCACTTGCATTTTAATCTCGATAGTTGACTCTGGTAGGGTAAAGATTAAGTCAGCTTTACTATGAATAGGCACTAAAAATGAATCACTTTTAGTAATGAGCGCACCTTGCAAAGATAGATCAAGTAACTGACAGTGATAGTCGTTATCTTCGATACGAAGGACCGCAGGGCAAGAAAATAATACCCGCGAAAACTCTCTGCGTTCATTCATAGCTGTATCTCCAACTTTAGTTACTTAATAGTATAGATCATAATGGAGTGAGTGATAGCAAAGCTTAATACAACAAAAAAGCCCCTGAGTAGGGGCTTTTTGAGTATCAGCTAATTAGCCAATTTTTTTGTATTTAATACGCTTAGGTTGTGCCGCTTCTGCGCCTAAGGTTTTCTTCAACCACTCTTCGTATTCTGTGTAGTTACCATCGAAGAAGTTAATTTGGCCTTCATCACGGTAATCAAGAATATGTGTAGCAATACGGTCAAGGAACCAACGGTCATGCGAGATACACATTACACAGCCAGGGAACTCTAAAATAGCGTTCTCAAGTGCACGTAGTGTTTCAACGTCTAGGTCATTGGTTGGCTCATCCAGTAGTAATACGTTACCACCAGCTTTTAGTAACTTAGCTAGGTGTAAACGGTTGCGCTCACCACCTGATAGGTCTTTAACGAATTTTTGTTGGTCGTTACCTTTGAAGTTAAAGCGGCCAACATAGGCACGGCTTGGGAATTCAAAGTTACCAATTTTTAATACGTCTTGGCCGTTAGAGATTTCTTGGAAAACAGTGTTGCTTTCGTCCATGTCGCCACGGAACTGATCAACCGTTGCAAGCTCAACAGTGTCACCAACAATGATCTCACCGCTATCTGGCGTTTCTTCACCACTTAGCATTTTGAATAGCGTTGATTTACCCGCACCATTGGCACCGATAATACCTACGATAGCGCCTTTCGGCATTGCAAAGTTTAAGTCATCGATTAATACACGTTCGCCAAAGCTCTTCTTCAGGCCTTTCACTTCGATAACTTGATCACCTAAGCGTGGACCCGGTGGAATGAATAGTTCATTCGTTTCGTTACGCTTTTGGTAATCGTTTTGCTGAAGCTCAGAGAACTGTGCCATACGTGCTTTAGACTTAGCTTGACGGCCTTTCGGGTTTGAACGAACCCATTCAAGTTCTTGCGCGATTGATTTTTGACGTGCTTTTTCAGATTTCTGTTCTTGTTGTAAACGTAAATCTTTCTGCTCAAGCCACGATGAGTAGTTACCTTCCCAAGGAATACCTTCACCACGGTCAAGCTCTAAAATCCAACCTGCTACGTTATCTAAGAAGTAACGGTCGTGGGTTACAGCAACCACGGTACCTTCGTAGTCGTGTAAGAAGCGCTCTAACCAAGCAACTGACTCAGCGTCTAAGTGGTTGGTCGGTTCGTCAAGGATAAGCATATCTGGTTTTTCAAGTAGTAAACGACAGATCGCAACACGGCGACGCTCACCACCCGAAAGGTGTTCAATTTTTGCATCCCAAGGTGGTAGGCGTAATGCATCAGCTGCACGCTCTAACACGTTGTCGATATTGTGACCATCGTGCGCTTGGATGATAGCTTCTAATTCGCCTTGCTCTTTCGCAAGTGCATCAAAGTCAGCACCGTCCATTGCATACTCGTTGTATACTTCATCAAGGCGGTTTAGTGCATTTTTAACTTCGCTTACTGCTTCTTCTACTGTTTCGCGAACTGTTTTGCTTTCGTCTAGTACAGGTTCTTGCGGTAAGTAACCGATTTTAGTGCCTGGTTGAGGGCGAGCTTCACCTTCAAAGTCTTGGTCAACACCAGCCATAATGCGAAGTAACGTTGATTTACCTGCACCGTTTAGACCTAGCACACCAATTTTTGCGCCTGGGAAAAAGTGTAAAGAAATATCTTTTAAGATAGTGCGCTTAGGTGGCACAACCTTAGAAACTCGACTCATCGAGAATATAAACTTATCTGGTAACACCATGAAAGGAGCCTTCAATTTATAAGAAAAATTAACAGCAAGTATTGTATACCCAAACTACCTCAAAATACAGAATTCAGCGTTTATGATAGGCTTAACATCAAGGTGTTATTTACTCAAAGAGTCATACATTTTAATTAATGACCACTCAGAAATATCACTTCATTTGGACATCTAAACATCTAGAGGTTGAAATTTCTAACTATCCGTTCATAATTAGCAGTCAGATAAGTATGCTCGGAGCCAGCTATGCCCATTACAGTAAAAGATGAATTGCCTGCCATTGCAAAGTTACGTCAAGAAAACGTGTTTGTTATGCCAAAAAGTCGTGCTAAAACGCAAGAAATCCGCCCAATGCGTTTGGCCATCTTAAACTTAATGCCAAACAAAGTTGAAACCGAAGTGCAGTTTATTCGCTTGTTAGCAAACTCACCGCTGCAAGTTAATGTTGAGCTGTTGCGCTTAGATACTCATCGCACCAGTAGTCACTCTGAGCAGCACATGGATACGTTTTATCGCTATTTTTCAGAAGTGAAAGATAATAACTATGATGCCATGATCATAACGGGCGCGCCGCTTGCTCATTTAGAGTATGACGAAGTTGCTTACTGGGACGAACTAAAAGTTATTTTAGATTGGGCAGAGCAGCATGTGACGTCTACGCTATTTTCGTGTTGGGCGGCCCATGCTGGGCTTTATCATCACTATGGCCTTAAACGTGATCTGAAACCAAACAAATTAAGCGGTGTTTTCACCCATAAAAGCTATTTTGAGCACGCAGCGCTAACGCGTGGCTTTGATGATACCTTTTTAGTGCCACATTCTCGTTATGGTCATATTGATATCGATAAGATCACTGCCTGCGAAGAGCTGGTAGTATTAGCCGGATCAGAGCGAGTTGGTGCCTACTTAATTAAAAATAAATCAGGTAGCCAAGTGTATATTACTGGCCATCCAGAGTACGATGCTCATACCTTAAAAGGGGAGTATTTACGCGACCAAGAAAAATCAGCGGATGCGCCTAAGCCAGAAAACTACTTCCCTGACGATAACCCAGACAACGAACCGTCGAAAACGTGGCAAAGCCATGCCTTTTTATTGTTTTCGAATTGGTTAAACTATTATGTGTACCAAACTACACCGTATGATATTAACTTAGTTAGCCAAGATGTAAGGACTAACAACTATGCCGAGTAATGCAGTGAATAAACGCGAACAATTAAACGAGGCGCTAAAACAGCGAATTTTAATCCTCGATGGCGCGATGGGCACCATGATCCAAGAATATAAATTAGAAGAACAGGATTATCGCGGTGAGCGCTTTAAAGATTGGCATGTACTTATTAAAGGCAATAACGATTTATTAAGCCTAACTCAGCCAAAAATCATTGCTGATATTCACCGTGCTTACTTAGAAGCCGGTGCCGATATCATCGAAACGAATACCTTTAATGCCACGACTATTTCGATGGAAGATTACGACATGGCGAGCCTTAGCCGCGAAATCAACTTCGAGTCAGCGAAGCTTGCACGCAGCGTGTGTGATGAACTTGAAGCAAAAGATCCTAGCAAACCGCGTTATGTAGCCGGTGTACTTGGGCCAACGTCAAAAACCTGTTCTATTTCACCAGATGTAAATGATCCAGGTTATCGTAATATCAACTTTGATAAGCTGGTGGCGGCGTACGTTGAGTCAACACTGGCACTGATGGAAGGTGGTGCTGATCTTATTTTAATAGAAACCATCTTTGATACCCTTAATGCAAAAGCGGCTTCGTTTGCCGTAGAAGAAGCATTCGAGCAAGCTGGTCGTAGTTTACCTGTGATGATCTCAGGCACCATTACCGATGCCTCAGGCCGAACTTTATCAGGGCAAACCACAGAAGCATTTTATAACTCAATTCGCCATATTAAACCGCTATCAATCGGCCTTAACTGCGCCCTTGGCCCTGACTTACTGCGCCAGTATGTTGAAGAGTTATCGCGCGTTTGTGAAACCTTTACCTCGGTGCATCCAAATGCAGGTTTACCGAACGAGTTTGGCGAATATGATTTAGAAGCTCCTGAAATGGCCCAAGAAATTATTGATTGGGGCAAGTCTGGCTTTATCAATATTGTAGGTGGTTGTTGCGGCACCACACCGGCTCATATTAAGGCGTTTGCGAAAGGCCTTGAAGGTGTTAAACCTCGCCAATTACCTGAGCTTGAAGTGCGTATGCGCTTATCGGGCCTTGAAGCGTGTAACTTAAACTAGGAAACCGACATGACTGACCAAATTGCTGTATTTACTAACGTCGGTGAGCGTACCAATGTAACAGGCTCGGCTAAGTTTAAGCGCTTGATCATGGAAGAAGATTACGAGACCGCTCTCGATGTTGCCCGTGAACAAGTAGAAAATGGCGCGCAAGTAATTGATATCAACATGGATGAAGCCATGTTGGACTCGAAAGCGGCGATGGTAAAGTTTTTAAACTTAATTGCCTCAGAGCCTGATATCTCAAAAGTACCTATCATGGTCGACTCATCTAAATGGGAAGTGATTGAAGCAGGCTTAAAGTGTATTCAAGGTAAGGCCATTGTAAACTCAATTTCACTTAAAGAAGGTGAAGAGCCGTTCATCCGCCAAGCTAAGTTAATTAAACGCTTTGGTGCTGCTGCGGTTGTAATGGCGTTTGATGAAACCGGGCAAGCAGAAACTGCTGATCGTAAGTTCGAGATTTGTCAGCGTAGTTATAAAATACTCGTTGATGATATTGGCTTTCCGCCAGAAGACATTATTTTTGACCCGAACATTTTTGCCGTCGCAACGGGCATTGAAGAGCACGATAACTACGCTGTTGAGTTTATTGAAGGTACGCGCCGAATTAAGCAAGGCTTACCGCACTGTAAAGTGTCGGGTGGTGTATCGAATGTGTCGTTCTCGTTCCGTGGTAACAACCCAGTACGTGAGGCTATTCACTCTGTGTTTTTATACCACGCGATTAAAGCGGGTATGGACATGGGCATTGTAAATGCGGGCCAATTAGCGGTTTACGACGATATCCCCGAAGAGCTGCGTAAAGCTGTAGAAGATGTGATCCTCAATACCGACCCAGGTGCCGGTGAACGACTTGTTGAACTTGCACCAAAATACTCTGGTATGGCGCAAGCAGAGAAAGTAGAAGATTTAGAGTGGCGTACTTGGCCTGTTGAAAAGCGCCTTGAACATGCGCTAGTAAAAGGCATTACCGAGTACATCGACGAAGATACCGAAGAGTGCCGTAAGAGCAAAGCTAAGCCTATCGAAGTGATTGAAGGCCCGCTTATGGACGGCATGAACGTAGTAGGTGACTTATTCGGTGCGGGTAAAATGTTCTTACCTCAGGTTGTTAAGTCAGCTCGTGTGATGAAGCGCGCAGTTGCCTATCTTGACCCTTTCATTGAAGCTGAAAAAGAAGAGGGCGCTACCAATGGTAAAGTGGTTATGGCAACCGTTAAGGGCGACGTACACGACATTGGTAAGAATATTGTAGGCGTGGTACTGCAATGTAATAACTACGAGGTTATCGACCTTGGTGTGATGGTGCCGGCAGAGAAAATCTTGCAAACCGCCATTGACGAAAAAGCCGACATTATTGGTTTATCAGGGCTTATTACCCCATCACTTGATGAAATGGTGCATGTTGCGAAAGAAATGACCCGTCGTGGTTTTGAATTACCGCTACTGATTGGTGGTGCAACAACCTCTAAAGCGCATACTGCGGTTAAAATTGAGCCTCAGTATGATAAAGGTGTGGTTTATGTAAATAATGCCAGCCGCGCTGTAGGTGTGGTTTCTAATTTATTGTCGAAAGAGTTAAAGCCAGCATTTTTAGAGAAAACCAAGGCTGAGTATGAAAAAGTACGTGAACAACAAGCACGTAAAAAGCCGCGCTCAAAACCCGTTACTTTACAGCGTGCTCGCGACAACGCTATAAAACTCGATTGGGACAACTACACGCCACCTGTACCGAAAAAACTGGGTGTGACTGAGTTTAAAGATGTTTCGATTGCGACGTTAAGACAGTATATCGACTGGACACCTTATTTCATGACGTGGTCAATTGCTGGTAAGTACCCACGTATTCTTGAAGATGAAATTGTAGGTGAACAGGCTAAAAGCTTATTCGCTGATGCTAATGCAATGCTTGATGAGCTTGAGCAATCAGGTGCGCTGCAACCTTTAGGTGTCATTGGTTTATTCCCTGCAAACCGAGTAGGGGATGACATTGAGATTTACACCGATGAGTCGCGTACAACGCTTTTAACTACATCGTGTCATTTACGCCAACAAACTGAAAAAACCGACTTTGCTAACTACTGTTTAGCTGACTATATTGCGCCTAAAGGAACTCCTGACTACTTTGGTGCGTTTGCGGTTACCGGTGGTCTTGAAGAAGACGACCTTGCCGATGCCTTCGATGCTAAGCAAGATGATTACAATAAGATTATGGTTAAAGCCGTTGCAGACCGTTTGGCTGAGGCATTTGCAGAGTACTTACATGAGCAAGTGCGTAAAGAGTATTGGGGCTATGCGGTAGATGAAAATCTATCGAACGATGAACTTATTCGTGAAAACTACCAAGGTATTCGCCCAGCGCCAGGTTATCCGGCTTGTCCTGAACATACAGAGAAGAAGAAAATCTGGCAGTTACTTGATACAGAACAGCGTATCGGCATGAAGCTAACAAGTTCATACGCAATGTGGCCGGGTGCGGCGGTTTCTGGTTGGTATTTCTCTCACCCTGAAGCTAAGTACTACGCAGTGGCGCAAATTCAAAAAGATCAGGTTGAAGATTACGCTAAGCGTACCAACATGACTCTTGCAGAAGCCGAGCGTTGGTTGTCGCCTAATTTGGGCTATGAACCAGAATAATAACCTTTAGTTATTAGCTTTTGTTTAAATTAAAAACGAGCCCCCAAATGGCTCGTTTTTTTATGCTCATTTTTTCATACTTTTTTCTTTTTAATTGCTTTAATACTGGCAAATTCCTTCTATTTTAAATATTTGTGTTAAAGTTATACCAATTCGCTTAATAAAGTGGTCTATTTTGAGGCAATAAAACCTCGTTGATAACAAGGCAAAAATTTCGTTATTTAGTTGTGCTCGGCAATTGCTCCTGCATTGCTCTACCTTCTGCATCCATGCAGTCGTAAATTAGAAATTATTAACGCAGGTAGCGACAGGTTTAATCCCTCAAAATGATTAAGTATTATTGCGGATTGGTATTGTTGAGATTGATCAAGAAATCTAAGGTGAAATTGTGATTGATACAGTGAATGCAAGTGACAAAGATAAAGCACGATTTTTGCGTGTTTTTGCATTTATTGGTTCGATCACCTCGTTTTTAATGGCGATCACCAGCTATCAAGATGATTACCACACCCTGAGCTATTTATTGATTATTGGCGGCTTTGTGTTTGCCTCACCTTTCGTTATTAAAAATCGTGACGAAACCATAGCAATACTTATGCTGTACGCTCTCTATTCGATGATGTGTTTTTTAATCGTCTCAGGAGGTAGTAATGGCACGGGGCCATTGTGGCTGTTTATTGTATCTCCTGTGACATTTTTTATTCGTGGCTTAAAGCGCGGAGCGTTCGATCTTATCTTGCTTGCCATTATTATTTCGGTGCTTTTCTATTTTACCGATCAATTTGGTTATTACAGTTATCCGAGTCACTACTTTCCTACACGGGTCATGCTGTGTTTCTCGATTTTATGTATTTTGGCTGGCTTCTACGAATATTACCGTAACAAATACAGTTTGCAGTTAATGGAGCAACTTAAGCTTAATCAAAAGCTTGCTCGCACTGACGCAATGACAGAACTCGCTAACCGTCGCTACGCAACTGAATGTTTGCAAGATAAGCGCTTTGGCGAAGGGGCTGTGTTCTTGCTGATGGATGTTGATAACTTTAAGCAAATCAACGATACCTACGGTCATCAAGTGGGCGATGAGGTGCTGATATTTTTCGCTGATGTATTTAAAAACGTGTGCACAGAAGAAGATGTTATTTCCCGTTGGGGCGGCGAAGAGTTTTTAATTGTGATCCCAACAGGGCATGAGCTTAGAGCTAGAAAAGTCGCTGAAAAAATTCATAAGAAGCTTGCTGAAAAGCCATTTACGAGCGGCCAGCATCGTTTTCATGTTACCTTAAGTATTGGCTTGTACGTGCGCGTCGTTGATGAGAGCATGGATCATTGCTTAAACATTGCTGATAAACGGCTTTACCGCGCTAAATCGCAAGGTAAAAATCAAACGGTTGCTGAGGTAGATTTAGCAAAGCATGAGCCAGCTTGATAAATAAAGCCGCAATTAGCGGCTTTATTGATTGCTCAAATTAATGGCTTTTTTCAAAGTCGCTGACTTCACGTTCAGCTTCTTCCTTTGATTTACCGTATTTTTGCTGAAGTTTACCAACCAGCTCTTTACGGCTACCTTCAATTTTATCTAAATCATCATTGGTAAGGTCACCCCATTTACGTTGTGCTTTACCTTTAAGCTCTTTCCAGTTGCCTTCTAAACGATCGCTGTTCATCATAATCTCCTTACTCTGTTAAACATTCACCTTAGTAAGAGCAATCGCTGTACCAATTTGGTGAAACTTATTAAATTATTGATTTGTAGTTGTTTTATGTTTTTAAATCTAATGAGTGGAATTTAAAAGTTTGCAATTACTACGTAGTTTTTAGAATCAGCCTGTAATATTTTCTGTTGAGCTAGTTTTTAGATACTTAGTGGCTCTTAGAGGTATAGCGATTGATTATCCGCGTGTATTCTTCAGTTGATTTTAGTTTACGTAAACTCTCGTTAAACCGGTCTCTTAAGGCTTCATCATGAAACAAAAAACCATTGGGGCTTTTGCCGAACAAAGCAAACCGCTGCACCGGTTCAGACACATCAACCTCCCCATGTTTTGTAATTAACGCTCGGTAGTAGTCAAAAATTTTTCCGTCCATTTGGATCACTTCATACCGTTCACGATATAAAAGCCGTACTTGGGTTGATTGGTCGTATGTTTCTGAATAATTAGGGTTTTCTTTTGCCATGTCGCGATATTCAGGTGAAAGTCGCGCTTTAGCGCCTTGCCAAGATAGCACGGTATGATGTTTTAGTTGGGCGATGGACTTGAGGTCGAAATTTCGCTTGGCTAGGCTAAACGCAAAGTTCTCATAGTTGTAAGCAATATCTGAAAAGTAACCGCTCATTTGATTAGCTTCAATAACTTTATTGTTTATATCAGATACTACATCAACTAAGTTTTCATTATATAAAAGGATCCGCCTTGCATAAGGCACGTAGACAAAGTGTAGTTGATAACCTTGAGCACCCAGTGTCGCGCGAAGTAAGTCAGGAATAATGCCTGTGTTGTCTTCAGCCATCACCCAAGGTGGAAGTGTATTGCCAAGTGCAACCGTAATCTTTTGCTGGCTATATGCTTTTTGAAGCGGTAAAGCTAAAAATAGCAAGGTGATTAAAATACGGGTGTAAATCCTGAACAAGTTTATTCCTTATTCTGACTTTTGTTTGGTCGTTTAATCAAGAATAAGTCTAAACTGGCAGAATGCAATGTTTTCACTTCTAAAGCCCGAGATAGAAAATAAGCCTATAGCCATCGCAATTTTTAGTTTTTTGATACAATGCGCGAAAAGAAAGTAAGAGATACCTAACGTGCTGCCAGTTCAAGATATTTATCAATCCCTGTTAACCACATTACAGAATAACCCAATGGCCTTATTGCAAGCGCCACCGGGAGCGGGTAAATCAACATGGCTGCCTCTTACCTTAATGCGCGAAGGGCACTTTAAACGCATTGTTATGTTAGAGCCAAGACGACTGGCCGCACGTAATATTGCCCAGTATTTGGCAAGTCAGCAGAATGAAATAGTCGGTGACAGTGTCGGCTTACGCATTCGTGGCGAATCAAAAGTAAGTTCTACAACTAAACTCGAAATTGTCACTGAAGGCATGCTGACGCGTATGTTGCAAAATGACCCAGAGCTTAGTGATGTAGACTTACTTATTTTTGATGAATTTCACGAGCGCTCAATTGCCGCAGATACGGCTTTGGCATTTGCCCTCGAAACACAGGCAGCACTTCGCGATGATTTAAAAATATTGCTGATGTCGGCAACCTTAGACGGCGAACGTTACAGTGAGTTTTTCAGCTGTCCTATTATTTCATCACAAGGTCGAAGTTACCCTATTGATGAAGTGTATATTCCACTTAAAGACGAAAGCCGTTGGCTCGATGACATACCTGCACTAATAAAACAGGCGCTTAGTGAGCAATCGGGCAGTGCTTTAGTGTTTTTACCTGGACAGCGTGAAATCATGCGCGTTCAGCAGTCTTTAAATGATTTAAATGATAGCGTTGAAGTATTTAGCTTGTATGGTGAGCAAAATAAAAAAGAGCAACAAGCTGCTATTGCGCCCGCTAAAAATGGCAAACGCAAAGTGGTACTAACCACCAATGTCGCTGAAACCAGTTTGACCATTGAAGGAATACGTATTGTGGTTGATAGCGGCAAACGCCGTGCTGCCAATTTCAATTTAAAAACCGGTGTGACAGAGCTTGTTACGCAAAGTATTTCTCGTTCTTCAGCTATACAGCGCGCAGGTCGTGCTGGGCGAATTGAGCCGGGGGTTGTGTATCGTTTAGGCTCTAAGCAAACCTTTGAGCGCCGTAACAGTCATGATGCGCCAGAAATTCTGACCAGTGACATTAGTCAGTTGTTATTAGAGGCAAAGCAGTGGGGGGCATCCATTTCAGAGCTTAGCTTACTCGACCCACCAAGCAGCCAGCAGATTAAACAGGCAACGGCACTTTTGAAAATGCTTGAAGCCATTGATGAAAATGAAAAGCTAACAGCCCTCGGTAGCCAAATGCTGATCTATGGAGCCGATATTCGCCTCTCGCACATGCTCATTAAAGCAAAGCAACTAGAGCAGCGCATGCCTGGTATTTATGTATTAGCGGGGTATTTAACGGCGCTGCTTGAAAGCCGCATTAGTATGCCAGCTGATCTTAATTTGGCTTTGCATAGCCAGCACAGCAAACCGCACCCAGTATTTAAGCAGCAATTAAATTATTGGCTATCGCGCTTGCAACTCAAGCCGGTTAATGAGCTTAAAACAGAGTACTTGTCGCTGCTGGTGGCGCTTGCCTTTCCTGACCGCCTAGCCAAAAAGCGCGGTAATGGTTATTTACTTGCCAATGGTGCTGGCGCCGACTTAAGTGAGGAGTTTTGGCATAACGATGATTATATTGCCATTGCTCACATGGGCGGTCATAAGGGAAAGCGTGTTTTTGCTGCTGTTGCCTTTATGCCAAGTGACCTTGAAGATGAGCTCTCGCATTTATTTACTGAGCAAACTCGCTGCGAATACGATGAAAAAGCAGGGCGTTTTATCCATCAAGATGAGCTCAAGCTGGGTGCCATCACCATAGCGAGTCAACCAAGTAAACAGCCCTTAGATAAGAGCGAGCGCACTAAAGCGTGGTTAAATTTATTTAGTAAGCAGGGCTTTTCGTTATTTAATGAACAGCCCGATAGTGAGCAGTTACTTATTCGAATGAGCTTGGCAAGTAAGCTGTTACCAGAGTCGTTCCCGCTTTTAAATCACGATGAATTAATTGCCGATAACCAATGGCTTGTACCTTATTTGGATGATATTAAAAACCTTGAGCAATTAAAAAAGTTCAATTACAGCGAAGCAATTAAAAGCTGTTTTGATTGGCAGCAGCAAAGTTTATTGAATGAATTGCTCCCCTTACGATTAACGGTGCCAAGTGGTTCAAATGTAAAAGTGACCTATCAGCTAGATGGCCCTGCGAAGCTAAGTGTACGCATGCAAGAAGTGTATGGCATGACCAGCACGCCTTTGCTGGCCCAAGGTAAACTGCCATTATTAATGGAGCTATTATCACCAGCGAGGCGGCCGCTGCAGTTAACTCAAGACTTAGCTAACTTTTGGCAAACAAGTTACCGCGATGTGCAAAAAGAAATGAAAGGGCGTTACCCAAAACATTTTTGGCCAGACAACCCCGCCACCAGCCAAGCGACTAATAAAGTAAAAAGTAAGATGTGATTTTAATGAAGTGAGTTTTACAGCGCTTTGGATTAGGCTTAAGCGATTACTTCTAACCCTTTTTGCTCTGCCAGAGTGAGCATTTTCAATGCTGCTCCTCTTGGTGAGCTATCACCTTGCTCCCATTTTTTAACTAACTTGTCACTGACATTTAAGTATTGAGCAAAAACCGGTTGTGAGAGATTGTATTTCAGTCTTAAATTACGAACTTGTTCGGGGGTAAATTCATGAACACTTGTAAGGCATAATGCGTCAAATTTACGCATCGTCGTTTTGTCTATAACTCCTGACTTTTTTAATCCACTCACTGTTTTGTGAACTGACTTTAATATGTCACTCATGATCATCACCTACAATTAAAAGTTCGCCATCATCGACTAGTTGTTCAAGTTCACTTTGGGAAAATCGAATAAACTCTTTTGCTAACTCTTTTAATGCTAACTTTTCTTTAGCATTTATATTAGCTCTAGCGTTTTTAGCAAACGCATAGAGAAAGAAATATTTATCACCAATTACAGCTCCGACGATAGTTCTGTAATCAGCTCTTTTTCCTTTACTGCCCATGGCTACGCGCTTTTTATAAACATTACCACCTAGGTCTGCATCGAAAAGGCCTGCTGACATCTCTATGCAAGCGTTTATTAAATCAATATCAGACAAACTTTCTTTTTTCGTGCGCGAAACAAAATCCTTTGTTTTATAAATCATAGTATACTCCATTAGGGTACACTTTCAATGTTTCACTCAGTAGCCAATCAATGATAATGAGGTTTTCATTGGTGTCCCTCTAATGTTGATAGCAGAGGTAATGGGTGATTACCAGCTATCTATCTGCGCAAAACCAATACGAATAAAATAAACCGTTACAATTTCTAACCCTGTTTTGGTTTCTCTTTTATTGGCTGTTTAGTAGTCTAATTGAGTCATTAGTAAAAAGAGAAAGCCAGTGTCTGCAGCTATTTCCCTTGCTCAATACGTTAAAAAACGCACAGGTGTGCCCCTAGGGCATAAAGATTCGCTGCGCAATATGCTGACACGCTCGCTGGGTGCTAGCTCGTTTTATTTATTTTGGCGATATTGGAATCCGGTGTGGAGCTATTACTTATCTCGGTATGTCATGAAGCCTTGCAATGACATTATGCCGGTTTGGTGTGCCCTTGTTGTTACTTTTGCCGTCAGTGGTGCGTTGCACGATTTAGCGGTGAGTTTAGTGAAGTTAAAGCCACTATTCTTTTTTACTCCTTGGTTTACTGTGATGGGCGCTTTGGTATTAGTAAGCAAGTACAGCCAACTCCAGTTTAGCTCTGCTCCTTGGTGGTTAAGAGCGCTCGCCAACATCAGCTTTATTGTATTGAGCTATTGGTTGACGAGCCACTTTTTTTAGTGCGTTACTGCGTTGCTAAAGGGTAGTCAGTGTAGCCTTTAGCAACGCCTCCAAATAGGGTATCTGGATCATGCTGAGCCAGTTCAATGCCTTGTTCAATGCGCGCTGGCAGATCTGGGTTGGCAACAAACGGGCGACCAAAACCAATTAAATCAGCCCAGCCTGCGGCTAATGCTTGCTCTGCTTTATCGCCAGTGTATTTGCCCGCATAAATCATTAATCCAGCATAGTTTTCACGTAGCGCTTGCTTAAAACTTTGCTCCATTAAAGGTGCATCATCCCAATCAGCTTCGGCAATGTGCAGGTAAGCAACGTTAAGGTCATTGAGTACTTTTGCTGCGCCAATATAGGTTTCAAACGGGTTATCATCGACCGTCCCATTGAGGGTTGTGAGTGGAGCAAGGCGTACGCCAACTCGCTCAGCGCCAATTTCATCACATACCGCTTGTGTCACTTGTTGTAAAAAGCGTAAGCGGTTTTCTAAACTGCCGCCGTATTCATCAGTGCGTTGGTTCGACTCTGAATCAATAAATTGATTAATTAAGTAACCATTGGCAGCGTGAAGTTCAATACCATCAAACCCTGCATCAACTGCATTACGGGCAGCTTGGCGATATTCGCTTATAACCTGTTTGATGTCGTCATGGCTCATTGCGCGTGGCTGTGCAGTGGCAACAAAGTCGGGTTTGTCATCTTCATCAATAAAAACTTTTACGTCTTTAGCTGCAATCGCAGATGGCGCAATTGGTTGCTCGCCACCTGTGTTACTTGGGTGAGATACGCGGCCAACATGCCAAAGCTGAGCGAACATAATGCCACCAGCTTGATGAACTTTGTCGGTTACTTTTTTCCAGCCGGCAATTTGCTCGGCAGTGTAAATACCCGGTGTCCAAGCATAACCCTTACCTAGGGCTGATATTTGTGTACCTTCGCTAATAATTAAGCCAGCACTGGCACGTTGTGCATAGTAGTCGGCCATTAATTCATTGGCGATATCACCTGGTTGTGATGAGCGAGAGCGAGTCATCGGTGGCATGACAATACGGTTTTTTAAAGTATGACCGGCAAGTTGTATAGTATCGAATAATTTGTTCATTACGGCTCCTTGAAAGCGAATATGCTTTCAGCATAACGAAAATTATTTATGAAATTAATGCCGGTAATCACAAAACACTTTTGTTAAAAGTGCAAAAAAACTACAGCGTTAACCTGGGTGCTATAAAGTCTAAAAACGCTAATACTCGTGATGACACACCGCTGTTTTGATAATACACCGCATGCACTTTTTCGCGACGATTAGGGCTCAGTACTTCGCCTTCGAGCACTTTAACTAAACGGCCTGCTTTTAAATCTTCGTTGATCATAAATTCCGACAACAAGGAAATGCCATGACCTTGAATACAAAGCTGGCGCACAGTTTCACCACTTGATGCACTGATTGAAAATTTAAGATCTAAAGGCGTGGTCAGCGGCCAGTGATTTAAATGCGGCGCATCGGTAAAACCAATAAGCTGGTGCGAGGCTAAATCGGTTAGCTCATTTAATGGCGGTGCCGCTTTTAAATAATCAGGGCTGGCAACGAGCTGTAACTTACTAACTCCCAAAGTGCGCGCATGCAAGTTTGAGTCAGCAAGTTCGCCAATACGAATAGCAATATCGGTTTTATGCTCAAGCAAATCGATAATGTTGTCGTGGCTGGTGATCTCAAGTTTTATGTCAGGATAAGCTTGGTTAAAGGCTTTTAAATGTGGTGCTAATTGGTGAAACACAAAAGGACTTGCGGCATCGACTCTTAATTTTCCTGAAGGGGCGCAGTGTAGAAGCTTTAAGGCCTCTTCGCCTTGTGCTAGCTGACTGAGTGCTTCTCTAGCATAGCCTAAAAATAACTGACCTTCTTCGGTCAGCTCAATACGTCTTGTGGTGCGGTTGAATAAGGTAACGTTTAATGATTTTTCAAGCCGAGTTACCGCCCGTGATATTTTTGCTACTTGCTCATCTAAGGCATTGGCTGCACTTGAGAAGCCGCCGGTATCAACCACGCTAATAAATGCTTCTAAATCTTGGGTGTTGGAGATCACGCTCATGGTTTTACCTTTTCATTTTTGACAAAAGTATTTTGTCACTACTGCTATTTTTTGCAAATTTAATTTTAGCCACAATAGCTGCACTTTCAAAATTAATAGAGGATATGTGATGCCAATAGCATTACTTGCATTAACTCTCAGTGCGTTTGCCATAGGCACCACTGAGTTTGTGATTGTCGGCTTAGTGCCAACCATCGCTGATGATTTAGCGGTTTCGTTACCGAGTGCCGGGCTACTTGTTAGCTTGTACGCATTAGGGGTTGCGGTGGGGGCGCCAGTATTAACTGCGCTTACCGGACGCTGGAATCGAAAACATGTATTACTTAGCTTAATGAGCCTATTTGTAATCGGTAATTTACTGGCTTGGCAAGCACCTAGTTATGGTAGCTTGATCACCGCAAGGATTCTAACAGGCCTTGCCCATGGGGTGTTTTTCTCAATTGGTTCAACCATCGCTACTGGGCTTGTCAGTAAAGATAAAGAAGCTAGTGCCATTGCGATTATGTTTACCGGTTTAACGGTTGCATTAGTAACCGGTGTGCCATTAGGAACGTGGATTGGTCAGCACTTTGGCTGGCGAGCGACCTTTTTAGTGGTGTCTTTACTGGGATTAATTGCACTGATCGGTAGCGCGTTTTTAATTCCGAGCAACTTAAAGCAAAGTAAACCAGCTACTTTGAGTGAGCAGCTAAAAGTAATGGTGCAACCTAGGCTTTTACTGGTGTACTTGATGACCATACTTGGTTATGGCGGCACATTTACTGCCTTTACCTATTTAGCGCCAATTTTAGAGCAGCAAACTGGATTTGCATCAGCCACCATTAGCTTAATTATGCTGGTATATGGGGTATCGGTTGCTGTTGGCAATATCTACGGCGGTAAGTTAGCTGATAAAAAAGGCCCGATTAGTGCGCTGACCATTATCTTTAGTGCTTTGAGTATTGTGCTGTTAGTGCTGACCTTTACCATGCAATCTAAAGTCGCTGCGGTACTGACCATACTTGTATGGGGGGCATTTGCGTTTGGTAATGTGCCTGGGCTGCAAGTCTATGTGGTTAAACTTGCCGAAAAGTTCACACCGAATGCTGTCGATGTTGCCTCAGGGTTAAACATTGCAGCGTTTAATATCGGTATTGCGCTGGGCTCAGTGTTAGGTGGTGTTGTCGTTGAAAACTACTCATTGCAAGACACTGCTTGGATTGGTGCTATCATTAGTCTAGCGGCGTTAATTGCAACACGATACAGCGGTTATTTAGATAAACGCGAGACCCCAAGGCCACAAACAGCTTAAACTAATATATTGATAGTTCGGGGCTTTGTCGTTATTTTAGGTGCGTAGTTTGATTATTAGTCAATAACTAAAACCACAAGGAATAACGATGAAGCACCTTTATTTTCTAGCTATTTGCCTGTTAAGCACATTTACTAGCCAAGCAAAGCAAGCTAACCCAGAGCTCACAGCATTAGCACAGCAGTACTTTAATACCATGGTTGCAACACAAGCACCTAATGCTACCAACAAAGAGCTAGAAGCTTTTTTAGCTTTATTAACTGATGATGTAGCAAATCAACATTTACCTTATCAAACAGATGATTCAAGAGAGCCAGATGGCAAAGCGATGATGCGTAAAGGCATGACTTTTTATCTTGGGGCACACACTGAATACCAAGCAAACTTACTCGATACCTTTATTTTTAATGATTCTGCCATTGCCTTGCGTTATACCCATCATGCTAAAGGTATACACCCGCAAAACCAGCAAGAAATTGAATACACGCAAACCATTATGGATGTGCTCGAAATCGAAGATGGCAAGATAGCGGTTATTCGTAAATACCACGAATGAGCCTCGCTTAACTTTTAGCCTAATATGAGCGCTTTTATAAGCGCTTTTTTATTAAAAATACGCCTGCAATAAATTTTCTCTTTTTTCCGTATTTCAGCCTAAATTCATACTTTTTAGGCTTTATTTTGAATAAATTTAAAACTTTTTTATATTTCGGATAATAAACGTAAGAACAGTGGGTTAGCTTAACTTACGAGTGTAGCTTTGCGGTTGTTTACAATTTGTCAACCTTGAATTGCCATGCTCATTACCTTAACCTTTATTTTAATTGAACGTTCAATCAATAAAAAATTATGCCGAAAGTTGGAATGGAACCTGTTCGTCGTCAGCAGTTAATTGACGCCACAATAGAGTCGGTTGCAGAGCTTGGTTTGCAAGGCACCACCATAAATAGCATTAGTAAAAAGGCGGGCTTATCGTCTGGCATTATCAGTCATTATTTTGGTGGTAAGCAGGGCTTAATTGAAGCTACTGTGCGTTATTTATTGACCAGCTTAAAGCAAGCTCTGATGAACCAAGTAACGCCGCAGACCAGCCCTGAGCAACGATTAATGTTTATCGTTGAAGCAAACTTTTCGCGCATTCAGCAGCAAAGCAATAACACCAAAACTTGGTTGAGCTTTTGGGCGCATTCAATGCACGACGCCCAGTTGCATCGCTTACAAAACGTAAATAGTAAACGTTTATTTAGTAACTTATTAAGCTCATTCAAACAGTTAATGAGCGATAGTGATGCCAACTTAGCCGCTGAGTTAAGTGCAGCCATGATCGATGGTTTATGGCTAAGAGCTGTATTAAGTAAGTCAGACCAAGATCAATTCGAACATTGTGAGCAATTAGCTAAAGACTACATTCGTTCACTGATAAAACAGTATGGAGCCTAAAATGACCACACCTGTTTACGAAAATTTTATTAATGGCCATTTTTTAAAGAATCAAACTGGCGATACCTTTGCGGTTAAGAACCCTGCAACGGATGAAGTGATTTATCACGTTGAAATCGCTGATGAGTTTATTCAAAACGCGGCAATCGAAAGCGCAAAACAAGGGTTTGCAGCATGGTCTGCAATGACGCCAATTGAGCGTAGCCGTATTTTATTAAAAGCCGTGGCAATCTTACGCGAACGTAACGATGAACTGGCAAAAGTAGAAGTACTTGATACGGGGAAGCCTTGGCAAGAAGCCGAGTGTGTCGATGTTGAAACAGGCGCCGATGTTATCGAATATTTTGCTGGTCTTGCGCCTGCACAAGTGGGTCAGCAACAAATGGTTGGCAATGACTTTTACTACACACGTAAAGAGCCTTTAGGTATTTGTGCAGGTATTGGTGCATGGAACTATCCACTGCAAATTGCGTGTTGGAAATCAGGCCCAGCACTGGCTGCGGGTAATTCGGTTATTTTCAAACCTTCTGAAGAAACACCACTTGGTGCAATTAAACTTGCAGAGATTTTCATCGAAGCGGGTGTACCTGCTGGCGTATTCAACGTTGTGCAAGGCGCTGCTGAAGTAGGGCAATGGTTAACAGCAAACCCAAATATTGAAAAAGTGTCTTTCACTGGTGAAGTAGGCACAGGCAAAAAAGTAATGGCAAGCGCTGCTGGTTCACTTAAAGATGTGACCATGGAGCTTGGTGGTAAGTCACCGTTATTAGTATTTGATGATGCCGATGTATCACAAGCTGTTAGTGCGGCAATGTTAGGTAATTTTTATACGCAAGGCGAAATTTGCACTAACTGTACGCGCATTTATGTGCATAAAAATGTTTATCAGCAGTTTATTGATGAGCTGAAAACACGCACTGAGCAAAATATTATTGCTGGCGACCCAATGGATCCGGAGGTGAATTTAGGGGCGCTTATCTCTAAAAAACACCAAGAGCTTGTACTTGGCTATATCGATAAAGGTATTCAAGAAGGCGCAACCTTGCTAACCGGTGGTAAGGCTCTGTCACCTGCATCTGCACCAAACGGTTACTTTGTTGAACCGACCGTTTTTGTCGACTGTAAAGACGACATGACCATAGTTAAAGAAGAGATCTTTGGCCCGGTAATGAGCGTGTTGGTGTTTGATGATGAAGATGACGTTATTCAGCGTGCAAACGATACCCACCTTGGCTTAGCCGCAGGCGTGTTCACTAAAGATATTCAGCGTGCACACCGCGTGATCCATCAATTACAAGCCGGTATTTGTTGGATAAACAGCTATGGTAATTCACCTGCAGAAATGCCAGTAGGTGGTTATAAGCAATCAGGAATCGGCCGTGAAAACGGTATCGAAACCTTAGATCACTATACCCAAACTAAATCGATTTATGTGGGTATGAGCAATATAGAGAGTCCATTTTAATGAGTACACAGAACTATGATTACATCATAGTCGGTGCTGGCTCAGCAGGCTGCGTGTTGGCAAACCGACTATCAGCAGACCCTTCTAATAAGGTGTTATTACTTGAAACGGGCGGTAGTGATAAAAGCATTTTTATAAAGATGCCTACCGCGCTATCAATCCCAATGAATACCGATAAATATGCTTGGCAATTTCATACCGAGCCAGAGCCGTATTTAGATAACCGTCAAATGCACTGCCCACGAGGTAAGGTGTTAGGTGGCTCATCATCGATTAACGGCATGGTGTATGTACGTGGTCATGCCAAAGATTTTGATGAATGGCAGCAACACGGCGCTAAGGGCTGGGATTACCAAGCATGCTTACCGTACTTTAAACGTGCTGAATCATTCTACTTAGGTGGTAACAGTTACCGTGGCGATAACGGCCCATTAGGGGTTAATAACGGTAATGAAATGGCTAACCCGCTTTATAAAGCCTTTATCAAAGCGGGCCAACAAGCAGGTTATGCGCAAACTGATGACTACAATGCAGCCCAGCAAGAAGGTTTTGGGCCAATGCATATGACAGTTAAAGATGGCGTAAGAAGCTCTGCTAGCCGTGAGTATTTAGACCCAGTTAAGTCACGTAAAAACCTAACGCTAATCACCGGTGCTTTAGCTGAAAAAGTATTGCTCGAAGGCAAAAAAGCCGTTGGTGTTGAGTTTTCAGTGTCTGGCTCTAAGCAGCAGGCATTTGCAGCAAAAGACGTTATTTTAAGTGCGGGCCCAATTGGTTCACCGCATATTCTGCAATTATCAGGTATTGGTGATAAAGATATCCTGAGCGAAGCGGGTGTTGAGGTTAAACACCACTTACCAGGTGTTGGCCAAAACTTACAAGACCACTTGGAGTTTTACTTCCAATATAAGTGTAAGCAACCAATTACTTTAAACGGCAAATTAGGCCTTGTTTCAAAAGGGCTAATTGGTGCTCGTTGGTTATTAAATCGCTCAGGTTTAGGGGCGACGAACCATTTTGAATCATGTGCATTTATTCGTTCAAAACCGGGTGTTGAATGGCCAGATATTCAGTATCACTTTTTACCAGCTGCAATTCGTTATGACGGTAAAAGTGCCTTTGATGGTCATGGTTTCCAAGTTCATGTTGGGCATAACAAACCAAAAAGCCGTGGTGCAGTAACGATTAAGTCGGCGGATCCACAGGTTGCACCTAAGATCCAATTTAACTACTTACAGCATCAAGATGACATTGAAGGCTTTAGAGCTTGTGTACGTCTAACTCGCGAGATTATCGAACAAGGTGCGTTTGATGAGTATCGCGATGGTGAAATTCAACCCGGTAAAGATGTTCAAAGCGATGAAGAAATCGATGCGTTTGTTCGTCAAGCGGTTGAGAGTGCTTACCATCCGTCATGTTCGTGCAAGATGGGTGAAGACGAGATGGCCGTGGTTAACTCGCAAACTCAAGTACACGGTATCGAAGGTTTACGGGTTGTAGATTCATCTATTTTCCCAACCGTTCCAAACGGTAATTTAAATGCGCCAACCATTATGGTGGCAGAAAAAGCGGCGGACCACATCTTAGGTAAGCCTGTGTTATCGGCATCAACTGCAGATGTTGCTATGGAAAAACAATGGCAATCAACGCAGCGTAGTTCGGAGATCTAATAAGGCCACCCGCAGTTTCGGCTGTGGGGCTTGCAGTGGCGCGCATCACGAGTTGTTTGTGATGCGTTAATGCGAGGAATAAAACTGGAGAAACAATGAAGTATTATTACTTATTTTGGGGGGGTAACTATGACCTTTTGGCTTAGTGCTGGCATCATTTTTACCCTGTTAGCAATTGCGGTTATTTTATTTAAATGGGGTACGGTAAGGTGTGTTGGCGTCACACCGGTTAGAACGTTTACGTTCATTGCAATTTTATTTACATCGGGCCTAGATGTTGGCTTGATTATGTTTCCACTGACAGAGTTTGCAGGTTATGCAGACATAAAAGCAAGCCCAGAGTATGCGTTTGCCAATCCATTAGCCATCGAGTTTGGTTTTTGGGGCTTCTTGATCTGGGGATTTTATTTCCTTACGTGCTTTTATTTCTGTGTAATAGAACCCAAAGTAAAATTCTTTGAAATTGCTTGGGTAAAACTAATTAATAACATCGTTATTATTGGTACATGCGCATTTACTGCATTTTTACTGCTGTCGAATTTACCTTGGTATTTGCCGTCGCTTGGTGATGGTGAGTCAATTATTCCGACATTCTACTTAATGGTGTTTGCAGCGATTTGTTTTGCTGTGTATTCGAGCACAGACATTAAGTATGTACGCTTTTTAAGTATTTCTACTACTTGGTTGTTTATAGCTTTAATCGCATTTATGTGGTTCGGTGCCTTTGTGGGTTCTGATGCACAAACATCAGCATTTGTTGATAATCTTGCGTTAATTGGCAGCTACTTTGGCAACATTAATGAGTTTGTATTACCACTAAATGATTACCATGCCTTCTACCTGTTTTGGTGGTTTGCTTGGAGCATCATGATTGGTCAATTTACTTCGCGCTTTGTGGGTGGTTTAAAAACTTACCAAGTACTGGCAGCTATGTTGATTTTCCCGTCTATTCCAATCGCTATCTGGTTTAGTGTTTTGTATCAATACCATGAAGCGGGTATTGCAACAGCAGGCCTGAAAAACATCGCTATGGTGTTTGTTGGTGTGGTGTTTGTGATCAACTCTCTTGATTCTTTGATCCGTTTATACACAGATAACCTAAACTTAACGGTGAAACGTTTAGGTAAATTTAATTATATTGCCTTAAATGTGGTGGCGCTTTCATTGTTAACCCTGCTGTTTAAGTTCGACTTTTTACAGATCCAATGGGTTGGTGCGCTCGTTATTGCATTATTTTTCGGCTGTGCTGCGTTTATTGGCTACAGCAAGTTAAAAACAGTGAAAAATATCGAAGGCTCACCAAAAGACAATAAATTAGATTACACAAAAATAGAAACAGTTAGCTAGGGGAAACCAACATGACAACAAGACAAACAGTATTAGCAGCAGCGTTGCCATTGGCATTACTATCGACATCAGCGATGGCTGACTTATCGACTACGGTTACATTGGCATCAGATTACACCTTCAATGGTGTAAGCCAGACTCAGAATGATCCTGCAATTCAAGGTAGTTTAGATTACGCCTTTGCCGATTCAGGCATGTATGTAGGTACTTGGGCTTCAAATGTAGATTTTGGTGAAGGTACTGACATTGAGTGGGATGCTTATTTTGGTAATTATGTTGAGATAAACGATGCCCTTAGTGTTGATTATGGTATTGCTTATTACTCTTACCATGGTGAAGATTACTCAAGCGACGGTAATTATTTTGAGACTTATGCAAAGTTTGGTTACACCAATAGTCTGGGTTTCACAGAACTTAACTTTTGGTACGCTTGGGATTACTTCGGTACCGATGCTGGACATGTAATTTCTATGCTTGCGCATACCTTTGAAATTGCCCCAAATCATGCAATTCGTGCCAGTTTTGATGTATCTAACTCATTAGATGGCAATAAGTTTGCTTGGGATGGTAATGACAAGTCATACAACCATTATCGTTTAGCCTATCAAACAAGCTTTGCAGGTTTTGATTTTGAGCTTGCTGGCGAAAATACCAGCCTAGACTGGGATACCGCAGACGAGCGTATTGTCGCGTCTATTTCACGTAGCTTTGATTTATAAGTAGCGTTTTATAGTACGGCTTTAAAAATGAAACGGCTAACCAAGGTTAGCCGTTTTTTTATGCTTAGAATATGGGGATTAAATCTCTTCGCCTTCGTGTTGCATCGCTAAATCATCAAGCTCTGCAAGGGTGTAATCAAAGCCACTATTATCGACTTCGTAACGTATTTTCACGCCATAACCACCTTGGCAAAGACTCGCAGTGACCTTAGCCACTGACCAATGCTTAAGCTTGTTTAAAAACCGATTGGCGGTTTGCTGTGAGTCAAAGCGATAACTAACTTGCGATTCCATCTCTTTTCTAGCCTAAAATTTTTTCGAGAGTGTATGAAATTGCTCTGTTTAAATCAATTGCTCATTGAAAAACGCCAATGTGCGTTGCCATGACAGCTCCGCCTGTTTTTCATCATAACGAGAGGTAGAGTCGTTATGAAAACCATGATTTGCCTGTTCATACATATGCATAGTGTAAGGCACTTGATGTGCTTTTAAGTCGCTCTCGTATTCTGGCCACGTTGCATTAACGCGTTTATCAAATTCAGCTAAGTGTACAAGTAGCGGGGCTTTGATATTTTGTCTGAGTTCTTTAACGGCTGGAGTGCCATAATAGGGCACGCCCGCATTGATTAGTTTGCTATCAACGGCTGCTAGGTAGTTAACCATATAACCACCAAAGCAAAAGCCTACCGCACCGAGTTTGCCATTACTATTTGGGTGTCTTTTTATGTATTCAGCTGCGGCAATAAAGTCTTGTTGGATTTTTTCTTTATCCATAGAGCGCTGTATGGCGCGGCCTTCATCGTCATTACCAGGATAGCCACCAAGAGGGTGTAATGCATCGGGCGCAAAGGCAATAAACCCAGCTTTGGCAAGGCGGCGAGCAACATCTTTAATATAAGGGTTTAAGCCTCTGTTTTCGTGGATCACTAACACTAATGGGTGCTTACCCGTTAAATTAGCAGGTTCGACTAAATAACCTTTACCTTCGCCGTGACCTTTAAACGAGTCAAAGGTTTTATAGCTGGCTTTGATATCAGGGTCATTAAAGGACACTTGCTCAGCTAATGCGTAGTTTGGCAGTAAAGCGCTACTTAGCATTGCCATTGAATAACCAAGGGCGACTAAGCCACCTAGCTTTTTCATAAAGGTACGGCGGTCCATCAAGCCATGGGCGTATTCATCGTACCAATCGAAAGCTTCTTGGGGAATGTGATTGTGGCGTTGCTCAGTCATACTTATATCCTTTAAAAACGAGTTAGGTTTATAACTTTAGCTGAAATATCAGCGATTAACAGCCAGTTGCTTTGTTTGTATTACCACATCCATAAAGCGGCGCTGCCAAATGGCCTTAAAGGCTTTGTTAAATAGGTATAAAAAAATTAGCGGCATTAATAACAGCTTTAAAATCAGTAGAGACAAGATATTCAAAAAGTCGATAAATAAGTCTTCGACGGCTGCCACCATGTTGCTAATGCCAGAGCTAACGGTATCGATAATTTTACTCACCTGCGACGATTGGTCTTGATTGAGTGATGCATTTAAGTTTTCTAGTTGTTCGTTTAAGGCGTCTTTATCTAGGTTTAGCTGTCTTTGTTGGTTCAGTACCGCATTAAACTGCGCTGTTAATTGCTGCTTTTTATCAAGTAATGGCTTGGCTTGTTCAAGCTCAGTAAAGGTCAGTCGCTCAGACAAGCTGCGAGTTGCTTGAATCGCTTCTATTTGGTTATCGACCTCTGTTAGCTTAACTTTGAGTTCTGTCGCTTGCTGGTGGTTCTTAATCTGCTGCTCATTTAATAGCGAGAGCTTGTCGAAGATGGTTTGTTTTTCACTATCGACCTCGGCCTTTAGCTTGGCAGATATGGCCGAGGTATTATTTGCACTGCTATTCACTGTCTCGACTTTCTCGCTCACCAGCTCACTTTGCTGGTTAATTTGCTCATCTAAGAATATCTGGCTGACGAGGCCTGTTGTCAGCACCACCGCAGGCACTAAAAAGCGAATTAAAATCAGGCTCGCCATAATCTTATGACGTAAGTTAGGTAAATAGTTACGCCATTCACAAATAAAGTAAGCGACGACCGAAACAGTAAAAATACCACTAAAAATAACCCCAGAAGAAATGGTGTATAAAATGCGCTGTAAAAATAACGAGCCTATTGCAAGGCGCATAGCATCCGACATGTATTCAGCTAGGTCATTTACTGGGTCGAGTAGTTGTGCAGGTTGAATACTGGCAATACCAATGCCCACTTCGGCTGATTGCAATAGCGATATAGCAGCATTAACTGTACGAGATGAAGCATACACTAGGGTTGATTGTACAAGGGCGCTGTCGATAAAGCGCATAATGAAATGGTTATAATGCTCTAGCCAACAAAGAAGTAGCAGTATTGTAAGAGATAAATACTTGATAATATGTTGTTTAGTTAGCATAACGCCCCCGACAGTTAATACGCTTCTTCACGCTACACTATTCATAGCCGTTGAAGCAATCTAATAGGATTGAATTATTTTGCCGATTAACTGTCTATGAATTGCTATTCATCGCTTTAGAGGAAATATGAAAGAACCTGCATCAATTGGCCAGTGCTGTATTGAAGATTTAGATCCCGTGCAAGACTTAGGTCGCTTAGTCTCTTATTTACGTTCAAATCTGGTGACTCATCTTGATAATGCGTTAGAGGATAAAGAGCTAACCTCGGCTCAGTACATCGTGGTTGTGCTACTTGCACGCGGTAAAGTAAATACCTTGGCTGAGCTTTGTGAGCACATGGTGTATGACCGTGGTGCCATGAGTCGATTACTTTCTCGTTTAGAAGACAAGGGCTTAGTTGCTAAGAAGCAGTCAGTTGAAGATCGCCGTTCAACTCTTTTATGCCTCACAGAAAAAGGCCAACAGCTCTACCCGGAAATTTTACCCACTGTAAATGATATCTATCGCAAAGCACTCACAGGCTTCTCTGATGATGAGCAAAAGCAACTCGCAAGCTTACTGTTTAGAGCAATTCATAATTTAAAAGCATAAATTTCTCTAAGTGGTACATTGTCGCTGTAGATGCATTTTGATAATATAGTTGCCTAGGCATTTAATTTTAACAAGTCCGGGTTGTTATGTTTGAATCATCTTTGCTTGCGCAGCTTCACGCTCAATTTCCAGCTCATCAATTTAGCCCAGAAGGTTTGTCGGTTGTTCACACAGGCCGCTTTGCCAATGCCATTGTTTATCGTTATAAAGACGCGCAATTTGATCTAATTATTAAAGACTTTCAGCACAGCCCGTGGTGGGTGAGAAAAACCATCGCGCCGCTATTTATCAATCAAGAGTACAAGGGGCTGGCACGCCTGCAAGACGTAGACGGAGTGGTCGATAACTTTTGTCGTTTGTCATCAATTGCCATCGCTTATGATTTTATTGAAGGCACGCCACTTCGCCAGCTTGCCTTGCAACAGCAGCATTTACCGGGTGATTTCTTTAAAGAGTTTGAGCGTTTGGTAGCAAAAATGCATCGCCGCGGGGTGGTGCATCTGGATTTACGTAATTTGGGAAATGTGATTTGTTCAAAAGATGGCAAGCCTTATATTATTGATTTTCAGTCAGCGATTCGCTTTGCACGCTTTCCGCGCTGGTTACAGCGTTTTATGCGTGGTGCCGATATGAGTGGGGTTTATAAGGCGTGGCAGAAGTTAGCCAAAGACTCGTTACCGCAAGCAAAGGCGGATTATTTGCATGACTTTAATCATGTGCGTAAGCGTTGGATTTTTAAAGGTTATCCGATTCAACGTGCCTATTTGTGGTGTAGCGGAGCAGTTACTCAGATTCTTAATTCTGAATTTGTTCGCAGTATATTAGATAGATTGTAAAAAGCGCGCTTGCACGCGCTTAGTGGGGAGAACTAGTATTTAGGCCAACCGTTTGCATCCCAATTCAGGGTGCTGATGAGCAATTTAGGGGTGCCATTGTCACCTGCATCATAGGCATGACGAACAATCACATCGGTATTTAAAATGTCTTGTCCCCCTGGACCTACCCATTGGCTGTTACCCGCATCTAGAATGCTACCGCCGCTAGCTAGCATGTCGGTGCCATTTTTATCTAGGTATGGACCGCGAATGTCACTAGAGCGACCATACGCAATGCGGTATGTGCTATTCGTACCATCACAGCATTTGCCAACTGAAACAAACAAATAGTAATAGCCTTGGCGATACACTATGGTAGGCGCTTCGATGCCACCAGAGCGACTTGCTAAAGAGTAGATTTGACCAAATGGTTTCATGGTCATTGGGTTAATACGTGTTAGTTTAATACCCGAATTCCATGAACCAAAGGCAAGCCAAGGTGCACCATCTTTTGCCACCACAAGATCAGGGTCAATGGCGTTATAATTATTGCTATTGGTCGTGTTAATGACTAAACCATCATCACGCCAATCACCGGCTGCCACACTACTTGCTGAGGTAAGGCCAATAGCGCTAACACGTGAACCAAAGGTCGAAATCGAATAATAAAGCCAGCTACGACCATTGTAGCTTTTTAATTCAGGCGCCCAGACATCAATTCCATCATGATCTGGCACATAGTTGCTCCACCAGCTTAAACCATTTGAGAAAATCGGTTGCGCATCATTCCAATCTACACCGTTACTTGAATATTTACCGTAGATACCAGGGCCTGTTTGAAAAACCCACCAAGTGCCATTTTCATAGCCAAGGGTTGGATCGTGGGTGACTAAATTACCTGTAAGTGGCCAGTGATCTGCTGCGCCATTGGTTGTGGATGGATCCCAAGGGGTTGATTCAACATTAGCAAGCTTGGTTAGCTGCCACTGCTGTGCATCGCTGCCGTTGTAGCTCCACTGGCTAATATTCGCGCCATCGTTGCCATTAAAAGCATAAAGGTCGAGTGCCTTGCCACTGTGATCGTTAATGAAGCTGTAATAGCCGCTACCTTCATCATTAATTTGCCAGTGTTGGCTGGCAAGATTAGCGTACTCATATTGCACCACATTTCCGCCATCGGCGGTCGAGAAGTCAAACACCTCTAGGGCTTTACCACTATTTAAGTTAATAACCGAATAGTTGCTGCCACCTATGTTGGTGATTAACCAGCGCTGGGTGTCGTGATTAGTGTCAGCCCACTGACTAACATTCGCACCATCGTTGGTTTGCGCGCTGGCTACTTCAAGAAATTTAGCACTGTACTTTGATTTAATGGTGTATACGCCATTATCAATCGCATAAGCATTGGGCAGTATGAGTGTTGTTGCCAAGCTGAGTGCAGCTAGGGCTTTTTTTGAAAGTATCATTGTGTCTCCAAATCATTGTTATTGAGCTTTCCTTGTGTGTTCTGCTCCTTGGATGAGTTTTGATCAACACCAATTAATTAAGAGTAATGGTGCAAATGAAAACTATTTATAATACTTTATTATATTATTACCTTTGTAAAGATGAACGGTAAAAATAATTAACAAAATTTTTACCTTTAACTGTTTTGGAAGGGACTTTAGTGTTTAGCTGAGATACAAAAAAGCCACTCAGTGAGTGGCTTTCGAATGTTATAGAGTAATAAACTGGCTGGGAATATCCCATTTGAGGGTATGCAGTTGGCCTTGCCAAGTTTGGATGGTGATCCACAGTTTATCATCTGCTGATATGGTTTTAGGAGCTATTGCGTGGGCGTGCTGACCATGATTGGTGCCATGCATTATGCCTTCTTCATCTTTAGCAAACTCCGTTAGTGCTAAAGGCGCTTGGCCAATATTTAAATACGCCTGTCGAACATTGCTTATGTCACCTTGATTAAAGGCGATAAAGAAATCCTTCACATACTCATTGTGGTGTGAGTACGGGGCATCTTCATTTAGCGGCATCGGGGCGATTTTAAATTCGCCCGCTTGTTGCTCTTGCCAAAGTGCAGGAAACTGAGGGTTTAATGACTGATAAATAAACCATACAGGTAAAGCCAGTACCACAGCATGTAAAACATACTTTTTACGTTGCCACCAAGTTGCTTGTAAACGAGCCATTAGTTTGCCTCCTGAACGTTATTCACTGGCGCTGATTGGCGCGCTTTTACAGGTTTGTTATTTACTAATTTTGCGGCGTACATCATAAAACCAGTGATCGACATACCACTTAAAATCAAACCAAAGATAAACCAAATAACCTTTGTCCACAGACCGCCAATATTACCGTAATGCAGCGGATCGGCGATATGCGAAAGGGTGAGTAATCCCGACATGGTTTCTGGGCTTTTACTTGCTGCAATTTCACCCGTCCAAGGATTGATTGAAGTTGAGTAAGCGTAGTTATCGTAGAAAATAGTATCGCCACTGCCCATGATATTAAACATGCCGCGGTTATGCTCTGGCAGCATCACATAACTAGGTTTGAAATCTGGGAATTTCTCTTTGGTAATAGTCAGTGCCGCTTTTAAATCGGTTGGCGGTGTTTGTTTATTCGCAGGCAAAGTTGAAACCGCCACGAGCGGTGCATGCTCTTCTATGTCTATTTCGTTATGCCACATGATGGCTTGCACTAAATACCACAGGCCTGTGAGTGCCATTACTGCCATAAACCAAATTGACCAAACGCCACTTAGGGTATGTAAATCTTTTAGGAAGGTTTTTTTGCCTTGGTTAAAACGTAGTTTTGGCTGACTAAATGCTCGCCAAAAGTTTTTATAAATCACTAAGCCTGTTACTAGTGCACCTAAAATAACAAAAGCCATGGCGCTGACAAGATAGTAACCTACGCTGTAACCCTCTTGCCAAGGGAAGAATAGCCAGCCGTGCAGGGTACGCATAAATTCAATGAATGAGATCGTTTCATTAACCGCTTGTACTTCGCCAGTGTATTGATTGACGTAAGCCACAGCGTAAGGTTTGTCGGTATCAGTGAAAATAACCGCATTTACCAAGTAAGGCTCATAATTGAGTACACTCATTACATCGGCAGTCGGGTAGGCTTTTTCAACGCTATTAATAACTTGATCAACACCAAGTGCTGGTAAATCATTTGGGTTGTTTGCACGTGCTTCACTGTTGGTCAGCCAAGTAAGCTCATGGCTTATCACAGATACAGTGCCTGTGACGCAAATAAAGCAAAATAGCACCCATACTGGGAGCGAAAACCAACCATGTAGTTGGAACCAAAGACGTTTACTCATGGTAAAAATAGCCCGACGTTAATTGATGATAGTAATTGTTATCATTTAAATTGTACTACAATCTTTTGAGTAAACACAATCTCTGTCGACGAGCTGCAAAAAAGGCGCTTTAAGCGCCTTTATCATTAGTTTGGTTGAGGGTAACAATTCGTTGTGGGAAAGGTATTTCGATATCCGCCTCTTGAATTACTTTAAATACATTGCGGTTCACCGCTAATTTAGTCTCAATAATTTTGGTGGTTGGCACCCAAAAGCGATAGCTCAAGGTAACACCGCTCTCAGCAAAGCGCTCGATACCGACTTGTGCATGAGGAGAATCACTAACTAGCTCATGATCGTTTAGCACCTTTTCGATAAGCTCAATTGCAAGGTCTGCATTGGCATCATAAGCGATGTCTATTTCACCTTTAACTAACGAATAGCTAAACGAGTTATGTATAATTTCGCCAACAATATGTTTGTTAGGAATGGTGATTTCGACTTTTTCTTCGTTAATCAGAATAGTGTGACCAAGTTCAATGGTTTTAACTTGCCCACTGACGCCTTTTACTTCGATGGTATCGCCAACAACAAATGGCCTTGTTGCAATGATAGCAAGGCCCGCACCGTAGTTTGAAAGCATGCCTTGCATTGCTAAACCAGCACCTAAAGATGCGGCACCAATGGCAGCGACAAATGGGGTCACGCTAATGCCAATTTTGCCAAGGGCAATAACTAAGAACATAATGATCAGCAATACTTTGATGACATTGCTGACAAAGTTGGTGAGGGTAATATCGATATTGTGACGCTGCATGAGGCCAGCAACCATGTTCGATACTTTTTGCGCAATCCATAGGCCAATAAATAGAATTAAGATAGCACCTAAAATTTGCATACTGTAGGTGACCAAATATTCCATAATCAGATTGTAGTATTTTTCGACTTGCTGAATTTCTGAGTCAATCATGTGTTTTCCTAACAAGGTTACTGCGAATTCTGACTATACCAGAACATGCTGAATAACAGGATAGAGTATCGGCACTATTATCGCGCTGAGAAGCGCACTTAATGCCATCGCCACAGAGGCAAAGGCACCGGCTTTTGGCTGATCACTAATCAGTGATGCTGTGCCAATGGCATGGCAAGCAGTACCAATAGCAACACCTTTTGCTTGGGCATTGCGAATATTTATCAGCGAGAAAATCAAATTACCAAATATTGCCCCAAGTACGCCAATAAAAATCACCATGGCTGCCGCTAAAGAAGGTATGCCGCCTAGCGACTCTGTTACTAACAAGGTGATGGGGGTTGTTACAGATAAACTTGCTAAAGATGCGCTTAACTGTGCTGGGGCTGCAAAAAAATAACAAATAAGCGACGCGACAAAGGTGGCATTGATCACCCCTAAACTACAACTTATGAGAATTAGCAGCAGGTTCTTTTTGACATGGATAAATTGCTGATAAAGCGGTAAAGCCAATGCCACAATGGCAGGCTCAAGCAACCAGCTTAGAACTTTACTGTGCTCGGCAAAAGGCTCATAGGGGAGCTTCAGTGCCACTAACAACGCTGCAATTAACACAATTGCCCAGCACACAGGGTTACTAAGCGCTTTAACAGTGGCGTGCTGGGTTTTCGTGTTTAAAAATCGCAGTACTAAGAAAAGTACAATAATAAGCGGGACGCTGAGCCACCATAAACTAACTGTCATTTTCACGGCCCTTAAAATAGGCGATAACAGCGCCTATGATTAAAACACTACTCAGTGGCACGACTATAAAAATAGTCAGTAATAAAGGCCAGTTCTGTGAAATTAAACCCAGATGTTCAATAATACCAACCCCTGCAGGGATGAAAAACAACGGCATGTAATTAAGTAAAGGGCTGGCTGTTGGTTTTAAATGCTGTTCTTTAACGAGGCCTGTTAACAGTAGCACGAGCAGTAACACCATACCGAGTAATGGAGCAGGGAATGAGCTTTCAAGCAAAGTCGTTAAAAACTTGGCAACGGCTAAGCAGGTAAGAATAATAACGCTACTGATAAGGTATTTCATAAGTCAGGATAATTGCGAATAAAGTACAATTACATCATACCCTTGTCAGTTGTACTATGCGACTTTAGCTTACCATGATTTGGCATTATTAAACTTGATATCCTCTGCGCCTTTCGCTTTTGCTATCGCTTTTTTAGTATTTGGATTCATCAGTAAGCGAATTTGACTCCAGGTTTCTTTAGCGAGAATCTTGCGCTGCTGTGAGCGAAAGCTTTGCTGTGTGATTCGTTTAATTGCAGCAAGGGTATCCGGCGAGCGCGCCATGAGGGTTTCTAGTACGGCATTGGTTTGTTTATCAACGTCATCAGTAAGTTGTGTAACTAAGCCATATTCTTTAGCGTCTTCAGCCGAGACAGGCCCTGCATGACTTGCCAACCAAAGTGCTTGGTCACGCTTCATTAAACCAGCAAGCACCACGTTAGCCCCCATATCAGGGCACAAGCCCCACCGGGCTTCCATGATCGCTAATTTAGCGTTTTTATCGACGATGCGATAATCAGCGCCGAGTGCGATTTGCATACCGCCACCAAAGCAGTGTCCGGTTACTTTTGCAATCACCGGAATACTTAAGTCTTGCCAACCTAGCACCACTTTTTGCGCTAGATTTTGGTTTCCTGGTAACCATTTGAATAAAAGTTTAATGATATTACTCGGCTTTTTCATCACCGCAGCAACATCCAGTCCAGAGCAAAAGTGTTCGCCTTCGCCAGAGATAACCACCGCACGTAAGCTGCGATCACGTTTAATTTTTTTGATTACGTTTGAAAGCTCGACAAACATGGCAAAACTCAGCGCATTTTGTTTCTCTGGACGAGCAAGGCTAACCCATGCGACTTGTTGTTTTATTTCTAGTTTTATCATGGTAACTCCTCTGACCTGTTTGCTAGAGCTTACGAGTTAATTACAACTAAGTAAAGAATTGCTGATGTGTCGCAAGGAATCATTAAATTTTCCAAAAATGGGTAACCTTGTCATATATTTAGTTACAAATTGGTGTATATTTTTAAAACAAAGGTGCTAGTTCGCAGCTAGCTTTGTTTTGTGATTAGTTAGATACTTTCGCAAAATCTCATGACACGACTAGACTTAGTTTTAAGTCGCGCTACTAGGAGTAAATATATGCTGATGGGCAAAACAGCTCGCATAACTAAACAATCATCTCGTTCCTTGGCTTTTGCTGCAATTTCTGTCGCATTAACAACTACATTAGTTGGCTGTTCAGATGATAAAGCACAACAACAAACTACGCCGCCACCGGCCGTATCAGTATTTAATGTCGTCACACAGGAAGTTGGTAATTACCGAGAGTTTGTCGCGCGTACTGAAGCATTCCAAGAGGTTGCGATTAGAGCCCGAGTTGAGGGGGAACTCATTGAACGCCACTTTAATGAAGGCTCATCGGTTGAGAAAGATCAGCTTTTATTACGTATTGACCCATCTGAGTATCGCTCAACTGTTGCAGAAGTTGAAGCTGATTTAAAAAGTAAAATTGCCGCAGCGGGCGCCGCTGAAAGAGATTTAAAACGTGGTAAAGATGTGGCTGCGCAAGGTTTTATTTCACAATCAGACCTCGATAAACTCACCACAAATTTTGAACAGGCTACAGCAGCTGTAAAAGCCGCGGAAGCTGAGCTTGAAAAAGCAAAACTTAATTTAAGCTATACTGAGATACGCGCACCGTTTGCAGGGCGCATCGGTAAAGTGAACTATGATGTGGGTAATATTGTTGGGCCATCATCCAATGAGCTTGCAGAGCTGACCGATGTTGACCCAATTTATGTAAGTTTTCAGGTTGAAGAAGCTGACTACATCTCTTATCGCCAAAATAATCAAGCACCTTCAGATAAAGACCCTCGTGATGTGCCTATCGACTTAACTTTGCGTTTACCAAACAACTCAACTTTTGCTGATAAAGGCGAACTTGATTTTGCAGATACCAAAATTAACCGCAATACAGGCACGGTTGAGCTAAGAGCCGCTTTTGATAACCCTGATGGCATCGTTATGCCGGGTCTATTCGTCACTTTAATCGTTGAAAGTACGAATAAACAAGACTTGGCACTCATTCCTCAAGTTGCAGTGCAAGAAAACCAGCAAGGAAAGTTTGTACTCGTTGTTGATGACGAAAATAAAGTGGCTATGCGGATTGTTAAGCTGGGTCGTCGTATTAATGCAATGTGGGTGGTTGAGTCTGGTTTAGAGGCGGGTGAAAAAGTCATTATTGAAGGTTTACAAAAGGTACGCCAAGGCGCTGAAGTGAAAGCTGTTGAAAAAAATGTCGATGAAACAACCGGCACTATTTCTAGCAAAGCTAACTCTTAGGAGTGAGATATGATCAGTAAAACCTTTATATCTCGCCCAAAATTTGCCTTGGTAATTTCGATTGTTATTACCATTGCGGGTTTAATTTCAATGGCTTTGCTGCCAGTGAATATGTACCCGCAAATAACCCCTCCGCAAGTACAAATTAGTGCTAGTTACCCAGGTGCAAGTGCGCAAATTGTCGAAGAGTCGGTGATCCGGCCCATAGAAGAGCAGGTTAATGGTGTTGAAGATATGATGTATATCGAATCAACATCGTCTAACAATGGCACGGCAAGTATCACTGTGTATTTTAAAGTCGGCACAGACACAGATATAGCCCAAGTTAACGTACAAAACCGTGTGGCACTTGCAGAAGCTGGGTTACCTGAAGAGGTTAAACGCCAAGGCGTGTCGGTTAAGAAAAAGTCGAGTTCGATGCTTCTCGGTATCAACTTGTACTCGAATCAAGAAAATATCGACGCTATTTTCTTAAGCAACTATGCAACCAACTACTTAACCGAGCCACTTGGCCGTATTAATGGGGTTGCCTCTGCTGAAGTAATGGGGGAACAAACCTATTCAATGCGTTTATGGTTACGCCCAGATCGAATGGCTTCACTGGGTTTAACTGTGTCAGAAGTTCAAGCAGCGCTGCAAGAGCAAAATACCATCGTAGCAGCAGGTAAACTCGGTGCTGCACCCTCTGCACCGAGCCAGCAATTTGAATATTCGATTCAGGCAAAAGGGCGTTTAAAAACCCCTGAAGAGTTTGGCCAAACCATTATCCGCTCGAGCAAAGATGGTAACTTTGTGCGCTTAAATGATATTGCCCGTATTGAATTAGGTGCAGCAAGCTACAGCACAACAGCAAAATTAAACCAGCAAGACACTGCATTCATCGTTATTTATCAGCTAACAGAAGCGAATGCGACGCAAGTAGCTGCTGATGTAAAAGCCCGTATGGCTGAGCTGGCTAAACAGCTACCTGATGGTGTTGAGTACTCAATTCCTTATGACACCACAGAGTTCATCAATCGCTCGATTGATGAAGTGGTCGTCACCCTTGTCCAAGCGGTTGGCTTGGTTATTTTAGTGGTATTTTTATTCTTACAAAATTGGCGCGCTACGCTCATTCCAACGGTGGCTATTCCGGTATCCTTGGTGGGGACTTTCGCGTTTATGATGATGATGGATTACTCCATCAACTTAATCACTTTATTCGGTTTAGTGCTTGCAATAGGTATCGTGGTCGATGATGCCATTATCGTTATTGAAAACGTTGAACGAATACTTAAAGAAGAAAAGCTACCAATTAAAGAAGCGGTTACCAAAGCGATGGAGCAGGTATCGGGGCCAATCGTGGCAACGACCTTAGTATTGCTTGCGGTGTTTGTGCCAGTAGGCTTTATGCCGGGAATAACCGGGGAGCTTTATAAACAATTCTCGGTGACGATTTCATTTGCGGTACTCATTTCTTCTTTAAACGCACTGACATTAAGCCCTGCATTGTGTGCTTTATTGTTAAATGAAAAAGCCATGAAGCCGATTAAATGGTTAGCCCCATTCGAAAATATCATTACTCGTTCGACCAATGGCTACAGTAAAGTTATTAACTTTATCCTCAAACGTACCGCGAGAATGGCATTGTTTGCGGTGGTTATTTTTGCAGCTGCAGGTTGGCTAGTAAAAACAGTGCCTACAGGCTTTGTACCAGCAGAAGATCAAGGCTTTCTTTTTGTTGATGTGCAATTACCAGATGCGGCAGCTAGCGGTCGTACCCAAGATGTAATGCATAAGCTGGGCGAGATTGTAAAAAATGAACCAGCGGCAACTGACTTTATTGCGGTTTCTGGCTTTTCATTACTCGGTGGTGCGGGTTCTAATAATGCGCTTGGTATTGTGGTACTCAAGGATTGGGAAGAGCGTACCAGCCCAGAGCTTGGCTTACGTGCAGTACTAACGCGCCTGATGGGGCAGTTCTGGGCGATGCCAGATGCGCAAATCATGGCCTTTAATCCGCCTTCAATACCTGGACTTGGCACAAGCGCAGGCTTTGAGTTTAGGTTACAAGACAGTGAAGGACGCGAGCCTGCTGAACTTGCACAAGTGTTAAATGGCTTAATTTATGAAGCGAACCAGCGTCCAGAGCTGTCAAATGTTTACAGTACATTTAGAGCAAATGTGCCACAGTATTTCCTTGAAATTGACCGTAATAAGGCAAAAGCTCAAGGGGTGGCGCTTAGCGATATTTTCTTAACCTTGCAGGCGCAACTTGGCTCGTTATACATAAATGACTTTAACCAATTTAGCCGTACTTACCGCGTTATCATGCAGGCGGAAAGCCGTTTTCGTCAAAACCCAGCAGACTTACAGTACTACTATGTACGTAATGATGAGGGAGCAATGGTGCCGCTCACTACATTGGCTAAGCTCGAGCCAATTTTAGGCCCTACAAGCTTAACGCACTTTAACTTATATCGCAGTGCAAGCATTAGCGGACAACCTGCAGCGGGTTATGCCAGTGGTGATGCCATTAAAGCAATGCAAGAGCTAGCTGAGCAATTACCTACAGGCTATGTGTATGAGTGGGCTGGGCAGTCTAAACAAGAGATTGAAGCGGGTAATATGGCGCCAATCTTATTTGGCTTAGCGGTGGTATTTGTGTATCTATTCTTGGTTGCGCAATACGAAAGCTGGACAATTCCGTTTTCGGTCATTGCAGCGGTACCGTTGGCGTTATTTGGTGCCATGCTTGCGCTGTATGTGATTGGTATGGAAAACAACATCTATGCGCAGGTTGGTTTAGTGCTACTGATTGGCCTATCCACCAAAACAGCTATTTTGATTGTTGAATTTGCTATGGAAGAGCGTGCGGCAGGTAAAGGTATTTTTGAAGCGGCTCTTAATGCGGCAAGATTACGCTTTAGGGCTGTATTGATGACGGCATTGTCGTTTGTACTTGGCGTATTACCGCTGGTGTTTGCAAGTGGCGCAGGGGCTGGCAGTCGAATATCGCTCGGTATTACCGTGTTATTCGGGATGTTAGCTGCAACCATTTTTGGCACCTTACTTGTTCCGCTATTTTATACGCTCGTGCAATCAATGCGCGAAAAGATAAAAGGCACAGCAAGTGCGGAATAAAATCTGTTATTAATTACAAAAAAGTCAGGGCAACCTGGCTTTTTTTTTGGTAAAACTCAAAAGAGGTTTGTTATCATAGCCAGATTCAAAGCGATACACATGTGCAGAGGTTTAAGGAATGGCTGGTCCACGCTTATACAGTGAAGAAGAAGTAACTCATCAGGCTTATGATATATTTTTAGAATTAGCGCCTGATAATTTAAGCGAGCAAGATATTGCTGATTTTAACGAGCACAGAGAAGAGCTTGGCTTTATTGAAGAAGGTGAGCCTGACGAGCAGTGGCAAGATTTTGTTGCACTAGAAATTGAACCTGAGCTATTTGTGCAAGTCTTAGTAGGACTTGAATTCGACAATCAAGATATCTTGTTTGCGAAAATTTTAATTAGCCGAGACAAAGATGCACCGTTTTGCCACATTCTTTGGAAAGATAGCGAATAACTCTCCAGCCGATGTTTGACTCTACTTTTAGTTGTTTTAATTCAATAAAACGAATTATTTTGCCCGCCCTGCTAGTTTGCAGTTGGCAGGCTTTTGCTGTTGATCCGTTTGAAGACTTTCATGAGTACGGGCAATTATCAGAAGAAGAAATCCATAAAATTCATAAAGGCGAGTTGCTGTACGGAGATATGGAGTTTGGTTTTATGGTAAGCCGCGGTAATACCAACTCAACCAGCTTCAAACTTAAAGGTAACCTATACCAAGATTTCGAAAAGTGGCGTAACCAATTTAAGCTCGATACTTTATACAAACGCGACCGTAATGAAGAAACTGGTGATGAAGAAGTCTCTGCTGACCGTATTTTTGTATCGGGCCAAGGTAACTATAAACTAAATGTGAAAAATGAGTCATTTTTCATTTACGGTGACTACGAGCGAGATAAGTTTAGTGGTCTTGAGTTTAAGAGCACCATAGCGACGGGTTACGGTAACCGCATTTACCAAGGCAGCAAGAATAAAGTCGATATCGATGTGGGCCCAGGTTTATACCGCTCGGTGGCTGATCAAGAGACTGCAACAGAAGAAGATGAAACAAAAACCGGTTATCTGCTTCGTCTAGCGCTGCAGTGGGAGCGTACGGTTTCTGCTCGCACTCGCTTTAATCAAGATGTCAGTTATGAACAATCATTGTCAGGGTTAAACTCGCGTTTAAAATCAGAAACATCCCTGATCAGCAAAATTATGGGTGATGTGTCACTCAAATTTACCTACATGTATCGCTATAACTCAAAACCAGAGGAAGATAAGCTCAAGTACGATTCTGAGCTGAGTGCAACCTTTGTTTATAGCTTTTAAGAGAATACTTCAGAATGTATCAACATAAACAGTACGCTATTTTTATTTTTGTTATCTTAGGCTGGATTGGCGCCTTCATCGCCTTAGCTTGGAATTTAATTGGTGCAGATATTCCTCTTATGGTGTTTAGCGCTATCTTAGTGCTGGTGGCTTTTTTGTTTCATGGCTTAACCATCAAGGTGAGCGATAAAACAGTAAGCTGGGCATTCGGTCCGGGTGTATTTGGAAAAACCGTGACTTTTGATGAGATTGAATCTGTTCGGGCTGTGAGTAACTCTTTTCGACATGGTATTGGTCTGCGTATCACCCATGATGGCTGGGTTTACAGTGTATCTGGGTTTAGTGCTGTTGAATTGGCAATGAAAGACGGCACGCACTATCGCTTAGGAACCAATGACCAAGAAGGTTTACTGGCTGCGCTTAGAGAACATATTGCTGAACCTGTGACAGACGCTTCTGTGGATACAGAAGAAGTAGTCGAACAGATATAAGAAAAGCGCCAGTGGCGCTTTTTTTATAGTAATGGTTTAGTGGCTGTGACCACAACCACCTTCACCGTGCACATGACCATGTGCTAATTCTTCTTCAGTTGCATCGCGTACTTCAAGTACTTCAACATCAAAATGAAGGGTAATACCTGAAAGTGGGTGGTTACCATCTACAATAACGTCTTCGTCTTGAATTTCGATGATCATCACTGATTGGTCGCCAGCGTCAGTCGTAGCGCGGAACTGCATACCTACTTCAATTTCCATACCTTCAAACATTGATTTTGGTACTGCTTGCATAAGGTCATCGTGACGCTCACCATAGCCTTGCTCTGGCTCAACAGTTACGCTGAATGTGTCGCCCGCTTCTTTACCTAATAGCGCATTTTCGAGGCCTGGAATTAAGAAACCCGTGCCAACGATAAACACCAGTGGCTCGCCATCGAAAGAGTTGTCGATGGTGTTTTTGTTATTATCCAATACTGAATAATGCATTTTTACCACTTTGTTTGCTGCTACGATCATAGTCATTCCTATTTATTCATCTTCGAGAGAGTAAGGCAGAGCTTGAATAGATAACTCTACCTGAGGGAGGTGTTTAGCTCGCAAAATTTGGCCTGCTTCATTATCGTTCGGAAGCACAACAAGGCCCATTAAGGTTTGCGTTTGTTGATTATAACTTTGGCTAATAAGCTTGCCTGCTCGGCGCCAGTTTTCGCCCAGTTGGGTTTCAAGTTCTAGCTCATCAAGCAAGCCTTCAGCTTTGCCCGAAACTATATACATAGCACGTTTATTTTTGCCTAGGTATTTCATACGGGCGACGGTTTCTTGCCCTGTGTAGCAACCTTTTCTGAAACTGATACCACCAAGCGCTTGTAAGTTAACCATTTGCGGTACATATTCGCCAATAGCGTCGCTGTTTAATGATGGCTCGCCTGCGGCAATAGCTGCCTGTTGCCATAACGCGTCATCATCAAGAGCTGTGACGTTATCAGGTAAGCTAAACTCGTCGTTGACCATAAGCAATACGCGGTTATCTGCAAGCTTTAACGCTTTACCGCCAGCAAAATCGACAGCGTTGTGCTCGTCGTCAAAATTAATTGCTAAGGTTTCTAGAGTCGCTGTTAGGTCATCACCTAGTAAGCCAATTAGCGGTTTTTCAGATTGCTGAATTTCTACTTGCGAAAATACCGCATATTTTTTTAACTCGACTAGCGATTGCTCTACCTCAGGTTTTGACCCTGCAAGGTAATAGCTATCAAGGTGTGAAAACAACCTAAATACACCCCAAAGCTTGCCTTTTGCATTACAGTGGCCAGCCCAAAGGAAGTTATCATCAGTTAATTTGTTGATATCTTGCGTAATTTGTCCGTGAAGGTAAGACAACTTATCTTTGCCAGTTAGGCTGATAAGTGAATAAGATAAAGGACATGCGTAAACAGTCGACATAAAAACCTTCTTTACGATATGAATGAGCGCTAATGATAACTTAGTTAGGGTAGCAATTTAAATAGCTGTTTATTCGATTGCAATTTGGTAAACTGCAGACAAATAAGTACGAGGTTTAAAATGACTGAAATTCACAGTAAAGAACGTATTCGTTGGGCATGCCGTCGCGGTATGTTAGAACTAGATGTTTTATTTATGCCATTCGTTGAAGAAGCGTTTGACTCACTATCAAAAGAACAGCAAGCTGTTTTTCAACGCTTACTTGAGTGCGATGATCCTGATTTATTCGCATGGTTTATGGGTCATGAAGAGTGTAAAGACCCAGAGCTAAACGGCATGGTTGCGTTAATTTTAGACCGAGTTCGTGTATAGGTTTACCGTTACAAATAACACCCCCGACCACAAACCCTTTGTGGTCTTTTTTTGCTTAACAGCCATTATTTTATGTTTTGCTTATCAGCATGTTATCGCTCAGCTGTTGGCTTGTTTTGCGTGCTTTTTCTTAGCCATTCTTAGTTTTAAAAAAGTCCAACAAGCACAACCTGAAAAGGGTTTTATAATTTTAGAGCAAGCAGAGCTTAGATTTGTAAACGACAAACTGAAAGTACAAGGCCAAATAACGGCTAAAAGTTATGTGTTTGCTAATTTTGTGGTGCTGAGGTTAGCTGGGTTTTATCAATCACACTGGCTGATTATCAGCTCAGCCAGTGTTGATGAAGAAAGTTTCTCGCGTTTAAAGCGCGCGATTATTGCAGTGCAGCAACCGACTTAGGCGTTAAAATTGTCGGTGTTGGATTTTCGTTTTGCTCTGGGTAATCAATCGTGTAATGAAGACCACGACTTTCTTTACGCTCAAGGGCGCTGCGAATAATAAGCTCTGCAACCTGCACTAGGTTTCGAAGTTCTAATAAGTTATTTGTAACCCTAAAGTTTGCGTAATAGTCGTGAATTTCTTGCTGCAGTAATTCAACGCGGTGAAGCGCTCGCTCTAAGCGTTTTGTTGAGCGTACAATACCCACGTAATCCCACATAAATAACCTTAGCTCATGCCAGTTGTGAGTAATAACGATTTCTTCGTCTGAGTTTGTTACGCGACTTTCATCCCATAATGGTAAGGCTTCAAGGGCAGGGCTTGCATCGATTTTGCTCAGAATATCTTTCGCGGCTGCATGGGCAAATACAATGCACTCAAGTAGAGAGTTGCTCGCCATACGATTAGCACCGTGTAAGCCTGTGTAAGCTACTTCGCCAACCGCATATAAGTTATCTAAATCTGTGCGGCCATTAAAGTCGGTCATAACACCGCCGCAGGTATAGTGTGCAGCAGGCACGACAGGAATGGCTTCTTTGGTAATGTCGAGGCCAACACTTAAGCATTTTGCGTAGATAGTTGGGAAGTGCTCAATGATAAAATCTTTATCTTTGTGGCTAATATCAAGGTACACACAATTCGCACCAAGGCGTTTCATTTCAAAATCGATGGCACGAGCAACAATATCGCGAGGGGCAAGTTCTTCGCGCTCATCAAAGTCTTTCATAAAGCGAGTACCATCAGGGCGTTTTAAATACGCTCCTTCACCGCGCATAGCTTCTGTGATCAAAAAGTTTTGCAGCTCTGGGTGATACAAACTTGTTGGGTGGAATTGGTTAAATTCCATATTGGCTACACGGCACCCCGCACGCCATGCCATTGCGATACCATCACCACTTGATACATCTGGGTTAGAAGTATATAGGTACACTTTACTTGCGCCACCTGTTGCCAGTGATACGAACTTGGCAGCGATAGTTTCAACTTTTTTATCAACACAGTTCCAAACATACAAGCCGTGAACATGCTTGCCTTTTTTGGCTAAGCTTTTATCTGTGATTAAATCAATGGCATTGTAATTTTCTAACAAGGTGATGTTAGGGTGGGCTTGTACTTGGCTAATTAAGGTTGTTTGCACTGCTCGGCCAGTGGCATCGGCGGCATGTAAAATACGGCGATGACTGTGACCACCTTCGCGAGTTAAATGAAAACGTTCTTTACCTTTTGAATCGAACTCCATATCAAAAGGTACGCCTTGCTCAATCAGCCACTTTAAACATTTTTTAGCATTGCTTGCTGTGTAGTGAACCGCATCACGGTCACATAATCCGCCGCCTGCATCGAGAGTATCTTCAACATGAGATTCAATGCTGTCATTCTTTTTATCAAATACTGCTGCAATACCACCTTGAGCATATAAGGTAGAACCTTCTGTTAATGCGCCTTTACTAAGTACCGTCACCTTACAGTGATTTGCAAGCGATAAAGCAAGAGAAAGGCCAGCGGCGCCGCTGCCAATGATAGCGACATCAGTAATGTGATGTTTATTTTGGTTCATGTCTGTGGTCTTTGCGGTTACAATGCTCGGCTAGTAGTGCTAAAAGTTTGAGCAAATAAATTTTTATGTGGTATACGTATATGTACCATATTTGCTTTAACACTATTAGTCATTTTAAAACGTTATACCAATCTTATTAGTTTTATCGTCACATAAACAGTTTATTGTTAGCTGTTTTAAATTGTGAGTTTAATTTAGATAACCGTTGATTCTTAAGCAATTATTGAGGTTGTCGTGTAATAAGATTGGTATGACTCAATTTATTTGCGTGCTATTTTATAAAAAAATCATTTTAAACTGAACTTTTATATTCATGGTGCAGTCAGAGTTTGTGTAAACAATGGCGAGTATATGAATAGCAAGCAAGAATCAAACAGAGGAGTACCGGCTCGAATGAGCGAGCAGGATTTGGATTTAGCGCTAGTTAAAAGGGTCCAGCAAGGAGATAAAAACGCCTTCAACCTATTAGTTAGAAAATATCAGAATAAAATTGCAGGTTTGATTTCACGTTATGTATCGAACCAAGGTGATGTTGCTGATGTCGCACAGGAAGCTTTTATTAAAGCCTACCGTGCTTTACCTAACTTTAGAGGTGATAGCGCCTTTTATACTTGGTTGTACCGTATCGCCGTAAATTGTGCTAAAAATTACTTAGTTGCGCAGGGGCGCAAACCCCCAGCTAACGATGTTGATGCCGAAGAAGCAGAATTTTATGACAGTGCAGATGCAATGCGTTCAAACGCATCGCCAGAAAACCTGTTATTAAGTGACGAAGTACGTGCTGTAATTTTTAATACGATTGATAGTTTGCCTGAAGATCTAAAAACCGCGATTACCCTTCGTGAAATTGAAGGTATGAGCTATGAAGAAATAGCCGTGGTTATGGATTGCCCTGTGGGAACGGTGCGTTCACGTATTTTCCGTGCCCGTGAGGCGATTGATAATAAATTGAATCCATTAATAGGTGAGTCTTAGTATGACAAAAGCAGACGTTAACAAGTTGGATAATGAGCAGTTGTCCGCGTTACTTGACGGCGAGCAGCAGTTAACTGATCAAGCGATCACAAACGACGATGTGTCTACATTTGGTCGTTACGCAATGATTGGTGATGTAATGCGTGCTGAGGCAAATAACAACGCTTTTAATTTTGACATTGCAGATGCAGTGGCTGAATCACTAGAGCAAGAACCTGTTTACGCAGATTTCGCGAATAAAACAACGGCACCAAAAAGCGAAGAAATCGTGGCGGCAACAGGCACTGATAACGTAGTAGCATTTAATTGGCGTCGTCCATTTGCCCAAGTGGCCATTGCTGCTAGTGTTGCCATGTTTGCTATTGTGGGCGTACAAACTTTGCCACAAAACAGTGAAGTGCCACAAAATGACATCCCAACATTACAAACTGTACCATTAACCGGTATGGCCTCTCCTGTTAGTTACTCATCTGAGCAACCTGCATTAGAAAATGCAGAGCAAGGTTTACGTGAGTTACAACAACAGCGTATTGGTGCATTAGTGCTTGAGCACCAACGTCAAGCACGTGTTGCATATTCGCTAGAAAAATCGCAAACTGCAGAAAATGCAGACGAGGAAAAAAACTAATTAAATGAAAGTTTTTACTTTTATTTTGTCGCTGGTATTAACGGCTCCAGCCATTGCCAGCGACGAAAATCCCGCCAAGACTTTATTAAATGATATGGCTATGGCCGTTCATACTCGCAACTTTGACGCATCATTTGTGGTTGTAAAAGGCCAAGCCATGGAACCCTATCGCTGGTTACATGCAAAACAAGGCGATATTGAGCTTGAGCATTTAAGTTTGCTCAACGGCGCTGGCCTAGAAATGGTGCGCGTTGACGATCAAGTGACCTATTTTGAGCCTCATTCTGAGCCTTATTCAGTGAAAACAGACTCTATCGCCGGGCCAATTCCTGAAGTACTTTTTAAAGATATTAATCGACTAAGCGCTCACTATGATTTTGTGCTTGGCGGAAAAGGCCGTATTGCAGGGCGCTCAGCACAGTTAGTACGTATCGAATCAAAAGATGAATACAAATATAACTACTGGATTTGGCTAGATACTGAGTCATCGTTGTTACTTAAATCTGCCTATGTGAATCACAAAGGTGAAATGCTTGAGCAGTTACAGTTAACTCATATCAGCGTAACAGAGCAGCCAGCACCTATGTTAGTTGAAATGCAAAATCGTGACTTTCCAGCAGTCCTTGCGACTAACGATTTAGCCAGCGATGGTGACGGCGCAGCGAATGATTGGAAAATTGGTTGGCTCCCTGATGGCTTTAAGTTATTAAAGTCAGATCGCCATAAACTTGATTTAAATAATGAACTTGCTGACTATTATTTATATTCAGATGGGTTTGTTGAAGTGTCTGTTTTTATTCAAAGACCGTTACCTGGAAAGCGTGCAAGCGGCGCTTTAACCTCAGGTGCAACGACTGTGTATGTGCACAATGGTGGTAGCTTTGATGTATCGGTTGTTGGTAATATCCCAGCTATGACAGCCAAAGCTATAGCTGAGTCGGTAGCGCGACCTCTTTAAATCATGATTGAACAAACACTCACTGTCGTGTCAGTTAAAGGCACGACAGCGAATTTAGAAGCAGAACAAAAGCAAGCCTGTGCCGGCTGTAATGGTCGTTGTGGTTCGCAAGTTTTTGCAAAGCTGTTTGGAACAGCTAAAAAAACCTTTCCTTATACCTTCGAAAAAGAGCTCCAAGTAGGGCAAAAAGTAACTTTAGCACTCGATGATAGCCACTTAGTTAAACACGCTATGGCTGTTTACATGCTACCCCTTTTGTTTAGTTTAGGGTTTGCTTTAATCGCATTTTCGGCTTTTTCGCTTGCCGAAGGCTGGCAAATTTTAGCCGCCGTGATTGGTGGTTTGACGGGCTATGCGATAGCAAAATCAAGGGTTAAGAGCCTGAAGCATGATATTAAAGTAATAAAAATTCACCCAATTACTATTCCTTTCACTCAAATAGATGGTGATTAAAGCCAATTAAATGTAAAATTGTCGCTTTATACACTTAGTCCATTTTATATAGAAGTTTAGAATCCAGTTTATGAAGCATATCCGTAATTTTTCGATCATCGCCCATATTGACCATGGTAAATCGACTCTCTCTGACCGTCTTATCCAAGTTTGTGGTGGTTTAACAGACCGTGAAATGCAGCAGCAGGTGTTAGACTCAATGGACATAGAGCGTGAGCGTGGTATTACCATCAAAGCGCAAAGTGTAACGCTAAATTATAAAGCTAAAGACGGCGAAACATACCAGTTAAACTTTATCGACACGCCAGGACACGTTGACTTCACATACGAAGTATCACGTTCACTTGCAGCCTGTGAAGGTGCACTTTTAGTTGTTGATGCGGGTCAAGGTGTAGAAGCTCAAACTTTAGCTAACTGCTACACAGCAATCGAAATGGACTTAGAAGTTATTCCAGTTCTAAATAAAATCGACTTACCACAAGCCGATCCACTTCGTGTAGCAGAAGAAATTGAAGACATCATTGGTATCGATGCCCTAGATGCAGTGCAATGTAGTGCTAAAACGGGTATTGGTATTGAAGAAGTACTCGAAATTATTGTTAAAGATATTCCGCCGCCAGAAGGTGACAAAGACAAGCCACTACAAGCGCTTATTATTGATTCATGGTTTGACCCATACCAAGGCGTTGTATCACTAGTACGTATCAAACATGGTGAATTACGCTCGGGCGATAAAATTAAGATCATGTCGAATGATCAAGTTCATATCGCAGATAAAGTGGGTATTTTCACACCAAAACAAACCAACACGGGTATCCTAAAAACCGGTGAAGTAGGCTTTGTTATTGCGGGTATTAAAGAAATCCATGGTGCACCTGTAGGTGATACCATCACTTTACAACGTAACTCTGCGCCAGAGCGTTTACCGGGCTTCCAACGCATTAAACCGCAGGTTTATGCAGGTATGTTCCCAATTTCATCAGATGACTATGAGTCATTCCGTGATGCGCTTGATAAATTAAGCTTGAACGATGCGTCGTTATTCTTCGAGCCAGAAAACTCAACAGCACTAGGCTTTGGTTTCCGTTGTGGCTTCTTAGGCATGCTACACATGGAAATCATTCAAGAGCGTCTTGAGCGTGAATACGACATTGATCTTATTACCACTGCGCCAACAGTAATCTACGAAGTAGAGACTAAAGACGGAACTAAACAGATAGATAACCCGTCTGACTTACCGCCAGTGAATAATATTCTTGAAATCCGTGAGCCAATTGTTGAAGCTAACATATTAGTTCCGCAAGAGTTTTTAGGTAACGTAATTACGCTTTGTGTTGAAAAGCGTGGTATGCAAACTAAAATGAGCTACCATGGTAAGCAAGTTGCGGTGACGTACGAATTACCGATGGCTGAAGTAGTCATGGACTTCTTTGATAAGTTAAAATCAACAAGCCGTGGTTTTGCATCGCTTGATTATAACTTCAAGCATTTCCAAGCTTCAGACATGGTACGTGTTGACGTATTAATTAATGGTGAGCGTGTTGATGCGTTAGCTATTATTGTTCACCGTGATATTGCACAATCACGTGGTCGTCAGTTAGCTGAAGCACTGAAAGACTTAATTCCACGTCAGCAGTTTGATATTGCGATTCAAGCAGCGATTGGTCAGCATGTTATTGCCCGTACAACAGTTAAGCAATTACGTAAAAACGTAATCGCAAAATGTTACGGTGGTGACGTGAGCCGTAAGAAGAAACTGCTACAAAAACAAAAAGAAGGTAAAAAGCGAATGAAGCAACTAGGTAACGTTGAAGTACCTCAAGATGCATTCTTAGCTATCCTTAAAGTTGGTAAATAATTAGAAGTAAATAAAGGAATTAATGCATGGCGGGTTACTTTTCTATTTTCTTAGTGTTGTTAACGCTAGGCTCAGGATTAATTTGGTTAATTGACCACTTTATGTATGCGCCAAAGCGTCAGCAACGCATTGCCCTTGCTCAAAATGCAGCAGGTGGTGAACTAGACGAAGAAACCGCCGCATTAATTGCGCCTGAGCCAAGTATCACTGAAACGGCTAAGTCAATTTTTCCGATGATTGCAGCGATCACGATTTTTCGCTCTTTCATTTTTGAACCGTTTCAAATTCCATCTGGCTCAATGATGCCAACCCTATTAGTGGGTGACTTCATTTTGGTACAGAAGTACTCATATGGCATCAAAGACCCAATTTGGCGTAGCCAGTTAGTTGATGTTGATGAACCTGAACGTGGTGATATTGTGGTATTTAAATACCCATTAGACGAGCGTGTAGATTACATTAAACGTACGATTGGTTTACCGGGCGATAAAATTGTTTATCGCAATAAGCACCTTTATATTCAGCCAAAATGTGCCGAAGGTGAAACGCAGCAAGGTGATTTGCTGTGTAATGAATACAACAAAATTGATATGGAAATCCTCAATAGTGACGAGTTCAAGCAGGGTTCGATGAATTTAGTGCGCTTAGAAGAAAACCTAAGCACATTGAATCATAATATTTTAATTAACCCGCAAGCTCCTGAAATGAAAGGCCGTTATTATCAACAACCAGGTACACGCTCTGATGAGTGGGTTGTTCCTGCCGATCATTATTTCATGATGGGTGATAACCGTGATAATAGCCAAGACAGTCGCTTTTGGGGCTTTGTACCTAAAGAAAACTTGGTAGGTAAAGCCGTCTTTATATGGATGAGTTTTGAATTTGAGAATGGCCCAGATGACTTTTTACCAGGCTGGGTTCCAACTGGTGTTCGTTTTGAACGCCTAGGTAATATTCAGTAACGATGAAAAAAAACGTAACAGAGTTATACAACAAAATAGGTTATACATTTACTGATCAAGCTTTGCTTGAGCAGGCAATGACGCACCGCAGTCATAAAGGCCAACATAACGAGCGCTTAGAGTTTTTGGGCGATTCGATTTTGAGCTTTGTGATTGCGAATGCGCTTTACACTAAATTTCCAAAAGCACGCGAAGGTGATTTAAGCCGCATGCGTTCGACCCTAGTTCGTGGTCAAACGTTGGCTGAATTTGGCCTAGAGTTTGGCTTAGGCGATTACTTACGCTTAGGTCCAGGCGAGCTTAAAAGCGGTGGTTTTCGCCGTGAATCAACCCTTGCTGATGCCGTTGAGGCGATTATTGGTGCGGTGTTCTTAGACTCAAACATTGAGCAATGTGGTGAGTTAATTTTAAGCTGGTACGAGTCGCGTCTTGATGCAATTTCGCCGGGCTTAAATCAAAAAGATCCGAAAACATTACTTCAAGAATACTTACAAGCGCGCAAATTATCGTTACCTGGCTACACTGTAATTGATACAAAAGGCCAAGCGCACAATCAAACATTCACGGTTGAATGTATTGTTGAAGGGATGGATAGCATTATCTCAGTAGGTAGCTCACGTCGTAAAGCTGAGCAAAAAGCCGCTGAAAAAGCCTTAAAGATACTTAAAAATGAATCTTGATGATTTAATTAGCAAAGAACCTGCAGAGCTAGACACGCACTGCGGTATGGTTGCCATTGTTGGCCGCCCAAATGTAGGTAAATCAACCTTACTTAACTATATTGTTGAGCAAAAGGTGTCTATTACCTCGCGTAAGCCACAAACCACACGACACCGTATCATGGGTATTCATACCGAAGGTAAATACCAAGCTGTTTATGTGGATACACCAGGCTTACACGTAGAAGAAAAACGCGCTATTAACCGTTTAATGAACCGTGCTGCATCAAGCTCAATTGGCGATGTCGAACTGATCATCTTTGTGGTTGAAGGCACACACTGGAACGAAGACGATGAGATGGTACTAAATAAAGTTCGTCAGAGCGGTCGCCCAGTGTTATTAGTTATGAATAAAATTGACCAAGTTAAAGACCGTGATTTAGTGCTACCGCACATGCAGTTTTTAGGTGGTAAATTTGATTTTGTGGCTATTATGCCGGTCTCTGCGAAGCAGGGTAAAAATATTGATTTAATCAAAGATGAAGTGAAAAAGCGTTTACCGCTTTGTGAGTTTTACTTCCCTGAAGACTACGTAACAGACCGTTCAATGCGCTTTATGGCAGCTGAAGTGATCCGTGAAAAGCTGATGCGCTTTATGGGTGATGAGTTACCATATTCAGTCACTGTAGAGATTGAACAGTTTAAATGGCAAGAAAACGGTGTTTGGCAAATTAATGGTTTGATCCTCGTTGAGCGTGAAACGCAAAAGCGTATGGTGATCGGCAATAAAGGCGAAAAGCTGAAAGTTATTGGCCGTGAAGCTCGTAAAGACCTTGAAGATATGCTTGATAACAAAGTGTTTTTAGAACTTTGGGTAAAAGTGAAGTCTGGCTGGGCCGACGATGAGCGTGCGCTACGTAGCCTTGGCTATGGTGAAGACTAAGTAAAGTCTTACACGCCATGGATAGCGAATTCTACACAGCATACTTGCTGCACCGACGTCCATTTAGCGACTCGCAAGTCATGCTCGATATGCTGGTAGAAGGCGTAGGTCAGCTGAGAATGCTGGCCCGTGTTAGTGGTCGCCAGGCCACTAAACATAAAGCACAATTACAACCTTTCCAATCTTTGCTCGTACAATATAACGGCAAGTCTGATTTAAAATACATTAATCGTTTTGAACCCCATGGCCGGCAAACTATGTTGCAGGGTACCGAGCTTTATTGCGGCTTCTATATGAACGAATTAACCAATCGTATCGTACCTATCAATGAGCCGATGGAAAGTGTTTATCATCTTTATAAACAGCATCTAGGTGAATTATCAACCACTAAAAACCTGCAAGCGGTGCTTCGCTCTTATGAGTTTCAGTTACTTGAAATGCTTGGTTATGGCGTTGATTTTAGTGTTGATGCCGAAGGTGATGAAATTATCGATGCAGCAAATTACCAGTACTTTGCTGAATACGGTTTTTTACTGCATGACGACCCCCATAGTGGTTTTTCAGGAAAGCAATTAAATGCCATAGCAGCTCATGACTTTAGCGCCCCTGATGTGTTATATATGGCAAAGCAATTAAGTCGATACTTACTCAAGCCTTTACTTGGCAAAAAGCCATTAAAAAGCCGTGAGTTATTTATTAAGTAGGCTGATGTTCAGCCTTGAATCGTTGTTTTAAACAGGTAAAAAAATGAAAGATATTCTTCTTGGTGTAAACGTTGATCACATTGCCACTTTACGCCAAGCGCGTGGCACGAGTTACCCAGATCCTGCGCATGCTGCAGCTGTTGCAGAGCATGCTGGTGCAGATGGTATCACCATTCATTTGCGTGAAGACCGTCGTCATATTCAAGACCGCGACGTATATGTGATGGCAAAAACGATTCAAACACGTATGAATCTTGAAATTGCAGTGACCGATGAAATGATCGACATCGCCCTTGAAGTGAAACCTGCTTATGTTTGTTTAGTGCCTGAAAAGCGTGAAGAGCTCACCACAGAGGGTGGTCTTGATATTGTGGGTAATTTTGAAAAAGTAAAAGCAGCAACAGAAAAGCTAACAGCAGCAGGAATTAAGGTCTCGTTATTCATAGATGCCTACAACGCACAACTTGACGCTGCAAAAGCGTGTAATGCTCCATACGTTGAAATTCACACCGGTGCTTATGCTGATGCTGAAAATGACGAAGAGCTTCACACTGAGCTTGAGCGTATTCGTAGCGGCGTACAATATGCCGATAGCCTAGGTTTAATCGTTAATGCCGGTCATGGCCTTCATTATCACAATGTAAAACCTATTGCGGCAATGCCAGAAATTTATGAGTTAAACATTGGTCATGCGATTATTGCCCGTGCAGCGATTGATGGTTTAGAAAAAGCAGTCAGCGATATGAAACGTTTAATGATTGAAGCAAGACTTTAAGCTGACGCCTTTAATAAGAGCCAGCAAATTTGAATACTGAGCGCGGTGGATGTGATATCCACCGCGTTTTTTATTTACTTAGATAAACAATAAATTGTGCAAGCAATGAAGATAGCCAAGGGGAAAGGCAGAGTAGGACCACTAAATATTGATGCTTTTTCTTAAAGCTTTTCAAAACATCATCATCTTCGGCCGACAATTCACCTTTCTTGATTGAATGAATAACCATTGAGTCAGGTTTTACTTTCATTAAGCGGGCTTTATTCTCGTATGCTTGCCACTGTTCAGTGTAATTAGTTTTTACGTATTCGTTTGCTATCACACACAGCTTTTTAGAACTGAGTATGAACCAAAAGAACGATAATGATGTAAAAAACAAAAATAAAATAAAAAACATTAATCTTCCTTGATATCCTTCATAACTTTTAACGTTGCTGCTCAAGCATTCCAGCATCGCTCAACAAATTATTTAGCTCATCAACAAGCTCAAACAATTCAGGCTCAATGTAATTTAAATCGCAATCACCTTTTAGTGCTGTCTCGAGTGTTTCGGCGAGGGATTTAAGTTTTGGCACACCAGTGTAACAACATGCGCCATGGAACTTGTGCACAATGCTAAGCACATGTTCACAATCTTCTTTTTCTAAAGCTTCATTGAGCAGACGCAAGGTTTCCGGCACGCTGAGTAATAACATATTGAGCATTTCTAGTGCTAGCTCTTCTTTACCGCCAGCACGTTGTAGTGCTAACTGCCAATCTAAGCGGGCACTTTCAAATGGAGGCTCTGAATTAATTGCCGGAACTTTGTTGCGTTCGCGGTTAATCGGTGATTGTGGACTATGATCGCTAATTATCTGCTTTAGCATATCTTCATCAATAGGTTTGGTTAAATAGCCTTTAAAACCATCCTTAAGTAGCTGTTCTTTTTCACCCGCTAGGGCGTGAGCGGTTACAGCAATGATAGGGGTATCTTCATTAAGAGATGACTCGCGAATAAGTTTACATGCGGTAATACCATCCATAATTGGCATTTGGATGTCCATGAAGATTAAGTCATATTTGTGGCTTTTACTTAAGCTGTAAGCTTGTGAACCGTTGTGTGCGGTATCTATCAGTTCTATTTGTTCATCAAGCAAGGTGCAAATAAGTTTAAGGTTGGCATCGTTATCGTCTACAACCAGTACTTTTAGCGGTAATAGTTTTTCATCGCCTTGTTCAATGTTATGTACAGGGTGATCAAGGCGATAAGGTGCAGCAAGCACTTCGCATAATTTACGGTGGTTAAGTGGTTTGCTTAAGCACGCATCTGCTCCGCTGCCAATAAAGGCTTCGCGCATATTATGCGAAACTGTATTGAGCATAAGGTAAAGATAGTCAGTGACAGGGCGAACGGCTTTTACATAACTCTTGAGCTGTTGCATATCATCAATTGCAGCTGTATGACCGATAATACAAATATCGTAACTGAAGTCTTTGTTAATCTCAGCTAAGAAACTTTCTTCATCTAAGCAGGCAGTTACTCGTGCTTGCCACTCATTGAGCAATGACAGAGTCGCTTGGTGTGTATGCTCGTGAGGTTCAAGGTAAAGAATACGTTTATTAATTAATGATTGAGTCGGTAAGTCACTGGTAATTGAGTTACTTGGCGTTCTGAATACGGCATTGAACGTAAAGCAGGTACCATTACCAGGTGCTGAGTTTAGGGTGATGCGGCCATTCATCGCTTCAACAATATGCTTAGTGATGATTAGCCCAAGACCTGTGCCACCAAATTTACGGGTGATACTAGAGTCAGCCTGGCCAAATGGGGTAAATAACGCATCTTGTTTATCCATTGGGATGCCTACACCAGTGTCGGTGACAGACACTAAAATAGAGGCGCGTTCTTCATCTAATAAGCGATAGCCAACATCAACTTTGATTGAGCCTTTTTCAGTAAACTTAATGGCATTACTTAACAGGTTGATTAAAATTTGTTTAAAGCGGGTCGGGTCGCCAGTTAAGTTGTCGGGTACTTGTGGGTGGATAAATATCGATAGTTCAAGTTGTTTTTCGTGAGCACTTGGTGCCAACAAGGTCATAACTTCATTAATATTGTCACGGAGCTGGAATTGCATTGACTCAAGCTCCATGGCTCCGGCTTCTAATTTCGAAAAGTCTAAAATATCGCTGATAATGGTAAGTAAACTATTTGCCGACAGCTCAATGGTATCAAGATAATCTTTTTGATGCTTATTCAGCGGAGTCTTATAAAGCTGGCGTGTAAAACCAATTACACCATTCAAAGGTGTGCGTAATTCGTGACTCATTTTAGCTAAAAAGTCTGATTTTACTCGGTTCGCGTCTTGCGCGTCTTTTTTAGCAATACTTAACTGAATATTTTGGGTTTCGTATTGTTCGAGTGTTTCGCGGTAATCAGAGGTTGCTTGGTCAATGTGCTTTTGCATCTCATCACGTTGCACGACCATAGTTTCTGCAATGGTATTTAAACCTGTGCGTAATAACTCAAACTCACCAAACATTTTTTGATCAAGTCCAGTGTCTACTTTACCTTCAATAAGCTTGTCGGTAGCTAGTACTAACTTATTAAGAGGCTGAATAAACATGCGAGTTAGTCTAAACGCTAATACGATAGCAAGTATGAGCGCGAGTAATATCACTACGCCACTGACCAATAATGCTCGTTGCTGGCCAATAATGGCTTGTTGTTTGTTAAGCATGATCACCACAGTACCAAGTGATGCTTGATAGCTGTGATGATTCCAAATCGTGTCTTGGCGGCTATGATTAATTATGGCAGTGGAGAATGTTAAATAGTGCTCAGAATTTTGTACTTGGATGCCATCCATGTTGTTTGCATTGCTGCTAACAATTTCTTTGAACTCACTTTGGTATTTACTAAAAATCACTAACTCATTGTTTTCATCAAAAATAGCAATTGATTGGATAGCAGGGGAGTGTTTGTTGTGCGTATGACTAACTAAGCGAGTTAATAAGGCTTTATCACGCTTTAATAGCGGTTGCTCAACAGCAATGGCGAGGGGCTCAATAATAGTCACGCCCTGTTGATACAAAATTTCATCGAGCTCAATGTAACGATTTATTGTAAAATAACCGCCCAGCAACAAGCCTATGATCACAGTCGGTATAAGTGTAAGGGTTAAGACTGAGTCACGTAAGCCAAATTTAGTCATAAAGAATGTTGTTATCATTATTATCGTTGTTTAAGAGTATATACTTACTCCCGCTTTATCAATAATTAAGGTGTTGCCCAATGGCACAGATTTTCAAAGCCAAAAAGAAATCCGTTTCGCAAAAAATGCTAACCCTGAATGTCACTGCTATGGATCACCAAGGACGGGGCGTTGCTAAGCAGGGAAATAAAGTCTGTTTTGTTAATGGTGCTTTGCCGGGTGAAGAAGTAAAGGCATTATTGATTGAAGATAAGGCACGCTTTGCCAGTGCTGATTGTAAAAAAGTGCTATCAGCCTCAGCGCATAGGGTTACTCCTTTTTGCCAGCATTATCAGGTTTGTGGTGGTTGTCAGCTACAGCACCTTGATGCAGAGCAGCAATTGGTTGAGAAGCAAGCGGCGGTGAGTCAGCTGTTTAGCAAGTTTGCCAAAGCTGATAACTTAAATTGGCAAGCACCTCTGCTTAGTGAAGAGCGCCATTATCGTCGCTCTGCGCGCATTGCCGTAATGCACGACAAAGCCGCAAAAAAAATGCGAGTAGGGTATCGGGCTCAAGGTTCTAAACAATTAGTAAGCATAGAAAACTGTGATGTGCTGAGCGGCACTTTTAAAGACGTTTTTTCAGTTTTTGATGTTCTTATCAACAGCCATTCAGGTCTGAGTAGCATTAGTCACTTACAATTATGTGAAGCTGATAACGCGGCCTTTGTGGTTATTAGGCATACCAAAGCCATTAACGCAGAGTTAAAAGCTATTGTAGTCGCAGCGTGTGATGAATATAGCTGGCGTGTTGTGTGGCAGTCACACAGTGGCGAAATTGATCACAGTGACCATCCAATGCCGTACTACCAGATACCGGCTTATGATTTACGCTTTGAGTTTGGCCTTGAAAACTTTATTCAAGTTAACCCGCAAGTAAACCAAGCTATGCTGCATCAAGCAAAACAGTGGCTTGATTTACAAGGTCATGAGCAGGTATTGGATTTGTTTTGTGGCATTGGTAACTTTTCATTATTGATTGCAAAGTATGCTAAATATGTTATTGGTGTTGAAGGGGTCGATTCTGCGGTTGCATTAGCAAAACAAAATGCGCAAACTAACTCATTGTCGAATACCGATTTTTATTGTTTTGATTTAACAAAATCACTGCAATCAGCTGCTTGGTTTAGTGCCGAACTTGACGTGCTAGTACTTGATCCATCACGTACTGGTGCAATGGCTATTTTAGAGCAGTTACCACTTACTCAGTTTAAAACGATTTTATACGTCTCTTGTGATCCTGTTACTTTAGCCCGTGACAGTGCAATTATTTTACAAGCAGGCTTTAGCATTGAAAAAATTGGGCTTATGAATATGTTCCCGCATACCGGGCATATTGAAACGATGGCGTTATTTCACAGGAGGTAAAGCGCACATGGTAGCCACTAGACAGTCACATCAGCTAACTAAGCCGAGTGATTTTGCCAGCCGTATCGAGCTGTTAGCGCTAACAGAAGACAAACATACCTTATTAGAACAGGCTCACCAACTGTGCCTGCATTGCGATGATGCAAAACGTGAAAACACAGCCATTGAAATGGTGGAGATTTTAGCTGAGCTAAATTTAGACGCAGATTCCCTTGCTACTGCTTTTTTAACGCCTTATTTTTTAGCTGAAAAAATCTCGATAGAGACAGTCACTGAAAAGCTGGGTAACCACGTTGCATTATTACTAACAGGCGTAAGCCAAATGGCGACCATCAGTACCTTAGCCCACCAAGGGAAAGGCACTGTACAAATTGATAATATCCGCCGCATGTTATTAGCCATGGTTGAAGATGTGCGGGCTGTAGTGATTAAACTGGCAGAGCAAGTGTGCCACTTGCGTGATGTTAAAGACGCCAGTGAAGAAGAGCGCGTTATTGCCGCTAAAGAAACTCGCGACATTTTTGCCCCCCTTGCTAACCGTTTAGGGATTGGCCAGCTTAAGTGGGAACTTGAAGACCTGTCGTTCCGTTATCTGCATCCAGATACCTATAAAAATATCGCTAAACAGCTAGATGATAAGCGCCTTGCCCGTGAAGCTTACATGGAGAACATGGTTGCTTTAGTTAAAGCACGCTTGGCTGAGGCGGGTATTGAAGGTGAGGTGTATGGTCGCCCTAAGCATATCTACAGCATCTACAAAAAAATGGCACAGAAGAACTATGAGTTCGACCAGCTTTTTGACATTCGCGCTATGCGCATAGTGGTAGAGCGCCTGCAAGATTGTTACGCGGCGTTAGGTATCGTTCATACTAACTGGCGCCATTTAAATAAAGAATTTGATGATTACATCGCAACACCTAAACAAAACGGTTATCAGTCAATCCATACCGTGGTATTTGGCCCTGAAGGTAAAACCGTTGAAATTCAAATTCGTACGAGCGAAATGCACCAAGATGCTGAGCTAGGTGTTGCTGCGCATTGGATGTACAAAGAAGGTGCATTGCCAGGGCGTGGTTCAGGCTACGAGCAAAAAATTAGCTGGTTACGTAAGTTACTGCAATGGCAAGAAGAAGTTGTTGATGGGAGTGATCTTGCGGAAGAGCTTAAAAACCAAGTAGTAGAAGACCGCGTTTATGTGTTTACGCCTAAGGGTGATATTTTCGATTTACCGCTGGGTGCAACACCACTTGATTTTGCTTATTACATTCACTCAAACGTAGGGCATCGCTGTATTGGTGCAAAAGTGTTCGGCAAAATCGTACCCTTTACTCATCAATTAAGTACCGGTGATCAGGTTGAAATTTTAACTCAAAAGCAGCCTAATCCAAGCCGTGATTGGTTAAACCCATCGCTTGGTTATATTAAGTCATCACGAGCTCGTTCTAAAATCCATCATTGGTTTAAGCAGCTTGATCGCGATAAAAACTTAAGTGCCGGTAAAGAAATTCTTGAAACTGAGCTGCAAAAGCTGGATTTATCGACCAAAGATCTAGCGCCAGCAATTGAGCGTTTTAACCTTAAAGGCCTTGACGACCTTATGGTTGCGGTAGGTGCTGGGGATGTTCGCTTAAACCAGTTATTAAACTTTATTAGTGACCGTGAGCATGACGAACCACAAATTAAGTTTAAAAAACCAAAAAGTGTCACTGGCGATAAGAACGGTATTGTTGTTGATGGGGTAGGTAGCTTAATGAGCCATGTTGCTAAATGCTGCCGGCCCGTGCCGGGTGATGAAATCATCGGCTACATTACGCAAGGCCGAGGGATTGCAGTTCACCGAGAGGATTGTGATTCGTTTGAGAAACTTCGCCAGAAGCATCCTGAGCGGGTGATATCAGTAAGTTGGTCAGACGACATTAATGGCTCTTACTCATTAACGATTAAAGTTGAAGCCACTGACCGCTCAGGTCTTATTCGAGATATCAGCTCAGTGCTTGCAAACGAAAAAGTGAATGTGCTGAACATGAACGTCAACACAATTGAAGATAAGCAACTTGCGCTGTTTTCAATGCAGGTTGAAGTACATGACTTATCAAGCACCAACCGCTTATTGTCTAAGCTACACCAAATCGAAGGTGTGCATGATGCAAAGCGTGGTCATTCGTAATGAGTGATAAACAGGCAATTGAGCAATCGCTTGCAATTATGGCCAAACTTCGGGACCCAGAATCTGGGTGCCCGTGGGATTTAAAACAAGACTTTAAATCGATTGTGCCGCATACCCTTGAAGAAGCTTATGAAGTAGCAGACTGCATTGAAAAAGGTGAATTCACTGAGCTTAAAAGTGAGCTTGGCGATTTACTTTTTCAAGTCATCTTTTATGCTCAACTTGCTAAAGAGCAGGGCTTATTTGATTTTGCCGATGTGGCTAATACGCTTAATGATAAATTAGTTCGTCGTCATCCCCATATCTTTGCAAAGCAAAGTGAGCTGTCGGACGCTGAGCTTTCAGCGCAGTGGCAAGCTATTAAAGCACGAGAGCGAGCAGAAAAAACCGCCTCTCCACAAATGAGTTTATGGCAAGATATTCCTGATGCGATGCCGGGCTTATCAAAAGCGAAGAAGATTCAACAGCGTGTAGCAAGCCTAGGGTTTGATTGGCCAAGTTATCATGGGGCACTCGATAAAGTTGCTGAAGAAGTAGACGAAGTTAAAGAAGCACTGGCTCATGATCCTAACTCTGATCATAGTGCAGAGGAGTTGGGTGATTTACTTTTTGCAACGGTAAATGTAGCCCGTCATATTAAACGTGACCCTGAGCAATTATTACGAAGTGCCAATGCTAAGTTCGCGTCACGCTTTGAAAAAGTGGCTGCTTACTTAGGTGAACGTGGTCAAAGTTTAGAGACGGCTAGCCTCGAAGAAATGGACAACGCATGGGAAGCCATTAAAAAGCAGGCAAACTAAGTAAGTTATGATACGGCTTGGGTACAGCGTAACCAAGCTCGTTTTTTGTTCACTTATTTGCTAATTTTATCTGGATTGATAGCAGTCCCTTTGCTACAATATCGCCCCGTCTTGATTCTATATTATTCCTTTTAATTCCTGATATTCTAGGGTTCGCATGAGTACAAAATTTATCTTCGTAACTGGCGGGGTTGTTTCTTCGTTGGGTAAGGGTATTGCAGCAGCGTCATTAGCCGCTATTTTAGAAGCACGTGGTCTTAACGTGACTATTTTAAAGCTGGATCCTTACATTAACGTTGACCCAGGCACTATGAGCCCAATTCAGCACGGTGAAGTATTTGTAACTGAAGACGGTGCAGAGACTGACCTTGACTTAGGTCACTATGAGCGTTTCATCCGTACCAAGATGACTAGCCGCAACAACTTCACACAAGGTCGTGTTTATGAAGATGTATTACGACGTGAGCGTCGTGGTGAGTACCTTGGTGCAACAATTCAGGTTATTCCACACATCACAAACGACATTAAGCAACGTGTATACGACGGTGCTGAAGGTCGCGATGTAGCAATCGTTGAAATTGGCGGTACAGTTGGTGACATCGAGTCACAACCATTCTTAGAAGCAATTCGTCAGCTTGGCACTGAAATTGGCCGTGAGCGCGCATTGTTTATCCACCTAACGCTAGTGCCATTCTTAGGCCCTGCAGGTGAAGTTAAAACTAAGCCAACACAACATTCAGTAAAAGAATTACGTTCGATTGGTATCCAACCTGATATCTTGATCTGTCGTTCTGATCGTAAATTACCAAATAACGAGCGCGCGAAGATTGCACTTTTCACTAACGTTGAAGAGAAAGCCGTTATTTCATTACCAGACGTAGAAAGCATCTATAAGATCCCTGCGTTACTTAAGTCACAAGAATTAGATAACTTCGTATGTCGTCGTTTCTACCTTGAGTGCCCAGAAGCAGATTTATCTGAATGGGAACAAGTGTTATATCAAGAGTCTAACCCGACAGGTGAAGTGACAATTGGTATGGTTGGTAAGTACATAGAACTACCAGATGCATATAAATCAGTAAACGAAGCATTAAAGCATGCGGGTCTGAAAAACCGTTTAACTGTGAACATCGAATATGTTGATTCACAAGACTTAGAAAGCAAAGGTACTGAGTTACTGTCTCACCTTGATGCTATCTTAGTACCAGGTGGCTTCGGCGGCCGTGGTGTTGAAGGTAAGATCTTAGCGGCTAAATATGCACGTGAAAACAAAGTTCCTTACTTAGGCATTTGTTTAGGTATGCAAGTAGCGCTTATTGAATATGCGCGTAACGTTGCAGGCCTTGAAGATGCAAACTCAACTGAGTTTAACGCAAACTCTGCGCACCCAGTTGTTGGTTTAATCACAGAGTGGCAAGATGCTGACGGTAACGTTGAAATCCGTGATGAGCAATCTGACCTTGGTGGCACTATGCGTTTAGGTGCACAGAAGTGTCACTTAACACCAGGTTCAAAAGTAAGCGAAGTATACGGAAGTGACGAAATAGTTGAACGTCACCGTCACCGTTATGAAGTGAATAACCACTTTGTAGAGCAGCTTGAAAAAGCTGGCTTAAGTTTCACTGGTTTATCTGAAGATAAGAAACTAGTCGAAATCATCGAGAATAAAGATCACCCTTGGTTTATTGCCGCGCAATTCCATCCGGAATTTACGTCAACGCCACGTGATGGTCACCCGCTGTTTGAAGGGTTTGTTGCAGCTGCACACACTCACCAAAAAGCGTCATCGTAATTTAAATAGGCCGTGCTATATGCACGGCTTATTTGTTTTAAAAAGCCAGCAACAATAAAGCTGGCACTAACTCACCATTTTCGGGAAAAGAGGAATCAAGATGTCAGAAATCGTAAAAGTGATTGGTCGCGAAATCATGGACTCGCGTGGTAACCCAACTGTTGAAGCTGATGTACATTTAGCTGATGGTTCATGGGGCCGTGCTGCAGCACCTTCTGGTGCATCAACAGGTACTCGCGAAGCGCTTGAATTACGTGATGGTGATAAAGCACGTTACCTAGGTAAAGGTGTTTTAAAAGCAGTAGGCTATATCAATAACGAAATCGCTGAAGCGCTTAAAGGTCAAAACGCAGTGGATCAAAAAGCGGTTGACCAAGTAATGCTTGACTTAGATGGTACTGAAAACAAAGAAAAACTAGGTGCAAATGCTATCTTAGCTGTGTCTTTAGCAACAGCTAAAGCGGCTGCTAACTCTAAAGGCGTTGAGCTTTATGAGCACATTGCAGACTTAAACGGCACACCAGGTGTTTACTCAATGCCATTACCTATGATGAACATCATCAACGGTGGTGAGCACGCTGATAACTCTGTTGATATTCAAGAGTTCATGATCCAGCCAGTTGGCGCTACAAACTTCCGTGAAGCGTTACGCATGGGCGCTGAAGTTTTCCACAGCCTAGCAAAAGTACTTAAAGCTGAAGGTCACTCTACATCAGTAGGTGATGAAGGTGGTTTTGCTCCTAACCTTGAATCAAACGAAGCGGCACTTGCTGCAATCAAGGTCGCTGTTGCAAATGCAGGTTATGAGCTTGGTAAAGATATCACTCTAGCTCTAGACTGTGCGGCATCTGAGTTCTACGACAAAGAAGCAAATATCTACGACCTTAAAGGCGAAGGTAAAAAATTCACTTCTGAAGAATTCAACCACTTCCTTAAAGGCCTTACAGAGCAATACCCAATTGTTTCGATTGAAGACGGCTTAGATGAGTCTGATTGGGATGGTTTCGCACACCAAACACAACTAATTGGCGACAAAGTACAATTAGTAGGTGATGATCTTTTCGTAACTAACACAAAGATCTTAAAGCGTGGTATTGATAACGGTATTGCTAACTCAATCCTAATCAAGTTCAACCAAATCGGTTCATTAACTGAAACGCTTGCTGCTATCAAAATGGCTAAAGACGCTGGCTTCACAGCTGTTATCTCACACCGTTCAGGTGAAACTGAAGATGCAACAATTGCTGATTTAGCAGTAGGTACTGCAGCGGGTCAAATCAAAACGGGTTCATTAAGCCGTTCTGACCGTATTGCTAAGTACAACCAATTACTTCGCATTGAAGAAGTATTAGGTGAGAAAGCACCTTACAATGGTCTTAAAGAGGTTAAAGGTCAGTAATCTGGCTTTTAGCTCATCAAGACCTTAAAAACCTCCTTCGGGAGGTTTTTTTATAGCTGAAATTGTTGTTTTAGGATCTCGCCGGTAAAGCTGGTTTTTAGATAAAAGCCGCGAGGTAAGGTTTGTACTATCTGGCCATTCGGGCCAATTGCATCAGTCAGCGCTTTGCTATTGGCAGCTTTTGGCCTTATTTGCATTACATCGCCTAAATGACCCGAAATTTCATCTACGCGACCAAGGGCGATTAGCTCCATTTGTTCTTCCCAATCACGTTGTAAAAGGGCATCTTGCTCTGCACTTGGCTGCCATAAAAAGCCACTGCCTATGGTACGGTGAAAAGGCAGTATCTCACGTTCGCCTAAAATCGGTAGCCATAAAACATGATTCAACTTTTTACGAACCGTGCTTTGCTGCCAAGTCATTCCTGTCACATTTAATAGCGGCGTTACCGAAACAAAGGTTGTTTCGAGAGGTTTGCCTTTAAATGAAATAGGTAAGGTTTTTAGCTCAATACCTAACTCTTCAAAATCAGGTGTTGGTTTTGAACCTGCCGTTGCGCCAAGTACATATTCAATAAGTTGCCCGGTCCAGCCTTTTTCACGTAGTAAATCGTCAGGGGTTTTAAATTGATATTGCTCAGCTAATTGCCCTAAGGTGAGGCCGGCTATAGCATCAACACGTTGCATTAATTCGTTTACTGAGGCTGGTTTTATAGGTCGCATAAGGCGTTTATTTGATTGTCTATTTATCCGGTTCATGATAGCAAATGCGCGCCTTAGTGGATATCTTTGTGTTTGGGTGTTTTTTGCGCACGTTAAGTGTGGGCTAAAAATAATCAGTTTTATTTTGAGGTGTCATAATCTAACTAATTGATATTTATCTATTTTTCTGTTTTTGTACAGTGTTTCTATTTCATTAATTAATCAGTTGTTTGTATAAATACAGATATATAAACATGTTTATCCACAGTTTCTGTGGAGAAAGTGGATATTTAAACTGTGGATTGTGGATTTGTTTGCAATTTAGGCATGATTTACAAAAGTTATGCACAAGCTGTGGGTAAGGTGATGAAAATACGGTTGTAAATGGTTATTTTAATCAAACGGCACATTTTTATGATAATTACTTCGTAACACCTTGATTAAACATGTTTGTTAAAAAATAATTTTTCAATCTAATTTAGGCTTAGGTGTAAAGTGTTTGCTGTATCGCAGGTTATGTGGAACAATCAATAAAAATCGACTTACAAATGAGGCACTAAGGTGATTGATGCCGAAGGTTTTCGTGCCAATGTCGGAATTGTAATTTGCAATAATCAGGGACAAGTATTTTGGGCTCGTCGCTATGGTCAACACTCTTGGCAATTTCCCCAAGGTGGTGTGGATGACGGCGAAACTGCTGAGCAAACCATGTACAGAGAATTACACGAAGAAGTGGGCTTGCTTCCTGAAGATGTTGAGATCGTCGCAAGTTCTAAACATTGGTTACGCTATAAATTACCCAAGCGTTTAATTCGCAGAGACTCAAGTCCTGTGTGCATTGGGCAAAAACAAAAATGGTTTTTACTGAAACTTCGTTGTAAAGATGAAGATGTAAATTTACTTAAAACTCATCACCCCGAGTTTGATGATTGGCGATGGGTGAGTTATTGGTATCCGGTTAGGCAAGTTGTTTCGTTTAAGCGCGATGTATATCGTCGAGTAATGAAAGAGTTTGCTCCGTTTGCAATGCCGTTTAATAAACGAGAGCAACACAAAGATCATTGGCGACATAAACGATAAGGGCAACCTTATTTAAATCAAAGGAGCAGCATCATGTTAGCCACGCTCAGATCAATTGCTGAGGCAGTGTCGCAACAGGCGGACTTAAACAGTGCGCTGGGGTGTTTTGTGCAAATGGTAAAAGATGCCATGCAAACACAGTGCTGCTCGATTTATTTTGCCGACTATAGCCAAGATAACTTTGTATTGATGGCCACCCAAGGCCTCAACCCAGATGCCGTGGGTAAGTTCCGTATAGGTTTTACCGAAGGTCTCGTTGGCCTTGTTGCTCAGCGTGAAGAGCCCATTAATATAGCTTTTGCTAAATCTCACCCTCGTTTTAAACTCTCACCTGAAGTTAATGAAGAAGGCTACAACGCGTTTTTATCAGTGCCAGTCGTGCATCAGAAAAAGGTTTTAGGCGTTATTGTTGTTCAACAAAAACTAGCCCGTGTTTTTAGCCCTGACGAAGAGTCATTCTTAATTACGCTCTCGGCCCAGCTAGCTTCTCAGTTAGCGCATGCAGAAATAAAAGAAATATTACGCGTCGATGAGTTTTCACACCAAACCTCAGTATTAAAAGGGGTATCAAGTGCGCCGGGTATTGCCATAGGCGAAGCCTTTGTAGTGATCCCTAAACTTGACTTTAGCTCTATAGAACTGCAAAAAGACGACGATGTGAGCACCCAGCGCAAGCTATTTACACAAGCGGTTGCTGCAACGCGTAACGAGTTTAATACCTTATCTATGACACTGAGTGACTCCATTCCACAAGAGGCACTTGCTGTATTTGATGTTTATCAGCAGTTACTCGATGCCAAAAGCCTTGGTCAAAATGTTGAAGCGCAATTAAAACAAGGATGGAACGCCAAAAGTGCTCTGAAAATTGTTATTGAGAAATTGGTGACTCAATTCAATGCCATGCAAGACCCTTATATTAAAGAGCGTGCTGTTGATGTTAAAGATATTGGTTTACGGGTCTTGCATCATTTAGTTAATACTGAGCATGCGGCAAAACCTTACCCTAAAGACACTATTTTAATTGCTGGTACATTAACTCCTGCGATGCTTGCTGAAGTACCTAAAGGACACCTTGCTGGGGTTGTAAGTGTTAATGGTGCAGCAAATAGCCATGCTTCAATTTTAACTCGTGCTATGGGGATCCCAGCAATTTGGGGCATTGAAGATGTGCCGTTATTGCAGTTTGAAAGCAAGCAAATGATATTAGACGCCTATGCAGGGCGTTTATATATTTCTCCTTCACAAATGCTGCAAGAGGAATACAGCCAGCTTAAATATCAAGAAGCCTTATTGAACGACCGTTTTGTTGCAGAGCAAAACCTAGATGCCGTCACTAAAGATGGCGAACACATTAGCTTGTTACTAAACGCGGGTCTTGAATTAAATACCGAGCATGACAATAAGCCATTTTGCGATGGGGTAGGTCTTTATCGCACCGAAGCCTGGTTTATGCAAAAAGGCCAATTTCCTTCACAGTCAGAACAAGAAAACTGGTATCGCGAAGTGCTAACGAGTTACCACCCTAATCCTGTGGTGATGCGTACACTCGATATTGGTGGTGATAAAGTTTTAGATTACTTCAATATAACCGAAGAAAACCCATTTTTAGGTTGGCGTGGTATTCGTGTGACCTTAGATCACCCCGAGCTATTTTTAGATCAACTCAAGGCGATGTTAAAAGCCAACATTGGTTTGGGGAATTTAAAAATTATGCTGCCGATGATCAGTGGCTCAGAAGAAGTCGATGAATCTTTAAAGCTGCTCGAACAAGCCTATTTTGAGTTAAGTGAGCAATACCCCGAACAAGCCATTGAGCGCCCTGAAATCGGGGTGATGTTAGAAGTACCTTCGAGTGTATTTATGCTTGAAGAGTGGTCGCAAAAAGTCGATTTTTGCTCTGTAGGTAGCAACGATTTAACCCAGTATATGCTGGCAGTTGACCGCTCTAATGCCCGCGTTGCTGAGCTATTTAATCCTTATCACCCAAGTGTTCTTAGAGTGTTGTTAAAAATAGCACAGGAGTGTCAGCAACATGAGCTGCCATTTAGCTTGTGTGGTGAGTTAGGCGGCGATCCAGAAGGCGCATTACTGCTTATTGCAATGGGTTATCGAAGCTTGAGTATGAACTTTGCTTCGATTAGTAAAATTAAGTTTGTGCTTAGGCGATTAAATGTCAGTGATATGGAAAAGTTACTTGCAGAATGCTTATTACAACCCACTGCAAAACATGTACTTAGGTTAACGCGTAACTTTATGATTGAACATCAACTCGGTGAGCTATTTTACACCCCAAGCCAAGGTCAAGCATGAGGGAAAATTGTGCTGTGAAGCTCCTATACCCAAGCCACCTCAAGATGTAGAATTCAGCGTTTCACAGGTGCTCAATATCAAGGCGTTACTTTGCAACAATGGCAGTCCCTTTTAAGAAGTAACAACGATGAGAGTAAGTGCCTGTGAAGCGCCCAAGGGGTTGGTTTAAAAGCGATTTATACTGCGTTATTGATTTTAACAATAGAACCACTATTACTTGCAATCAATGCCTTGCCTAAATCGCTTTTAATTCCAACTGAAACTCGCATCTTGAGGTGGTTTGGGTATATATATTAGTTTAGTATATGTATATAACAAATTGAATATATGAGTGTGCTATGCATGACGTAATACTTTTAATGGTGTACTGCGCAATTTTGGGCAGCGTGGTTGGATTTTTAGCAGGATTATTAGGTATTGGTGGCGGTCTGATTATCGTGCCGGTACTTAGTGCGCTATTAGTGTCGTTCAATGTTGCCGACCCAAGCCATGTATTAGTTATCGCGATAGCAACCTCGTTAGCATCCATTATTTTTACCTCGACGTCTTCAGCCTTTGCTCATCATCGTAATGCTAACGTGCCATGGGAAATTGCTCCTTGGGTTATGACTGGCGTTGGCCTAGGCGCATTGATCAGTGGCTTTGCAGCAAGCTTTATTCCTGAGCAACTGCTGCGCTTTGTTTTTGCCGGTAGCGTGGTGTTTATCGCACTTAGAATGGTGTTATCGACACGTAAAAAAGCCGCCAGTGAAAAGCCGCTTCCATCAGGGCCTATTCTTGGCTTTTTATGTGCCATAATGGGGGCACTTTCAGGACTAATAGGTATTGGTGGTGGGGCGCTTATTGTGCCGCTACTGCATTATTTTTCCGTTGATATTAAAAAGGCCATTGGTTGTGCTGCTGCTTGTGGTATTGTCATTGCGCTGTTTGGCTCGGCGGGTTACGTATCTGCCGGCTGGCAATTAACATCTTTCAGTGATGGATTTGCCGGATTTGTGTATTTACCTGCGTTAGTCGGGATTGTGGTTACCTCGTCGCTCATTGCGCCTATAGGTGCCAAAGCCACGCATTACTTGCCTGTGGCAACAATAAAAAAAGTATTCGCGCTATTACTTGTCATAATTGCGCTTAAAATGGTGTTTAGTTAAAGGTTTTAATTTTTATGGCTCTTCAATTTCCAGATATCGATCCGGTTATTTTTTCGGTAGGCCCGCTCAGCGTACGTTGGTACGGTTTAATGTATTTAATTGGTTTTGCTTTGGCGATGTGGCTTGCTAATCGCCAAGCAGCAAAACCAAACTCAGGTTGGACAAAAGAACAAGTCAGTGACTTATTATTTTACGGCATGCTCGGGGTTATACTCGGTGGCCGTATTGGTTATGTATTGTTTTATCAGTTCAGCTACTTTATCGAAAACCCACTGTATTTATTCAGAATTGACCAAGGTGGTATGTCGTTCCATGGTGGCACCCTGGGTGTCATTACAGCCATTGCAATCTTTGCTTGGACCCGTAAAAAATCATTGTTTGAGGTAGGTGACTTTGTGGTGCCACTCGTACCGCTTGGTTTATTAGCCGGACGTATTGGTAACTTTATTAATGGCGAACTATGGGGCCGAGTGACAGATGTACCTTGGGCATTTGTTTTTCCTACAGGTGGCCCAGAGCCTCGTCACCCATCCCAATTATACGAAGCCTTTTTAGAAGGCCTAGTACTGTTCTTAATCTTACAGTGGTTTATCAAAAAGCCTCGTCCAGCGGGAAGTGTTGCTGGGGTGTTCTTACTTGGCTATGGTGCGTTTAGATTTATTGTTGAATACTTCCGTGAACCAGATGCTCATTTAGGTTTATTTGCAGGCGTTATCTCTATGGGTCAAATACTGTCATTGCCGATGGTAATTGGTGGCCTTGGTTTGTTAATATGGGCTTATAAAAAGCCGCAGCAAAGCGTGGCAAGCAAAGCATAACAAGAGCAATTCAATGAAACAGTATTTAGATTTATGTCAGCGTATTGTTGACGAAGGTGTGTGGGTTGAGAACAAACGCACAGGAACCAAATGTTTAACCGTAATTAATGCCGATCTTGAATATGATGTGGCAAATAACAAGTTTCCGCTCATCACCACGCGAAAGAGCTTTTACAAAGCGGCGATAGCGGAGTTACTGGGTTATTTACGTGGTTACGACAGCGCTGCACAGTTTCGTGATATCGGCTGTATGACTTGGAATGCCAACGCGAACGAGAACAAAGCGTGGCTTGAAAATCCGCATCGTCGTGGTGAGGATGATATGGGCCGTGTGTATGGTGTTCAAGGGCGCAGTTGGCAACGCCCTGATGGTAGCCACCTTGATCAGCTTAAAAAAGTTATCGATAACTTATCGAAAGGAATTGATGATCGCGGTGAAATCGTCACTTTTTGGAAGAAAATCCCCCCTAAATCCCTACTACAAAGAAAGCTTTTAAAATTTAGTCATTTAATATCAAAGACTAAGGTAATTTTAAAAACTAGTAGATACTACCAGTCATCACTACAAGTAAGCGTAGGAGTATAAACAATGAAACAATATCACGACTTAATGAAGCGAATACTTGAAGAAGGGGCTGAAAAAGGAGATAGAACCGGAACAGGTACTCTTTCTGTTTTCGGTCATCAAATGAGGTTTAAGCTTTCAGATGGTTTTCCGCTAGTAACGACTAAAAAATGTCATTTGCGCTCTATAATTCACGAGCTTCTTTGGTTCTTGAATGGTGACACCAATATTACCTATCTTAAAGAAAATGGAGTTAGTATTTGGGATGAATGGGCAAATGAGAATGGTGATCTTGGACCTGTTTATGGCTTTCAATGGCGCTCTTGGCCAAACCCTGATGGAAGTCATACAGATCAAATATCAAATGTCGTTGACTCGATTAAGAATAATCCAAATAGCAGAAGACATTTGGTAGTGGCTTACAACCCTTCTTACGTTGACCAGATGGCACTTCCACCATGTCATTCTATGTTCCAGTTTTATGTTGCTGACGGAAAGCTATCTTGTCAGTTATATCAAAGAAGTTGTGATGTATTTTTGGGACTCCCGTTTAATATCGCATCTTATGCCCTTTTAACACATATGATCGCGCAACAATGTGACTTAGAAGTAGGGGACTTTGTTTGGACAGGTGGTGATACGCACCTTTACCTTAATCACCTTGAGCAAACCAAACTTCAATTATCAAGGGAGCCTTTTCCATTACCTAAATTGAATATTAAGACTAAACCAAAAAGTTTATTTGATTATAAATTTGAAGACTTTGAAATTGAAGGCTATCAAGCTCATCCTCACATTAAAGCGCCTGTGGCCGTATAAATCTATAAGTCATGAAGCCTTACAGAATGTTTTCGTGAGGCTTTATGAGCTTTTATATACTCGCTAATCTTAAAATTCACCGCTATAACTACTAGACGTTACATTCTACTCTTGAGGTACCAAGATGGCACGTCGAAGCAGAAAACACATGCTTGCAAATCAGCGACCAACTCCTAAAAAACTAAGCGAACGTTTAACTGTTCGAGTACCTAAAAAGATTAAAAAACTATCGAAAAAGCATGCTAAAAAAAGTAAGTTAAGTATGAACAAGTGGGTCTCCGAAGCTTTAGCTGAGCTGCAATATGAAATAGAAACTTCACGTCTAAAGTTACCGCCACTTCTAAATGATAATAACGACGTTATGACTAGAGAGGAGCATATTGCAGCTGTAGATGAAGGAGTTACCATACTTTTTGAAAGTACATATTTATTTAGACAACAGAACGATAGCCTACCAATAAAGTTATCTGAAAAGGGCTATGATGCATTAAAGCGTTTGATCACATGTATAATGGTTCGTCGTCCAGAAAACGATAAGATTTTCGTGAATATCAAAACCAAAATTCTTCACGTAGCATTATGGAATAAGCTTATTGCAGGGAAATCTATTGAAGAGTTTCAAAGAACAAATTATTAATTTGCGGTATTTTACTAGCTCTCTAGAGTTAGTCATTCTGTCCTGTTTTTTACCTTATTATTCACGGGTGTGGTATAGTTTTCTTATCAAATAATAAAAGTTAGATTAACGTACTCATCATGGATAAGAAGAAACTTACGGAACGAGATATTTGTACTAAATTCATATTACCCGCTGTAAAAAAAGCTGGCTGGGATATTCATACACAAATCCGTGAAGAGGTTTCTCTAACCGCTGGTCGTATCGTTGTTCGTGGCCAAATGGGCGCTCGTACTAAAGGGAAGCGAGCTGACTTTGTTCTATATCACAAGCCTAGTCAACCACTTGCCATAATTGAAGCAAAGAAAAACACCTTACCAATCGCCGCAGGAATGCAGCAAGGCTTAAGCTATTCAGATATCTTAGAAGTACCATTTGTTTTTAGCTCAAATGGTGATGGGTTCGTTTTTCACGACAAAACAGGTCTTTACCCTCAAAAAGAGCAAGAGCTGTCGCTTGACGAGTTTCCTACTCATGAAGAATTATGGGTTAAGTACCAAGAGTGGAAAGGCTATAAGCCACATGAATTAGCTGCGGTCACACAAGATTATTACGAAGATGGTAGCGGTAAATCACCACGTTACTACCAAATGCATGCGATTAATAAAACCGTAGAAGCAATTGCTAAAGGGCAAGACCGCGCCTTATTGGTTATGGCAACAGGTACGGGTAAAACCTACACCGCATTCCAAATTATCTGGCGATTATGGAAAGCAGGAATTAAGAAGCGAATCCTCTTCCTTGCTGATCGTAATATCTTAGTTGATCAAACTAAAACCAACGACTTTAAGCCGTTTGGTAGTGCCATGACTAAGATCACAGGCAGAAAAGTTGATACTTCCTACGAGATATTCTTATCACTTTATCAAGCTATTACTGGTCCCGAGGAACATCAAAAAGCTTACAAACAATTTTCACCAGACTTCTTCGATCTAATTGTTATTGACGAGTGCCATAGAGGGAGTGCTTCCGAAGATTCTGCATGGAGAGAAATCCTTGATTATTTTGGCAGTGCTTCTCATGTAGGACTAACGGCTACACCAAAAGAAACGGAAGAAGTATCTAACTCGACTTATTTTGGCGAGCCTGTTTATACCTACTCTCTAAAGCAAGGTATTGATGATGGATTCCTTGCACCTTACAAAGTCGTTAGAGTCGACTTGGATAAAGATTTACAAGGTTGGCGACCGACTAAGAATCTGTACGATAAGAATGGTGAACTCATTGAAGATCGAATCTATAACCAGCAAGACTTTGACCGTACCTTAGTCATTGAAGAGCGCACTCAACTGGTAGCTAAGATTGTCAGTGACCACCTTAAAGCCACTGATCCAATGGCTAAAACTATTGTGTTCTGCCAAGATATTGATCACGCCAATAGGATGCGACAGGCACTTGTAAATGAAAATCCAGAGCAAGTTGCTAAAAACCGCAAATATGTGATGAAAATCACTGGTGACGATGCAGAAGGAAAAGCTGAACTAGATAACTTTATTGACCCAGAGTCACCTTACCCTGTAATTGCCACAACATCAGAGCTAATGAGTACGGGTGTTGATGCGAAGACTTGTAAACTCGTGGTGTTAGACCAACGCATTCAATCTATGACCAAGTTCAAACAGGTTATAGGGCGAGGTACTCGAATTGATGAAGAATATGGCAAGCTTTGGTTCACTATTTTAGATTTCAAAAAAGCCACGGATAGATTCGCTGATCCTGACTTTGACGGTGAAGCTGAAGTTATCTTCAAACCAAACGGTGGTGATTCAACTGTTCCACCAGAAGATGAACCGAACGGCACAGAAACAACTGATGACCCTACAGGTGGTTTAGATGACCCTTTATCTGGTGAGGGTGATGACGAATCATATACAGGAGGAGATGATTCGTTTACTGGCGGTACTGATGGCGGCTCAGAAGGCGTTAGTGAGCCTCGTATCAAGTATGTCGTTAAAGGCGTGACTGTTAGTGTACTTGCCGAACGTGTTCAATACATTGGTGCTGATGGCAAGCTAATCACGGAATCTGTTAAAGATTACACAGTAAAAAAAGTCAAACAAGAATACGCTACCTTGAACGACTTTATTCGCAAATGGAACAGTGCTGAGCAAAAGCAAGCTGTTATCCAAGAACTGCAAGAGCAAGGTGTAATCTGGGAAGCGTTAGAGCAAGAAGTGGGCAGCGAATATGGCGCATTTGATTTAATATGTCATGTTGTTTACGGGCAGCCGCCTCTGACTCGTAAGGAACGAGCTGAAAATGTGCGCAAGCGTGATGTATTCACCAAGTACGGTGAACAAGCTAGAAAAGTACTTGATGCCTTGTTAGATAAGTACGCGGATAAAGATATCGGCACGATTGAAGAAGTGGCGGTGTTAAAACATGCACCCTTCGATCAACTAGGTCGCCCAATTGAATTAATTAGAGAGTTTGGTGGTAAACCTAAGTATCAACAAGCTGTACTAGAGCTAGAGCAGCTCTTATATGATGATGCTTCGAACAACTAACCTAAGATGAAGTAAGAGAACTAAATGTCAATTACAAGTATTGTAAAATCTATTCAAGATATCATGCGTAAAGACGCAGGTGTTGACGGTGATGCCCAGCGTATCGGTCAGATGGCGTGGCTATTATTCCTAAAAATATTTGATGCTCAAGAAGAAGAGCTTGAGTTAATGGAAGACGACTACGAGTCACCCATTCCTGAAGAATTGTTATGGCGAAACTGGGCGAGTGATAACGAAGGGATCACTGGCGATACATTACTTGAGTTCATCAACAACAAGCTTTTTCCGCAGTTAAAAGGTTTACATGCTAGCCCAACTAGCAACCCTCGTGGTTTCGTTGCTAAAGAAGCATTTAGCGACGCCTTTAACTATATGAAAAACGGCACATTACTTCGCCAAGTAGTTAATAAAGTCGATGAAATAGACTTTCACTCGTCTAAAGAACGCCACATGTTTGGCGACTTATATGAACAAATCTTAAAAGACTTACAGTCTTCGGGTAACTCTGGTGAGTTCTACACGCCTCGTGCCGTTACTAAATTCATGGTTGAAATGATTAACCCACAGTTAGGTGAAAAAATCATGGATCCTGCATGTGGTACGGGTGGCTTCTTAGCATGTTCAATCGATCACTTAAAAGCTAATAACAAGATTGAAGATGAATCAGTAAATAAGAAAGTACAACAACAAATCTACGGTGTAGAGAAAAAGCAATTGCCGCATTTGTTATGTACTACAAACATGCTCCTACATGGCATTGAAGTACCAAGCCAGATTGTGCATGACAACACACTTGCCCGCCCTTTACGTGATTACACAAACAAAGACAGAGTTGATGTTATTGTCGCTAACCCACCGTTTGGTGGCATGGAAGAAGATGGTATCGAGCTAAACTTTCCTGCGGCATATCGTACACGTGAAACGGCAGACTTATTTTTACAGCTAATTATTCATTTGCTTAGAGAAAATGGCAGGGCTGCTATCGTATTGCCAGACGGTACATTGTTTGGTGAAGGTGTAAAAACCAAAATCAAAGAAAAGCTATTAACTGACTGCAATCTCCATACTATTGTGCGCCTACCGAACTCAGTATTCGCACCTTACACCAGCATCAAAACCAACATCTTATTCTTTGAAAAAGGAAAACAAACTGAAGACGTTTGGTACTTTGAGCAACAACTTCCTGAAGGTGTTAAGGCGTACAATAAAACTAAACCTATGAAGGCTGAAGAGTTCAAAACCTGTAAAGACTGGTGGAATAATCGTGAAGCCGAACAGTACCAGCACTTAGCTTGGAAAATACCTTTTAGCGAAATTAAAGAACGTAACTTTAACCTTGATATTAAAAACCCGCATCAAGAAGAAGCTATTTCACACGATCCTGAAGTGTTACTTGCAAATTACGACAAGCAGAAGCAAGACATTCAAAAGCTTCGAGACCAGTTAAAATCAATACTATTTGATGCGTTAGCAGGTAAAGCCTAATGACAGATATTAATAAATTAATCACGGATAATATTGATGTATGGTCAAGCGCACAGCTAAATGCTAATAGTTCAGGCCGTGGGGCGAACAAAAAACGAAATTTAATTGGCATTAAAAAATTAAGAGAGTTAATTCTGGAATTGGCATTCTCTGGAAAGTTAGTTAACTCCGATGAGCGTGAAGATTTCGAACAAACACTGAATGAAATCAACAAACAAAAAATCGAATTTCATTCGGAAAAAGGAGTGAGAGTTCAGGCATTCAAGAAACTAGCAGATGAACCTTCGAACTTATTAGTCCCTAATAATTGGAAAGTTTGCTATTTAGATCAGGTTGTCAATTACATAACTGACTTTCAAGCTAATGGTAGTTTCGCAACAATAAAAAAGAACGTCACTTATTTTGATAGCCCTAATTATGCTCTGTTAGTTCGTTTAACTGATTTAAGGCATAAATTAACAGACGACAGCAGCTACAAATATACAGATGAGCATGGTTATAACTTTCTGTCAAAATCATCAGTTCACGGTGGAGAGCTTGTTGTAGCTAATGTCGGTGCAGGTGTAGGTACGACACTGTTAGTTCCTAAAATTGATATGCCAGCTACACTTGCTCCAAACATGTTTATGATCGTATTGCCTGAATTGGTAGATAAAGAATACTTTTTATATTTTTCTCAATCACCTCAATATTGGAGGCATATCAATAAAGTTAATACCGGAACTGGTCAGCCTAAAATTAATAAAACTGAGTATAAAAACTGCAAGTTTCCACTTGCTCCTCGCAAAATACAAAAGCTAGTAGTTAGTAAAGTAAAAGAACTAATGGCTCTATGTGACCAACTTGAGCAACAAACTGAAGCCAGTATCGATGCCCACCAGTTATTAGTTGAAGAGCTACTATCAGCGCTAACAAACAGTGATAATTCACAAGAGTTTGAACAAAACTGGATGCGTATCACTGAACACTTCGACCTTCTATTCACCACAGAACATAGTATTGAGCAACTAAAGCAAACCATCCTGCAACTAGCAATAATGGGCAAGCTTGTACCACAAGACCCTAACGACGAACCAGCGTCAGAACTGTTAAAGAGAATAGCTCAAGAAAAAGAACAATTAATCAAAGATAAGGTTATTAAAAAAGCTAAAAAATTACCGGATATTTCTAATGAAGAAATAGAGTTTCAAATACCTCAAAGCTGGTCTGTAACTCGTTTAGGAGATGTTACTAACTATGGTAGTTGCGATAAAGCAGAATTAACTGATGTAGATGAATCTTGCTGGGTTCTTGAACTAGAAGATGTTGAGAAAGTTACTTCAAAATTGATCAAAAAAGTAAGAGTTTCTGAAAGACAGTTTAAGAGTTCTAAAAATAGATTCAATTCAGGCGATGTGATTTACGGGAAATTAAGGCCCTACCTAGACAAAGTATTAGTAGCTGATGAAAACGGAGTTTGTACTACCGAGATGATTCCTATTAGATCTTATTACGGTATTAATTCTGAATATTTAAGAATAGTGATGAAAACACCGTATTTTATTGAATATGCAAATAATTCGACCCATGGGATGAATCTTCCAAGAATGGGAACTGATAAAGCTAGGTTAGCTCCGATTATAGTAGCCCCTGTTAATGAACAGGCTTTAATAGTTTCTAAAGTTAATCAACTTATCAGCATATGTGAAGAGTTGAAAACTGCTATCAAAATTACTGAAGAAGTAAATGTTGAACTAGCCGAAGCTGTAGTGATGAATGCGTTAAGTTAACAAGGAAGTTATATGAAGCTGAAAAGCCTATGGATTAATGGTTATAAAAACTTGCTGGATACGGCGATTAATTTTGAAGATTGCTCTATTCCCATCGCTATTATCGGAAATAACGGTACTGGTAAGTCAAATCTAATAGAAGCATTACTGCATATTTTTATGGGCTTGTATTATGACAATGGCCCTGATTTCGATTACATAATTGAATACTCTGCCCACGGCAAAAATATCAAAGCTTGCAAGCTTAAAGAGGCAGAGTATAACACTGTCATTGTCGATAATATCAAATGGTCTCGAACTAAATTCAAAAACCGTGTTCGTGACACTGACAGCAGGCCACCATTTCCAGCCCTTGTTTTTGGATATTATTCTGGAACATGTGATCGGCTTAAGACGTTATTAAAAAAATATGAGCGAACTTTTTCACACAAGCTGAGAAAGTACTCAATTGACTTGGAACGTGAACAAACAGATTTAAATAATGTTTCAAGTGATCTGCAACGTAACTTTGTTTTTTCAGATATAGACCAAGCAAAAAAGATCCTTGTAAGTCTTGTTGGTCACAAACATGAGGCTCTGCTTGACAAGATTGACGTTAGAAGTGTGGAGCGTCTAAAAATAACAGTCAGACCTCCTAGAATTTATGATGAAAATTCTTCCGATTTTATTCTATGGGATACAAAAGGGGCTATCAGGCATTTTCTATCTGCTTTGGAAAATTATTCAGATGACAGTAACGAAAAACGTAAAGAGGTGGACGAAGCATTTGTTGTTGAAAGTCGAAGATATGATTTTTTGCTGCATGATGAAAAACATATCGAAAAATTTAACAAGATGGCCTATGAAGAGTTGCATCGTAATGGCACTAATCTATATAGCATGTTACAGGCATTAGAAGCCAACGGAATGCTGGTTGATATTGATTACAATATTGTTAGTAAAGCAAAAAACAAGTCATTTCCATTTGATGCACTTAGTGAAGGAGAAAAGCAGCTTCTGTGTGTCATTGGTGGTTTAACTATGGCACATCATCAAGAGTGTTTGGTTTTGCTAGATGAACCTGATACTCACCTTAATCCAGCTTGGTCATGGGAATATACCAAACTCCTTCAAGAGTCGTTACATAGCTACCAATTACAAGATTCCACCGTATTTATAGCAACACATGATCCTGTACTTATTTCAGGGTTAACACGAGATCAGGTATTGATAGCAAAAAATGAAAATGGTGTATTGCATTATGACCACCCACACCGCAATCCTCGTGGTCAAGGTGTTGCTAACCTTCTAACAAGTGAGTTTTTCGGTCTGCCTTCAAGTTTAGATTTGTATACGCAAGAATTAATGGATGAACGATTAAAAATCGGATTCAAAGAAGAATTGACTGATGCGGATAGGCAGAGGCTAAAAGAACTAAATGCAGTACTTAGCGAACTATCATTGACGATTTCTGAACGAAGAGAAGAGGATTATAAAGAATTTTTACGACAAAAGTATCAAGGATGATCGAAGTTCAATGAGATATATAGATTTAAATGCCTTTTTAGCTACAGTGCCAGCTAACAAAAAGAAAAATTTAGCTAGAACATACAGAAATTTGAAAGGACAGAGCGAAGCGACAATCAGGCAGAGAGTATCCAGTGGAAACACTAAGTGGCGACCGTTAAAGAGCGATATGGAAGCCTTTTCCAGTCGAAAGTGTTGGTATACCGAATCAAAAAATGCTGGATTTCCCAATGAAGTTGAACACTTTAGACCAAAAGGCAAAATTACCGATAGCAATAACAATTTACTACACTGGTATTGGTTTTTAGCATTCAACCCAGCTAATTACCGATTAAGTTGTCAATTTTCAAATAGGTTAAACGTAAATCCTGCCACAGGAAAAACAGGTGGTAAAGGTGATGAATTCCCCTTGTTAGTTAGTTCATTAAACGGAAATAGTTTACATGCGACGAGCATAAATGGAGTAAAAGATGAGCTACCGGTCTTGCTTGACCCATGTGTAGAGGAAGACACTAAATTACTGGCATTTTCGCCTGAGGGAAAGCCTGTAGTAGCACCGCACGCTGCAAATTGCCCAATAGCCAAAAAAAGAGTACAAGAAAGCAATTTACTACTTAATTTAGACTTCCCAACATTTAATGAAGAGCGTGAAGAGCTTTATGCCGAGGTAGTTAAGCTCATCGCAAGGGGGGATCGACATGAGGCTAATCAATCGGATGCTCTAGAGGATGTTAAAGAAGACCTCGAAGCAATGATGCAACCTGAAAAACCTTACAGCAAGGCAGCTGAATCTTATATTAGAGGTTTTCGAGACCGTGATTGGGTAGACGAAGTGATACAAAATTTGTGAGTTTAATATGGCTATTTATCAAATAACATACAATGAAATAAAAACAATATCACGCACGACTTTTTCTGAATCAGGCTTAAAAGAGCGTGAAGATTTGCAGCGTCTGCTCAAGCATCAGATCGAGATCATATCGCCAGATACATTAGTGGTTGCTGAAGAGTTTGGTGAATGGGATGAAAGCCGCAGACGCATTGATTTACTAGGTATTGATAAGCAAGCCAATATCGTTGTTATCGAATTAAAGCGTACTGAAGATGGTGGTCATATGGAACTACAAGCTGTTCGATATGCAGCAATGGTTTCAACGCTTACGTTTGACCGCTTGGTTGATATTTATGCCGACTATATCAAAGCCAATGACTTTGAGTTAGATGCTGAAGCGTCGCTCCTTGAGTTCTTAGGTTGGGACGAAAAAGAAGAAGATGAATTTGCTCAAGAAGTAAAAATTGTATTAGCTTCTGCTGAGTTCTCACGTGAATTAACAACTACGGTAATGTGGCTAAATGATTACGGCTTATCTATTCGTTGTGTTCGAATGCATCCATATGAAAGTGACGGCAAGATCTTGCTAGATGTGCAGTCTGTAATACCTATTCCTGAAATTGAAAATTATCAAGTTAAGATCCGTGAGAAGCGCCAAAAGGAAAGAGCTTCGCGGTCTGGTGGCAGAGATAGGAGTCGTTACTCAATCTATTTTAATGGTGAAGAAGTCTACAATCGAATTCAGAAAGCAGATATTGGTTACTCTACAGTTAGGTTGTTAGATGAACGAAAGTTGGTTGATCAAGAGTGTTTTGAATTTTTACGTGAAGATAACTCCTGTCGTAAGCAGTTACTAAAAATGAAAGACGAAATGTCTGATACCGAAGTTCAGTATAAAAAATATCGAGTATTAAAAGACCCTGAGCTTATCTATGAAGGTGATGAATACTATGTAGCTCGAAACTGGGGAAGCGGCAGTGCTAAACGCTTTGCAGATAAAGTCACAGCTCAGTTCCCATCAATAACATATAAGCTTCATGCTGATTAGATTTTAATCTAGTCAGTTCATCTATCTTTAAAAAAGAGTTAGAACTTTAGAAGCTATGAAGTTATTTTGACAGCCTTTGTGCAACTTTGAATACTTGTATATTCCGTATCTAAGTTAATACTCATACGTTTTTGTTTAGCTTTAGAATCAAGTATGTTGGAACATACAGCGAAAATAAGCGTGTTATTTGATGGCTATGGCTCTTCTTTTTAGGTATTCATTATACAATGAGGGGCTTGCGTTCTTGCAAAGTGCAGCAACTTGATCAAGCCAAACAAAGTACTCTGTTAGTCGCTCATTTGACCAACCACAAGGAATGGCAGAAGCGTTTGAGCAGATATCAGCAAGCTTAATACGCTGGACTGAGGTGGCTTTAGTGGGCAGCTGTTCGAGCACACTAGCCCTACGTGCTGTTAATGGCAGTGTTTTATCATCAGTTAGCGCTTGCACCATATCAAGAACACAAATGCCAAATTCATTCGCAATTTGGTCCTTGGTAATTTCTGTATCTTCTAGGCTATCATGGAGAGCTGCGGCACATAACTCATTTTCATGTTGAACATGAGCGATATTAACAAGCAAATCGACAACTTCGATTAGATGGTTAATATAGGGGGAGTCATCTGATTTACGCTTTTGTTGGGCGTGGTATTGGGCAGCCAACCGAAGTGATTTAGTCATAAGCGAGAAATGATTCGTCATGGCAACCTCAAAGTTTTAGACAAAAATTAAGAGTAGACCGTGTTGATATATTTTGTCACTTAAATAATGACTATGACATATTAGAGCATGCACAGCAGGACAAAAATGCTTGTGTAAATATCCTGCATTACCTGATAAAAAGCCAACAAATAGGTTTGAAGAGTTGGGGTCTCGGCTTGAGCTCGCAATGTAGATTGTAATCTACAAGTAACTGGCAGGACGAAGCCCTAAAAGGTACTTAATCCTTCTTCCTCATTAGCTAGAGCTAGATTAGAAAAAGTACATAGCAAAAGGCCTACTATTCGTAAGTCTAGAGTTAAGATCTTAGCGTGAAAACGGATACAATGGCTGTACGTTACATTCCATATTTTCATAGATGTATACGTCATATTGCCGTTGAAGCTCTAGCCATGTTCCCATATTAATTCCTGTCGCTTTCGCTAGTTGCACTGCAAAAAATGGGTCAACACTTACCTTTTCATTTAGGAAATTTGACAGGTGTGTTGATGTAATACCTAACCGAGCGGCAACTTCTTGATTCGTTAGATCACCAACTCTAACTAAACAATTACGTTTAAAAAAGTCTGACGGATGTTTACGAAAACCGCCATCAGGACGTTTTTTTAGTTCAAGTTCAGATAAAGGTATTTTGGCTGCTCTTTTAATAAAGTTGACGTTCATTTTGTTAGTCATATCAGTTTTCGTAAGATCATTGATATGACTCTAGCTGAATACTCATTTTACGCCAACCTTGGAATGTAGATGGAAGTAAAATCAACCTCATCATTGTACATAGACACCCAAATTATACTGAGTGATATCACTGTGACGTTAATGTATATTAAGCTGTCAAGTGGTAACGTTCTGTCGGAAACGTGGTAATTGGATTTTGCACTAACTGATAATGTTTAACCAAACCACTGTTAAGAAAACACAGAATATACCTGAGCTCTTTTGAAAGAAGTGAGAAGTGAAGAATACCGTAAACCGAGATTGCTATCGCAACTTCAATTCAATAGAGCTGGCTTTGGCATTTCGGATGCTTAGATGTACAAGCTTAGAACCATTATTTGTCGTTGCCATATGTTGCTTGAAACTCGGCTTCGCTAATATCGATTACTTCTTTTATAGCATCCAATTCAGCGTTAGTTAGTACCGTTTTCTTGTTTATTCCAAAGCGCCCTCGATATATACCGTACCCTCTGTCTGATAAGTGTCTAAGTAGTGATGTAATAGCGCTTTTCAGATGTGATGTACATTTAGGTATATGTAACAGCTTTTCGTTAATGCTGTTGCTTTTTTGTTCGCTTAGCAAGATGCTACTAATCTCATTATCAATATCAGTATTAAGTTTCTTAAAGGCTAGGCGTAACGCGTTATTTTCATTCCTCAGTCCTTTGATCGTCTCTTCAAGTATTTTTACTTCTTGTGCCAGAACAGGATCTGACACTTTTGCAGAGACTCCAGTTCTTTCGAGGGTAGTTCCCTTATCTATTTTCTGTTCTTGTTTTCGTAAACGAACATATTTACCTAACTTTGAGCCAGTGTTTGTTACTGTTGAGACGGCAGGGCTACCAAATGATTCAAGGCATCTTTTGGCTACGCCACTCAAGGTGATTTCGACCCCATCTTTCTCCATATGGTCGCAGGTCAGTTTAATGTTCTGTGCATTTTCTCTTCTTTTGCTATTAGTTGAATTACATAGTTGATCGTACAAAATAGCTGAAGATACAGAGGTATTCATTTTTATTCATTCCCAATTGATACGAAAGTATTTGCGTCAAGTTTGAAAACCTTCTCTTCGCTTTTACTTACTAATTCACTTATTTTATTGCTTAATGCGGGAAATTCTGACAAGGATACATCGCCATTAAGAAGATTTTCGGCGCACTCGGCTCCAACATTGCTTATAAGAACGTCTGTCATCATATTAGTAGCCTGTAGCCTTTGTTTATTACTCAACTTAAACATAATGTCGCCTAGATTGTTCATAGCCATAAATTTAGCAATAGCATGTTCCAAATCAGGCACAGAAGTATCATCGGAGTCCATGAATTCAGGAAGAAACTCTGAAACTGTTGATAAGAAGTGAGTCAATTCTAAGTTGCTTGATTCAGCAAAACTATACCGAATTTCTTCTTCTGTAGACTTGCTAAACATAGGGATAAGTTGGTTTGAATTTTCTGCGTGATCTTTGTTTTTATACTCCATCCATGCGTCAAGCTTTGTTACAGAAGCTTCGTAAAACTTCATACGCTCAGACCATTCGGTTAGCATGTTGGATAGGATTCGCACTTCGCGATCCTCGCGGCCAGACAACTTGTAATATAACTGCGTATTACATTCGTCATCTGCATCAACTATAGACTCTCTAATCTTATCAATGGCAGCTACTTTTTTTTTGATTTTTCTTATTAACTGATTTCCTTCTACAACCTGACCTAAAAGAAACATTGGTCCAGTTATCCAGAATCGACATTGAGGGCAGGATGGTCCTCTGTCTCCGACTGGAACAGGAATTCCACTTTTTTTGTGAGGGTCAAAGCCTCCTTCTTCGCAACTTGTACCAGGACAAATTCCCGAAAGCTTTATCGATAAGATACCAGCGTTCTTCTTCAATGCATCAAAAGCTGTATATCTATTGCTGGCATAGGCTTGGTTAGTAACAAAATGTTCACTAACTTTGTCGATTTCTGTTTCTATAAATTCAAAGTCTGAAACTTCACTATTTTTATTACGTGCTGCCTCTAAATACTCCCGAATTTTTGCATGAGAAGGATTGTCGTAATGAAGTGTCATAACATAAGTTTTATGTCCAGCAACAAACTGTTGAACAATACCTAAAGGCACTCCTTTATCTAGTAAGTCTGTAATTCCGCTTACTCGCAATGTATGAATATCGTAGCGAGATTTGATAGGTGTCCCTTCTTTTGTTAAAGATATCTTTCTGTGTGTATCTGGGAGTTTTTTGTTTATTCGTTCTTCAGCTTCGCGACAGAGTAAGGCCCACGCTTTTGTTATGATGTGGGCTGCAACTGGTTTTGATTGATCGTCAGCTCTCTGTTGTGATGGATCACGGAACAAGCAATAAAAAGTCTTCTCTGTCGCTATGCTTTCTTCGGTCATGAGGTTTCCAAGCGAACTTTTTCCTCTTCGCTCAGGGTAAGGAGAGTATTTTCGGAGCCATTGATATTGGTTTTTCAATGATGCAAGTAGTTCATCACAAACCCAAGGGATATCATAACCATCATCTGAAGTTTTATTGGTTGTAATGTGCAGGCCGAGTACGTCATTAATCCCTAGAACACCTGATGGAAGTGTTTGCAATAAACCTTCCTGTCTTCTTTCGTTTCCGATCTTGTTTTTATTCTTGACTAACTCATTTTTCTCGAAGTCAAAGATAAAGTCATCCCCTTCTCCAGAGTCAAGAAGTTGAGCTTGAATCTTACGTATTGGAATCCAGAGCATAAAGTATAGAAGATTCGCAACGGATGGGCAGAATACATTGTATTCATATTCACCTGTTTTATGATTTGTTAAATTGACATAAGCAAACGAAAACGCTTTTTTGGGAAAAGCGTAATCATCTTTAATGATTAAATTTCGAATCTCATGCATTATCCTTGCTTCAATTGGTGTTCTCTTAGTGCCTGAGCTGGAAGCTTCTGCAAATCGATCCCATTTAGTATCAACAGGGTTAACAAACGTACTTAATGATTCTCGGTTGTAAGGATTCTTGTAAAGTGTATCGTGGCAGAAATCAAAAAATTGACGATATATCGCCAAATGTCGATTACAAGCATTTAGAGAGTATCGATGTTTTAGATGGTTCCTCAGAGTTTGTCCCTCGGCGTAGTCATTTATGTGTATCGCTCTGACAATCTCTAACGGGGATTGTGGGATATGGTTGAGCTCAGATAACCAGTCAAGAAAATACCTTGAGGCAGCGGTTCGCCCTTGAAATTGAGTATCACTTATAGATAAGCAATAGCTAGAAAGAAGCTCAGTCCAAAGTTTAAGTTTAGGTTGCCTGTCTGAGTATAAACTAAAGTCAGCAAGCTCATGGGTCGTCTTTTTAGTTCTCCTCATGTACTTTCTATGCTTCAACTTAATGTCTGGATTATCATGTTTTGAGTTGAAAAGATCTCTACACATATTGGTGTAAGCATTGAAAGTTGAGCCGTTCTTTCTGGTTTGAGCTTCTGGTGATGATGTTGTTTGATAACTTTCCTCATACAATTCAACTTGTCTATCCAGAAGCTCATCACTAACCTGTTCTATTCTGGTTAAGGTAGAAGCTTTCACCATGGTTTTGGCGTTACTACCAAGCTTCTTATTTGTTGTAGTCGCTTCTGAAGCTTCATGGATACGACTGACAAACTCATATGCATCGGTATTAACTAGTTCAGGGTATTCACAATGCTTTACATTGTTCTTGTGAAGCATCCAGAACTCAAAAGGAACACTAGAAAGTTTTCTTACATACGGGAAAAGTACGTAACCCTTTGCATGTAGAAAACTCAGTAATTCAAGAGTGTTTCTAGGTGTCTTGTTGGTATGTTGCCTTTTGAATCTTTGTGACTTGATACCGCTATCTGCGACCACTTCATTTAAGAGCAAAGCCATAGCGTTTACAGCTTTAGCGAAGTTATCTTGAGGTTTTACTACCTCATTTATAAATCTAATACCGAGAGCATCGTTGTAATGAAATGCATTTTCCTTAAATAGATTTTTAGCTTCTTCAATATTGGTTGGCTTGATTTTTTCAGCAAGTTTTTTTTGCTCTACAATACTGAAGCTTTCTACTTTTAGGTGGCATTTATAGGAAGTTTTTTCGCCAATAGCTTTAGTGTAACTGTCTGCAAGAATGTATGTTGGCATATACTTTGTGTCACTACTTGAAGATTTAGTGGCAGCGAATAGCCTTATTCTATCACCATTAATTTTGCTGATATTTTTGTTGAGAGGTTCTAATAGCTCTCTCCAAGTAAGCTTTATTTTTGCGCTAACATATTCTTTAAGGAGCTCTTTAAACTCTTCTTTTGTAGGGGTTTTGAGTATACAAAAGGCGGTGCTAGAGGGATTAAACTTAACTACTTCACCAGTTAATGGGGAAGTGTACTCTTCAAACTTATTTGTTACATAATCCACGCAGCTTCTACCTTTGTATTAACATCGTGTTGATTTCTTCGCCAGTTAGCCATGAAACCTTCCATGAATTAGGCAGCTTCGTAATTGCAGGGTTATTTTCGAACCTCTTCTGAGTCTTCACTCTTTCATCAACATCTGCATCGATTCTTTTTTCGAGTATTGCTCGGTCTTGAGCATCTTGTAAGACTTGGCGAGCTTTTTCTGGAGATATATGGGTGTAAATAGCCGTAGACGAGAGTTGTTTATGCCCCATATATTTGCGGATCATTAACAGATCCATCTCTAAAACGTCTGCACAGTAAAAACCATAATGATGTCTCAAGCTATGTCCTCTAAGCCCGTTCAAGTTAATGCCATACTTTTTCTCTAACCTTTTACACGCTCTTTCTATGGCTTTGCTCATTGACTTTTTAGTCATTGGGTCGCCATTCTGATTAACAAAGTAGTACGGATGATGTGAATACTCGCCTCTTATTTCGCTCATATATTGTATATGTAAGATGAGCAGGTATCTCTCAACCTCTTCTCTTATAAACCACATCGAAGATGATTCAGTTTGTTCATTATCATATTTTATCCCCTTCCAACCTGCGCTTGATGAAAGAGCGCCCAGATTGATTCTTGGCTTAATTCCATACACTGTTTTAAGAAATTCACCACGAGTACCACTACGCTTCTTTCCTGAGTTACTAAGCCAAGACATACTAGAAGTTTCAGGGTGGGCAAGAGTCACATTCAACCGACCGTTTACAGGTTCAACATCATTGACGAGAATTTGAAGAATTTCACATTGCCTTCTGCCGCCGTAAGCAGCCATTAGTAAAATTATCTTGTCGCGTACATTGTTTGTTTCTTCAATTAGCAGTGGTACGTATTCTGGAGGGAAATATTTAACAACTGTAGTGCCAGACTTGGATCTTCTTCTGCCTCTTTTCTTTATAGTATGCGCTGCTCTTGTACTGTTGGTTTTTCTTTTGATATGGAACAGGAGACTAGTTTTCAGGTGGGAGCTGTATTCATAGGAGCGACTTATTGAGTGCTCAAGGTCTTTTTCTTCCGCAGGGAGAAGTTTTCTTTCGTTTTTCAAGCCAAACACAAATTGGCAAAACTGCTTTATAGTGTTTTTACAGTATGTATAGTCTGCTGTTTTTGCTGCAGTCCAACCTAAAACAGAACCTTTATCAAAAGCACTTAAAAAGTCTTCAATTAGCATTTCCCAGTCGTTGGTGTTTTTGGAGTTAGGTTTTGTAACTAGGTAATAGTAGTCAAAAAACAAACCAATGTAATGTACATCTTTACTAATTGTTGTATAGGAGGCATGCCCTTCTTTTTGAAGGTAACGAGCATATCTAGCAACAATGAATGAAGCATGTGGTTCGATGTTCTCAGGAAACATTATTAGCGCAGGCATGGTTTCGTAGTCTGGTACGGAAATCCCCAAGTGAATAAGAGTATGTATTGTGTTCATAATTGATGAACTACCTGTAACTAACCTACTTATACATTAGGTTACTTTTTAAACTAGTACAACTAGTAAGGGGTATTAATTAAGTTTTGTTTGTACTTTTGATAGATTATAAGTAAGATTTTCATGTATTTTGCTATTGTATAGATATAACTAGTAGTCGGGCTTAGGGGGTGATAATATAATCCAGGTGAATTTGAGCTAGGTTGTTTACGCCCTTGTATGCACACGCACACCTTTTCTTTGTTGGGCGATACTTTATACTTAACATCATACCAACGTAGCTGTGATGTGCCGCTGGGTCTGAACTTTAATCAAATTCAATGTTTTGTGTTACTTGCTTTAGTTGCACAAATAACCGGACATAAACCGGGTAAGGCGTATCATAAAATAGCGAATGCGCATATTTATGAAAACCAACTTGAGTTGATGCGTGATGTACAACTTAAGCGAGAGCCTTTCGCGTCGCCAGAATTAAAAATAAACCCAAATATTAAATCATTAGAAGACATTGAAAGCTGGGTTACAAAAGATGATTTTGAAGTAGTAGGTTATCAGTGTCACGATGCAATTAAGTATCCGTTTTCAGTTTAAGAACAATAAAATTTAAGGAGAAATCAATGAAAGCAGTGATCCCAGTTGCTGGTCTTGGCACGCGTATGTTACCTGCAACAAAAGCAATCCCTAAAGAAATGCTTCCTATTGTTGATCGCCCGTTGATTCAGTACGTTGTAAATGAAGCAATATCAGCAGGAATTAAAGAAATTGTTTTAGTAACGCATTCAAGTAAAAACTCAATTGAAAACCACTTTGATACCAGTTTTGAGTTAGAAGCCACACTTGAAAAGCGTGTGAAACGTCAGTTACTTGCTGAAGTACAGTCAATCTGCCCGAAAGATGTGACTATTATCCACGTTCGTCAAGGTGAAGCGAAAGGCCTTGGTCATGCGATAAATTGTGCGGCGCCTATTATAGGTAATGAACCGTTTGTTGTTATCTTACCGGATGTTATCATCGATGATGTTGCGAGCGATCTTAAAAAAGATAACTTAGCTGAAATGATCCAGCGTTTTGAAACCACCGGTGAGAGCCAAATTATGGTTGAGCCTGTGCCGCAAAACGAAGTAGACAAGTTCGGTGTAGTAGACTTAGGTGATGTAACAATCAATCAAGGTGAAAGCGCCGCAATTTTGAATATGGTTGAAAAGCCTCCTATTGATCAAGCTCCATCAAATCTTGCTGTTGTGGGTCGCTATGTACTGAGCAAAAATATTTGGCCATTACTTGCAAAAACTCCAGCTGGGGCAGGTGATGAAATTCAATTAACAGATGCCATAGCCATGCTAATGGAAAAAGAAACGGTTGATGCATACTCTATGAAAGGTAAAAGCCATGACTGTGGTAGCAAAATTGGTTATTTAAAAGCCATCGTTGAATTTGCTTTACGACGTGAGGAATTCAAAGATGAATTGAGCGACTTCATAAAGTCGTTGGTTAAATAACCAATTCTATTTACTTAGTAATAAATTATGTTAAAAAAGTGCCTATATGGCACTTTTTTGTTATTTACAAGCAGCTGACAATTGTTGATTATTAACAAATTAGGGACTTTTCTGATATACCTTTGTCTTATAGGGTTGTTAAGATGAGTATGGTGATTAATTGCTCTAATTCAGTTAGTTAACTGAGTAATGAAAAGCATTAATAATTTTGCTGCAAATTGTTTATGTTATAAAGCTACTTTTTACTAACAACATGATTTGCAGCGAATTAAAGCACTAAACTGAAATTATAATAAAAACATAATGTTAGTGTTTATTTTCAATATCTTAAATTATCTTTTAGCTTTTGATGTACAGGTAAGTACTAACAGATAGTCTTCTTCAAAGTAAGAAGCAATTTTTTAACGGTACGTTTAAGAATCCTGATTATGAAAGATTACTTCAAGCCTTTTCGCTGCAGTATATACCTAATGGTGTTATTAACTGTTTCTGGTTGCAGTAATGAGCTGCTGCTAAGCTCTACCGTTAATTCTATGCAAAGTTTTGCACTTCGCTTAATCGATCCTATTTTTCAAATTAATGTAAAAACTAGTTCTGAGCTTCAATCAACGGCTACACAAAAAAATACCCTAGCCACTGCTGCTATATTAGCACCTACAAAACCTAATTATACTTTTGCGTTACAGTTAGCATCAGTTAGCTCTGAGACCGCAATAGAAGTCACCTTTCATAAAATGGCAAAACAAGCGCCTAGTATTTTTCAAGGTAAACCAATTTTGAATGTTGAAGTTGCAGACGTGCATGATAGAACTTTCTACCGCTTAAAGTTTGGAGGCTATAAGTATTTAAAAAATGCGAAAGCTGACTGCGCGGCTATTAAGCGACAAGGTATTGATTGTTGGGTTAGTAAATACACAGATAATCGAATTTATTTTTAGCGTCAAATATTCACTCTAAAGGTGGCATTTTTATTGCTAATATTTAAGTCTGTTTTTTAGAATTGACGTCACCATGCATTTTTCTATTTTCTCTAAATATTTATTGTTAACCATCTGCTTAACTGCTTTAACAGCATGTATGATGAGCCAAGAACAAAGCCAGCCTGTTTATACTGAACAGCAGGTACAGCAATTTGCTGCCGAGTGGCAAAATCAACAGCCTAGCATTGAACGTCTTGCTGCAATGGAAAAAGACCTTGCGTTGTTAATCGAGGTACTTTCGGCTAATAGTGATTTAACTGCACAACCATCGGCATTTGAGCCGCAAAATGATGTGATCTATCACCAAAGTGAGCAAATACAATCTCAGCAATCATCATCAATCGACTCATTAGAAACGATTATTGCTGCAAACAAAGCAGCAGAAGCAGGTGTGCAATTAGGTTTATATTTAACGCCGAAAAAGGTCAGACATCAGGTCTTGAACCTTAAACGTGATTATCCTGCTGTTTTAAATGACCTAGATTTTCGCTTTAAAACTCGTGAGCAAAAAGGGGTAACCTTGTATGGATTACGAGCAGGTCCATTTGCAAATTATACTCAGGCGACAGCTTTTTGTGAGATAGCCAAAAGAATGGGGCAAACTTGTGTGACAGCCCCTTTTATTGGGGAGATGCTATAAGTATCTTTCCTCTTGGAAATTAGGGGATTAACCTTAAAGTATTTGTTCTAGAGGTCGATAAAGCTTAAGATACAGCAAAATGGCTTAGCCATTTATTTATAAGGACTTAATATGAAATTACCTCTTTCTTTAATTGCATGCTCATTAGCATTTTCTGCTTTTTATTCTTATGCCACTACTGAATCTTTCAGTGCAACAGTAAAGGTTCAAAACTCAGTTGTTTTAACAAAAGGAAATGATCTAAATTTTGGTACTATTCGTGCCGTAGCCGATCCTTCAGGTGCTGCGCAAGCTGTTTTAACAATTAACCCAGAACCTGATGCAAGCCCTGTTTCAACAAGAACAGATGCATCTCCTGCGATTATTTCAATTATTGAGCAAGGGTCTCCTGCTTCATTTACGGTATCGGAAGCGGTGCCTAATGCGCGTTTGTCGATTACTGATCCTACAGCTAATATTTTAGCTTCTGATGGACAAGGTTTAAATGAGCCAAACTTTATTGTTGATGAATGGAAGTATTTTATTACTTCAGGCCCAAATGCAAATGCTTATTACCTTCCAGGCAGCCCAAACTTAACAGCAGATGCAGACGGCAGTGTTGAGTTTAACATTGGTGCCAATTTATCTACCTCAAATTCGGCGTCATCTGAGCCTTATCGTGATGTTGAGTATACCGGCACTTTCCAATTAGAAGTTGCTTACTAATAATACTAGGTAATTAGTCATGCGCTTTTTGCTTTTAGCTACTGTTTTATTTTGTGTGTTCTCAACACCCTTACAGGCTGCGAGCACAGAGCAACAAGCGCTTGATTTTGGTACTCTAGTTATTCTAGCTAATACAAATACCAGCTCTGTAATCGTCAAAGATGATGGCAGTATCAATACGCAGGGCTCGGTTTATGTTCTTAAAAATGGCCGCCCTGCAGAATTATTACTTACTGACTTTCCAGCTAGAACTCAGCTAACTATGAATCTAGTTGCCCCAGTTGACTTAACACATGATATCGATGGCAACTCGAGTGCTGGATTTTCTGTACGCCTTAATGGTTTTCCTAAATATGTGATTACCAATGAATTTGGTGAAGCAAAAGTATTTATTGGCGGTATTTTAACGACAGACCGTAGCGCTAAACCATACGCTGATGGTCAGTATTCTTCTACAACTTTTTTAGAAATATCAGTCGATTACTAAGGATAGATATGTTCGCAAAACGTCTTTTATGTGGACTTCTTTTTGTTTTTTTCAGTCAATATGCAACGGCAAACTTACTTATTTCACCAACGCGGGTTTCATTTGATGAGCGCCAACGAAGCGCAAAAGTCACCGTCATTAATAGCTCAGAAGAGTACCGTACATACCGCGTGGTATGGAGCGAAAAATTAGCGCTACCTGGTGGGGGCTATCAAACATTGAGTGAGCCAGTAACCACGAGCCTTTCTCCTATGGCACGCTTATCACCAAAGCAAATTCGCTTAGCACCTGGCGAAAGGCAAACGATTAAAATAGCAATTAGAAAGCCTAAGGATTTGGCTAAAGGGGAATATCGTTCCCATTTACTATTCCAAGCCTTACCAAATGAAGATAAGGCAGCTAAGGCTGGACTTAAAGTGAATATGATTTTGAGTTTTAGTATTCCAGTTGTATATCGTGAACAAGGTGAGCTGCCAAAAGTTACATTTCAAACTGCAGAAATAGTTGAAGATTCGGTGAACAAAAAACCAAAAATTGCCGTTAAATTAACTGAACAACAAGGTTTTAGTAGTTACGGTCGACTTAGCGCGTATGTTACTAATTCTGCAGGTAAACAAGAAAAAATCGCAGAAATCGGGAATCTAAGCCTATACCCTGAAATTGAACAAGCGACTGTGTTGTTAGATTTATTCTCTGGTAAACAGATGCCAAAACAAGGGAACATTGAGCTTAAATATCAAGGTGCCGATGAGTATGAAGGCGTCGATTTTGGCTCATATTCATTGCCTATTCGACATTAGGGATTAATGCGAAAAATTTATGAATCGCTTATTTGCGTTAGGGCTTATGCTATTAAGTCCTATCAGCGTTGCTAATTCGACTGTGAGTACAGAGGATGTACTAGCTAGACTCAATGCCATAAAGGCTAAGCTAAATGGCGAACAGCTTTACGCTACACAATCAAAGCATATACCTGCTGTTAATCATTCTGCAGATACCTTAGACGCTCAGCAACGAATTGCCACTGGGGAATTTTTGCTATTTTCAATTTATTTAAATGAAAATTACCTCGGTGAGATTTTTGCCCTTAAGTCTGATCAAGACATATTGCTGGGGCTTTCAGGGCTAGTTGATATCTTACAATTAGCAATCAATGTCGATATATCAGCCGAGAGGGCCGAAGGTTGGTTCATTAACACCAATAAAACCTTTCAATTAACAGCTCAAAAACAGTTGATTACAGATACAAAAAAGTGGCAGCTTACAGAACAACAAATTAGTGTTGATGATGATATTTATATAGAGGCAGCAGTACTCGCTGAGGCTTTAGAATTTCAGCATCGCTCTGATTACGCAAGCTTAGAGCTGTATATTGAAACTGAGTCTGTTTATCCGGTTGTCGCCCAAGCGCAGCGACATAAAAAACAACTACAAAGCTATAGTACTCAAAAGCAAGCAACTTTACCTTGGAAACCAAGCCCATACCAGGCCTTATCTGTCCCTGTGGCTGACTTACAATTGAACTATACCCAAGATAATGATGGTAGTCAGGCAAGTTACTCATTACTTGGCTCGCAAGATTTTGCATACCTTACTATGGAATACTTTTTATCGGGCCGTGAAAGTGATTTATTGAATAACTCAAGACTAACTTTCTCCAAGCAAGATGTGAATAATCAGCTGTTAGGTCCACTTGCTGCAAGTCTTATTGAGGTAGGTGATGTCACAGCTACGCAAGTTGGCAGCCGTTATAACAACCAGTACGGGCGCGGAGTTAAAATTTCGAATTATCAACTTGGGCAAGCAGTTAATAATAATCGAGTGAATCTAACTGGTGCAGTACAGCCAGGTTGGGATGTTGAATTATACCGCAATGGTATTTTAATTGAGCAGCAATTGAGCTTGGCGGATGGGCGCTATGTTTTTGCTGACGTTGATTTACTGTTTGGTGAAAATAACTTTGAGTTGATTTTTTATGGTCCGCAAGGGCAAGTAGAGCGAAAAACAGAATATTACTACATTGATGGTACGCAGCTTGAACAAGGGGAAGCAGTCTATGAGTTATCTTTTTCAGAGCAAGGCAAGCAGTTATTAGGTAATAACAGTAATAGTGCAAACAAGGGCTGGGTTGCTGCAGGGCGATACCAATATGGATTGAGTGATAACGTTGCTATGTACTCAGGCTTTATGGCGCAAAAGCAAGAGCAAGATGAGTTATACCATGTTGCTCTAGGAACGAATCTCAGCTTGTTAGATAGGTTATTAGTTAATCTGGAGTATGAAGAAAACAATCAACAACAAAGAGAATTTGAATTAACAACAAGAACTAAGCTGGCTGATCAGTCTTTGCTATTCAGCGCAACGAACCGTACAGATAACCAGAATGGTCGAGATATAACGCTGAAAAGCTATCAATTTGATATGTCTGGTGAGCTGATGCAAAACAACTTTGGGCGGCTTAATTATCAAAATAACTTTTTAGTTCAACACGCACAAAGTGGTGATTTAAAGCAAATTTATAACCGTTTAAATTACAGCTATGCAAACGTCTCAATAAATAATTTATTGCAATGGCAAGACCCAAGCGCCGGGCAAGAAAGTGTAGATGGTATGACGCGTTTACAAACACGACTAGGCAGAGTGTACAGTCGGTTTGGTGTTAATTATCGTCTTTCTCCAGTGAGTGAGATAGCAAGTTATGAAGCTGAATTTAGCCGAAGTTTAGGCCCGAGTCTCCAAGCAGAGTTAACTTTAAGGGACTCTCTAGATTACGATGTTCAGTCTGCAGAATTAGGACTAACGTGGCAAAATGACAGGATTAACTTAAGCAGTAATGTTAATTACGATAGTAATGACCAATGGCAAATTCGCTTAAATAGCCGATTTAGCTTTGGTTTTGATAGCCAATATAATCAACCATTTATGAGCAACAGAACATTGACCAATACAGGTAGTTTAATGGTTAATGTGTTTTTAGATGAAAATGATAATGGTATTAAAGACAGTAATGAGAAGGGCTTGGCAGGTGTTAAAGTAAAAGGCTTACAAAATTATCGCCAAGCGATTACTGATGAACAAGGGATCGCGATTCTTTCTGCTATGCCAGCTAACCGCACAACAGATATAGTGCTCGATCGTGACAGTTTTGCTGACCCTTTTATGATCCCCGCCCACGATGGTTTCTCCATAACACCACGAGCAGGCTTTGTTGAGTACATGGATTTTCCAGTAAATAATGCCAGCGAAATAGAAGGCACTGTTTATCAGCAGACAGAGCAAGGAGCTAATGTTCAACCTTATGCCCAAATTACTTTAGTGGATGAGCAAGGTAATGATGTGGCAACTACGCAAGCGGCTTATGATGGCTATTACTTGTTTACTGATATTAAGCCCGGTAAGTATCAGGCGATTGTAGATAAGCAGTACCAAGGACAAAAATCACTGACTAGTACTCAAACACATAAAATACAGTTATCGCCCAAAGGTGATGTGCTGGTGGGAGTTGACATTACTTTGCGCCCACTCGAAAAGCGCCAGGGATATATAGCGAGTATTGGCAAGTTTAATTCACTGAAAATATTAAAGGTGTATTACTCATTGGTGAAACAGCGTTTGTTACAGCAAGGGTTAAAAAACGCTTTTTATATTCACGATAAAGCAAATGCGCACTACACGCTTGCGGTTGGCTATGACGCACAATCTGCAAACGAGCTTGAGCAGCAATGTGTGCAGCTAATATCACAAGCAATTAAATGCCATGTAACAGAGCAGCATGTTCAACACTAGCAAGGAGTAAATTATGGTTTTTACGACTTTTCAAAATCTGAAGAAAGTATGGTTAGTTTTACTGGTTACTCCTATCTTTGGTTGCCAAAGCGTATCAGAGCCACAAGTGAGTGAAGAAAACTTAGTGAAAATTAGCAAACAAGAGCTTATGGAGCTAAGGCAGTCGCATCAGCAATTCCAAGCAATGAAGCCAGAGCTTGAGCGCTTGCTGACAATTGAAAGTGAGTTAACCTTACTCACTGAACAACTTACTTTGTTAAATACGCAGCAATCTGAGCCTGTAAATACTAAAAAGTCATCAGTAACCGCCCCTCAGTTTATTGCGGAGCCTGCAGCCAAGTTTGCACTACAGCTTGCTTCCGTAACAGAAATACCTCGACTAACAGCTCGCCTTGCTGAAATTAAAAAACAAGCGCCGGCACTATTTCATGGTCAGTTTATTGCTAATGTAGAGTCAGTAACTGTAAATGGCGGCACTTTCCATCGTTTGAAAATTGGTGCATATCAACAAAAGCAGCAAGCAGATAATGATTGTAAAAAGTTAGCATCAGTCGGGGTGGCATGCTTGGTATCGCACTATGTGCAAAATCCGCTTGATTTATCCCATCAACAATAATACTTAGGCATAATTATTGCTTTGTACTTACTAAGTTTAGTGAGGATGGCAATTATGCGCCTGTTATTTTATTCAGTTTTTTTAGTGTTGGTGGGTTGTAGCTTAACTGAAAAGCCACAAAAAGCGCCCCCTAGAGAAACCCCAAAATCGCCGATGGCACCTTATACGGTGCATCAATACGTTGCTGATCTAAGTAGTCAGCTGAGCCGTATTCAAGGCCCTTACAAAGGCAATGCACGTATTGCTGTGACCAGTTTCTATATGGCTGATGGCTTAGGTACTGATTTAGCAGAAGATCAGGGCAGTGGCTTGAGTCAGCAAATTCAAGAAAGTTTATTAACGCAATTTACTCAGCTTGGTTTTCATACCATAGAGTATCGATTAGAAAAGACTTTAAATTTGCAGCAATCGGCCGATAGTGTACTTAGTCGTGATGTAAATACCTTGCGTCAACGTCAGAATATTGACTTTGTTATTACCGGCACACTGACGCGGCAACAACATGCCTACATAGTTAACGCCCGATTGGTAAATACCAAAGATCTGCGAATAGTGTCAGCAGCAAGCACCGAGATCCCTATCAATGTGATGTGGGGCGCTGAAAAAGTTCAGCAACGTGATGGCCAGTTGTATCGAAGCGAATATTAAGAGGAACTCATTTAATGAAACGTTTAATTTTAACTTTATGTTTGCCTTTTGGCTTTGGTTGCTCGTCAATGTTAACTGGTGATACAACTCAGCAAGATAATGAGCCTCAATTAGCTGCGCAAAGAGAAGTTGCCGCGCCGCATAGTAACGACAGTGTGTTTCAAACCAATCAGGCGGTGATGAATAACAGCACCTTTACCGCTGCACCAACGCGTAAAAATATTAATCACTATGTGCGTGGCATCATGCAGGACTTAGTTGAAAACTTGCAATATGTTAGCGATAACACGCCGGTTGCTGTTTCAAGCTTTGTATACCTTGATGCAGATTACAACTCAACGAATTTGCTAGGTAATCAAATTGCCGAAAGTTTCATTCATGAGCTTCATGCATTTGGTGTACCTGTCATTGATTTTAAAACCACTGATTATATGCGTGTCACGCCAAGTGGTGACTATGTTTTCAGTCGTGATTATTTAGAGCTAAGCCAAGATCAAAATTTCAATTATGTATTGGCGGGTACTTTGGTTAATCATCAAAGTGGTGTGCTCGTTAATGCCCGCATTGTTGGTTTAGCAAGCAAAGCAGTTGTAGGGTCAGCGCAAGGCTTTATACCACAATCAGTGGTTGATGCCCTTGATAGCACCAACCGTAGTGATGGTATTACACTTAAACAAGCAAGTGAGTAAGCTATGAAAGGTTTTATCTTCGCATCGTTAACGCTCGCGCTTTCTGGCTGCCAATTGCTGCCAGAGCAATCAGCAGAGCCGCAAAATACCGCTCAAAGTGCACCTGCATCAGCAAGTACTCAAGTCGATTATGTTGCTATGCTGCAAGCGCTTGAGCAAAAAGATATGCAGCAGGATAACGCTAACCATCGTTTATTTGTGCCTTATCAACATCATAAAACCGTTGTTAATTATGTCGAGCAAATGGCCCTTGAATTAGTGGATACCATGCAACAAGAAAGCGAGTTAGGAATAGCCATTACTAGCTTTGTTGATTTAGATGCGAGCCTAAAAAACAGCTCTCAACTTGGTAATCAACTCTCTGAAACAATGATGCACCAGCTGCAAAAATTCGGCTTTGGCGTTGTTGATTTTAAAGCGATGGATATCATTAGTGTGACTTCACGTGGTGATTTTGTGATGTCGCGTGATGTAGAAGAGCTAGCCGAGCGTCGCATCGCCAGCCATGTACTTACTGGCACACTGATATATCGCCCTAATGGTGTTGAAGTGAATGCGCGAGTAATTAATTTAAACTCAAAGCTGGTTATTGCTAGCGCACAAAAAGTGATCCCATATTTTGTGCTAAAGAATGAGTCAATCAAATCAGCAACTGCTCGCGTTAACTAGCCTCATTATTTTACCGATCGGCTTGCTCTAAAGCCGGTTGGATTAATTTCTTGATTACCAAAGCCTTAGACCGTTATAATTTTCTGTAGCTTTACCTCAGCTTTTGAGTGGCCTCTTAGTTAAATGGATACCTACTCAGAAAACATTCTATGTAAAAATAAACCTCTGAAGAAAATAGGTGCGTGGAAAAAGCGTACAGATAGCTGAAAAAGTACTATTTCTGAACATAAGCTCGTTTAAATTGTTTATCAGTTTTCGTGTTTTAAGAGAGTACCAGCTCAACCTCTAAAGAAGAATAATCCCACACTTCTCACGCTAGTTTACTAAAACATTTTTTTTAACACTAAAAGTGTTATAATTACGCACAAGGCAAACTAAAGGTTTGCAGAAACATCAATATTCATACTTTAGGTGTTAAAATGTCATCTAAGATAAACTGGCTGGTTGCCCATACATATCCTGGAGCCCTTGTACTACAGCAATGGCTGACCGAGAATGGAATTAGCTATTCCTTGGCTCAAAGATATACGCAAAGTGGTTGGCTGAAGAAGTTATCTTCAGGCGTTTATTATCGCCCAAGCGCAAATGATGATGTTAAACCTGACTGGGTGGGGGTTCTACAAGCAATGGACATGCAGTTAAACCATCCTGTTCATCTGGCTGGGTTAAGCAGCTTGACTCACCAAGGGCTGAGTCACTATTTACAGCTAAGTAAAGAACAAGTTTGGATAGGGGTGAAGAACAAGCAATCATTGCCGAAATGGTTTCGTAAATTTCCCAATCAAAATTGGTTTTATTGTGGGAACCATAAGCTTGAAGTTGCCCCCGAAAAGGACCTGAAAGTGATTACGGTTAAAGGAAAAGAGCTAAAAGCCAGTTGTCCTGAGCTTGCTGCTTACGAAGTTGTTGATGCGATCGGAAAACAAATTTCGTTTGAACATGCTGCAGAGCTTTTTCAAGGGCTTGTAAACCTAAGTCCTAGAAAGGTGCAATCTCTTCTTGAACGTAGTAGCTCGGTTCAAACCAATAGAGTGTTTTTGTTTTTGAGTCATCATCACGGCCATCAATGGACTCAGCGCATTGATGAATCAAAGATCGCATTAGGTTCAGGAAAGCGTCAGGTGGTAGAGCAAGGGCGATTTGATGAGCGTTACCAAATCACTGTGCCAGAAATATTAAGTGTAAAATAAGAAGAAGCAAACAATGGATAGAGAGAGCCCCTACTACAAGCAGGTTTCACTGCTGATTAGAATGTTACCAGTAGTTGCAACAGAGCCTTCATTTGCACTTAAAGGCGGCACTGCTATCAACTTATTTGTGAGAGACTTTCCACGATTGTCTGTGGACATTGACCTTGCCTATCTTCCTCTTGAGCCTAGAGATGAAGCGCTAGCAAATGTAAAAGCTGCGCTTCAACGCATTACCGATTTAATTAATACGCAACCAAATACCAATGCTGTGTTACAAGATCAAAAAGCAGATGAGCTACGTATAATTGTTACTAGTCTAAATGCAACAATTAAAATTGAAGTCTCTCCGGTAGCAAGAGGTACGTTGCATAAACCTGATATCTTACCTGTGCAAGAATCAGTCGAAGATGAGTTTGGTTATGCAGAGCTCCCAGTCGTTAGTCTGCCCGACCTCTATGGCGGAAAACTATGTGCTGCTATGGATCGCCAGCACCCTCGAGACCTATTTGATGTTCGTATGCTGCTTGCAGAGGAAGGTATTTCACGAGATATCTTTGTTGGATTCATTACTTATGTACTAAGCCACCCAAGACCTATCAATGAGGTTATGGCTCCTAACTGGCAACCTCTTGATGAGAAGTTTAAAGCGGAGTTCGATGGCATGACCTTTGAACCCGTTGAGTTAAATGATCTAATTTATATAAGGCCAGTAATGGTAGCTGCACTACAAGCTCATTTTACAGAAAGAGATCGTTCATTTTTGCTGTCATTCAAACAAGGGGATCCTGATTGGTCACTGTTTGATTATCCCCATGCAGCAGAACTGCCTGCTATACGCTGGAAGCTACAAAACATTGCTAAGCTAGCTAAGAATCAAGAAAAACATACAGAGCAGCTAGCTAAATTAGAGGCTGTACTTGATGAATGGCTGAAACAAAGAAATGCTAATTAACGCTGTGAAAAGCATTTATTAAATAAGCTTACTCTCCGTCGTCCCATGAATTCAAAAAGTCAGCTAGTACATCACCATGACAAGCGTTCGGTTTACAAAAGCACCCAAGCCTTTTACCAGCCAATTTGTACACCTCAGACTTATCTTTATTAGGAAACTTTTCAAAGTCAAAATCGTACTTAAACTTTCTTATGACTTCATCTCTGTCATCACCATTTTCATACATCGAGTAAGGATTTCCCCAGTAAGATCCTCTCCCAATATATTCGTATTTTTCATTGGAGGTTAACCCTTTATATTTATTGTCTTTTTTTATATTTATTACTCGAGTTATCTTAATTTTTATCCTTCTAATTGGCACTATTCTCAACCTAATAGAAGCTAACTCCTCTACGAACTCTTCTCCATCATCAAATATGATTGCATGAGTTATGTTTTCTAAATCAAATTTAGGAATATTCACTGTCGCTGTATCTGGAAGGTGTATGGCAACATACTTTTCGACAAATCCATTTGGATCAGAATAATAGCTGATTTTCTGTGGCGAATTTTCCGATAAGATATTTTTCAATTTTCTTTCGAATTTTTCAAAGCTCAAAAACAAACTAGGATATAGTATTAATAAGTTCATCTAATCAGACCAAGTGTTTAACTTCGAATTTAGTATTCCAATTTTCATTTAAGTACTCAATGACTAGCCTTCTGTGGCAATGATGTGGCTTATGTTCACTACACAGCAAGCACCCATCTTCAATTATTTCTTTATCGATTCTTTCTATTCTTCTTTGTGCCATAAGATTCATGAATTTATCTTCATATCCTTCCCATGACATTGTTCCTTTTTTATATGGGTCTAGTATACCTTTTGTAGGTGCTAAATCAGGAATATGAACATAATCTATGGCACATAATTCCTTTAGAAAAAAAATCAGGTCATTTTTTTTTGCGAATCCAGCTAATTGCGATACATTGTTAAGCCTGACATCAACTAAGGTTTTTATTTCTTCATTCCGAAGAAGCCCAAAGAACTGTTCAGCCTTCTTTTGAGTAAATCCGATAGAGTAAATTTTCATTGTTTAACCTCGAAAATTCCGGCAGCTAGTTTATAATAGTAGCCTTCCCATGCTTCTCCTAAACTGATGGTCATATAGCATTGCCCAGTGGGTATATAGCGACCTTCACCACGAGCTAAATAGATTCGTTCAACTTCAGGGTCAGTTACGGAAAATAAATAATTAGTACCACGATATAGAAATGATGCTCTAACCCTTTTTTTACCGTTTCCAAATTCAGCACCCTCAACACGAACAATAATCTCTAAATTTTCTGGTTTTATTAGGTATAGAGATTGACCAGGTGCAGTGATTGCTGTGGTAGGTACACGGTCATTAGTTCCATTGTAGCTTGAATGACCCGTTTGCCAAAGTGAGGGGGGCTCATCAACTAACAAATCAAGGGAGCCTGCATACTTTCCTCTATTAGACCAGTAGTAACCGTCATTGATCGTGTAGTTCTCTATTTGCGCTGGGTGATCTGATTTGCTTTTAAACGTTACACCAACTATGTCAAAGACTTGAGCTGTACTTCCATCCTGATAGCGCCTATCAATTTCGGAGATTTCATGATCTCTACGCTCACTGATTGGTCGGATCCAGTTTCCATAAGCTCCTGCAATTAGCTCTTTACCTGCTATACAGCGACCTGATACTTTCCGTGAATTGGCTAGACAGATGAATTCTTTATACATTGGTTCACTCCTTCCTTGAAGAACTTATCAATAAGTACGCGGAGCATTCTTATTCGCCTACTTAAACTTTATAATAGTAAACAGAATCTCCAAAGAGACTCAATTCCTGATTAACTAACTTTAGAATATATTTATCACCTTACTAATACAATACTTCTCATATTTCAATAGATAATTGGTATTTCACATCTTGTGATAGAATTGGATTGTTCCTCCAAACATATATGAAATATTCTAATCCAAATTAAATTCTGTTTTTGCAAAAAAACATTTTCAAAATTTAGCTTCGCACTGGTCGAGTGTGGGGCAATTTTTTTTAACTTTAAAGCGCACTCACTGGGTGTGGATTGATTTTTTTTCGCACTCGATGAGTGCGGACTTCTGGCAGTGATTTTGTCATATATGGCAGAGTCACTGCCACTCGTGGCAGTAGAGGGTTTTTATCACACTTAAAACTGTGTGTTTTTTATTATCTCGTAAGTTTTATCTTTACCATCTAACTTTGACAAAAAATTACTTACTGTTATACAAGGATTTTTCCCTTAAATCTTGTGTAAGCGTTGCGTATAATGGTTTCTAGATAATTAATATTTGAAGTTGTTGAAAATGGTGAGTTCACTTATACGAGACTTCAGCTGTTAGTGATAACGTTCGCAATGCAATTATTGTGGCATGTAACAATTTAAATCAAAGCTAAAAAGGCATAAATTCAGCTCTAACTCACGGAGCTATAAATCAGCAAACCTGTGAAGCTCATATTGGCGTGGTGAATGGATTAGTTGCGATGATGCATCAGGTGTTATTAAACCTAGATCCAGTTTACGTAGCTAACGCTATTCTCATTCAAGCTCGTTTAAATAATGGGGAGGATGTATGGCATCTTGAAATTATTAAATTATTTAATATGAAGTTGAATAAATAATATTCTTTCGTGAATCTAGGTATAGTAAAAATAAAGAAAAATTGATATTTTAAACCCACTGGAATCACAGTCCCCGTGGCACAGCTGGATAGCGCGATCCCCTCCTAAGGGATAGGTCGCAGGTTCGAATCCTGCCGGGGACGCCAGTAACTTTTCAATCAAAACGTTGCTTTTTCCAATCTACAAGCTCAACCACTTATTAGCAGCTGCTAATAATATCTTAATCTCTGTTTACTATAGAAAAACTATAGAGCGATAGATCCATTTTGAAAGTCTTCGTAAATAAAGGCTTTTTTTACATTCAAAATCGTCTTGACTATCGCCTCCTAAGGGGCAGTTACAGGTTCGATTCCTGTAGGGGCTACCAATAAAATCAATGGTTAGTCATGTTCTTCTTTGAGGCAAATTTGTAGCATTAAAGTTCCAAATCGATTGCCTAAATCAATATCCGATAAATTTGAGTGTTCTATTAAATAATACAGATTTCTTCATTCGAACAGTCTTCTTATCAAGTCGTTTTTTAGTGCTGCCAGCATTTCACTTACTCAACACTATGTCTATTTTCAATATTAAAAAACAATACGTTTGTCGTGTTCTTTACTGTTTTTCTTGCTGTTTGATTGAAATCTAAACTAATCATTATTTTGCAGATTAGTTTTAACCCCGCCTATAAAAGTGACAGGTTCTAACTACTTCCTATGGCTAAAAACAGAATAAGGATATTGATATGTTGATTATTACGAATAGAAATATAAATAAATCAAACTTTAAAAATGGCGTAGGCGATCACAATGCTTTTGGTGACTACGCAAACGCTAAAGGACCTAATGAAGTTAGGCTCGCTTATGCAGATAAAGTAGAGGGAGTATGGCAAGTGCGACTAGTCACTGAGCCATCTAAAATCACAGAGAATAATATTCCCTCTAAAAAAGCATTTGCAGAAGTTCGTGAACGGCTCACTTCTTCAGGTAAAAACTGCGTTTTTTTTGTACATGGCTTTAATCAAAGCTTTTATAAGAACTTAGAAAAGTCATTAGCATTAGAAAAAGAGCATGGGGTTGAGGTTGTTGTTTTTTCTTGGCCCTCTAATCCTGGAGGTTTTAAGACAAAAGAATACCGAAGCGCTAAGAGAAATGCACAGGCGTCAGTTGGTGCTTTGGATGCTACGTTGGAAAAGCTAGGTCATTACATGAAAGAGCCGTTCAATAAAGAGGCCCTTGAGGCATGTGATATTAAATTTACCTTTATGACATACAGTTTGGGGAATTATTTGTTTCAGAATTACGTTATCAACGCTTTATACGAAGCTGAAACAAGAATGTTTGATAACGTTGTATTGTGCCAAGCTGATGTTGATAACGCAGGTCATCAACATTGGGTAAATAACATAGAAGCTGGAAAACGAGTTTATATTACGATCAATGAAAATGATTGGGTCCTAAAATGGTCTGATGCGAATTTTCAAAAAGATCGGTTAGGAAGAACTGCTAGGAATTTGGTCGCTTCAAATGCTTTTTATTTTGACTTTACTGGCGGCCCAAATGTAGGGAAAACCCATGGCCTGTTCTATGAAAAGACAAATGATGTAGTTAAATCATTTTTTACAACTGTTTTAAATGGCGGTAGAGGTGAGGAGACTGATGGCTTAGTTTTTGATAGTAGGTTGAACGCTTATAGATTTTAGCTCTAAAATGAGGCTATTATTTTTTTAATAGCCTCATTAAAATTAACCCGTTACTTTTTCAAGCTCGCCTGTGCGCCATGGTTCAATGATGATTTTGATATGGTCGTTTGGTTTAAATAACGTATCAAATGCACCTTGTACGCCGTCGATGCCGACTTTACCAGTACGCATTTTTTGCCATGCAATTTTGCCTGACGCGATGTTCTCAAGTGATTGTGCAAACTCTTCTGGTTGGTAGTAATAAGAGAAAATAAGGTCTAACTCTTTCACTGTGGCATAAGCAAAGTTAACGTTTAGTGGCGCGGTATGTACACCAGTTACAATGATTTTTGCTTTTGCTGGCGCACGTAAAATGTAATCGTTTAATAAGCGGCTTACACCAGCACATTCAAAAATAACCACCTTGTTGTTACCCGCAAGTGCTGCGGCTGTAGCAACTTCATCATCCGCCATAGGGTTAACATATACTGTGGCGCCAAATTCAAGGGCAATTTGTTTTTTACTTTCTTGTGGATCAGAGGCAACGATGTGTTTTACGCCTTGAAGCTTTAACGCGGCAATCGCGGCAAGGCCAATTGGGCCACAGCCAACCACAATGGCAACATCATCATTATTCATTTGTGCACGGTTCACTGCGTGCAGGCCAACAGCAAGTGGTTCTGTAATGGCTGCTGCTTCTGATGGAACAGCATCAGGAATAGGTAATAGCAAGGCTTCATCAACAATAAAGTATTCAGAGTAGGCACCATATAGCCCAGGGGTTACACCTACGCCAGCGCCGCCCGCAGAAAGTAAAATTGGCACTGAGGTTACGCGGGTGCCTTTAGCTAATTCGCCTTTAGTATTTGGGCCGTAGCTAACGATTTCTGCCGCGTACTCATGGCCTAATAATACTTCTTGGTCGTTGCCTGCCTCTTTAGCCATGATGCCAAGGTTTTTATAGATATCGAATACATCGCTTGTGTGGCGGGTTATATGAATATCAGAACCGCAAATACCGCAAGCTAGGCTTTTTACAAGTACTTGGCCGGGTCCGGGAGTAGGAATATCAATTTTTTTTACATGCAACTTGCCATTTTGCATGGCAACAGAATTCATTTGGCTCATATGTGTGTCCTCAATTCACCTTATTTGTGAATTATTAGACTAAAGTAAAGCGCCTGCCTTTATCTTGACTTTTTACGACAAAAACACAGCTTATTACGACACTGTTGTTTGTAAACTGCTCATTGTGGAGTGTTTAAAGTTAAAACCCTAAGAGTGATTAGGGTTTTTACTTTATTAAGGTTTAGCCGAAGTAGGCTGTATTGAGGTATAAATGAGTTAATACTCCAGCAAAGTAACCGAGTAAAATGACCGGCGACCATTTTAAGTGGCTATTAAAGGTGTAGATCCCTCGCGCTTGACCCATTAATGCAACTCCTGCCGCAGAGCCAATTGATAGCAGGCTACCACCAATTCCAGCTGTTAGCGTGATAAGCAGCCATTGACCGTGCGACATATCAGGCATCATTTGTAGCACTGCAAACATCACTGGAATGTTATCGACTACCGCTGACATTAAACCAAGAATAATGTTCGCACCGGTGGCAGACCAGTTGTTATAAAGTAAATCAGAAAGTAGCGCTAAGTAGCCGATAAACCCTAAGCCACCAACACAAATAACGATGCCATAAAAGAACAAGAGCGTGTCCCACTCTGCTCTCGATACACGGCTAAATACATCAAAAGGAACAACGTTACCTAAGCGAGATAAGCGCTCTTTATCACCTTCACGCTCTGCCATCGCGCGTTTTCTGGCAAGAGAGCCGGGGAGTGTCACGCGTAAGAAGTAACCAAAAAACTGTAAATAGCCAAGGCCCATCATCATGCCCACAACTGGCGGTAAACCAAAGGCGGTTTTTAGCACCACGGCGGTTAAAATTGTCAGTAAGAATAAGCACAATATGCGAAGCGCACCGCGTTTAAGTTCAATATCTTCATCGGCCGTATCAGGGTGACGGTTATTGATAAATAAAGACATAACAAAGGCAGGAATAATATAGCTGACTAAAGCTGGCAGAAATAAAACAAAGAACTCGGTAAAGGCGACAACATCGGCTTGCCAAACCATCAGTGTCGTGATGTCACCAAATGGGCTGAATGCGCCGCCGGCATTAGCGGCAATCACTATATTTACGCATGACATAGCAATAAAGCGGTTATCATTTGCTGCAACTTTCATTACCACAGCACATAAAAGTAGTGCGGTTGTTAAGTTATCGGCTACAGGTGAAATACAAAATGCCAGTACACCACTTATCCAAAATAATTGTTTGTAGCTAAAGCCCCTCGCAACCAGCCAGCTTCTTAGGCCATCAAATAAACGGCGTTCTTCTAGGGCGTTAATGTAGGTCATCGCAACGAGCAAAAATAGCATTAACTCCGAAAATTCTAACAAGGCATGGCGAAATGCGTCGGTGCTCAGATCAGATAAGTTTTGTGCACTGTATTGCCAAGCAATAAGGGTCCAAATAATCCCGGCTGCAACTAATACGGGTTTTGATTTGCGTAAGTGAATTTTTTCTTCGAGTATGACGAGCACATAAGCAAAGATAAAAATAACAAGGCAGATAATGCCAACAGGATGGGTGAGTAAATCGATAGTACCAGTTGACGCAGCATGAGCTTGGCCACCGAAACATAGCAAGGATAGGATCAGTCCTTGTAATAGTTTTTTCATTGTATATTCCACTTAATTCATCTTAAATTCGTTACGGTTTGAGTAAATGTAGCTGCAGACATTTTAAGTTTATTCTTGGCTTTATGTAACAATTTGGTAACTAAGGTGTTGGTATTTTGAATATAAATATGGGTGATGGCGAGAGCAGACCAGTTATATAATTTATAATTGAATCAATGGGTTGAGGTTTTAAAATAATAAAGGGCTGCAACGAGCAGCCCCAACTTGAAAATTATGCAAAGTGTTTTTCTAAATCGTCAGAGCCACCAATGTGCTCACCGCCTATGAATACTTGCGGCACTGTCTCACGACCCGAAATCGCTTTTAAACTCGTTAGTGAAGCGTGTTGACCTAATACAATTTCTTCGTACACATAACCTTTTGCGTCTAGTAGCGCTTTAGCTTTGGTACAGAACGGGCAGTTAGGTTTAGTAATAATGCTCACTGATTCTGGTTTTACCTGTGCTGGGTTAATGTATTCAAGCATGGTATCTGCATCAGATACTTCAAACGGGTCGCCAGGCTTTTGTGGCTCGATAAACATTTTTTCGATAACGCCATCTTTTACCAGCATAGAATAACGCCAGCTGCGTTTACCAAAACCTAAGTCGTTTTTATCAACGAGCATACCCATACCGTCGGTAAACTCACCGTTACCATCTGGTAATAGAGTAATGTTTTGCGCTTCTTGGTTTTGCGCCCATGCATTCATTACGAATGTATCGTTTACAGAAATACAAACAATGTCATCAACGCCGTTTTGTTTAAATACAGCTGCAAGCTCGTTATAACGTGGTAAGTGAGTTGATGAGCATGTTGGTGTAAATGCACCAGGTAATGCAAATAACACAACCGTTTTACCTTTAAAAATTTCGTCAGTGGTTATTGATTTCCACTGCTCGTCTACACGCGTTGCGAATGTAACGTTTGGTACTCTTTGGCCTTCGATATTCTTTAACATTGTTTTGATTCCTCTTGATTTGCTGAGTGCCATTATGCAATTTAATTTATGATAGCTCCAATCGTTTGTTTGTATTAGTATGATAGGTAAAAGCTATTGATGGTGTGATATGAATTTAAAAGACTTTGAATACGTAAAAGCGGTTGCACAATATAAGCACTTCAGAAAAGCTGCCGATGCGTGCTATGTCAGCCAACCGACATTGAGTGGTCAGGTCAAAAAGCTTGAACAAGAATTGGGGGTTGTTATTTTTGACCGTTCAACTAAGCAGGTTACGTTGACTGTGCAAGGTGAGCAACTACTTAAACAGATCACAGTTATTTTAGAGCAAACACAGGTACTTAAAGAAATAGCTACCAGCTCACACGACCCACTAAAAGGTAAAATAAATGTCGGTATTATTCCTACCATTGCGCCTTATTTATTGCCAACGCTGCTAACGTCGATGAAGCAAGCCTTTAGTGAAACTCAGTTTTCATTTATAGAAATGCAAACAGCACAAACGCTTGTAGCGCTTGATAATGGTGAGATTGATATTGCCATTGTTGCTGATGTGGCTGATTTAGCGCCTTATCATGTGTCACCGCTTTATAAAGAAGATTTTTTAGTAGCGGTTTCTGAACAACATGCATTAGCAAAATGCCCTGAGGTTGCGCTGGCTCAATTACAAGGTTGTGATTTATTGATGCTAAATGAAGGGCATTGCTTTAAAGATCAAGCAGAACAATTTTGCTTTTCAGCAGGGGTTGAGGTGTCAAATCAATATAAAGGCAATAGTATTGAAACCTTACTCGCGCTGGTGGCAATGGATGATGGGTTAACTTTTGTTCCTAAGCTTGCTTGTACACCACGTGAGGGAGTAAAGTACTTAGCAATTACACCAAATCAGCAGCGCCAAGTTGTTATTGCAACCCGTAAGCATTACCCACATATAGCAGGCGTTGAGCAATTAGCCGACTGGCTAAATGCTCATAAGGGACTACAAGCTCACTTACTCGCTAGTAGCTAATTCAACAATATCGTTTATTTGAATGTTTGGTAGTGGTTGCTGATCAATACTTATGGCTACCGCTGATTGCTGATAAAGCTGAGTTACTTTTACCTGGTTAAGTGTGGTGATTTTATGCGGAAGCTTATTACCCTGTGCATCCGTTAGGTAATTATGATGGGCAATATTTAAAATTTGCCCTTGCTCAATCCCGTGCGCCTTACCCAAGTTGATGATTAGCTTATCGTTTTCGATATGCAGTATTTTTCCTTGCGTGGGTAAGCAGGCCATGGCTGCTTGTAAGTCATAGGTTAGGGTTTGGTTTATATCGCTGATAGCTTGGCCATAGTCAGTTGCCCAAAATCGGTCGCTATATACATCGATGATCTCAGTCTTTTTATACGGCCAAATGCCTTCTGTTTGGTAGCTTTTTTGCCAGAGCTTTTCGTAAGTGGTGCCATCAAATAATACGTAATCTACTTTGTATGCACGCTTGAAACTATCATCCTGCCAAAATGCATAATCGTTGTTGATCTTATGGTTAACCGATAAGTCACGAATACGGCTCAGTAATACATATTGCGAGTTACTGCGACTAGTGATCTCTTCAAGTAGCGCATTACTGTAATCGTATTGCTGAGTGAAAAAATGATCTACTCGCAGTGGGATATTGTAATAGGCTGTTGGCTTTGCAGCCATTTGCGTATTGTTTAAGCTGGCATAGAGGTGTTCGCTAATAGCTTTGTTTACGTCAAAAATTTGGCCCATGCGCGCTTGCTCGCGGTTGGCCAGTTGGCTTTGTGTCACGGCAATAAATTTAGTGTATTGGTTTGCTGGGCATTCTTCTGCTTGAGCAAAAATATCTAAGCGAAGCGTTATAGCATAGGTGTCGTTATGGCGGTCTTCGCTGATCAGTTCTATTTTTTGGATTTCACCGTGGCTGCTTATTTTTAGCTGATCTTGCGTCAAAACCCCGTCAACGAGGGTTTGTACTGAGCTAACTCGAGCGCCAGAAAACACTAACGCCTGAGTTATGGCGTCTTTAATAGCGGCAGATTTGGCTTGGCTCGTATCGCCATTTTTTATAACAGCATGACCTGTAGATTCAAACCACTGCGCTAAGCTATTGTTAGAAAACAAAATTGTAAAGGCTAAAGCGAACCACTTAAAGTTGGCTCTTGTTTTATTTTTCATGCTGACACCTAGCATTAAAACCAATGAATAACCTTAACGAGCAAGGACTGTACCACAGTGGCATTAAACGTGCATATTTGTAGCCAAAGAGTTTTAAGCGGAAATAAATCATGCGAGCATTATTATTCGGCGGGCTGGTTGCCTGCGCAGCATTAACCGGCTGCAGTAGTATTTTTGATAAACATGTAGAATACACTTACATTGAGCCAGATAGCTACCCAGTGCTAAAAGCCGTGGGTTATGCGCCTATTAGTGCTCAACCTGGTAATAATGAATCGCAGCGTACCCTTCTTGCGATTAAAGCCTCAAAGCTTGAAGCGTATCGAGAGCTTGCTGAGCAAGTTTACGGGCAAAAAATTTCCGCAGGTACCACAGTGCAAAACAGTATCGCCCATAATGATCAATTACAAAGCCAAGTACAAGGTGTGATCAAAGGTGCACAGGTGATCAAGACTTATGCAGTAGGCGATACCTATGCAACTGAATTGCAGCTCGATATGAAGCGCGTCCACGATTTATACATCGGCGAAGTAAAACCTCGACAGGTAAAAAAAGTAACGTATTATTAGCGCTTAAATTCTCATAGTTTCAGCTTGGGTGCTATGCTTTAAAAATCATATTTTTTTATTAAAGCATAATGGGTAACACACACGATTACATTCAAGCTGAATATCTTCAAGGCATGCCTTATGTTATCTAAGGCTTGTATCTTTGCTTGTCGTTTTATTGGGCGTTACCGCTTTTTATCTTCTTCAATTGTCATTCTATTTTGCGTCACTAGCGGTGCTTTAGCTGAGCGCTTAGTGATCGAGTTCTCAACCTTTATTCAACAAATGCAGCAACGCTACGGTGCCACGCGAGTTACTGTCGCAAGGCAATGGCAAGGCATGTTGCAGCATGCTCAAAATCTTCCTGAACAACAGCAAATTTTAGTCGTTAATGATTTTTTTGCGCGTAGTTTACGTTATCAAACTGATATCCAGCTATGGAAACAAAATGATTATTGGGCAACCCCACTAGAAACAATGGGAACAGGGCTTGGTGATTGTGAAGATTATGCTATTGCTAAATACGTCAGCTTACGCGCTTTGGGTATAAGCGACACCAAGCTTCGATTGATTTATGTTAAAGCGCAATTACCTGGAACTAGGAAGACCCAAGCCCACATGGTGTTGGGTTATTACAGTCAACCCAATGCACAACCACTTATTTTAGACAGCTTAATCGTAAAAGTGTTGCCTGCTGCAAAGCGCACCGATCTTAGTCCTGTTTTCAGCTTTAACAGTAAGGGCCTTTGGGCTAACAATTCAGCACAAAGCGTAGCCGACCCGACAGCGAGGCTATCACGTTGGCGACATATTTTAGAGCAAACTCGTAAAGAAGGAGTTAAATGGTGAATATAATTAAAGCGTTTAAACGCAAAAAAACCATTACTTTGAAACAAGAGTTATGGATTGCCATTTTAGTGGTGATCATTATTGGCTTTATTAGCAGTTTGCTGATTAGTACAAGTTCGGCAAAAGACTATTTTACAGCCGAACTTAAAATGAAAAATGTAGATAACGCAAATTCATTAGCGCTAATGTTGAGTCAAATGGATAAGGACCCGGTGGAAATCGAACTGCTTCTTTCGGCGTCGTTTGATACAGGTTATTACCAACGTATTGAATTAAAAGATCCGAATGGCGAGACTATTATAAAACGTGCATTTAAGGGCGAGTTAGTGCTTGATGCACCGAGCTGGTTCCGCCATTTATATTCTCTTGAAGTAGCACCCGGCATTGCGCTTGTCAGTGATGGTTGGCAGCAATATGGTACTTTATATGTTGAAAGTCATAGTCAACATACACAAGATGCGCTTTGGCAAAGTTCGGTGCATTTGTTTTTTAGCTTTCTTGCTGTTGCAGTTGTTGCTTGTATAGCGAGCGCTTACTTCTTATCGAAAATTTTAAGCCCTTTGAGCGATGTAATGCGCCAAGCAATAGCGTTAGGAGAAAAGCGCTTTATTAAATCAAAGGTGCCTAGAACATACGAGTTTGCCAAATTAGTTTCTTCAATGAACTTACTATCTACACGTTTTAGCCGCATCGTGAAAGAGGACCGTCAAAGGCTTGAAGAAATGCGTTTTAAGAGCCAGCACGATGACCTGACTGGGCTTGCAAATCGTGAGTATTTTAATGCGACCTTAGATACCTTTTTAGATAATACACAAGGGCATGGCGCATTATTCCTTTTTAGGGTGGTTAATCTTGACGAGCTAACAGAGCAAGTTGGACGTGTAGAGATGGTCGAGTTTTTACGTCTTTTCTCGCAGTCGTTAGTTGCATTTCTAGAGTCAAATGAAGATAGCTTTAGAGAGAGCCATATTGCGCGAATGTCGCATGTTGACTTTTTGGTGTTGTTTTCTGATGTGAGTGATCTAACACTGTTGAGTGACAATATTTTGCAGTCTCATCAGCAATTAGTTGCTCAGTACGCACAGGTGGATCTTGCTGTATCTCATAGTTGCAGTTTAGTTACTACCAACGATACGCGAGGAGCGCTGTTAAAGCGGGTTGATAGCTTATTAAAAGTGGCGATTTCAAAGCCTGGTTGTAATGCCCACTTTACTGTAGATGGTACTGCTGAGCTTAGAAATGATGACCTTAATTTTTGGCGAGAAACGATAGAATTAGCATTAAAAGAAAACCAACTAGAAATTGCATTATATCCCGTTACCTCGTTCAGCGACGTTCTTCTACAACAACAAATTTCACTGAGTTTATTGCTCAAAGGAGAGAAGTACGGAATAGGATTTTACTATCAATGGGCGCACAAACTTCAATTACTAGCGCGGCTTGATTGGAGCCTAATGAAATTGATGATTAAGCAATATGGTGAGTTAACAGACGGTGCCTTGCTGGGGATGGAGCTCTCAGCAGGTACCTTACATGATGATATGGCCGTAGCGTCAATTTTGACAGGATTGTGTGCTTACCCTGAACTTGCTAAGCGAATTTGCTTTGAGGTACGAGCAAACACTGCCATTAAAGATTTACCGTTATTCAGGCGTTTTTGCAGTCAGGTGCATAGCATAGGTGCAAAAGTTGCGTTAAAACGCGTTGGGGCTGAGTTTACAAAATTAACTAAAATCCAAGAGCTTGGCCTTGAGATGATAAAGGTAGATAGCGTTTATTGTCATAACATTAGTTTTAATGACTCAAACCAAAGCTTTTTGAGAGGGGTATGCTCATTAGCTCACTCGCTAGGGATTAAGGTTGTTGCTGAAGGGGTTAAAAACCCAAGTGATCAATCAACCTTAAAAGGGCTTGGTTTTGATGGTGTTGTTGCGGTTGAAGAGTCAGTTTAATGACCCTTCACAGCAAGCATTAATTGCATTCGATCGCGTACCTTTAATTTATGAAAAATTGAGCTCATGTGCTCTTTGACAGTGCGCTCAGTAATATTTAAAACTTGCGCGACTTGTTTGTTGGTTGCACCTTTTATAACTTCATCAACAACCTGTTTTTCACGCTTGGTGAGAGAACTCAGATCACATTGATGCGGATAGTTAATTGCTTGTCCTGATAACACGCCAACCAAGTTTGAAAGTAATTGCCCAGGAAGCCAAATTCCACCGGCGTTAACGGTTTCAGCAACTTGTTCGATAACAGTTTTGTTTGCAAATGCTTCAATGTATCCGCGTGCACCAAGTTGCAGTGCATCACACAGTTGTTGAATATCCAGCTGAGTTGTCATCACAATCACGGGTAGTCGTTGTGCGGTTAATTTTTGTAGCTGCACTTGCCAATCCGCAGAGTCTGCAAGTAACCAGACTAATGTGTCTGCTAATAATTTCTTAGGGCAGGCTGTCTGAATTACGCAATTTGGAAATGCACTTAACCAGTGAGGCGATTGCAAGTCATCTTGTGTAATAAAAATACTGCGACGCATGATTACTCCATTAAAAAGCCCGCTAGCGTTCACTCATTGCCAGCGACGTTGCACGCAAAATTGGTTTGAATAAATACTCAAGAACCGTTTTTTTACCGGTAATAATATCGACTTGTGTAGTCATTCCCGGAATGATGGTTAGGTTGTCTGCAAAGTGATTACGATTTGTTTTAAGCTGCACTAAGTAAAATGTATTGTCTCTGTCATCTGTAATCGTATCAGCGCTGATATGAGTAACTTCAGCCTCTAAGCCGCCATAGATCGCAAAATCATAAGCACTAAATTTAATCATTGCAGCTTGACCTGGGCGTAAAAAAGCAATGTCTTTAGGTTGAATTTTAGCTTCAACAACCAATTGATCATCGAGTGGAATAATTTCAATTGCGTCGCTGCCAGGTTGGAGTACTCCGCCAACTGTGTTGACTAATAGGCGTTGAACCGTTCCATTGACGGGGGAGCGGATCTCCGTTTGTGCAACTTTATCAGCAAGTCCAGACTCAGTTTCTTTCATTGCATCAAGCCTGAGTAAGGCTTCTGATAGCTCATTACTCCAGCGATTTATCATGGCAAGCTCAACTTCGGTGACTTTGTTTTTTGCTTCATTTATAGCTGATAGGCTACGATTTATTGCCGCTTTTGTTCGATTTATTTCACCTGTATGTTCAACAATTTGGCGCTCTAAGCGAATTATATCTATGTCTGATACCGCACCTGTGCGAAGTAGGGGGCGAGTTACTGCTAACTCTCGGTTAGCTAAACTCAATGAATTTGTGTGTTGCTGTAATGCAGCCCTAGCTTCGGCATAATCTTGTCGACGCTGCTCTAATTGGCGTTTATGAATGGTAACCTGTTGCTCCAGTTCTTTGTTACTGCTTTCAAAAATAGCTTGTTCATGTAGAACCGCGTCCGGTGCTTGCTCTATCAAGCTGGCAGCAAATAGCAGAGGTTTTTTTTGCGTAAGTGCTCTTAATCGCTCAACTTTAGCAGTCAAAGACAGTACCTTAGCTTGGTTTTCTCTAAATGAAGAAATAAACCGTGTGGGATCAATTTTTATTAAAACATCACCTGCATTAACAACTTGTCCTTCACGTACAAATATCTGCTCGACCATACCACCATCGTACGACTGCACTATTTGCAATTTGTGAGATGGGATTACACGGCCTTCTCCTCTGGCTACTTCATCGAGATGAGCAAATCCTGACCAAACAATAAGCGCAACAATACTGATACAGATAATGTAAAGCAGTAATCGGGCACTTGCTGGTTGTTGCTGCATTTTTTCCCATTGTGCGTCAACGACCCAGTCTTGACTATTTGGCGGTGATAACCAACCGGAAAAAAGCTTAGAGAAAATAGAGGGACGTTTTGCTTTTTGCTTTTCCAGCACCTTGTTTAGATGCTCAAATGAGCGTTGTTCAATAGGTAAGTTTTTATTACTCATGATACTTTTCCTACTGTATGGTTATTTAAAGCCGATAACACCTGTGCCTTGGGGCCATCAGCAACCACTTTGCCGTTATCAAGTACAATGATGCGGTCTACCAGCTCGAGTAATGAGGTTCTGTGAGTGACGACAATTAAGGTCTTCTCTTGGCAGTTGCGCTTGATATTGTTAATAATTTTACTTTCGCTATTGTGATCAAGTGCTGATGTGGGTTCATCCATCAATAAGATGGGCGGATTGTTCAGAAGCGCACGTGCAATCCCAACAGCTTGGCGCTGCCCGCCAGAAAGTAGCCGGCCTTGTTCACCCACTTGTAGGTCAAAACCATCTGGGTGTGAGTTTATTAACTCAAATAATTGGCTTTGTTGACACGCAGATAAAATTTGCTCATCTTTAGCATGCCATGCACTAAGGGTGATATTGTCTTTAAGGGTGCCAAAAAATAAAGAAATTGTTTGTGGTACATAGCCAATGTTATGTCGTAACTCGGCAGGATCGATCTGATGGATATCATTATTATCTATTAAGATACTGCCAGAAGTTGGTTCATACAGGCCGAGAATTAATTTTTCAATTGTGCTTTTACCAGAGCCATTGCGACCAAGAATCGCTACTTTTTCACCAGACTTTATTTTAAAGCTAACACCACTTAATGCTTCATTGCTTTCTTGAGAGTACTTAAACCGAACATCGTTAAATTCAATATCACCCAGTAGTACAGGGTGACTTAGCCAGTGCTTGCCGGCTGGGCGTTCAACTTCATTATCCATAATTTCATTGAGTGAATGCATTGCAATCGCGGCATGATGAAACTGAGCTAGCACAGCAGCAGATTGGGTAATTGGAGCCATAGTACGCGACGAAAGTAAGTAGGCTGCAATGAGCCCTCCTTGAGTGAGGTCTCCGGAAATAATGAGATGTACGCCAACCATCATAATTATGACCCCAACACATTGCTGAACCCATGAACCTGCATTGCTGATAGAAGATGAAATTAAGCGGCTTTGCGCGTTAACGCGAGCAATGTAAATTGTTGATTTCTCCCAATTGGACTGAGTTTTACACTCACTATGAAAGCTTTTTACATCTTCAATGTTAGTTAAGCTTTCAACTAAAATTGCATTGCGCATAGAGCTTGCTTTCATTGTTTGCTCTGAGAGGCTTTCAAGCTTTCGGTGGGCTGCTAATGCGTAACAGAGCAATATCAAAGCCCCGACAATTATTGGTAAGCTTAATTCGACGCCAATGATCGCAATTACGATTAAATAGAGTAAAACAAAAGGTAAATCGACAAGCGCAATAAGGGTCATAGAGCTAAAGAAGCCTCTGACCGCTTCAAATGATTGAATATTACTTGCAAACGAACCTGCAGAAGCGGGGCGGTTTTTTAGTTTCATGCCAAGTACGCGTTCCATAATGACAGCTGAAACTTTGACATCAATACGACTTGCTGCCAGCTCCACAAAGTAACTTCGAACTAACCGTAAAATAAAATCTGCGGTGAGTGCAATTAAAACACCGCTTGCCAGCACCCATAGGGTTTCTACTGCATGATTGGGTACAACTCGGTCATACACATTCATAACAAAAAGTGGCATCGCAATTGATAATACGCCTAATGCGATGGCAGAAACGACTACATCTTTATATAAACTTCGGCACTCTTTGATGACTCCCCAAAACCAGCCATCTTTAGCTAATTTTTGTAGTACAGGGGAGCGTGCGTCAAAAGCGAATTCGGGCTGTGCATAAATAACCATTGCTGTGCTGCTATCAGCAAGTTTTGTAATACTGATTTTAACGGCGGAGTCATTTAGTTCAGGGTAGATGACCTCAGCGCTGTCGTTTTCGATATCAAGCTCAGTAATTACACAGGCTTTATTACCTTTTAGGATTAACACCGCAGGTAACAAAGCTGTATTAAGGTCGCATAGGGGTTTGTGAACAATTTTAGTTTTAAAGCCTATACGTTTAGCGGCACGTGAAAAACCTGACGGAGTCAATAAGCCGTTCTCAAGGGGTAAACCGCTTAATAATGTTTCACGAGAAAATTCTCGATCATGATAGCGGCATAGGGTTTCTAGACAGTCAACAAGGCTGCCACCATGATCTTGAGCATCAGTTTCTTGCATACAATATCCATACTTATACCAATGCGCAAAAATACTAAATTAAGCGAATTGGTATCAAATTCACCATGAGCTTTACGACCAGCCATCTTTCATGACTGCTGGGCGGCTACCTGCGTCGGTTATCACTGCTTCAATGCGACGATTTGCAGCATTTGCTCTAACTGAAATCTCATTTATTCTTGGTTGATCAACACCATAACCAAGCGATTTCACTCTGTTTGGGGCAATACCGTATTGCTGGATTAATATCTCAGCAACCGAAGATGCGCGTTCTTCAGAGAGCTTTCTATTGTGAAGGGCTGGTCCTTCAAGGGAAGCATGCCCTTGAATTTCAACATTTTTGTTGGGGTGTTCTTTTAAGAAATCAGCAAGTCGAGCTATTTCCTGCATATACTGAGGGCGCACAACACTTGAGTCTGCGAGAAAAGGAATGCCAATCTCTACATTACTCGTGTTGCTTCGATACTTTGTGCAGCCTTTTTCATCAACCTCCGTAAATGCAGGCGTAGATGGGCATTCATCTTGCGCATTTGCGATACCATCATTATCATCATCGGCAAATGTCGTAGCTGTTTCGACAGGAGTTGCCGGCATAGTTAAGTAGCTAGGCATAGCGGTTACTGTCATATATGCATTATCTTGCTGTTTTTTTTTCTGCAAGAATGCTTGTCTGCCAATCGTTGCAGCTACATCAAATTTTGGACAAATACTGTCTGCATTTAATGCAATTGGGTCATCAGTTAACTCTGTAATTTTTGGAAACTTGTCGGATGTAACGTTGAGCGTGTCGAGTAATTTCCCCATCTCCGCAAGCATAGTTAAAATAGCTGACTGTCTGTCATATAGAGCCGCGATATAAGAACGATTTGATTGAAATGCTTCATTTTCAGCGTCAAGCACATCAAGTAACGTTCTTTGGCCAATATCAAACTGGTCTTTATAGGCATATTTTACTTTATTAGATGACTCTTTATGACTAGCAAGAGAAGGGATCTTATTTTGTAAAACCTGCACATTGTTATAAGCAACTTGAAGGTTTTGTCTGATTTCAATACAGGTTTGGTCGCGCTGATATTTAGCAACATTAATCTCTTGATAGGCTTGATCAAGATTCGCACTGTCTAAGCCACCATTGTATAAATTGTAGCGAATATCTATACCAACTCTTGCCTCAGAGCGAGTTTCATTTAAACCTAACTCATCTCTATCTTGCATTCCGTAGCGTGCAGATAAATCTACATTAGGATGAAATGCGGAGCGTTGTGAATCAGCATTCGCTTTTTGCGCTTCGATATTATACAGAGACGCGTAAAAGTTAGGGCTGCTTTTGTAAGCTATATCAAGTGCTTGATTGATGGTGATGGGAATTGCATCATCACTTAGTCTTGCTTTTGCAGTTCCTTTTGTCGGCAGCTCTCCAACAATACGTAAATAGCGAGCACTTACATCATGCAAGTTTGCATACTCTGTCATAACATTCGATTGCGCAAGCGAGAGGCGACCATTAATTTGTTCAAGATCTGCTGCTCTAGCAACACCAGCACCAACGCTTTGCTCTATTTGCTGATAGACAGCCTCGTGCTCTTTTAAGTTATTTTCAGCAAGCTCAACTAACTCAGTGAACTTTTGCACATCTAGGTAAGCAATACTTGCCTGAAGTGCAATTTTTTCAGCTTGATCAAGTAGTTCAAAATAACGTATCAGTTGAATTCGTTCAAAGCGCTTAACTGTGTTCGATGTTCTAAAACCATCGTATAGCATTTGCCCTAATGTGAGCTCTGCGGTATTGCGGTTGTATTCATCTTCAATACCGTAGTTACGCTTTTCATAACCTGCACTCGCTGATACATCGACGGTTGGTAAATAACCTGAACGAGCAGCATCAATGCCATACATTGATGCTTTAAATGCATGCCAAGCTTGTTGTACTTCTGGGTTAGATGAAATTGCTTTATCAGATACATAATGCAAAGGCATTACAGAGGTTTGTTCTGCTTGTGCGTCGAATACACTTCCATTCGCTGCAAACATTAAAATAAGTAAAGCGCTGAGCTTTTTGCTAGTGAACTGCTTGCTTATAGCCATATGATCCTCTTTTTAGACTAAATTTTATTCACGCTAAGTTAAGGTTTAGCCAACAATTTCAAATACTGCAAATGATACTTTTGTGTTGCTTTTAGTTTTTTATTAATTGTTTTGTTTATTCGAATATTAGTGAAATAGTGCTGTTTTTTAGTGTTCACCTGTACCATAGTCCAGTAACAAAGTGTTACTTGCTGGCTAAGCTTAAGTTATACAAATGTATTACTCATAGTTTGAGGAAAAGCAAATGGACGCAAATCAATTACTGGTTATTGATGTACAAGGTTCTGCAGGCTTAGTGCAAGCGGATGGTTCTATAAAAGCCCTCTCAGTTGGCGATGTGATAACGGTAGGTGATACTGTTGTTACCGCAGATAACTCGACCATATTAATTGATGTACAAGGAGAGTCGTTGGCGATCCCTGCCAATAAATCAGTGACTATAACCCCTGACTTGCTAGCAAAAGAGACGCAAGATAACTCAGAGAATACCCTTTTCGATGATAGTATCGACGAAGCCATTGCAAGTTTAAATCAACCCAATCAACCAACCCCAGAGCAACAAACAGGCACTGATATCAGTGATTTTTTAGATGCGCTTGAAGGGGGGGGAGACATTTTAGATAATTTAGAGGCGACGGCTGCTGGTGGAGGCGGTGGTGCTGCATCTGGCGGAGGCACCTCGTTTGTAGAGCTAGCACGTATCGCTGAAGGTATCGACCCATCTAGTTTAGCATTTGATGACAGCTTTAACGCTGATAACACTGGCATTTTCTCTCCTAGAGATACAACCGATGGTGTTGTACCAGATGATGAGTTAATTGCAACATTGAGTGTCAATGAATTAGGTCTTACTAATAATCCACAACCAGTTATATCAGGTACATCTGAAAACCTAGTAGGACAAACGGTCACGGTGACAGTAACCGACGCGAATGGTAATACCCAAGTTGTGACTGTTGTAGTCCAACCAGATGGTACTTTTGTAACCCCACCACTTGACCCATTACCTGATGGTCCAATCACTGTCGATGTGGTTGCTCTTGATCCAAATGGTGACCCTGTATCAGATAATATTGGCGCAAGTATTGATACTGTCGCGCCAGTTGTAACGATTGATACACTTACTGATTCAGCGATTCAAAATGTACTAATTACTGGCACAGTGTCTGGTATTAGCAGTGGTGATACTGTCACTATCACTGTTACAGACAGCGCAGGACAAGTGCAGGTAATAGCGACGCAAGTAGATGATCAAGGAAATTGGAGTATTACGACTGAAGCACTTGCTGAGGGGCTTTATACGGTCGTTGCATCGGCAGTTGATGAGGCTGGCAATGAAGGCAGTGATAGTGAAAATGGTCTAGTCGATCTGACTGCTCCCGTTATAAGTATTGACACCATCGGCGAAACAAATGATACCACGCCAACTATTTCAGGAACGGTAAGTGGAGTCACTGTTGGTAGTGAAATCACTGTCGTGATTACTGGCGCAGATAATACAGTGCAAACCGTAACTGCAATTGTTGCCGAAGATGGTAGTTGGATCGTTGATGTGCCTGATGCACTTGTTGAAGGTGAGTTTACTGTAACTGCAACAGCCGTTGATATTGCTGGAAATGAGGCGCAAGCAACGACCACTGGTGTTATTGATAATACAGCGCCTGTGATTAGTATCACCCCAATTGATGATACGCAGGACACTACGCCAAATATCAGTGGTAATGTTGTTGGTGTTCAACAAGGCACACTTGTTACCGTTGTTGTCACTGATATTAATGGTCAAGTTCAAACATTAACAACGGTAACCGATGCTGATGGGAATTGGAGTTTAGATGTTGTCGCAGATCTTGCTGAAGGGATTTTTGACGTAAGTGCATCCGTAACTGATGCAGCCGGAAATACAGCTCAAGCTGACACCCAAGGGGTTGTTGACTTGACGGCTCCTGACATAACGTTAACAGCTATTGCCAATACAAATGATACAACGCCAACCTTTGTCGGGCGAGTTGAAGGGGTGCCAGAGGGCACCGAAGTTACAATACAAGTTGTTGATAGTAATGGTCAGTCGCAAACGTTGACGGCGCTTGTTCTTGCTGATGGCAGTTATAGTGTTGATGCAATAAGCCCTTTGCCTGAAGGCAGTTTTACGGCAATTGCTACCGTTAGTGATGCTGCGGGTAACTCAGCATCTGCAAATACGACAGGTACCGTCGCATTTTCTCCTATTTCAATCACAATTGATTCTATTGCTGATAGTAATGACACAACACCATTGCTGAGTGGGCAAACCGATGGCGTAGCTACTGGAACGACAATTTCGCTGACAATTACAGCAAGTGATGGGCGGGTTATTAATTTACTCGCAATCACTCAAGCTGATGGAAGTTGGTCTATTCAATTGACAGAGCCTTTACCTGAAGGAGATTTTACAGTTGTCGCATCGGTATTAGATCCTCAAGGTAATGAAGCACAAGCAACCGCGATTGGTAATGTAGATTTAACAGTCAGTATTAATTTCATTATTGATACTAATGACACGACTCCAAGTGTATCTGGTTCAACACAAGATGTTGAACCAGGCGCAGTCGTTACTGTTACATTTACAGGAAGTGATGGAGCGACTGAAACTTTACAAGTTATTACCGATGCAAACGGTAATTGGACTGTTGAAGCAAGTACTGCATTGGCTGAAGGTCAATTCACAGTCACCGCGACAGTAACCGATGAAGTGGGTAATACAGCGACAGCAACAGAAATAGGGGTCATTGATTTAACCGATCCTACTATTTCAATCAATCCTTTAAATGATACTAATGACACAACTCCACTAATTTCAGGATCTGTTGCAGATGTACCAGCAGGAACGACAGTTACGTTAGTCATTACAGATAGTAATGGTGTTGTGCAAACGATAACAACCACCACAAATGCACAAGGTGTATGGCAAGTCGAAACTTTAAATGAGCTTGCTGAGGGAGATTATACTGTCACTGCAAGCGCAAGCGACGAAGCGGGTAACACCAGTTCAGCAACAGCAACTGGCACAATAGATTTAACTGCACCAATTATTAATATTAATGCAATTGCTGATAGTAATGACACCACGCCGACAATATCTGGCACAACACAAGGGTTAAATGCTGGTAGCACAGTTACAGTCACGGTTACCGACAGTAATGGGAGTGCACAAGTATTTGCAACTGTTACAAATGCCGATGGCAGCTGGTCGATTAATATTGATCAAGAGCTAGCTGAAGGCGAGTTCACTGTTGTTGCGCAAACTCAAGATGAAGCAGGAAATAGCGCACAAGACATTGAAACGGGTGTGATTGATTTAACAGCACCTACCATCACAATTGATGAGTTTAACGATTCTAATGATGTTACACCCATTATTTCAGGTATTGTATCAGGGGTTGATGCTGGCTCGGTTGTTACGATCATACTCGTTGATAGTAATGGAAATCAGCAAATACTGACGACCACAGTTAATGCAGATAGCAGCTGGCAAGTTGGTGCAAATCAAGTGTTGGCTGAGGGTGAGTTTACAATTACCGCAACAGTGAGTGATCCTGCTGGTAATCAAGCTCAAGATACGACGACAGGGATCATTGATCTAACCGCGCCAATTATAAGCCTTGATAACTTAGGAAGTAGTGCTGACAACACACCTACAATTTCAGGCACAGTGCAAGGCGTTGCAGCAGGCACACCGGTCACTTTAGTTGTCACAGATGCAAATGGCAATAGTCAGACGTTTACTGCAATCACTAATGATAATGGTGTATTTAGTGCAGACGTACCAGGCAGCCTTGCTGATGGGCAATACACGGTTACCGCTACGGTATCTGACTTAGCTGGTAATCAAGCCTCAGATTCAGAAACGGGTACGGTGGATAGTTCATCTTTAACTATCTTAATTGATGCGTTAGGCGAAACAAACGACACAACACCCAGTATTTCAGGTTCAACATTAAATGCAACAGCAGGTGATGTGGTCACGGTGGTGATTATTCCTGCTTCGGGTCCAAGCCAAACATTTACAACAACAGTTGATGCAAATGGAGATTGGAGTATCAATGTATCAGATGAACTTGCAGAGGGTGAGTTTACGATTGATGCCACTGTTACCGACCAATTTGGTAATACCGCAAATGATTCGATCACCGCAGTGGTTGATACGACTGCACCGCTTATTAGCATAGATACCATAGGCGCTATCAATGACAGTACGCCTCTAATTTCAGGCAGCTCACAAGGAGCGACGGCAGGTAATACAGTAACAGTTACTGTTGTCGACTCTCAAAATAATAGCCAAACCTATACGACAACTGTTGATGCTGATGGAAATTGGGCAGTGCCTGTTACAAGTGCAGTGTCGCAAGGGGAATTTACTGTAACAGCCAGCATCACTGATAATGCAGGTAATACAGGCACGGATACTGAAGTTGGTACGTTCGATGGAATTAATCCTTTATTAACGTTAGATTTTGATCCTTTGACTAATGACAGTACGCCGTTGATCACAGGCACAACTGATGTCACTGCAGGCAGTATTGTTACTGTCAACGTTACTGACAGCGATGGCGTGGTACAAACGCTTTCTGCGGTTGTGGCTGCGGACGGAAGCTGGTCAATCAGCCCTAATACGCCTCTAGCTGAAGGGGCGTTCACGGTGACAGCAAGTGTAGAGGATGAATCTGGCAATCAAACGCAAATCACTCAAAACGGTGTTGTTGATCTCACTGCTCCAATTATTACGATTGACAATTTGGGAACGGTCAACGATACAACGCCTACAATTAGCGGACAAACGAATGAGCCTGCGGGTAGTATCGTTACGGTTGTTGTCTCAGATGGTATTAACAGCTATGAATTTAGCGCAACTGTTAATGCTGATGGCAGTTGGTCTGGGGATGTGCCTGCAGAATTAGACGATGGCAACATCAATGTTACAGCGTCAATAACTGATGCTGCAGGCAATCAGGCCCAAGCAACGAATAGCTTTATTTTAAATAGTGCTGCGCCTAGCATTGCAATAGATGCAATCAACGAAACCAATGACACAACGCCAACTATAAGTGGCACCTCAGATGCCCCTAATGGCAGCGTCATAACTATAATTGTTGAAGACAGTAATAACAACAGCCAACAGCTTACTGCAACAGTGCAGAATGGTCAGTGGAGTGTAGAGATACAGCAAGCTTTAAGTGAAGGCACATTTACTGTTAATGCGTCAGTAACAGTTGATGGCTTGACCAGTGATGCTGCTGCTCAAGGCGTAATTGATGTAACAGCGCCGACAGTCAGTATTGATGCCTTAGTAGATAGCAACGATGTAACTCCGAACATTACGGGTCAGACGTCAGGTTTGGCGGCTGGTAGTGTCGTAACACTCACAATTACTGACAGTGCAGGAGCCGTTCAGACAGCATCTGTTGTTATCTCGCAAGATGGTTCATGGTCAGCAGAAGTTAGCAATGCGCTGGCTGAAGGACAGTATTCTGTATTAGCTGAGGTGGTAGATAATGCAGGCAATGAAGCGAGCGACTCTCAATTAGGTATCATCGATTTATCTGCGCCTACAATTAGCATTGATGCTATTGCTGATACAAATGACGTTACACCTACTCTAACGGGTCAAACAACAGGTGTACCGCAAGGCACGCAGGTAACTTTATTAATAACAGATAGTTCGGGTAATACCCAAACTTTAACTACTACCACATTAGCTGATGGATCATGGTCTGTTGATGCTGAGGTTATTATTGCTGAAGGAAGCTTCACTGTCGAAGCATCTGTGAGTGATGTTGCTGGAAACTCTGCTTCAACCTCGGCAACCGGTTTAATTGATTTAACAGCCCCTACTATTAGTGTTGATCCATTGTCAGATAGTGCTGATGTAACACCGCTGATCAGTGGTGTAGCGAATGGTGTGGCAACAGGTACACTTGTTAATTTAGAAATCACCGATAGTGCTGGTAATGTTCAAACAGCGACAGCGATTGTTCAAGCGGACGGCAGCTGGTCTGTTGAGCCTAGCGTAGCAATTGCTGAAGGAGAATTTACTGTTGTTGCTACAGTACAAGATACTGCAGGAAATCAAGGATCTGACACCGCAACGGGTAATATCGATACCACAGCACCAAGTGTATTCATCGATCCTCAAAATATCACAAATGATACAACCCCAGTATTCTCAGGACAAAGCTCAGGCGTTCCTGCAGGTACTGAGGTTAGACTAACGGTTACCGACAGTGCTGGTAATATTCAAACTTTAATTGCTATTACTAGTGCTGACGGAAGCTGGTCAGTTGCTGCAACTGAAGTACTTGCCGAGGGTAATTACACTATTGAAGCAGAAGTTTCAGATGCGGCAGGTAATACTGGTACCGATAGTGCCACTGGTGAAATCGACATTACCGCACCGACGATTAGCCTTGATACCTTGGCCGATAGTAATGATGTGACACCGCTGATTAG
>NZ_JANHZR010000007.1:0-264392 GCF_041414715.1 Pseudoalteromonas sp. DY56-GL22 | reverse complement strand
CTCGACTTGCATGTGTTAGGCCTGCCGCCAGCGTTCAATCTGAGCCATGATCAAACTCTTCAATTAAAAGTTTTTTGTTTGAAGTAAACTTCAAACCATGCTCAATGAATTCTGTATAAATTGACTATATAGTCACTCATAAGAAATTGAGACTCTAAATTTGTTTGCTCCACTTAGTAAACTAAGCTTCGCTGTTAGAACTCAATCTGTACGAGTGCCCACACAGATGATTGCTTTATATTGTTAAAGAACGTTGCGACGTTGTCGCTAGGGATGCGTATAATACATCCTTAAATTTTCGAGTCAACACTTAATTTTAAACTTTCTTTTTAGACCGTTTTAAACCGAAGTTTTACTTAACTCTCTGTCACTTTGTTCAGCGCTTTTCATTGCTGCCCGCCGTGTCAGTGGATGCGCATTATAGGGAGATGGATTTTTAACGCAAGCACTTTTTGTAGAAAACTAATAAAAACTTACCTTTCGCGCAAAAAACAAGCTAAAGGCAGTAAAAAACACAGTTTACTGTACGAAATACAGCCAACTTTTCTCGAGAGGATCTTAAGTATTATCGATAATAGGTAATACGCAAGTTTTTAAATAAAAAAAGCGCCACTATTTTTAATGGCGCTTTTATCAATCAACTCTTAATTAGTACAAGATACTATATAACTTACGACGGTACTTAGATGCCAAGGCATCGCCATCAGGTAAAGAAGCGATAATTTCTAGATAGGTTGGTTTTGCATCTGCGTAGTTAAGATCTTTTTTAAGTACATTAAATAACATCTCTAGTGCTTCTTCTTTACGACCCGCGCTATTAAGAGCATTACTTAGTTCTACTTTTATCTCTAAATCATTTGGGTATTTTTCAACTTTATCCTGCAGTGCTTTTATCTCTGGCGAATCAGTGGCAGCTAATGCTTGTTCACATTTTGCTTGAATATTTGTGAAATACGCATCACGTTCGTTTTCTGCAACCGAATCTAATAATGCTTGTGCATCTTCTAATTTATGAATTTGAATACAGATATCAGCTAAAACTAACTTTACACGTGTGTGATTTGGATCAAGTTCATAAGCCTGCTTTGCATAGTTAAAGGCATTATTTAGATCTTGATTAATTAACGCTTGCTTAGCTTGCTCTAATAATAACTCGTGTTGAGCTGGTAAATGTTTAGCTAGCGCATCGCGAATTTGCTGTTCTGTTTGAGCACCCGGTAACATATCGACAGGTGCTGAATCTTTTAACATCACAAGCGTTGGTAATGCTTGTAAACCAATTTGCTGCGCAAGTTGCCCTGCAAGAGCTTGCTCAACATCGCAATCTAATGTCGCTACTAATAAATGCTCACCATACTCATTTGCTATTTTCTCTAAAATTGCAGCTTGCTGATGGCACTCTGGGTTTTGTGCAGAGTAAAAAGTAAGTAGCACTAGCTTTTCAGCTGACGTTTCACCCAATGCTTGCTGCAAATTTTGTGGGGTAAGGTTTATCATATTATTCATTTGATTGATTGCACTATATAAGTATTTAGGTTTTTATATAGTGGCAAACATAACAATTACAAGCCCAACGGGTCGAGGTCATTATGAAATTATCTGCTATTTCTGCAGCTTTATTACTTCTTAGTCCATTCGCACAAGCAACAACGCTCGATTTAAACCTTCAAAAGACTATGCCTGAAATTGAAAAGCTCTATTTAGACTTACATCAATCTCCTGAGCTGTCTTACCATGAAAAAGAAACGGGCCAAAAGCTTGCAAAGCAATTAAAACAACTGGGCTTTACTGTTACAGATAATGTAGGTGGTTATGGCGTTGTTGGTATTTATGAAAACGGTGATGGCCCTACAGTAATGATCCGCACTGATACTGATGGACTACCAATTGTTGAGCAAACTGGAAAACCTTACGCTTCTAAAGTGACTGTAACAAATGATGCTGGTGCAACCGTTGGCGTAATGCATGGTTGTGGTCATGATATTCACATGAGCTCATTTATTGGCACAGCACAACAGTTAATGACACATAAAGATCAGTGGCAAGGTACGTTAATGATGGTCGCACAACCTGCAGAGGAAGTTGGCGGTGGTGCAAAAGCAATGCTTAAAGAAGGGCTTTTCACTAAGTACCCTACTCCAGATCATGTTATTGGTTTGCATGTAAGTGCAAGCGTTCCTGCTGGTAAAGTTAGCATGAAAACTGAATATACAATGGCAAGTGTTGACTCTGTTGATATTACAGTAAAGGGCAAAGGCGGTCACGGTGCCTATCCACACACAACGATAGACCCAGTTGTGATTGCTTCACGTATTGTATTGGCACTGCAAACTATTACTAGTCGCGAATTGTCACCACTCGAGCCGTCAGTGATCACCGTTGGCTCAATTCATGGAGGCTCTAAACACAATGTCATTTCAGATGAAGTAAAACTACAACTTACATTGCGTAGCTATAACCCTGAAGTTCGTTTACAACAAATCGCGGCAATTAAACGAATTACTAAAGGCATCGCATTAAGTGCTGGGCTTGACGAAAGCTTAGCACCAGAAGTCTATGTGCATGAAGATGAGTCAATTCCTTCAACTTATAACAATCCTGCACAAACCAATGTAGTGCGTTCAGCAATTGCTAACGCTATTGGTGAAGACAATGTACTTGAAACTGAAGCTGTAATGGCCGGTGAAGACTTTGGCCTTTATGGCCGTACAGAACAAAATGTGCCGATTACTTTGTTTTGGTTAGGCGGTGTTGAACCGAGTCAATATGACTCAGCAATGCAATCTGGCACAACATTACCTTCTTTACACTCAAGTAAGTTTGCACCTGATTACAAAAAAGCACTTCCTACTGGAATTACAGCAATGAGTAACGCCGCGGTTGCCCTATTCAACAAAAAGTAGTTTAGGCTGACTTAGCTCTGGACTTAGCCTTCCTTTTAAAACGTCGCTTTTGCGGCGTTTTTGGTAACTGGGCAAAGACTTGGCTATCGCATTGCTTGGCTTGCTCAACTAAAGCATTTAACTCTTCCAACAATGGTGTTAAAAATTGCTGATAACTCATATGCTGTTCAGCGATATTACCTAACGATGCTTCCCACTTAGCTGTTAAGTCAGGGCTAGCAAGCTGTTCTGGTAATGTACTTATGAGTGCTTTACCTGTTGCGGTAGCCAGAATGTTTTTACCCTGACGTTCTAAAAAACGGCGTTTAAATAAAAGCTCAAGAATACCGGCTCGCGTAGCTTCAGTACCAAGACCATCTGTTTCTTTAAGGATCTTTTTAATTTCTGGGTCTTTCACATACCGACTGATGCCTGTCATGGCACTTAATAAGGTCGCATCAGTAAAATGCGCTGGCGGTGTCGTCATTTTGTCTACTACTTCACCTTGATTGCAATGCAGCTGTTGACCTTTTTCAAGTGGCGGTAAGGTTTGCTCATCTTTTAACTCTGTTTTGCCCATTAATATTTTAAAGCCTAAGCTAACATCTTGCTTAGCTGCTGCTTTAAAAAGCCCACCCGCAATTTCGACCATTACTTTAGTTTCGTTAAAAACATAGTCTGGATAAAATTGGATTAAATAATGACGACAGATCAAGCGATAAATTTTTTGTTCATCACTATTTAATGACGCTGAGCGAAGTTGTTTTTCGGTAGGAACAATAGCGTGGTGAGCTGCCACTTTGCTGTCATTAAAACATTTACTCCGCTTACTGCTATCAGCTTGCTTACAAGCTTCAATTGCTTGACCTTCATTATTAGCGATGGCGGCAATGATACTCGCGGCATCTTTATGATGATCTTTTGGTAAATAGCGATTATCTGAACGAGGGTACGTAATTAACTTATGACGCTCATACAAGTTTTGGCAGGTATCTAGCACTTTTTGTGCAGGCATTGAAAACGCCTTTGCCGCATCAATCTGTAAAGCGGATAAATTATAAGGTAGCGGTGCCTGTTGTTTTTTTTGCTTTTGCTCAAGCTCAACCACTTTAGCTGGTTGATTAGTTATACGTGACACAACATTTTCAGCAAGCCCCCTATGCAATACTCGCCCTTCTTCATCTTGATAAGGTTCACATGCTTTACTTGGTTGCCACTTTGCAGCAAATGTTTGCTGCTGCTGAGTTTCAAGGTGAGCTAATACTTCATAAAAAGGTTTCGCTACAAAGTGAGTGATTTCATTATCACGATTAACGACTAAACCTAAAATAGGCGTTTGAACACGCCCAACAGATAGCACATTGCCAAATCCAGCTTTTTGCCCAGCAAGCGTATAGGCTCGAGTTAAATTCATGCCAAATAACCAATCGGCACGTGATCGAGCTAAGGCAGACACACTCAAAGGAATAAAATCGCGGTTCGATTTCAAATTATTTAGTGCTTTTTTAACTGCACTTAAGTTTAAGTCGCTGATCAAGAGTCGTTGAATTTGCTGTTTTTTGGCTTGGCTAAGTTTAACCTGTTCGATCACTTCATCAACCAATAGCTGGCCTTCCCTATCAGGGTCGCCAGCATGAATTATTGTACTTGCCTGCTTAATGAGCTTTTTTAGTACAGTAAGTTGTTTGCGTGTTTTTGCTTTAGGTTTTAATTGCCATTGTTCTGGCACGATAGGTAAATGCTCAAATCGCCATTTTTTAAAACTTGCATCGTAATCATCGGGCTCTGCTTGCTCAAGTAAATGACCAATACACCAAGAGACACAATCTCCATTACCAAGCTCTATATAACCATCATGTTTTTTTTGTGGTTTTGGTAGAGCATCTGCAATGGCTCGTGCCAAGGATGGTTTTTCGGCAATGTAAAGTTTCATAACGCAACACTAAATACTGTTTTTATAAACAGTAGTCTAGCACAGGATTTTTAACGAAGAAACGCCTTAAGCTTGCTGGCTTCGTCGAGTAAAAAGATAGATAAGTGGTAGGTAACATACGACCACAGTACCAATATTGATTAGCGGTAGCAGGGTCTTATACATGTAAGTGCTGTAAGACAAATCCCAAAGGTGGCGGTCAACTAAACGGAACAGTTGCAAAATAGGCGCCATTATCACAACCAACTGCCCTAAAACACTTTGCCATAAGTAGACTTTATCTTTAATACCTAAGTAAGCAATGATTGCCATCCAAGCAATATCATTAAAAGCCCAAACGACATAGCGCCAAATATAAATGTCATCAAATTCACGTAAGCCGCTATGAATTAAGGTACCGTATAAAAAGAAACATGCTGTTATTACGGTAAAGTGGAATGCCTGCCAATCTTTGCGGAGGTAGAAAACGAAAATAGCAGGGCTCAGAATGAACACCCAGCTATTATTCAAAATTGAGATGGTATATACAAACCAATCAGGCAAAATTAACTAACCTTAATCTGTTTTACCATCATCGTCGCCACTACCATTACCAGGCATGTAGCTATATTTATCAACTTTTTTCATTTTTATTCTCTATTACATTTGTTAATGAGGCTTAACTTTAATTGATTTACTGCCTTACATCAATAGGTTCAGATTCGTGTGCTTTACCTTGCATAATAGAGATTTCAACACGGCGATTTCGCTTGCGATCTTCGTCGGTTACATTCGGTACTAAAGGCCTCGTTTCTGCGTGGCCGACTACCATCATACGGGACTTATCAAACCCTGGCGCTTTTTCCATTTCACTGGCAACTGCCACCGCACGCTTTGATGATAAATCCCAATTATTGGTATAAAGCTCATTCGATACTTGGAAGTCATCAGTGTGCCCTGACACAGTTATTTCACCTGGCACATCTTTTAACAGCGTAGCAATATCACGAATGATAGGTTTAAACTTTGGCTGTAAAAAAGCACTACCTGATGGGAATGAACCATTCTCACGAATGCGAATAATAATTTGCTGGCCTAATGACTCAAGCTCAATTGCCCCATCCATAATTTGCTGTTCTAGTTGCTGGGCAATTTTCTTCACAAGCTCATTGGTTTGTTCTTGATCAGCTGCAGAAATTGACTGCTCCAAGGCTTGTTGCTGAGCCGTACTTTGCGATTCTCCACCACGCTTATTACCGCGCTGTTCTTGACGACCACCGGCGGAGCTTTCGTCGCCAGCCTGAAACTCAAGCATTTGTTGCGTCATTTCTACGGTTTGTTGCTGAATCGTTTCAATAGGTGTTGGCTCAGGTTTGCCTGGAGTGAACTCCATGGCAATGACCGAGGTTCCCTTTGGAATATCTTTTACTTCAATTTTATTTTGTACACCAAAAGCAAACTTCATAGAGCCAGCAATTTGCTTAAACTTCAGTACGTCCATTTCTGAGAAAGCAAGCAAGAGTACAAAGAAGCACATTAATAATGACATTAAATCCGCGAAGGTACCCATCCATGCAGGCAAGCCTGGTGGAGGACATTTGCACTCTTCATCTGACATGCTCTACTCCTCGGTATCAACTTTACGTTTTGATTCGGCTAAGTAGTTTTTCAAAATACCTTCAATTACTTTCGGGTTCTGACCGTCTTGAATACCTAGCACCGCGTCAAGAATTAAGCGTTGATTAAGGGCTTCTTCGTCTTTACGCAGTTCTAGTTTTACCTGAATTGGAATAGCGACAACGTTTGCTAAGAAAGCACCATAAAGAGTTGTTAAAAGGGCAACTGCCATTGCTGGGCCGATTGCCTTTGGGTCATCCATGTTTGATAACATAGCAACCAGACCGATTAGCGTACCGATCATACCCATTGCAGGCGCAATATCGGCAAGTGATTTGAATAAACCAGCACCGAGTTCATGACGGTTAGCAGTAAGAGAAATATCTTTTTGCAGCGTGGCGCGAACGACATCAGCATCATGACCATCCACTAACATATCGACCCCTTTACGCATAAAACCGTTGGGGATTTCAGCTTCTTCTAATGCTAAGAAGCCACCTTTACGTGCAGAATCAGCTAATTCTACTGCTTTTTCAATTAATTCTTCCGGAGATTCGATTTTGAACATAAAAGCTTTTGCTGCCACTTTACCTATGCCCAAAAATTGCCCCATGGTGAAATTTGATAATACAATAAAAATCGAACCACCAAATACAATGACCACCGAAGGCGTGTTGTAAAACATTGCAACTTGGCCATCACTACTTAACACCATCGACATAGCAATTAAGCCTATGGCACCAAGAATACCTATTATGGTTGCTAAATCCACATACCCCTCCAGAGGAACAATTACACGATACACTCAAGTATCAAATTTTTATTATTAACTGCTTATCGGCAAGCAGTTGAAATACTTAAATCATTAAATGAATTAATTTTATTTTAATGTAAGATTTTTAAGCTACAAGTTTAAGCTGTATTTAAAATCGTAAAAATAGCATACTAAAAATGAATTATGCGTAAAAAAACACATCATTCTTTGACCTAGTTTAGCATTCCCCCTAAAATTGGCCTCACTTTCTAACAGCTACCGAGGCCACAATGGCAACAAAGAAACCAGAAAACTTAAGCTTTGAAGAAGCACTGGATGAATTATCTCAAATTGTTGCACAAATGGAGCAAGGTGAATTGTCACTGGAACAATCACTAAAACAATTTGAACGCGGCATTGCGCTAGCAAACGCTTCGTCTGGTAAGTTACAACAAGCCGAACAAAAAGTTGCCATTTTAATGGGTAACGATAGCCAAGCGCCTCTTAGCAATTTTGATTCAAACTTGGACTAATTAAGTGCAATTAAAAGAACAATTACAACGCGCTCGTGAAGACGTAGAAGCACACTTAAATCGCTATTTTGAACAGCCACTTAATACCGAAAAAAACATCAAAGAAGCCACCCACTACGGTGTTCTAAATGGTGGTAAACGCTTACGTCCTTACCTTGTATATGCAACGGGCCGGATGATGGGCGCGGACAAGGCCGATCTTGATATTCTTGCCGCCGCTATTGAGTGTATTCATAGCTATTCTTTAGTTCATGATGACTTACCAGCAATGGATGATGATGACTTAAGACGTGGCCGCCCTACCTGTCATATTGTCTATGGCGAAGCACAAGCCATACTCGCAGGTGATGCCTTACAAACACTGGCATTTGATTTAATTGCCAATCATCAATTTGCTGTTTCTGCGAGCCAGCAAGTAAAAATGATTGCCTCATTAAGCAAAGCCTCAGGTATTGAAGGTATGGTAGGTGGGCAAGCACTGGATATTGAAGCGACCGATAAAGAAATTACAGTTGCTCAGCTAGAGCGCATTCATCAGCTAAAAACGGGTGCCTTGCTTAATTGTGCAATTACACTCGGTGCATTGAGTGCAAAAAGCTGTGATGAACATACACTCGCGCAATTAAACCGATTCGGTCAAGCAATTGGGCTGGCCTTTCAGGTACAAGACGATATCCTTGATGTAGAAGCTGATACTGAAACATTAGGTAAGCCACAGGGTTCCGATGTTGCTGCAAACAAAGCAACCTACCCTGCTTTATTAGGGATGGCAGGCGCAAAGCACAAAGCACAAGATTTGCTGGCTCAAGCTCATCAAGCTCTTGAGGCTATTGATTACGACACCAGCGAATTGGCGAGTCTTGCAAGCTATATTGTTGAACGCAATTATTAATACCTAAAAAGAAAGACAAAATAACTAAAAAATCGGAGCGGCAATGGGCTATAATGCACTCTGGTTAGCGAAGGATGTATAAAAAATCATGACACTTGATAGTAGCAAGTATCCATTATTAAGTTTGGTTGACGAACCAGCACAACTGCGTGATTTAGCGCAAGACAAGTTACCTGCGTTTAGTAAAGAGTTACGCGAATACCTACTTAACTCAGTTTCGCAAAGTAGTGGTCATCTAGCATCAGGTTTAGGCACTGTTGAGTTAACAGTTGCACTGCATTATGTTTATAACACTCCTGAAGATCGTTTAGTTTGGGATGTGGGTCATCAAGCATACCCGCATAAAATCTTAACGGGTCGTCGTGACCAAATGCATACTATTCGTCAAAAAGACGGTTTGCACCCTTTCCCATTCCGTGAAGAAAGCCCTTACGATACATTTAGTGTTGGTCATTCGAGCACCTCAATTTCAGCAGCCTTAGGTATGGCCATTGCTGCAGAAAAAGAAGGTAAAGATCGTAAAACTGTTGCTGTTATTGGCGATGGTGCGATCACTGCTGGTATGGCATTTGAAGCAATGAATCACATGGGTGATGTTAACCCTAACGTGTTAATTATCTTAAACGACAATGAAATGTCGATTTCAGAAAACGTAGGTGCACTCAATAACCACTTTGCCCGAATTTTATCTGGCAGCTTCTACACCAATATTCGTGAAGGCAGTAAAAAGCTCCTTTCTGGTTTACCGCCTGTGAAAGAACTTGCTAGCCGCATGGAAGAGCACCTAAAAGGGATGGTCATTCCGGGCACGTTCTTTGAAGAGTTAGGCCTAAATTACATCGGCCCAATCGATGGTCATGATGTAAATATGTTGGTTGATACCTTACGTAATATGCGTAACCTTAAAGGCCCACAGTTACTACATATTAAAACGCAAAAAGGTAAAGGTTATAAGCCTGCTGAAGCGGATCCAATTGGCTACCACGGCGTACCAAAATTTGATCCGAGCATGTCGAAATTACCAAAATCAAAACCGGGTGCTGCCACATTCTCAAATGTGTTTGGTGACTGGTTATGCGATATGGCAGCCCAAGACGACAAGCTAATGGCAATTACCCCTGCGATGCGTGAAGGTTCAGGCATGGTGCGTTTTTCAAAAGAGTATCCTGCGCAATACTTTGATGTGGCGATTGCTGAACAACATGCTGTAACGCTTGCAGCAGGCCTTGCTTGTGAAGGGTTGAAGCCTGTTGTTGCTATTTATTCAAGCTTTTTACAACGCGCTTACGATCAACTTATCCACGATGTAGCATTACAAAACTTACCTGTTTTATTCGCTATTGACCGTGCAGGTATTGTTGGTGCTGATGGTGAAACTCACCAAGGCGCCTATGACTTAAGTTTTATGCGCTGTATTCCTAATATGATTATTATGGCGCCAAGCGACACTAACGAGTGCCGCCAAATGCTTTACACTGGCTACCAATGCAATCAACCTGTCGCTGTTCGTTACCCACGTGGTAGTGCCGGCAATTGTGATGTTGAATCAACAATGAGTGCGATTGAAATCGGTAAAGCGCGTAGTATCAAACAAGGTAGTAAAGTGGCCATCTTGTCGTTTGGTACGCTGTTAGAGAGCGCCAAAGTAGCCGCAGATGAGCTAAATGCAACAGTGATTGATATGCGCTTTATCAAACCACTTGATACTGAAGCTATTAATGAGTTACTTAGCAGCCATGATGTCATTGTTACTTTAGAAGACAATGCCATTGCAGGCGGTGCTGGTTCTGCTGTGAATGAATATTTGGCTGCAATCAAAGCCGATGTGACTATCTTAAATTTAGGTATTCCAGATGAGTTCATTAAGCATGGCACACAAGATGAAATGCACGCTGAGATGGGCCTAGATGCCAATGGCATCTTAACTCGCATTAAAGAGTTCATGGCTTAAAAACTATACGCAATTCATTAAAAAGGAGCCTCATGGCTCCTTTTTTATTATTTAAAACCATACACATAAAAAATAACTTACCTATTTTCTATTTTCTTGCATCCAATATCTTTAGCTAGCCGTTTATTCATTGAGGTTAACTCGTGAGCACGTATTTTGTCGTTAAACAATACAGGTTGTTTGTTCACATTTGATGGAATATTTAAAAGGTATAGACAAATGAATACGATTAAAAGTAAAGCTATTAAAGATCAACAACTCGCTAATTCAAAACTATCTAAGGTCATGTTTTCTGCCATTGCTCTTGCTGTGATGCTGGGTATTACAGGGTGTGATGGAGATGATGGTAAAGATGGTGCTATGGGAGCTCAAGGTGCAGCAGGGCTAGATGGTACTAATGGTGTCGATGGCCAAAATGGCGCTGATGGTCAAAATGGCGCTGATGGTATGAATGGCAACGATGGCGCTCCTGGCTTTGCATCAGCAACATTTATATTAGCGAACAATGGCTCAGATAATGCGGGCACTATCAACCTCATTGATCAAAATGCCGCTAAACTCACAACATTTAATACTGGTGCTAATGAAGGTGTTGTTTTCGATAGCTTAGGTAATTTAGTGCAAGCTGCTGATTCTGGAAATGGAGCACTGAGTACCGTATGCCAAGTGTTAAACCGTGCAGATGGCATGTACACCAATAATATTGATCGTACATTAACTGGCACAAACACCACACTTGTAAATCCGAAGGGCATACATATTTCTAATAAATATGGTCTTGTTTTTATTGCTGATTTCAATGCTATGCAAGTAACTGTATTTGGTAAAGAAGCTGCAGGCGATGTAGCACCATTAGCAACAACGGTAACTGATGCAACACCATGGGATCTTACGTACGATGAAAATAATGATCGTCTTTACGTCGCACTAACTAATGGTGATGTTGCTGTTTACGACAGTTATGTAATGGGTGGTTTTGCTGCAACACCAACTCGAACCATTACACCAAGTGATGAAACTGGTACAAAAATCTCAGTCAATATTCATGGTATTGCTTTAGATATGACTAGTAACAAGCTTGTGCTGTCTGATGTAGGTAGTGCATCTGATGCAACAGATGGTGCACTCTTTGTCATTTCAAATGCTGCTCAAGCAGATGGTATGGTAGCGGTTGACCGTCATATAGCAGGCCCAATGTCTATGCTCGGTAACCCTGTGGATATAAGTCTTACTGGCAGCGACTTGCGTGTGGCTGAAAAATCAAATGATGCAGTTTTAGTATTTAGTAATATATTTGCAGGCGAAAGTGGTGATGTATCACCAGATCTCATCACGCCAACAACAAAACCTGAATCAATAACAGAAACCGTTATGCATAATAATATGCAAGATAGCTCTGATAGTATTATGGTTAACATGCCCCTGCTCGGTGTAGCTGTAAGTAGTAACCCAGGAACAGTAGGTCCAACAACAGGTCAAATTAGTCGTTTAAACGCACCTTTAACAGCCGAACTGGCAACGTATAATGCAAGTCAAACAATTGAAAGTGTGGCTTTTGATAAGTCTGGCACTAGCTACGCAACATTTGATGATGCAGTTACATCGATGGGTGGTATCGTTATTTCAAACAAGGTTGCAACACAGCGTAACGGCGAAAGTTACGCAACCAACCAAGATAGAACAATCATGGGAGCAAGTACTGGTATTATCTCACCAAAAGGTATTGATATAGCTTCAGATACAGGCATGATTTTTGTTGCTGAATTTAATGCAACAACGCCTGGTGTTCTCATTTTCTCTAGCTGCGCAACAGGTGATGTAAGCCCATTAATGACCCTAACACCCAGTGCTAGTGCACGCCCTTGGGATGTAGACTATGATCCATCAACTGACAGGGCATTTGTTGCACTTACCAATGGCACAATTGCTGTTTTTGATGAAGTGAAAAGCAAGTGGATGTCAGGTATGACAACCATTACAGGTGAAGATCGTTTAATTACCCCTGCATCGGGCGGCACTGCATTTGCTGCACCAACCAATATTCATGGTATTGATTACGACCCATTAAGTGACTCACTAATAGTTTCTGATGTTGGCTCTGCAGCCGATGCCACCGACGGGAAAATTTATGTGATTAATAGTGCCGCTATGGCCAGTGGTTTAACCAATGTAAGTGTAAATATCGCAGGTCCTGCAAGCCAATTAGGTAACCCTGTCGATATTATGTATACGGGTAATGATTTATATGTTGCCGAAAAATCAAATGGCCTAGTTATGCGCTTTGATAATATTTTAAATAGCCCTAGCGGTGACATTGCAGCAACGGTGAGCTACTCCTTTACCGCCCCAGAGTCTGTGGCTGTTTTACCAGCTTGGCTTAAACACTAACCATCAAAAGGTGTTTAGGTAACGAACGCCTCTGTTGGCCTCCAATGCCTTATCTAGCCCTAGGTAAGGCATTTTTCTAATTACACATTGATCTAGGAACACGGAATACTATTGATTGACCAGTTCCATGTTGCTCAAAAAAGATCGTGCAAGTTTCACCACCACCACCACTACCGTTGATAATAGTGTTAGTAGCTCCAGATGAACCATTGAATCCTACAACACCTCCGTTCGAATTGGTAAACGCCCCTGTTTCATTCAATTCTGCTAACTTATCAAGAGTGCATTCATTATCAATGAGTGCAGGTCCTGTATCACTACCTTTTAGAGCAGACAAGGTCATTCCGGCAACTCTTGATGCTTCATCAATTACAGTGTAACGAGTACGTGGAGCACCATTAGAGTCATAAAGGTAGATTTCATAGTCAAAAACTAAACCATCTTTGAATGAGCTTTCTTTTTCACTTTGTTCAAACTCCCAAATCAAAACAGGCTTTTTCGTTTCTTCAGTGTATTTCACATTGTAACTGACACCATTTAAGTTGACTCCAACACTTGAAGGGCTAACTCGCCCTGAGTTGTTAATGCGGTTTACTACCTCTCCGGTCGGAGCACCTTCTAAGTTGAACATTAGAGATAAATTCATTAACTCTTTAAGATGATTCATTTTATTTGGATCAACTAACATCGATAGAGCTGTATTATCAGGGCAAGTATCTGATGATGAAGTCATTGGCACTGAATTAAAAACCATTGTATTTTGAATATTATTCGCCTCATAATTCTGAATATTACTTATCGCATAACTAAGAGCTTCATTATAATCAACAACAGCTTGATAGCCTTCAATTTGATCCTGAGTTAGTGTCCTATCTAATGCTTGAGCAGAAAATGTTGGAGCAACTTTGCTATGCCCTAATAAAAAGCTATAAACTGTTTTTGTGACAGGATTTACTAAAACTACATTTTTCTGAACAGAGCCACATATCATATTATCAATGCTCATTGGGCGATTAGGATCTTCTGGATAACATTTCTTAGGGTTAATGTACTCATTTTTGGCAATTGTCCTAGCAACCTCTTTACTAGTACATTGTTTGCAAAAAAAAGCCTCCGATTGAATATCAGCTACACCGTTTGATGAATAAAAACCCAATATGCTAATGAACATTACAATTATTTTTTTCATATCCTTCCCTTTTTATAAAAAACTTAATCACCAAAAAATTAACACCCCCCGAAACATCATGTCAACAACACTATATTTAACGCATCCAAATTTTAATATCGGCTAAACCATTGGCTTGCAGTGCGCTGAGTTGCTGATCAACATTGTTGCTTTGCTCGAACTCAAAGGCATCTAATTGCTCATCAAAGGTAATGTTTGCTACACCATCGCCACCGCGCTTTTTAACTTGATGCAGTGCGATATCGGCAAGGTTAACTGAGGTTTCCCAACCAATAACTTGGCCACCCAGTAAAGGTAACGGATAAAAAGACCAACCAATCGACGCAGTGATAGTGGTCGACTGCCCATTCGGTAATCTAAATGGGTTTGCTGCAATTGCTTCACATAAATCGGCCACATAATTGTCTATTGCTGTGCGTTTGAAATCACGTAGTAAGAGTAAAAACTCGTCACCACTCCAACGCGCAACATAGTCAGAACCTTGAGTACGGCTATTCAACAAAGTCGCCATTTGCTGTAAACAGCTATCGCCTGCAAGTGGGCCATACGCATCATTAATGCGGCTGAAGTTATCAAAGTTTATTATTAATAGCACTAGCGACTTACCCTGCGCTTGCAATGACTGTGAGTTACGCTGGAAGTGTTCGATATCTTTAGGGAGCTGATCAAACAAGAAGCGACGGCTACGTAAGCCTGTAAGCTCATCTGAGTGACTAACTAGCTTAAGCTGTGAGTTCACTTGGTTAAGCTTATCGTTAGCTTCTCGAAGCTCTACGGTACGTTCTGTTACTAAGCTTTCAAGGGCTAATTGCTTACGTTTCTCTTGAGCTCTAAATACCCAAAACACGAGGTAGAACAGTAAAATAAAGCTGCTGGTGATCAAGAGTCTAAAATAAATAGTCTCATCAAAACGACGCGGCACTACAAAGCTGTACTCGGTACGACGTGCTTTTTGCCAATCTTCACCACGACGCTTTGCTTCAAGTTGGAACAAAAACGACCCCGGCGGTAAGTTGGTATAGATTGCCTCACGACGAGTATTGGCATAACGCCAGTCACTGTCTAAGCCACTTAAACGGTAACGGAACTCGATACTTGAAGGGGCATAATAATCAATCGCGGTATATTTTAACGTTACATCGCGTTCATCAATTTGTAGCTCAGGCTTATTACCTAAAGTTGCAGTACTTAAATGACGAAGCGGCGTGATCAAGCTTTCAATGCGAGGCTTAAGTGCTTGTACACCAAACAGCTCAACGCTCTTTGGTATTTCTACCACACCTTGCAGACTTGGGTACCAAATAGAGTTGCCTGTGTCTGCTACAGCATCATGGCCAAGGCCAGCACAACATTGACTGGCTTTACCATCAAGTTGACGGTCAAACGATGAGATCACTTGTTCTACTTTTAAACTTTCGATATCAGTACCAAACTGCTCTACAGGCATACGGTATACGCCTTTCATAGTACTGACCCAAATACGTTTTAATTGCTTGTCGTAAACTAGACTGAAAATAGAGCCATACGGTAGACCATCGGTGGCATCTAACTGACGCCACTGCCCTTTGGTACTGCGATAAAATAAGCCATCGTTAAGTGAACCAATTAATATTCCCACTCCTTCGATATTCAAAATACTGGTGACGTAAGCACTTTCTAAACTAGTTTGGTCGCCAATTTTTTCAATCCCGCGGTCGGTAAAGTAATAAGCCCCTTTACTGGTACCTATTAAGCCAAAATTCTGCTCATCATGAACATAAGTAATAAATTTGCTGCTTAAGAAGGCATTGTATGCAAAAGGTGTTAAACCACCATAACTTAAGCGGTACATACCGCGGCCAGTACCGAGCCAAAATCCACCTTTGCTAGAACGGCTAATTGCAAATACTGGGTTATCGCGCAGCGCTCGCCCAGGCACCGTATACAGGTTTTGGTTTTCGTAATAAAACACACCGCGGCCTGTTGCGATGTACAAACGATCACCATCAAATTGTAAGTCGTGCACTGCTGCTCGACCAAACTGATTACTCGGAATTTGATTTACAAAATTCTTGTTGTAGTCGAAGTAGCCAACACCGCTACGGTTAGCCACCCATAATTTGCCATCAGGTGCTTGGCTAATCGCCATCACCGCTTCGGTCATATTTGAGATAGCTGAGTGACGTTCAATACGCCCTTCGTGAGCAAGCCATAAGCCTTCACTGAAGCTTGCCAGCCAAATGTTATTTTGATTGTCACGGAAAATATCGGCAAACCAAATGCTTTGATCGAGCTGGCTAGGTTCAACCCATTGCCAATCTCCTGAATTATTACGAAATAATAAGCGTCCATAAGTAGAGATCCATAGCGCGCCATCGGAGTCGCTCATAAACTTATAAACGGCAGAGTTACTGGCATTTGGCAGTGGGAATGGACGCAGCTCGTCATCTAAATCAAGAAAGTAGGCACCAAGCTCTGAGGCAAGATACAAGTTACCTTCAAGCCACGCCATGTCATGAATAATGGTTTGCGCTAATCGTTCAGGTAGTGAAACCTTGGCAGTCAGCTCTAATCGTAATTTCGCAAAATCAGAAGAGGTATTAGTTAAACGCAATAAGTGACGCTCATTAACCAGCCAAATGCCTTCTGGCGACAATGCCATTTGACTCACCGAACCAACAATTTGCGTAATAGCAGTGGCATTCGAGACCGGTACAATTAACGCGGAGTTTTGATTGAGTGTGACTTGATTTCGAGCAACATAATAAAGGCCATTCGCTGCAATCCAAATACTGCCTTTGGAATCTTCGAGAATATCGCGCACCGGACCTTTAACGTTAAAGGTTTGCGACATCATGGTTTTAGGATCAAGTGTTACTAAACCATTCTTGGTACCAACCCAAAGTAACCCTGTGCTATCGACTAGTAATTTATTGATACCATTACTTGGCAGGAAGTCGCTGTTTTGCGTATTGAAGTTAGTGAACGTATTACCATCAAAGCGGCTTAAGCCAAACTGAGTACCCAGCCACATATAGCCTTGCTCATCTTGAGCAATACTTTTTAATGATTGCGATGGCAAGCCATTTTGGATGTTCCACTGTTTGACGACATAGTCAGTAATAGATGCAAACGCAGGCATGCAGCAAAGCATCAACAAACAGACAACTAGAAATCGCATCATATACTTGCCACCAAGTAACACTTAACTCATCGTTTAAAAAGGCAAATAGCCTGCTTTAAACAAGGCTTGAACACAAATTAATGAAAAAATACCTGCTAAAATATCATCAGCCATGATGCCCAAGCCCCCGTGTAAACGTCTATCTAAAATTCTGATAGGACCTGGTTTAGCGATATCAAAAAAGCGGAACAATAAAAAACCAACCAACAGTGACTGCCAACTCAGTGCAGCACCAATCATGGTGATATAATAACCAGCAACTTCATCCCAAACAATGGCTGGATGATCATGCACCCCTAAGTCATCTGCTGTTTTACCACATGCCCAAATACCAAACACGCTGATCACGACAGCAAATACAATTTGTAACCAAAGCGGAAAATACATTGTGGTGAAAATAAATGGCAAGGCAGCAAAGGTACCAAAGGTGCCTGGCGCTTTAGGGGCAAGGCCTAAGCCAAAACCCAGACCAAAAAATTGGTGTGGGCGTTTTAAATTGAATAAACGGTTACTGCTCAAACCGGCTCCTTTGTAAAGTGCTGAAAGCCTTTTCCTTGGTAGTTAAACTTTTCGCCGTCAAGCAATAGCTCAATCTCACCTTCGCCACTTTTAATTTGACCTACACAGCTTGCTTCTACACCATATTGGCGCAGTTTCATATCAACCATGCTTTTATTGCTTTCTGGCACAGTAAACAGCAACTCATAGTCGTCACCGTAATTTAAGATATAGTCAAATTGCTCAGCACGTGGAATCGACGAATTTAATGCATCAGAAACAGGCACTTTATCAACATTGATCACCGCACTAACTTGCGATAGCGCTAAAATATGGCCTAAATCAGCTAATAAGCCATCGGAGATATCAATTGCTGAAGAGGCTGCGCCTCGCAAAACTTGCCCCGCTGCTACACGTGGCGTCGGATAATCAAAACGATTATTTAAATAGCTTAAGTGTTCAGGGGCGATATCGAGGCCTTGTTTACGGGCTTCAATGGCTACACCAGCATCTCCTAATGGACCTGTTACATAAATCCAATCGCCCACTTTAGCACCGCTACGGCGCAGTGCTTTGCCTTCAGGCACGATGCCTTTAGCACAAATCGTAATAGTTAAAGGACCTTGAGTGGTATCACCACCAATGATTTGCACATTGAAGTACTCTGCAATTTCATGCATGCCTTCAGTGAACTCTTCAAGCCACTCTATATTTGCTTCAGGCAAAGTTAGGCCTACCGAAATCCACGTAGGTTCAGCGCCCATTGCCGCAAGATCACTTAAGTTAACAGCTAAAGCTCGATGCCCAAGAGCACGGGCAGAGATGTCATCAAAAAAGTGTACGCCCGCAACTAAAGTATCTGTTGTTACCGCCAATTGACAGTTTTCAGGCACAGTTACTAAGGCACAATCGTCACCAATACCTAGGTTCACATCACGGCGAATAATGCCACGGCCCTTAAAATAACGATTGATTAATTCAAATTCCTTCATACACAAAAAAGCCGGCCCAAGCCGGCTCTCCTTTACGGGGTTACTTACTTACGCAGTTCTTTCACTGCTTTATCAAGTACACCGTTGACAAATTTATGGCTGTCTTCAGCACCAAACATCTTAGCAAGCTCAATGCCTTCATTGATTGCCACTTTGTAAGGTACGTCTTCACGGAATTTCAGCTCATAGCCAGACAGACGTAAAATTGCTTTTTCGACCATGTCTAACTCATCAGCTGGGCGTGCTAAATGTGGTGCAACGATTTCATCTAATTGCTTACAGTTAACAACAACACCGCGTGCTAGGTCTTTGAAATATTCGACGTCGATCTTAGTCACATCATTTTCAATTAACATTTGCTGTTCAATATCAGCAATTGGGTTGCCGCTTAACTGCCAAGAGTATACGGCTTGAAGTGCTAAGATACGTGCTTTACGTCTTGCTGCTGGTTTCACAGAGATTCCTTAAACTTAAATTTTGTCTAACACATTAACCATTTCAAGCGCACCTAAAGCAGCTTCGCCGCCTTTATTACCCATTTTGGTACCTGCGCGCTCAATTGCTTGCTCAATGCTTTCAGTGGTTAATACGCCAAATGCAACCGGGATATCGTACTCAAGAGATACTTGTGCAAGACCTTTGTTTGATTCGCCAGCGACTAAATCAAAGTGTGGCGTACCACCTCTGATCACGACACCTAGAGCGATGATTGCATCGTGTTCTTTCTTTGCTGCAACGCGTTTCGCTGCTAAAGGTAATTCAACGGCACCTGGTACGTAAACAACAGTAATGTCGTCTTCAGAAACACCACCTGTGCGCTTAAGCTCATCAACAGCACCTGCTAATAGGCTGCTACCAATAAAGTCATTAAAGCGAGAAATGACAATGGCAAATTTTTTGCCCGGTGCGTATTTGTTACCTTCAATAATTTTCATTTAATAACCCTAAAAAATAAGTTTAAGCGGTTGCGATTGCGCAAAAATTACGGCGCATAATACCACAAAAATATAAAAGTAGCCTAGTAAATCTATTTTCCCAAATTAAGAGCGAGGCTCAACATAGTCAACCACTTCTAAGTGGAAACCAGATAGCGCGTGGTACTTCTTAGGACGGCTCATTAAGCGCATCTTTTCAATACCTAAATCAGCCAAAATTTGCGAACCAACACCCACAGTACGCGAGGTACCTTGGAATTTACGATGACTGACATTTTCGCCCGCATCTTCAGCGGCAAAGGCTTTAACGGTTGCTTCTAGATCTTCTGTTGACTCTTGTTTACCTAAAATAACCAGCACGCCGTTATGCTCAGCGATATAAGCCATAGCATCTGATAAGCCCCAGCTACGATCAGCACTTCTATCTGATAATAGAATATCGTTAAAGGTGCTTTGTAAGTGAACTCGTACTAACGTTGGCTCATCTTTCGATACTTCACCTTTTTGTAAAACATAGTGAAGCTGACCATCAATTGTGTCTTTGTAGGTCACTAAATCAAACTCACCATGATCCGTTGGTAGTTTACATTTAGCAACACGCTCAATGGTGGTTTCGTTTAGGTTTCGGTATTCAATTAAATCTGCAATAGTGCCAATCTTTAAGTCATGCTCTTTAGCAAATACTTCAAGATCTGGGCGACGGGCCATAGTGCCATCTGCATTTAGAATTTCAACAATCACAGATGAAGGTTCAAGACCTGCTAAACGTGCTAAATCACAACCCGCTTCAGTATGACCAGCACGTGTTAACACGCCACCAGGCTGCGCCATAATTGGGAAAATATGCCCTGGCTGTACGATATCGCTCGGTACGGCACCTTTAGCGATTGCGGCTTGTACAGTACGTGCGCGGTCGGCTGCTGAAATACCTGTAGTTACGCCTTTCGCCGCTTCAATCGACATAGTGAAGTTAGTTGAAAAAGCTGCACCGTTATTTTTAACCATCAGTGGTAATTCTAACTGCTGACAACGCTCTTGTGTCATTGTTAAACAAATTAAACCACGGCCGTGTGTTGCCATAAAGTTGATGGCATCAGCACTGATATGTTCTGCCGCGATAATTAAATCGCCTTCATTTTCTCGGTCTTCATCGTCCATTAAAATAACCATTTTACCGGCTTTAATGTCATCGATAATTTCTTGCGCGCTGTGTAAATTCATAATGTGCCCATGAGAGTATGATTAATAGTGACGTATCTTTGCTTATTTAATAAAGCCAGCTTGTGCGAGCAAGCTCATTGATATGTCTGAACGGGAAGGTTGTTCAGCCCCTTTAATTAGGCGCTCTAAATAGCGAGCAATCTGGTCAACTTCTAAGTTCACCTGAGTACCCACCTGAAATTCTGCAATCGTTGTTTGCTCAGCAGTATGTGGAACAATCGTTAGCTTAAAGCGATTTTGCTCAACCTCGTTGACGGTTAGGCTAATGCCATCAATACACACCGAGCCTTTGTACGGAATGTACTTCATTAAATCATTGTCAGTACTTAACCAATACTCAGTTGCACGAGCATTAGGACTAATACTTTCGACAGTAGCAATACCATCAACATGGCCTGACACTAAGTGCCCACCTAGGCGAGAAACCGGTTGCATAGCTTTTTCGAGGTTAACTGTTTGCCCTTTTTTATAATGTGCAAACCCAGTTAAGCTAATTGTTTCGTTTGATAAGTCAGCACTAAAACCATCGCTATGTTTAGCGACAACCGTTAAACACACACCATTGGTGGCAATACTGTCACCGAGCTTGACGTCTTCCATATCCAAATTAGCGCTTTGAATACGAATAGCTAGATCGCCTTGCTTTTGTGTTAGTTCAACAATTTTACCTGTTGCTTCAATAATTCCAGTAAACATAGTGCTACTCTTTATTTTCAATTTTTGAGGCTTGCTTTGCTTTTGTCGCTGTTAAGCGAATATCGTCGCCAATCATCACTGTGTCAGTAAAGGTCAGCTCAGTGATATCACTCATCATGGTGACTTCTGCAAAGTTTAGTAAGCTTTTGCCCATATCACCTACTAACTTAGGGGCAATATAAACAATATATTCGTCAATTAAATCTTGCTCGGCAAACACCCCAGCAAGGGTTGCCCCCGCTTCGAGCCAAATATGATTAAATTGCAGTTCAGCAAGACGCTTTAAAACCGCCGATAAATCAACTTTATTGTTAACTGCTGGCACCACTTCGTGTTTAACAAAGTGAGGCCACTTGGTGTGATTATCAAGCGAAGTGGTAAAAATTATTACCGGGCTCTCGATGCTGAATAACGCAAGCTCAGGCGTTAACCTGTTTTGTGAGTCAATAATGATTCGGGTTGGTTGGCGCAAAGGCAACGAGGTTGGCATGGGAAATGGCAACTCATCAACACGGACATTAAGTTTTGCATTATCAGTAATAACGGTGTCTGCACCGGTTAAGATAGCGCAGCTTTGCGCACGAAATGCTTGCACATCTTGGCGCGCTTGAGGGCCTGTTATCCATTTACTTTGACCGTTATTTAGCGCAGTTTTACCATCTAAACTACACGCCATTTTACAGGTTACATATGGCAACCCAGTTTCCATACGCTTTAAAAAGCCTTTGTTTAAGTCGCGCGCTTGTTGCTCAAGTAAGCCAGATGCCACACTAATACCAGCGTCAGCTAATATCTGCAGGCCGCGACCACTTACCGCAGGGTTTGGGTCAACCATAGCAGCAATCACCTTGCTTACACCCGCAGCTTTTAAACCTTCGGCACAAGGCGGAGTGCGTCCATAATGACTACAAGGCTCTAAAGTGACATAGGCAGTGGCGCCCTTTGCTTTATCGCCAGCTACAGCCAACGCATTCACTTCAGCATGGCCCTGCCCTGCGATTTGATGAAACCCTTCGCCGACTATTTCGTCATCTTTAACCAGTACACAGCCAACATTCGGGTTTGGCGTGGTAGTAAAACGGCCGTGTTTAGCAAGCTCAATGGCACGCGCCATGTAAACAGTATCAAGTTCTGTAAACGACATGATTAATCACCTAAACGAGCGATTTCTTCTCCAAACTCGCGAATGTCTTCAAATGAACGATAAACCGATGCAAAGCGCACATAGGCTACTTTGTCGAGTTTTTTCAGCGACTCCATGATGCATTCGCCAATTAAATGGCTAGAGATTTCACGCTCACCGGTAGCACGAAGTTGAGATTTAATGATGTTAACGACTTCGTCGACCTGCTCAGTGCTCACTGGGCGTTTCTCTAAAGCGCGATGCAAGCCATTCAGTAACTTGTCTTCGTTAAATGGTTCGCGGCTACCGTCTTGCTTGATGACTCTTGGCATCACAAGTTCAGCGCCTTCAAAGGTGGTAAAGCGCTCATGGCATTCGTTACATTCACGTCGACGTCTCACTTGGTGACCACCGCCAACAAGTCGAGAATCAATTACTTTAGTATCTTTTGCGGTGCAAAAAGGGCAATGCATAGGGTTCTAGTTCCGTTTATAAAAAACAAAAAGGCCGCTTAGTAAGCGGCCTTTATGATAGCAAAAAACAACGCTATTGTTATCTTAATTACGGTTTAACCAGTAATTAAGCGTAAACTGGTAATTTTTTACAGATAGCTTTAACTTTCTCTTTTACTTCTGCTTGAACAGACTCATCGTTGATGTTGTCTAGTACGTCACAGATCCAGCCAGCAAGCTCTTTTGACTCAGCTTCTTTGAAACCACGGCGAGTAATAGCCGGAGAACCAATACGAAGACCAGACGTTACAAACGGTGAACGTGGGTCGTTTGGTACTGAGTTTTTATTTACAGTGATGTTAGCGTTACCCAGAGCAGCGTCAGCATCTTTACCTGTGATATCTTTATCGATTAGGTCTAGAAGGAATAAGTGGTTGTCTGTTTTACCAGAAACAACTTTGTAGCCACGCTCTTGCAGTACTTCAACCATAGCTTGAGCGTTCTTAACAACTTGTGCTTGGTACGCTTTGAATTCTGGTTGTAAAGCTTCTTTGAAAGCAACCGCTTTAGCAGCGATGATGTGGCATAAAGGACCACCTTGACCGCCAGGGAATACAGCGCTGTTTAGTTTTTTGTAGATCTCTTCATCACCACATGCAGAAACGATTAGACCGCCACGAGGACCCGCTAATGTTTTGTGAGTTGTTGTTGTAACAACGTGTGCGTGAGGGATTGGACTTGGGTATACACCCGCTGCGATAAGACCAGCAACGTGAGCCATATCTACGAATAAGTATGCGCCAACTTTATCAGCGATTTCACGGAATTTAGCCCAGTCAACAACGCCTGAGTATGCAGAGAAGCCAGCGATGATCATTTTTGGCTTGTGCTCTAATGCAAGAGCTTCAACTTGAGCATAATCAATTTCGCCTGTTTCGTCGTTTAGGCCGTATTGAATTGCATTGTACGTTTTACCAGAAAAGTTAACGTGTGAACCGTGAGTTAAGTGACCGCCATGAGCTAAGCTCATACCTAGTACTGTATCGTGCGGCTGAAGAAGTGCTTGGAAAACAGCTGCGTTTGCTTGTGAGCCCGCATGCGGTTGAACGTTAGCGTAATCTGTGCCGAATAATTCGTTTGCACGGTCAATTGCTAATTGCTCAACAACATCAACATGCTCACAACCGCCATAGTAACGTTTGCCTGGATAACCTTCAGCGTATTTGTTGGTAAGCTGAGAACCCTGCGCTTCAAGTACGCGTGGGCTACAATAGTTTTCAGACGCGATCAGTTCGATATGCTCTTCTTGACGAGCCGTCTCTTTAGTGATGGCTGCAAATAACTCTGGATCGAAATCCGAAATATTCATGCTACGTTCTAACATGGGGTCTCCTAAGGCAACGTGTATGGTGTTTTTTGAAGGCTGTATTGTACGCTTAAAACGCACTTTTGCCTATCTTGTAAAGATGAACATATTTAAACAGGGATTGAATTTATTTCACAGTGTTTTAATAATGATATTTTTTTATTGATACATAATAAAAATTTATAGATTTAAAATATTTCATAGATATTTAAAATGTTATTTCAACGAAAAACCGCCCGATTAAATTGCGTTTTTATAGGGACAAACTAAGCTTATAGGACTAGTCAATATCAAGGATGGTATAAGTACATGTTAGCTAAACCAATATACGAATTAGTCCCCTACGGATATTTTTTTCTTGGCATAAGCTGTATCGCATTGGCAAATAATTATGTGCCAACTCTCATCGGTGTAATCTTATTTTTATTAGGTGCTAATATTTGGCGGATGCGTTCAGAAGCCAGAAGAACCGATCATTCAAGCCAGCGTGTTAAACAAAAAAAACGTCGCTATTACTATGAATTTAAACCCTTTATCATTTTTATTTCGGCATTCACCTTGATGCAATGGACGCACAGTGAACTCGTCTCGATGATCAGTATTTTGCTGTGTATTTCGGCCGGGGTCATTCTTATCATGCGGGTTTTAAACCGACATAGTCATTCGTTACTTCATTAAAGGCTTCATTAAAAGACTGCATTAAAAAGAGCGGCTTAGCCGCTCTTTATACCTTTATTAAGCACTAAGCTAATTTATTAAACAGCTCAGTGCGAAGCAATTGATAATCAAACTTAATATCTTCAGCTAAACACTGTTTTGCTAATGCATCTGCTAGTGGTTTCGGCATAGGCAATTCGATGTCTAAAATTTGCTCTACGCTGTCTTTGAATTTAGCTGGGTGTGCAGTCGCTAAAAAGATACCTGCACTGCCATCAGCTAGATTTTCTTTCAAGCCCTGATAAGCAATTGCAGTATGAGGCTCTGCGATGTAACCGGTTTGATGAATTTTTTTCATCACTTCTTTTGTTTCTTCTTCACCAACACAGCTTGAATAAAAGTCATTATAACTAAACCATTCGTTATCCAACATAAACTGAACACGCGGCCAGTTATTCGGTTTACTTACATCCATCGCGTTCGATAGTGACTCAAGCGTATCATTCGGTGCCCACTCTTTATTTTGTAAGAAACGTGGCACCGTGTCGTTTTGGTTAGTTGTAGCGCTTAATTTCGCTACTGGCATACCAAGCACAGCACCGATCATCGCGGCACACACATTACCAAAGTTACCACTTGGAACTGAGATATGCGCTTTACTACGCTGCTCTTTTGGTAATTGAGCAATCGCTTCAAAGTAATAGCAAACCTGTGCAACTAAACGGCTGATATTAATTGAATTTGCTGAATTCAGACCAAGCTTTTGTTTCACTTCATCATCTAAAAACGCCTGTTTTACCATGCTTTGACAATCATCAAAGCTACCATCAACCGCATAGCAGTGAATGTTGTTGCCTAACGTTGTGAATAGCTTTTGCTGCGCTAATGAAATTTTACCTTTCGGGTATAAGATCACGACATCGATATTTGGCTTATTATAAAATGCATGGGCAACTGCAGCCCCTGTATCGCCTGATGTAGCCGTTAAAATCGTGACTTTTTCACCCTGATTAAATTGCGCAAGACACTCAGCCATAAAACGGCCACCAAAGTCTTTAAACGCAAGCGTTGGGCCATGAAATAATTCAAGGCAATAAATATCTTTTTCTACTTCAACTAACTTCACATCAAAGTTAAACGCATTTTGCACCATCTGTGCAACGGTATCGGCAGGAAGCTCGTCACCAATCAGGTGCGATAAAATCTTACTGCTACGGCTCACAAAGTCTAAATCAAGTAACTTATCAATGTCTTGAATTGGTGTAAGGCTATTAGGGAAGAATACACCTTGATTACGCCCTAAACCCGTTTTTACCGCTTCAACAAACGACACCTGTTGTGTTTCATCTTTTAAATTATGTAATTGCATGTTTATTCCTTAAATTCTTTAAAGCTGTCGTGTGCCAAGCTGATCAAGTTGGCAGATGTGGCAGAAGCCCTGCTCATTGATGTAATTATCATTCAGCCAAGCCGCACACTGCTTAGCAGCTTCCAGGCTCTTACACACGGTAAATAATGTTGGGCCCGCACCAGAAATGCTGACAATCTCTGCACCAAGCTCTGGCAAGGCACTCTTTGCTTCGGCAAAGCCTTGAATGAGCGGTGCGCGATGTGGCTCAGCGATTTCATCACTCATAATGGAAAGCGCTGCGTCAAAGCGACCTGTAAGCAATAAGCTGCTAAATGCAGAAAGTCGCTGTGCGAACTCAACACTGTCGTGCATTGATAATTGCGTTGGCAAGACCGAACGCGCTTTTGCGGTATTCAGTGAAAATCCCGGAAAAGCCGCTACGTAATACCATTGATTATCAACAGGTAACGAAATTGACTTGTTGGGAATGAGTTCACCAGTTAATTGCAAGCCACCTAAATAACAGGGTGTGATGTTATCGTAATGACGACCGCCACTAACAATGGCTTCAAAATCAGCCATCAACTCGATAAGTTGCTCTTGAGATAAGTTGGTTTCAGCGAACTTATCAAGGGCTGCAAACGCAGCCACCACAGAACAGGCACTCGAACCTAAACCTGAACCAATTGGTAGGTTCTTTTTAAGCTCAAGTTTTACCGCTGGCATAGTCGGTGCAACGTGTTCTTTAAAATGAATTAAGCATTGATAAGCCAAGTTTTCTTCAGCATTAGCAGGCAGTTTATGGGCATAGTCGCCAGAGCAGACAAAAGTATCTTGCTCAGCGGCACTCACCTCTACAACATCGCCTAATAAGGTGCCATCGATTGGTGCTAGCGCAGCACCTAACGCATCAAAGCCTACAGCAAAATTCCCGATTGAAGCGGGTGCATATACACGGATCATGACCAGCTCCTAACGTGTTAACGTTTTTAAAATGTCGGCAAATACACCTGCAGCCGTTACTTCAGCACCTGCGCCATAACCACGGATAACAAACGGACGAGGTTGATAATATTGACTTAAGATGGCCAGTGCATTTTCACCGTCACGGATATCATAAAGAGCATGGTTACTATCTACGGCTTCAATGCCTACTTTACATTGACCGTTTTCAATAGTACCCACATAACGAAGTACTTTACCTTCGCTTGCAGCACTTTGTATACGGTCGTTAAACTGTGCATCAAGTGATGGTAGTTTTGCCATGAAATCTGCTACAGAATCACCTTCTGCAAACCCTTTTGGTAAAACAGATTCAACTTCGATATCGCTTAGTTCTAACTCAAGACCCGATTCACGAGCAATGATCAGTAGTTTTCGAGCAACATCAGTGCCTGATAAATCATCACGCGGATCTGGTTCTGTAAAACCACTTTCTTTTGCTTTTAACGTGGCTTCGCTAAGTGATAAACCATCTTGTAGCGCACCAAACATATACGATAATGAACCCGACAAGATACCGCTGAACTTAATAAGTTCATCACCGGCACCAAAGAGTGATTTCAGGTTATCAAGTACTGGTAAGCCTGCACCTACGTTTGTTTCGTATAAAAACTTACGATTATTCTTCTGTGTCGCTGCAACTAAATCTTGGTAGTAAGCATACGAGCTAGTATTGGCCTTTTTGTTTGCCGCAACAACGTGGAAACCGGCATTCAAGAAATCAACATATTGCCCAGCAAGCTTATCGGCTGAGCTACAATCTACGATCACAGGGTTAATTAAATGGTTTTGTTTAACAAATTGCTCGACCAAATTTAAATCAAATGCCTGCTCTGACACGGCTAATTTGTCTTGCCAACCATCAAAAGCAATGCCTTCGCTATCTAGATAAAGCTGCCTTGAATTAGCAACACCGTACAAGTTCAGTTTAATATTACGTTTTTCAAGCCATGCTTGTTGACGCTTTAACTGCTGGATAAGTTCTTGACCTACTAAGCCACAGCCAAGTAAAAACACATCGATTGAAGGAATGTGAGTAAAGAAGTTCTCATGGCACACTTTCACTGCGTCGTTGCATAGTTCACCATCGATAACCGCTGAAATAGCACTCTCAGTCGAGTCTTGTGCAATAGCAACAATGTTAACCTGCGCTTGAGCTAATGAAGCAAAGAACTTAGCTGCTAAGCCTTTGTGCGCACGCATGTTATCACCAACTAGGGTTACAATCGCAAGGTTACGCTGTACTTGAACTGGTTCGATTAAACCGGCTTGTGATTCTAATTCGAAAGCAGTTTGTAATGCTTCTAGAGCAAGTGATAGGTCGCTCTCATGCACACAGAAACTGATACTAAATTCACACGAAGATTGTGTGATTAGTACAATTGACACATTGTCATGCGCCAATGCATTAAATACTTTTGATGCCATACCCACTTTGCCTTTCATACCTGGGCCAGACACCGTTAACATAGCGAGGTTTTGTAAACTTGATAGCGCTTTAACAGGCTCGTTCGACACACTGTCGTTACTAATCACTGAACCTTCTGCACGTGGGTTATGAGTATTTTTGATCTCGCACGGCACGCCTGCTTTAGCACAAGGTAAAATCGTTTTCGGGTGTAATACTTTCGCACCAAAGTAAGACAGCTCCATTGCTTCTTTATAAGATAACGAATCAACCTTAGATGCTTTTTTGATATAACGCGGGTCAGCATTGTAAACACCGTCAACATCAGTCCAGATCTGGCATACATCAGCTTCTAGGCATGCTGCCGCAATAGCTGCTGAGTAATCTGAACCATTGCGACCAAGTGTTGTTAGTTCCCCCTGCTCATTGGCAGCAGTGAAACCCGGCATGATATAAATTGTGCTCGGTGCCGCTTTTAATGCAGCTTGAAAACGTAACTTACTTGCGGTCAAGTCAGCTTCAGCATCAATGTAGCCACCCACTGAAGCTATACAGTCTGTTGCTTCTAAATAACGAGCATTACTTTCGTTAAGCATACACTCCATCAAGGCAACACTAACGCGCTCACCAAAACTAATTGCATAAGCACGTACTTGGTCTGGGCAACACTTCAAAAGTGCAACACCATCCAGTTTATTCTTAAGTTCGTTTAAATCAGGCCAATTCACTACCTGACCAAAGTCAGCTTCAACAGCAGCTTTTAATTGTTCACAGCGCGCAACCAATGCTTGCCATAACTCACTAAAATCTTGCCCCTGCTCTGCAGCGCTTGCTAATGCTACTAATGAATCTGTCATGCCACCTGGTGCTGACAGCACTAACAGCATTTCATCGCGTAATTCTTCTTTGACTAACTGAGCTACCTGTTGCAAACATGCGTAGTCGGCCAAGGACGACCCACCAAATTTTAATACTCGCATTATTTATGTTTCCTCATTCCATAAACGAAAAAGGCCTGTGTTCTAGTGAACACAGGCCTATAAATTTGTTGCACCGACCTATGCCACTATCCCGTAAGGATGATGGTTGTAATAATAATGGTCGTTGCGTGATTAAATGTTTTCATAGCCTTTAGACTGCCTTAAATGTAGCCAAGCTGTCAACCCTTAAAGAAAAGATAAATTATGCACTTTTGTTATACAAAAGATTAATGAATACCAAATTTATGCAAAGTTGCTTTCAGTCGAACAATATCTATTGGCTTATCGATGAAATCAATGGCTCCCAAACTAACTACTTTTTGCTTCATTTGCGCTTGAATATCAGCTGAAATCACTATAACAAAGCACTCTATTTTCTCTGCTTTGATCGTTTCAAGTACAGCAACACCATCTAGCTCTGGCATAGTTAAATCCAAACACAATAGATCAAAGTTTTGCTCGCGTAGTAAAGCAAGTGCTTCTCGACCATTGGTTGCTTGTTGAATATCAGCGCTTAAACAGTTACCTAAGCACCGAACTACTTGTTTGCGAGCTATACTTGAATCATCACAAACCAGTATTGAAAAATTAGGGTTATTCATGAATATAAAAATCTTCGCTGTAGCAAATACAACATCTAAAAAGGCTAAAGTAAAAGACGAGCGAAATTTATAACACACTTTTATTGGTGCAGTAAGGTTAAGTTTTTTTAAAAAATAGTAACAATTTATAAATACTCCAGTAAAAAAGGATTTATTTATTTATTTTTAACCGTTTATTAGCTAACTTTAGAACTAATTGAATGTATTACAAATGTAACCAAGGAGCTATGGGTATTCTATGTTACAGAAAAGCCTATCAAAAGAATTGTTAACAAATGTGCTCTCGGTCTACTTCTTACTCACTTTTGTAGTGACCTGTGGGCAGGTTATTGCTGAATATGTAAACACTAAAGATTACATTCGTGACGAATTAACCACTTTACAAAAAACATTTAGCCGTAGTTTAACCCGTGCAATTTGGGAACTTAACGATAAACAAACCATCACAACAGCTGAAGGCTTACTCGCAATCCCTATGATCGAAGGCATTATTGTGCGCGATGATAGTGGCGAGGTACTCTCACAATTAGGTCGCTCATTAGATATTCACGAGCTATATAGCCAGCAGTTAGTGCAAGAAGAAGCGATAATTGAAGATACACCATCCGGTTTATTCGGCTATACATTTCCGCTTATTTTTGAGTTTTCGGGTAAAACAACTCAAGTAGGCGATGTAACCTTATTCTCAAGCCGAGAAGTGGTATTTAGCCGCATCATGATCTCTATTTATTTTCTAATCGGTAACGCAATGATCAAAACCACCTTTTTGATCATACTTTTCTTATTAGCATTTAGAAAACGCTTAACTGAACCACTTGCGCAATTTACAGAACAAATTGAAGATCTTGAACTAAACGATTTAGAAGGCCGCCATATCGAGATCCACACAACTGAACACAACGAATTAAAAGTAATGGAAGAATCTTTTAACCGTTTAATAGATAAAGTTGTTCTCTACCGAGAAGAACTGGAACATACTCAGAAAGAGCTTGTACTTAGTAATGAAAAACTCGACCAACATAATTTACAGTTAGAGCAAGAAGTCGCGCGCAAAACATCTAACCTTAGCCAAGCGATGATGGATTTGCAGCAACAGAAATATGAATTAGAAAAACAAAAGCTAACACTGACTGAAGAGATAGACCTTCGTAAACAAACTGAACAAGAACTCATAACCAAGCAAACTGAGTTACAGCGCTATGTTGATGAGTTGAACTTAGCACAGGAGCGCCTAGTCGGCTCCGAGAAAATGGCTGCTTTAGGCGGCTTAGTTGCAGGTATTACCCATGATGTAAATACACCAATCGGGATTGGTGTGACTGCGACTTCATTTTTACAAGAACGTTTAGATCAGATTGAAGCGGCATACAAAGAAAAAACCCTATCACCAAAAGCGCTTGAAGAGTTTATTAATGACGCCAAGCAAAGCACTAGCTTACTTACTAGTAATTTAGACCGTGCATCAGAGTTGGTTGCAAGCTTCAAACAAATTGCAGTCGATCAAGCCAGTGAAGCGGTACGTACTATTAATTTCAAAGAGTATTTAGGTGAAGTGATCCGCTCTTTACATCCAAAACTAAAGAAAACATCTCATCATATCAATTTAGATTGCCCTGAAGATTTAACGCTCAACCTGCCTGCAGGCGCTATTAGCCAAATTTTTACAAACTTGATCATGAACGCGCTTATTCATGGCTTTGAAGGCATTGAAAGTGGCATCATAGATATCATAATTAAAGACGAAGAAGATGAAGTCGTTATCGACTTTAAAGATAATGGTAATGGTGTATCCGAACATCAGCTAGAAAAACTGTTTGACCCGTTCTTCACAACCAAGCGTGATCAGGGTGGCAGTGGGTTAGGTACTCATATCACTTTAAACTTAGTGAAGCAAACCCTTGGCGGTGATATAGAAGTAACAAGCGAAGTTGGAAAAGGCTTGCATTACCATATTAGTTTCCCAAAAAACATGCCTAAACCGCTCTCAATGTTTAACTCATAAGCATTTCGTACTGATGGCGAAATGATTCATTTCGGCATCAGTTTTTTATTGTTATGATTGGGCAAATTTATTGAAAGGATTAGCCTAATTATGTGGTTTAGTAACCTTATCTGCTACCGTTTTAAACAAGACGTTTCATACTCTCAAGAAGACTTCGACAAAGCCCTAGAACAAGATCTGTTCCGCTCATGTACAGGCCAAGAGCTTTCAACATTTGGTTGGACAAAAGCCTTTGGTAAGCATGGTCAAACTCTATCTCACTTCTCTCAAGACAGCATTTTAGTATGCGCTAAGCGTGAAGAAAAAGTACTGCCTGCGGCCGTTATCAACGAATTGGTTGCAGAGAAAGTTGAGCAAATCGAAGCGGAAGAAAACCGTCCGGTAAAGAAAAAAGAAAAAGACGAACTAAAAGAAAATATTCTGCACACTTTACTGCCTCAAGCATTTAAAAAGTCGAGCCTACAGTTTGCGTTTATTGACCAAAAAAATGGCTGGGTTGTCGTTAACAGCGCAAGCTTTAATAAAGCAGAAGAGCTTTTAGCCCTACTTCGTAAATCACTTGGCACGCTACCTGTCGTACCTGCATTTGCTAATTATGATTTAGATGTATTTTTAACAGATTGGTTAACTAATTTCAGCACTCCTGAAGGCTTCTCTATCGGTAACGATGCAGAGCTTGAAGAAGCCGATGACAGTGGTGCTCAGGTTAAATTGAAAGGCCATGACTTATCATGTGACGAAGTAAAGTCACACCTAGAAAATGGTAAGCGCGTAACTAAACTGGCTCTTGATTGGCAAGAACGCGTTAAGTTCATGCTACAAAACGATGGTTCGATTAAGCGTCTAAGCTATTCAGAAACATTAAAAGAAGAAAACGCCGACATTCCAAAAGAAGATATGGCGGTAAAACTTGATGCTGACTTCATCTTAGCGTCAGAAGAAATTAAACAGTTGCTAGAAGAGCTGACCCAAGGCTTAGGCGACGCTGAAGATTTATAAAATTAACCTAAATGTTAATTAACACAAAGCGCGACTTGGTCGCGCTTTGTGTTTTTAGCTATTCAGTAAAAATGGCTTTGACCTCATCAAGCATATCGTGATATTCATCTTCATTAAATAACTCAAGCGATTCTATTACGCCTTTATCTACGTATGTTTGCAATGCTGCCGATTTGTCAGAAACCTGCAAGATGCCTTCTAAAATCGCGCCAATACGAATAAAGTCAACATAGCATATATGCTCTGGACGATAGTTTGGATTTGCCCAGCTTTCAGCAACTTCGACGAACTCATCAGTAAAGCCCCAAGCACGCATAATTGCGCCACCTACTTTGCCTCCTAACTTTTGGATAGCGTGTGCCAAAAAACTTGGATTTGCAAAAACTTCAGGGTGCTTTTCAGCCTCAGTCAAAATTGGCAACACGCCTATGTTATAGACTAATGAAGCTAGCGTAATGGTATCTCGGTTCAGTGATGTTTGCTTATTTCGACGTAAGAAAAAGTCCATTAGAGTAATTGAGTGACATGCAACTTTAAGGGTTTTTTGCCATGCTTTATCCATATACCCTTTTATCAGCTCATTATGCGATACAAACAATTGTTCCATCGCCATTGCGGTGGCAATATTTTTGATTTGACGTAGACCAATTCGTGTGACGGCTTGATGAAGATTGGTGACTTTAACTGAGCGCCCCATAAATGCACTGTTGGCCACTTTAATCATTCGTGCCGATAACGCTGGATCATGGGAGATAACATCTGCCATATCCATCAAGTTTACTTCTGGGTTATCTGCTGCTTGCCTCACTTTTACTGCAACTTCAGGTAATGTCGGTAACACTAAAGTGTCATTATTTATTCTGTCGACCAATATGGTCAGTAATGCATTCTCTGTTGACATATGCGTGCCATCCTCTTGGGTTAGTTTGCCAAAATAAAGACAAACTAATGACTGACATTATTAGATTAGTTCTTGTTTTAGTATTGTCTAACTTAACGCTAAAGTTAAGAAAATCACAGAAATTATCTCTTTTTATGCTTTTTAATCATGTAACTGATAAATAAATATCGCTTCTAGCGCTGTATACTTGCCATGTATATGGCAGGTTTGCTTTAATGCATACACTTTTTGTTTTAATAACAATGACTCTCACTAAAATCGGGAACGGGCAAAATGACATTAAATAAAATTAGCCAAGCACTTATCTTATCAGGTGCTGTTTTTCTTGGTGCATGTTCTGATCAGCAAGCAACCACTTCTCAAGCTCAGCCTGCTGCAGAGCAAACAAAGCAAAGTATTGAACAGAACAACCCACAACTTATCAATGCAGATGAAAACCGTTTAGACATTTACACAGACTTCACACTTACTTCTGATCTTAGCCACCTGAGTGATAACCAAAAGCAAATGGTTGGTAAGTTGATCGATGCCTCAAAAATTATGGATGAGCTATTCTGGCGCCAAGCATTTGGTGAGAACAAAGACGCTTTCTTAGCAAAAATCAATGATGAAAAAGTTCAGAAGTTTGCAGATATCAACTACGGCCCTTGGGATCGCTTAAACGGCGACCAAGTTTTCTTATCAGGTTATGAAGAAAAGCCTCTAGGCGCTGAATTTTACCCAAGCGATATCACTAAAGAAGAATTAAACAACGCAATCGTTGATGACAAAACAGGTCTTTACTCAGTGATCAAACGTGACGAGAAAGGCCTTCTTTACAGTGTGGCTTACTCTGTTGAGTACGCACAAGAGTTAGAAAAAGCAGCTAATTTATTACGTGAAGCAAGCAAGCTAGCTGATGATAAAGAATTCGCTAACTACTTAAGCATGCGCGCAGACGCACTAGTAAGTGATGACTTCCAACCATCTGATTTTGCGTGGATGGATATGAAAAATAACCCAATTGACGTGGTTATTGGCCCTATCGAAACCTATGAAGATCAATTATTTGGTTACCGTGCGGCGTATGAATCTTATGTACTAATCAAAGACTTGGCATGGAGCGAGCGTTTAGCTAAATTCGCTGCTTTCTTACCTGAGCTACAAAAAGGTTTACCTGTAGACGAAAAATATAAGCAAGAAGTCCCAGGTTCAGACGCTGACCTAAATGCTTATGATGTCGTTTATTACGCAGGCCACTCAAATGCGGGTAGTAAAACAATTGCTATCAACTTGCCAAATGATGAGCAAGTACAGCTAGAAAAAGGCACACGTCGTTTACAGCTTAAAAACGCCATGCGTGCTAAGTTCGATAAAATCTTAGTGCCTATTTCAGAACAGCTAATTGTTCCTGAGCAACGTAAACACATTACCTTTGACGCTTTCTTCGCAAACACGATGTTCCACGAAGTAGCGCACGGTTTAGGCATTAAAAACACCATTACGGGTAAGGGTACTGTTCGCCAATCATTGCAAGAGCATGCAAGTGCCCTTGAAGAAGGTAAAGCGGATATCTTAGGTCTTTACATGGTTGAGCAATTACTTAAGAAAGGCGAGATCACTGACGGTACATTAGAAGATTACTACATCACCTTTATGGCTGGTATCTTCCGTTCAGTGCGTTTTGGTGCTTCAAGCGCACATGGTAAAGCGAATATGATCCGCTTTAACTTCTTCGCTGAAGAAGGCGCATTTTCTAAAAATGCTGACGGCTTATACAGCGTTAACATGGAGAAAATGAGCCAAGCAATGGAAAAACTATCGCGCTTAATCTTAACGATTCAAGGTGACGGTGATTACCAAAAAGTTGATCAGCTAATCGCAACTCATGGTGAGATCAAAGCAGAGCTAGCGAAAGATTTAGAAAAATTAAGCCAAGCTAATATCCCAGTTGATGTTACTTTCAAACAAGGCAAAGAAGTATTAGGCCTTTAATACCAGCCTTGTCTGATATAAAAAACGCTGCAATTGCAGCGTTTTTTATTATTCTCGTGCGACAAAACTTAATCCATATTTGCTATTCAGCTGGACTATATCACCACTAATCAACATCTTATTAAACTCTGAATTAAAATCATCTATAAACTCATTAAGCTCCCGTTGCTTAGTGAAACCATAATAGCCTTGATTCACCGTAATGATTGGCGACAGCATGATAACCTTACTAGAAATTGATAAATCATCAATAATCGGAAGAGCAGCTCGCGGGTGAGTCATCACTAAATCAACTCGATTGTGCATTAACTGTAAAAAACTAGCTTTAACACTCGCCACTTCTGACAAAGTTAGACTTGATTTATTGCGTTTAAATTCTGAACCATAATTCCAACCCCGAGTAATACCAATCACGTCTTTACGTAAGCTTGCGAAATTACCAGCCCAAGTTACATCGCTATTTTCTTTGGTAAAAAAGACAATAGGATCTTCATAAAATGGTAAGGCACTAAATTGCATATATTGTTGACGTTGAAGAGACTTATAAGGACCGATAATGGCATCTGCATGGCCTTGCTCAACCATTTTTAAAGCACGCTTTAGTGGCATGATATCGATGACGAGTTCATGCCCAAGGCGTCGACAAATTTCATGAGCAATATCAGCACCTAAACCAATCACTGTACCTTGTTGATCTTGTTCTAAGATTGCGGGGAAATGGCTCCCAACAAAGTAATAACTTTTTGCTGTTACGGAAAATGAACATAGAAAAGCCAATACGGCTATTACTGTGCTTTTCACTTTTATTAGTCTCTTATTTTTCGCATCTACTTAGCTTAGCGCAATTTAATATGATTGATTAAAAATGTGCTCTTAGTTGCTCTATTTGTTCATCGCTATATGGAACTGCCGGTAATTTACCCCAAATAGGCGCTGGCCAAGCCGGATCGGTAGTGAAGCGTGCAATATGATGAACATGTAATTGCGGCACCATATTACCCAATGCTGCTATATTGAGTTTGTCTGGGCTGAATACCTGTTGTAACAACTTACTCAGTTTGCCCGACTCTTGTAATAAGGTAATTTGTAGCTCTTCAGACAGATCGATAATCTCTTTAACGTCTGCAACTCTTGGCACTAAGATAAACCAAGGGTATTGGCTATCATTCATCAGCAATACTTTACACAGTGGCCAATCCGCAAGTTCAATGCAGTCGCGTTGTAGTTCTGGGGCCAGAGAAAACGACGTATCAGTATTTTTCATCAATAAATCCTTTGATATTGGGTAATCAAATCCTACTTTATAGCATTTTGTTGCAGTTGCCTAAGCTTACCATTAACATCATGGCAGTTTTTATTCGAGCGAAGGTACTCCTGTGCTAAAAAAAATTAAATCTCTCTCACTTGCTCTGCCAGTGGTGGCCACTGCATTTAGTGTGACTGCTGAACCACTCACACTTGAGCGTATTTTTGACGATCCAAGCTTAGCAGGCAAAGCGCCTGTACAACTTAAATTCTCTCCAGACGGCAGTCGTGTCACTTACCTGCAAGGTAAAACCGATGATTACAACCGCTACGATCTATGGGAATACAACTTAAAAGATAACAAAAACCGCTTATTAGTTGACTCTGCTGCGCTATTTTCTGGTCCAGAAAACTTATCTGATGAAGAAAAAGCACGCCGTGAGCGCCAACGTATTTTTGGTAAAGGGATCTTAGAATATAAATGGTCTAAAGATGGTAAAGCGCTTTTATTCCCACTTAATGGCGACCTTTACTATTACGAGCTTGCCTCAGCTAAAAGCCGCAAATTAACCGAGACAGACGCATTTGAAACCGATGCACGCTTCTCACCTAAAGGGCACTTCGTATCGTTTATTCGTGAGCAAAACCTATACGCACTTAACTTAAAAACGGGTCAAGAAATCCAATTAAGTAAAGATGGTGGCGGTGTTATTAAAAACGGTATGGCCGAGTTTGTTGCGCAAGAAGAAATGGGCCGTATGACTGGCTACTGGTGGTCTGGTGATGAGTCTAAAATCGCTTATACCCGTGTTGATGAAAGCCCAGTAAAAGAAGCGATCCGTAATGAAATTTACGCCGATGAAGTAAAGCTTTTTAACCAACGCTACCCGTTTACAGGTACCGACAACGTTAAAATTCAGTTAGGTGTTGTAAGCATCAACAATCAAAAAACTGACTGGGTTGATTTAGGCGACGATCAAGATATCTATATCGCTCGCGCAAAATGGTTAAAAGATAACAAAACGCTTTCTTATCAGTGGCAAGACCGCTCGCAACATAACTTAGAGTTACGTTTTTATAATAGCGACACTAAAAAACAAACGGTTGCCCTAACAGAAACCAGTGATACTTGGATTAACCTACACTTTGATTTGCAATTCTTAAACGATAAAAAGCATTTCGTTTGGGCATCTGAGCGCGACGGTTTTAAACACCTTTATTTATACCGCACAAACGGTGAAATGATCCGTCAAATCACCCAAGGTGAATGGGTTGTTGATAGCTTAAAAGGTATCGATGAGAAAAAAGGCATCGTGTATTTTGCAGGTCGTAAAGATACAGCACTTGAGAGCCACCTTTACAGCGTACCGCTATTCAAAAAAGGCGAAATTAAGCGCGTAACTGAGCTAGGTGCTTACCATAATGTGGTAATTGCTAAAGATAACAAAACCTTTATCGATAACAGCTCATCAGTGAATAAGCCTGGCTCTGCGGCATTACGTAAAATTAATGGCGAATTTATCACTTGGCTTGAAGAAAACAAGTTAGATAAGTCACACCCATTAACTCCTTACCTAGCTGATTTGATCACCCCAGAATACGGCACACTAACGGCTGAAGACGGGCAAATCATGCATTACCGTTTATTCAAGCCAACTAATTACCAAGACGGTAAAAAGCACCCAGTTATTGTTAACGTGTATGGCGGCCCTCATGCTCAGCGTGTAACGAACAGCTGGCGTAGTAAAAACTTATACTTCCAGTACATGGCACAACAAGGCTATGTTATTTTCCAACTTGATAACCGTGGTTCATACAACCGTGGTAAAAAATTTGAAGACGTGATTTATAAGCACTTAGGTGTGGCTGAAGTGGCAGACCAAATCAAAGGTGTCGAGTTCTTACGCACCCTTGATTACGTTGATCCTGAGCGTATTGGTATTTATGGCCACAGCTATGGTGGTTATATGGCGCTTATGACTATGTTTAAAGCGGGCGACTACTTCAAAGCCGGTGTTTCTGGTGCGCCAGTTACTGATTGGGCACTTTACGACACTCACTACACTGAGCGTTATGTAGGTCACCCTGCAACTAACGCGAAAGGTTACGAAGCAAGTGCAGTTTTCCCGTATGCTGAAGGCTTAAAAGGCCCGCTGATGATTTATCACGGTATGGCTGATGATAACGTGTTATTCACTCACGCCACTAAGTTATTCAAACAACTGCAAGATCAAGAAAAACAGTTCGAAATGATGACTTACCCGGGCTCAAAACACAGTTTACGTGGCAAGAGCGTACAAACGCACTTACACCAAACCATCACAAGTTTCTTCAACCGACACTTTAACGTTGAGTAATAACGTTTAATTTCGGTAACTTAGACTAAAGGCTGATTGTTAAATCAGCCTTTTTTTTGTCTCAATGTATTCTACTATTTAACTAGATTTTCGACCTATTTTGGCTACGCTTAATACATTGCTCTTATGAGCATGACGAAGGAACACACATGAATTACTTACGCCGTTTTACAATTTTTCAGCGCCTCGCCATGTTAGTGAGTGTGGTCGTGATAGGGCTGATATTTTTGAGCGTCTCGAGTTTAACGCAGCAATACAGCTCGCTAAAGCAAGAGCAATACATAAAAACCCAAAACCTTGTTGAGTCAGCCTACTCTATTATCGAGCATAACTATGCGTTGTTTGAGCAAGGTAAGCTGAGTGAGCAACAAGCCAAGCAAGCAGCCCTCGAAACAATTTCTGCACTACGTTATGACAATAACAATTACTTTTGGATCAACGATTATGAACCCGTTATGGTCATGCACCCGTTTAAGCCAGAATTAAATGGTAAATCGCTAGCGGGCAGTAAAGATCCAGATGGTGTGTTGTTATTTGTCGATATGGTTAATATCGTCAAAAAACAAGGAGAGGGTTTTATTCCCTATAAGTGGCCAAAGCCAGGTAAAGATCAGCCCGTTGATAAAATCGCCTACGTAAAAGGGTTTGCAAAGTGGCAATGGATTGTTGGCTCTGGTGTCTACATTGATACCATTGAAGAGGCGTTCTCGTCACTTCGTACCCATGTCATTATCACCGCGGTAGTGATTATTGCCTTACTGGTTGCGCTTAGCTACCTAATTGCCAATAGCATTCTTCGTCCGACACAACTTGCCGCAAATATGATGAAAGATATCTCACAAGGTGAAGGTGATTTAACTCAAAAGCTTGATGAAAACGGCAATGATGAAGTGTCTCGTTTGTCGCGCTACTTTAATTTGTACACGGCCAAAATGCGTGAGTCACTAAAACATGTTGCCGACAACGCAGAGCAAGTGAATCAGTTTGCCCACAGCGTTGATGATGCCAGCAAAACCAACCATTCATTTATAGAACTGCAAAACGATAGCTCAACTCAAGTGGCCACAGCGATGGAACAAATGACCCATCAAATTCATGATGTTAGTCAGAATGCTGAACAAGCTGAGCATGCCGCTAACGAAGCTGCACAAAATGCAGAAACGGGTAAGCAAGTTCTTAATAAGACAATAACAGCCATTGAAACCTTGTCGCGTAACATTGAACAAGTGAGTAAGGTTACTGCCGACCTTGCTGCAGAGAGTAACAACATAGGCTCAGTACTTGATGTTATCCGCAGCATTGCAGAGCAAACCAACTTACTGGCACTCAATGCAGCCATTGAAGCAGCACGTGCTGGTGAGCAAGGCCGAGGCTTTGCCGTTGTAGCTGACGAAGTACGTACATTAGCAAGTCGCACAGGTAAAAGTACTGACGAAATTCAAGCCATGATCAGTAAACTACAAACCGGCGCACAAGCTGCTGTTGATGCAGTTTCAGCAAGCCAACAGTTATCAAGTGAAACGGTTTCACAGGCAGGTGAAGCAAATAGCTCCCTTAGTGAAATTGAACGACTAGTCACCATTATCAAAGATATGAACAGCCAAATTGCCCGCGCTACCGAGCAACAAACCAGCGCCGCAGATGAAGTTAACTTGCGGATTAATGAGCTTTCACAATCAACCGAGCAATCACTGTCGAATACCCAAGGACTTTCCAACGCCAGTGATAATTTAAAGCATAGCTCACAAGCATTGAGCGATGTAGTTAACCGTTTCAAACTCGATTGATCACAGCAATTCAAAAGCCCTGCAATGGTTTGCGGGGTTTTTCTATAACCTTTCTTTTTTATCCCCTAGTAATTTTTGAAGCCACCAAAAACACAACCCACTGATTTAATTAGACCTTTATTAAATAGATAAAAAAAAGATGATAAATAGATATTAACGAGATTTACATAAATAAATTAAAAAGGAACTAATGGGGTGTGCTGAATTAAATTGCCATTGGCATTTAATCACTATTACAAAAATAATAAGGAGCGATACCAAAGTGCCTTCAAGAAACATACACCCCAAAAAGAACACACACTTAAAGCGTACTATGTTAGCTGCAATTTGCACTTACTCGCTACTCGGAGTAACTAATCAAGCGCTGGCAGATACAACTCAAACAAAACAAATTCCATTACACTTTATAGTTGCAGCAACCGATAAAGATGGCGCTAATGCCAAAGTTGACCAAGCCACTATTGAGCAATCAATTGAAAACTTAAATTCACATTATCAAGGTACAGGTTACTCATATCACTATAAATCTACTGACTTCGTAACCAACGAAGAGATGCCTGGTTTTTATGACGACGATTACTCACCAGACAATAGAGTGTTATTTATTGAGCCTTATTTTGATAAATCAGCTTTAAATGTCATGGTCGCAGACTTTGATGGCGTCAATGGTAATGCGTTTTTTCCTTACTTTGGCGTAGATGGTGTGTTAATTGATACAGAAGATCTTGTTACAACGACACTCGCACATGAAATCGGCCATAACCTCAGTTTATTGCATACCTTTGCCGATGGTGATGATGAACCTATTTCAGTGCAAATCGGTGAACGTGGCTACTTGTACGGTGACCAGATAATCGACACCCCTCCTTCTTTTGATGACTTAGATGATGATATTGAAAATTGCGAATACACAGGCTCTGCCGAAGATGAAGAAGGTACTCCCTACGCCCCTGATGCCAAAAACATAATGAGCCAAGGAAAAAATACTTGCCGTACGCACTTTTCTGCACAACAAATAGACCGTATGCAGTACGTTTTGCAAAGAGATAAATACCATCTTTTTAATCAATTTGGTGAAGGTAGAACCGTACCAAACTGCGAAAACTCAATTATAGTTACTCAATTCCCACATATAGATGGCTTTAATTTTAATCAAGAAATAGCGCAGCCATGGGTTCAAGATGTAGCTAATAACGGCTTCTTTTTTAGAACCTCACCTGATTCAAATTCGAGCAGAACAGGTGCTGATGAACCCTTTGAGGGGCACAGCTATTTACAAATTGATAGTAGCAAACGGGATGACACTGATTTTGATGACATTGTATATGCCAAAAAAGGTGACAAATTAAACTACTTAAGCCCTTGCTATGACTTGAGCTTCATCGAAAAACCGACATTGGAGTTTTACTTCAATATGCACGGCAAAGATATGGGAACTAGTATTATCGAGGTATCCGCCGATAATGCGCAAACGTGGGCTGAGTTATGGCGAAAAGAAGGCCAACAACACTCCGACGGCGACATTTGGGAAAAAGTGACGGTTGATCTATCTAACTACAGAACAACTCCCGCACAGCTGAGACTAAGTCATATCATAGAAGGTGAAAAAGGTGATGCGTCATTTGATCTTTTCACTGTTTCGGGCACTCAACCTCAGCAAGATTATGAATTTAATAGTAATACTCTCAATATAGCCGAAGACGAAAATGAAGTAACATTCAAGGTCATTAAAAACTCAGGCTTAGATAGTAGTTCGAAAATACGAATTTACACCGAAGACGTGGATGCTATTGCTGGAGAAGATTATACAGCACTTGATGAGACCCTTACTTTTTCGAGCCAAGAAACTGAAAAAGAACTAGCTATAAATATATTTGATAATAATGAAGTTGATGGTTCTCGCTCTTTTAATATCAAACTAGCATCTGATGAAAGTGACATAATCTTCAATGAATCAATTGTAACGATTGAAGACAACGATGTTGATTTCAGCTATGAATTAGACATTTCAGACACACAAATATCAGAAAATAGCGGCCAACTATTAGTTGGTATAATCAAATCTGATCCAACCGATTTTGAAACAAAAGTTCGTATAAAAACGACGGATGATAGCGCGGTCGGCGGCACTGATTTTACAGCTCTTGATGAAGTACTTACCTTTGCTCAAGGCGAAACACAAAAAGACATTACGATCGACATTATTGATAATTCAGAGGTAGATGGCTCAAGACGCTTCACTCTCGTATTAGAGTCTGAATCATTCAATGAAAAATACGCTGATGAAGTAATCACAATCACCAATGAAGATGGTATTCCAGAGCATGCAACCCCAGATGATAAAGCAAGCGGCAGTGTATCAGGTTACTTTACACTAATGCTCGGCGCACTGTGCTTTATTCGTAGAAACCGAAAGAAGAACATAAAAGACTAAACCTGACCAAGCATAGGCTTTAGAGCACAGGGTTGTGTCTAAAGCTTATGCTTTTTAAACTTACAACTTACAAACAATAACGAGCGAATAAGCTGCTTACTGTTGCGGCGGTAGGCTTGCCATGTTGCCAATCACCACCTTCTACACCACTGCCTGCGATATCCATATGAACATACGGTAATGGCTGCGCTGATTCAGTACCATGTTTATCTAAACCACCAACAATCGCTAAGAATGCCATCGGGAACTGATGACCACGTGCAGTTACAGCAGAAGCTGCATTGTTACTTGATAGTACGTCATCAGCTAATGTGCGAGGGCGAATGAAGTCATAATCTTCACGGCGGCTACGAGATACTTCTGCGGCATCTGCCCACAAATCGCCTAAGTCAGCAATTTGGCGCGAAATTTTCGCCGCGCGAGCTGGACCATTTTCAACATACGCACTGTAAGGACCCATAGCACGTGCTGCGTGGCCTGTTAGTGTTGCAACAGTGAATAGCTCTGGATTCACTTCGTTTAAAGCCCGATCTTTCATTTCGCTTAGTAAGTCGCCCATAGCTAAACGGCCTTCAGCATCTGTGTTACCGATACGAACACGTACACCTTCGCGGCTAGTAATGATTTCATCAGGAACAAAACAATCAGAACCAATTGAGTTACGAACTACGGCTAAGTAAGCAATCACTTTTACGCCTTTTGGTGCAAAGTCAGCCACTGATTTCATAAAGCCAGCAACCGAAGCAGCACCGCCTTTATCACGGCTCATACCTGCCATAAAGCCACCCACTTTAAGGTCTGCACCACCGGTATCGTAAACTAAACCTTTACCAACAAACATTAAGGTACGCTCAACATCGCCTTCAGGCACGTATTCTAGTTTTACAACACGTGGGTGATGACGCTCAACAGCATAAGATGCGCGCGCTACGGTGCTCATCATTGGGTAATCTTTATCGATAGTGTTGATATCTGAAATCACTTCAACAGACACCTTACTACCAGCAAATAACTCAACGCAGTAGTCTGCAAAACGAGGTGGTGCCATACGCTCAGGCTCTGTACCACATAAATCACGTGCAGCGTATTGACCTGCAGCAATAGCATTAAGCGCTTTGCTCATTGCCTCGTCTGCACCCACTAGGCTAATTTGGCTAACTGGTTCAATCGCTTGGCCGTGGAACTCACGTGCCTCAAGTGGTTGCCAAAGCGCTTGGCAAGCACCTAAATAAGCCACTTCAAGGGCATGCTTGTAACGGCTATCTTGATTTACGTTAGCAAGTAAAATTGCAGGCTGAGTGCTACCCGATGCTTTCGCTTCTAGTACACCTTGCTTTGCTGCATCAAAGTAACGACGTACATCATCATAATCACGGTTCAGAGGGCCTGTAGGCGCTAAAATAACGCGTTTAGAGTCAATTACAAGTAATGTCACTTGTTTGCCAATACGTGCGTCTACAGCTTGTTGAGCGCTAATAGCTTGACTTAAGCTTGCGTCTGCTAAAGAAGAAAAATCATCACCGATAATAATCAATGCATCGTGATTTGCATCCGCTAGTTGAGGGGCTGCAACTGCATGAGGGTATGCCATAAAAAAGGTCCTGCTGTTAAAAACATAGGACCTTATTATCATTGATTTAGGGCGCTATTGCCAGCCAAGTAAGATAGCTAACTATAAGGCTGGCAAGCTAAGTTTACTGCTCTGTAATGTGTGCTGAGTCTTTACGATGCTTAACAATCACAGACCAAGCTTCAAGCATAACCAGAACACTTACGACCAGTACTAATAAATCAAGCGTCACCAGTAACCAGTTACCTTGTTGGTAGTACTCGCCCAGTTTAATAACCCCAGCAAAGAACGCCATAACTAATACAAAACTCATTGGTATAAGCGTGTATTTAGCTGGGCGATTCGCTTTAATTAACATTACCGAAATCACCAGTAAGGTTAAGCTTGCTAAGATTTGGTTAGTCGAACCGAATAACGGCCAAATGATCATACCGCCGCTACCGTCAGCGCCACCAGCACCAAAAGCAAGCAGTAAACAACTTAGAACTGCAATGAGTGTAGCTACAATACCATTACGAATGATGCTGATATTATAAATATCACCCCACTCTTGAATGATATAACGCTGCAAGCGCACGCCAGAGTCCATGGTAGTCCCCGCAAACAAGACCACCATTACGGCAAGTAAGGTTGATGCTACCTCTTGCGAGATACCCCAACCACTTTCAATTAAGTTTGCGCCACCATTAATAAAGGCACTGACACTACCGGCGCCTAAGTGACTGTAAATTTCGTGCCATTCTTCAGGTGATACTGCAAGTGCAACACCACTTACTGCAACGAGTGTAATAAGCGCAAGCATACCTTCACCTACCGCACCTAAGTAACCCACAAAGCGACCATCGGTTTCTTTGTTCAGCTGCTTAGAGCTGGTACCTGAAGACACAATACCGTGGAAACCCGATACCGCACCACAAGCTATGGTCACAAATAGCAATGGAATAATACTTGGTGTATCTACCGCCGTTTGTGTATTAAACGCAGGCGCTGTGATATCTGGCATTGACACAAACACCGCACCGTAAAGAAGCACTAAGCCAACCAATAACTGCATACCGTTGATAAAGTCACGAGGCTGTAACAGCATCCATACTGGCAATAACGAAGCAATGGCTGCATAGATAAATAAGATAATGATCCAGTTCGCATTCGCACTTAGACCAAACATTTCATCAGGTAATGAAATTGGCATACCACTACCAAGGTAAATGGTGTAATAAAGAATTCCCACACCAACTAAACAAAGCGGAATTAACGACACTTTACGGCGTAGTAACTGGCCAATAACTAAGGCCACTACAATCGCTGACCAAGCGGGGAATACCGCGTTAGGTTGCGATACAAATGACTTGGCAATAACCACACCAAAAACGGCATTCACCATCAGCAGCACTAAGAACACCACAATCATAAATAGCGCACGGGTACGCTTACCAATTACGCTTTCAGATAAAGCGCCCATTGATTTGCCTTTGTTACGCGCGCTGGCCCAAAGAGCCCCCATGTCGTGAACACCAGCAAAAAAGATAGTACCAAATACCACCCAAAGTACCGCAGGCACCCAGCCCCAATATACGGCAATAGCAGGGCCAACAATTGGCGCAGCACCTGCAACAGAGGTGAAATGGTGGCCCCATAACACAACTTTGTTAGTTGGCACATAATCCACACCATCCTCAAGTTCATGAGCGGGTGTGACAAAATTATCATCCATTTTAAATATTTTTTCGGCGATGAATTTCGAATAAAAGAACCATCCGAACAACATACCGACTATTCCGAGCAGCACGATTACGACCGATTGCATAGTCATCTCTCTTATTAAGTTATAATGTTGTCTAAGGTGTTGAACTAGGCAGGCCTAGCACCCCAACTAGACACTAACAAACTTTCAAGCACCAAGGTGTTAACCTTTAGTCTAATATACTCAGCTGAAAATGCTCGTGAGCCTGACTCTTTATTCCGACACCTATCCCTAACAGGCGTACTGGCTGGTTATTACCTCGCTCATAGGCTTTGCTCATTAACTCAGCAAAAATGCGTTCGTCTAATTGATGGTGGCTTTGATCGGCACTGGTCACGACAAAATTGGCAAACTTGACCTTCACCGATAATTTATTGATGCGGTTGTTTAATTGTTGTTTACCAAGACGGCGGGTTAATTCATCCATCAAGCGGGGTAACTGGCTTAAACACTCGTCTAAATTATTTTTGTTGTATTCATAGGTGTGCTCAACACTGAGTGACTTTCGTACTCGCTCAGTTGACACTTTGCCAACGTACTCGCCTGCACACTTTTGATATAAAGAGACGCCAAAATTACCAATGTGCTGCTGCATCCAATTAACCCCTTTCGCACGCACATCAGCCCCTGTGTAAAGCCCTTTAAGTTGCAGCTTTTCTAAGGTCACCTTGCCAACGCCGGGAATTTTGCCAAGCGGTAAACTCGCCAAAAAGTCATCAACTTGATCGGGTAATACCACAAACTGACCATTAGGCTTATTTTCATCGCTGGCTATTTTGGCAATAAACTTTATTGGCGCAACGCCCGCTGAGGCTGTCAGCCCAGTGGTGTCATAGATTTCTTGGCGGATTTGCTGTGCCATGAGTGTTGCACTGCCTTTGCATGCGGTACTGTCGGTTACATCAAGGTAGGCTTCATCTAACGATAACGGCTCAATAAGGTCAGTGTACTTTGCAAAAATGGCGCGAATTTGCGTGGAGATTTCTTTATAAACCTGCATTCGTCCGGGCACGATAACCAGATCGGGGCACAGTTGTTTGGCATGATAGTTAGACATGGCCGAGCGCACACCATATTTACGGGCAATATAATTGGCTGTTGAAAGCACCCCGCGACGACTATTACCACCTATAGCCAGAGGCACATTGGCAAGCGCGGGGTTATCACGCATCTCTACAGCTGCATAAAAGCAGTCCATATCGATGTGAATGAATTTTTTCATCAGGAACACAACAACTGTTTATATATACAGTTATTATATTTAAACTTCCTGAGAGTGCAAGCTAAGAGGTTTGGCTTGTTTGTTGGTTTGGTTTTTTGCGACTGATAAGCCGTGCGCCAAATAACCAAAACGCGGCTTCGAATAACAAGCCCACGACAATTAAAGCGATAAATCCTGACATTGTGCCCATGCTATAACAGAGCAAAGCTAGAGCAAGTAAGATGAAAAGTGCAATCCACTTTATCACCCTCAAGGTTAGTTGCTGCATAATTAAGGTCCTTTAATGTGTGTTCATTTTACTCACACTTTACGTAAGCGTGAACTTATAAATCTAGCACGATTTACTGAGATTTCTAATTTCCTTGAGCTAAAAGCATCATATTGCTAACCTAAGTTTTCTCACAATCAATGAAGATTTACTATGCAATCGTTTATAGAACAACACCCTATCAGAACCAAAATAAATGTCGCATGGGGTGAAATGGATGCCCTACAACACGTTAATAATGTGGTGTACTTTCGCTATTTCGAAACAGCTCGTATCGATTTTTTCACTCAACTAGGCTTTCTTAAAGATTTACAAGTAACAGGTGTGGGTCCGGTGATCAGCGAAAACAATGCCCGCTATAAACGCCCTGTGACATTTCCTGATACTGTGCATGTTGGTGTAAAGATTAGTGACATTGAACACGATCGTTTTATGATGCATTACACTGTATTTAGTGAAAGCCAAGACGCAGTAACAACCATTGGCTCATCACAAGTGGTTATGTTTAATTTTAAAACGGGTAAAAAAGCTCAGTTAAATGATGAGTTATTAACTGCACTTAAAGCCCATTCTAGCGATTAACAAGGATCTATTATGCTTTATAGCCCACTTGGTCGAAGTGGTATTGATGTATCTCGTGTCTGCTTAGGTAGCATGACATGGGGTATGCAAAACAACCAAGCCGATGCCGATGAACAAATCGCCTATGCGTTAGATAAAGGCGTTAACTTTATTGATACCGCCGAAATGTATGCCGTTCCACCTTCTCCTGACACCTACGGTAAAACAGAAGAGATCATCGGTAATTGGTTAGCGCGAAATAAAGACAAACGCGATGATCTTGTCATTGCCACTAAAATTGCGGGTAACGGCTTACCTTGGGTCCGCGATGCAGGCGATATTACTCGCCAAGCAGTGGTTGAAGCCGTTGATGCATCTCTTAAACGCTTGCAAACTGAGGTTATCGATTTATACCAATTACATTGGCCTAACCGTACATCACCGCACTTTGGTAAACAGTGGCCAGGTAAAGTGTGCTTCTCAGAAGCTGACACTGATCAAAATATCGCGGGTATGTTAGATATTCTTGAAGGTCTAAATGACTGTATCAAGGCTGGTAAAATTAAGCACTGTGGTTTATCAGACGACACTCCTTGGGGCATTAGCCAGTACTTGCGTTTAAGTGAGCAGCATAACCTTCCGCGTATGGTTTCTATTCAAAACGAATTTAGTCTCCTGCACGCCAAAGATTGGCCGTATTTAATTGAACAATGTATTCATGAAGATATTGCTTACCTACCTTGGTCACCGCTAGGTGGCGGCATGTTAAGCGGTAAGTACTTAAATGGTGCTCGCCCTGAAGGTAGTCGTTGGACGCTAGTGCAACGTAATGGTTTATTTAGAGACACAGTACAATCTCGCGCTGCGATTGCTGAATATGTTGAAATTGCTAACGCCTTTAATTTAACCCCTTCACAACTTGCATTGGCTTGGTGTAATCAAGTGGATGGCGTAAGCTCAACAATCATAGGCGCTACATCTATGGCGCAGTTAAAAGAAAATATCGATGCTTTTTCTGTGCAATTAAGCGATGAAGCTAACGATAAAATCGCTGACGTATTTAACCGTTATCCAATGCCTTTTTGAGCATCTCCCTGCAATATTAATAAGTCTATTAAATGATAGGCTTATTAATACTTATTCATCATTTTTACCTTTCTCCTACAACTTCACCAATACTTTAGTGTATGGTAATTCACAGCATTTAACTTTTTTGGTTGTTAATGAGTAAATACGTAAAACATATATTATGCATGATAATGGTGATAGTGCTTGTTCCTATAACCTATGCTTCAGAGCGGCTTTCTATAACTTGGCTCGAAACAGATAACAAACCTTTCTTTGTTGATAAATCTGAGCAATATCCTTTAGGTGGCTTGTGCAACAACATAACCGACTTACTGATTGAAGCAATGCCAAATTTTAAGCATCAAAAGTCACTATTGCCACCTAAGCGATTAAGCAAATATCTCGATGATGGCCACTTAGCGTGTTACGCGTGCATGATCCATCGAGATAAAAAAACTAACCGTGCCACTTACTCTATTCCAACTGCAGTTTATCCATCCTTTAGCGTGTTAAGTACTGAAGAAAGAGCGCTAAAGATTAAGCAAAAACACGGTAATCCAGTGTCATTAATTTCATTATTGACTGATGCCAATTTTATTTATGGCCAAAATGATGCGCGAAAATTTGGCAGTAAACTGGACGCAATAGCTAAAAATACTAAGCTTTATGAGAGTGCTGCATTAAGTGGCACCGGCAGCCATGCAAACCAAGCGCTACTATCGCAGTTAGAGCATGGCTACATTGATTACACAATTGATTACCCATTTGTTGCTGATTATTACAATCAACAAAACCAACAGAATATTCAAAAGCTCAGCATTGCTAATCCAACTCAAAATGTGGTTTTTGGTGCCATTGGTTGCTCAACAAATGCGCCTAATAATTATGCCGAAAAAGTACTTGCAGAAATCAATGAGGCGCTGAAAAACAAAGTACTGCCGAGTGAAAAATACCAGCAAAGCCAACGAATTTGGCTCGAACAAAGCTTTCCTGAGTTTTCAACTTATTATCAGCGCTCTATTTTAGACCCGCTTAAAGAGCCTGCCACTGATGAGATAACAGCTCCTGTTGATCATCCATAAGTGTTACAGCAAAGCTCGAATTTGCGACAACCTTCCCTACCCCTTCAGGCGTGCCAGTCATAATGATGTCGCCATCTTCTAGGTCCATAAAATCACTAATTTCAGCTAAGATTTGCTCTGCGTTATGCAGCATTAACCTTGTATCGCCTAGTTGAGTGTCTATTCCATCAATCTTTAGACTAAATCGATAATGACAACTGGCATTAACCGCAACAAATTCAGTAAAAAGCGCTGAACCATTAAATGCTTTTGCGCGCTCCCAAGGCAGGCCTTTTTCTTTAAGTGTGCTTTGTAAGCCTCGTTTGGTTAAATCAAGCCCAAGCGCAACCGCTGCCAGCTGTTTATCTTTAACTAAAAAGCAAAGCTCAGTTTCGTAATGTAGAGCCTCACCTAAGTGTTCGCTATTAAGAGAATCAGTGATGGCGCTATTTGGTTTTGCAAACAGCACCATATTTGTTGGTGTTTCATTGTTAAGCTCTGCAATATGCGCAGCATAATTACGACCTACGCAAATAATTTTGCTTGGGGTGAATACTTCTTTATTCCATTTCACTGATTGCACGCAAATACCTCTCATTTTAACAAATGTAAAAGACTCAATTTTTTATTTTTAGCATTAACATGCCAACTTCGTACCTAAAACAAGTAAATTCATTGGTAGAATAATTCTCATAATAACATAAACATAGATATTACCTTTCACTATAAGCGTTATTTATGTTGACGATTGTTTTACTTTCTAATAACTTAATGTAAGCGGTTACATTTTAAAAATCGGGTTCGGCGATTTTTTTTGGAAAGAAAATGTAAGCGCTTACAAAAATAGACAACAACATAAAATAAAACCAAATCTGGAGATTTGCATGAACCACACACTTTTCAAGAAAAAGCAGCTTGCTATTAGCCTGTCTATGGCAATGGGTTTAAGCGCGCTAGTTCCTCACTCAGCTGTCGCCGAAGAACAGCCCGACAAAGCAAGTGATATTGAAGTAATACAAGTATCAGGTATTCGCGGAAGCCTAGTAAAATCAATGGATATCAAGCGTCAATCTGCGGGGGTTGTTGATGCAATTACCTCTGAAGACATTGGTAAATTCCCTGATACCAACCTAGCTGAATCTTTGCAACGTATTACCGGTGTGTCTATTGACCGTAGTAATGGTGAAGGTAGCAAAATTACGGTTCGTGGTTTTGGCCCTGAATTTAACTTAGTAACCCTTAACAATCGCCAAATGCCAACAACTGGCGGTCGTTCATTTGATTTTGGTGACATCGCAACAGAAAGTGTGAGCGGTGTTGAAGTATATAAAACAGCACGTTCTGATATCCCTAGCGGGGGTATTGGTGCAACAGTTAATATCACTACAGCTAAACCACTTTCTAATCCTGGTTTGCACGCTTCGATTGGTGCAAAAGCAGTTCACGACACATCAAACGAAACAGGTGATGATGTAACGCCTGAGCTTTCAGGTATCTACAGCAACACATTCAACGATGACAAATTCGGGATTTTAATTTCAGGCTCAGTTCAAGAACGTGATAACCGCGAACAGTCAATGGCAGTTGATAACTGGATCCCAGATGTTGATATTTCATCGTCTCCTGATTTAGCACTGACAGATAACAACCAGCGCGCAGATGGCGCAACCTGGTATCCGCAAAATGCAGGTTACGCGTTTTCAGACAATTCACGCAAACGTACCAATGGTCAACTTGTGCTGCAATACGCACCGAATGACCGCATTACTGCAACCGTTGATTACACTTACTCAAAACTCGAGTTTGAAAAAGATGGCCGTAGCTTTGGTGTATGGTTCAATAATGGTGGTAACGTCAGCGCAGCAACTATCAATGAAAAAGGTACTTACACGCAGGTAACTGAAATTGGTGGTGACTACTCTACAAACTTAAACCGTGGTGCAACAACCAACGAAAATAAATCGCTTGGTTTAAACATTGATTGGCAAGTAACAGACAATTTAAACATTGAGTTTGATGCGCATAACTCATCGGCTGAAAGTGCCGGTGTAGGTATTGGCCACGATGCGTTTATGATCATTGGTAACACATCATGTTCATGGTGTGAAAACCCAACGGTTAATATCGACGAAAAAATGGCTGACTTTAGCCAAGGCGAAATTCCGCTTATTGATATGACCTTAACCAATGGCCAAGCAGAAATTTTACCGAGCGATATGGGAACCCTTTTCGCCGGTGTAAACAAAGATACCAACACTAACGATCTTGACCAATACCAGTTAAAAGGTACGTGGTATAACGAAGACAGCGGTGCTCTATCGAGCATTAACTTTGGTGTATCACACACTAAAATCGATTTCCGTACGACAACTGCCTACTCAGGTCAGCTTGCTGCTGGTTGGTGGTTGAACTCTGCCGATTGGTACGATGACAGCATGTTCACTCGTGTCGACAGCTCAGGTTTACTTGATGGCTTCTCTGGTGGTGGTAGCGATAAGTTATTAAATTACTACTACGATGCTGATTTTGATGAGATTGTCGCGATTGCCGAAAGCATTGACTGTGATCACCCTGATGGCGGTATTGGCGCATGTAGCTGGCCTGCTGATGTAAACGGCATGGTGCAAGCGGGTCCAATCGATGACGACCACCGTGTAAGCGAAGAAACAACGGCGGTATACGCACAAGCTAACTTCGAAACAGAATTTAACGGTATGCCAGTGAACATCACTGCGGGTTTACGTTACGAATCAACAGATGTTACAGCAAACAGCTTAGAGCGCCCTGCTGTTGCAATGGAATGGGTTAACGGTAACGAATGGTCTTACATTTACGCTGATGAACGCTCATTCTCAAACGGTGAAGGTAGTAGCAAAGAGTTTCTACCTAGCATCGATATGAATATCGAAGTAGTTGAAGACGTTATTGCACGTTTCTCTTACAGCCGCAGCCTTGCTCGTCCTCCTGTAGGCGCGCTTCGCTCAACAACGTCATTCTTAGGTAACCCGAAAGTGGGTCAACGTAAAGTGGCTGTGGGTAACCCGAACTTAAAACCTTATACTTCAGATAATATCGACCTATCACTTGAATACTACTACGGTGAAGGCAGCTATATGTCTGCAGGTTACTATCGTAAGCAAGTTGATAACTTCCTTGTAAATATCACAACCGAAGAGACGATTGACGGTATTACAGACCCATTCATCGGTGATCGTGCTGAGCAAGCGCGTGACGATTTAGCGGCAGCGGGTGAGCAACCATCTGATCAAGCAATTCACGATAAGATCAACGAAAACCAAGGCACAGAAGAAGGCACACCTATCGTTGGTAACGATACAGATCCTCTAGCAAACTTCTTCGTATCGCGTGATAACAACGTTGAAACAGCAAATCTATGGGGCTGGGAACTAGCAGCGCAACATATGTTTGGTGATTCTGGCTTTGGTATTGCCGCTAACGCGACTTTCGTATTTGGTGATGTTGAAGCAGACCGAGATGCTATCGGCTATCAATTTGCCCTACCGGGTTTAAGTGATTCAGCTAACTTCTCTGCGATTTATGATTTAAATGGTTTATCGGCTCGTATTTCTTATAACTGGCGTGATGAGTTCTTAACAGGCTTTGACCAACATGCTTCACCTATCTTTACTGAGTCTTATGGCCAGTGGGATATCAACGTGAACTATTCAGTTAACGAGAACCTAACTGTGTTTGTTGAAGGCCTTAACCTGACAGATGAAACGCAACGTACTTACGTTCGTTACTCTGAGCAGCTGTTACGTGCAAACCAATACGGTGCGCGCTACAACATCGGCTTCCGCTACTCGTTCTAGCATTTTGTTGTCAAAAAAGCCGCTCAACAGCGGCTTTTTTTTTCATAATTATGCTAGTTTGTCTACATAGCATTTGAGATGGCCTTAAACATGCAAAAGAATGAAGTAAAAAAAGTCGTCATTTTAGGTGGTGGTACAGCAGGTTGGTTATCTGCAGGTTTAATTGCTGCCCAGCCTCATTTAACTCACAACGCACAAATTACCCTGATTGAGTCGCCCGATATTGCCACCATTGGTGTCGGTGAAGGTACTTGGCCGACCATGCGACAAACCTTAAAAACCATCGGCATCAGCGAAAGTGAATTTATTCAACGTTGTGATGCGGCTTTTAAACAAGGCTCACGTTTTGATGGCTGGTGCGACGATGAAGGCGATGCTCATTATTATCACCCATTCAGCTTACCTGTAGCGTATCAGCAATTAAATATTGCACCTTACTGGTTTGCCAACAAAGATGCCGTGAGTTTCAGCCACGCGGTGGCAAGCCAAACCTACTTATGCGATCACCATAAAGCACCGAAAAACCACTTACATAGTGCCTATCAAGGTGAAGCAAACTATGGCTATCATTTAGATGCTGGTAAGTTTGCCATGCTGCTACAACAACACTGCACTACCAAGCTAAACGTTGAGCATATCGTCAGTCATGTTGAATGCATCAATAGTGATGAAGATGGCTATATTAGTTCATTGCAAACTCGCGATCATGGCACTATTGCGGGTGATTTATTTATTGATTGCTCTGGCACCCACGCAAAGCTGTTACATCAACATTACGGGATAGAGCTAATCGAGCAACACGATGTGTTATTTAACGATAGAGCCGTTGCCGTACAGGTGCCCTATTCAAACCCGCAGCAAGAGATCCTTTCTTATACCAAAGCCACTGCGCAAGATGCTGGTTGGATTTGGGATATCGGCTTACAAAGCCGCCGTGGTCTAGGTATGGTGTACTCAAGTCGTTTTGCCAGCAGCGAAGATGCGAAACAGGCGCTTAGCCAGTACATTGCAAAAACCCAGCCTGGTACCGCGCAAAATGAACTGACATTTCGTGAAATCAGTTTTACGCCCGGCTATAGACGCCGTTTTTGGTATAAAAACTGTTTAGCTATTGGTATGTCTGCAGGCTTTATTGAGCCACTTGAAGCCTCAGCGTTAGTCATGGTGGAGCTTGGCCTTAATAACTTACTTGCTAATTTCCCAACACATCGTGCTGCAATGCCGACACTGGCAAAACGTTTTGATGAGCAGTGCCATTATCGCTGGCAACGTATCATTGAGTTTTTAAAGCTGCATTATGTGTTGTCAAAGCGCACAAGCCTTTATTGGCAAGCTCATAAAGAGGCAAACTCAATTCCTCTGCAACTTCAAGAAAACTTAGCACTTTGGCAATATCAAAGTCCGTGGTTAAACGACTTTGACCGTGCTCAAGAGGTCTTCTCTGCAGCCAGTTACCAGTATGTACTTTATGGCATGAAGCAATTGCCACAATTTCCTGTACTTGCAATGCCAACGGCTATTATTGAGCATTTTAGTGCTAACCAACAACAAGCCAAACGCGGATTGCAACAACTACCCACTAACCGCGAGCTGTTAAATCATATTCAGCAATTTGGTATACAACCTATTTAATCTCAGTATTAGGAGGCCCAATGGCCAATCATGTCTTACTTGATAACATCAGCCATAAAGACCTAAAAGTGATCACCACACGCGGTGCTAACTGGGGCGACAATATTAGCTGCACTACCGTGTTTCCTAGTGAGTTTGCTAAAGTTCAAGCAAATCAACCTATCGTATTTCGTAAGCACCCGCAAACAGGTCAATTCGAAGCCCTCGCTTTATTTGGTTTTGAAAATGGTGAGAACTTGCTGCTAAACGAGCAAGGCGAATTGCAACTGAGTTACTTACCGCTAAGTATGCAGCGCCAGCCATTTTTAATTGGTCAACAAACTCAGTATAACAATGGTATTCCTGAGCAATCACTGGTGGTACATATCGACTTAGACAGCCCACGCATAAGCACACGTGATGGCGAAGCCATTTTCCTTGAACATGGTGGAAATAGCGAATACTTAAATCATATAGCTCAAGTACTTAACGCGTTACATCAAGAACACCAAACGATTAATCAGTTTTTTGAGCGTTTGCTTAGCGTTAATTTACTCGAAGCTTTCAGTATTGAATATGCAGATAAAAATGGCGAAAAAGTCACAGTGAGCGGCTTTTATACTATTAACCAACAGGTACTCAATGGCTTAACCGCTGAACAGCTTAAGCAGTTACAACATCAAGGTGACCTACAAGCCGTTTATATGGTGCTGGCATCAATGGAGCACATTCCTCATTTGCTTAATAAAAAATGGGCTCAGTAGTAATGTTTGCGGCTGCGCCAATAAAAGAATGCCAGGCTTCAAGCATTGCTGATCTAAAAGTGTTTTTAGCTGAGCAAACTGAACCACTGGTCATCAGAGGTCTCTGCGTTGATTGGCCCCAAGTCATGGCAGCTAAACAAAGTTCTAAAAACGCCTTAGACTACCTTTTAGGGCTTGCCAATAACGCCCCTGTACGTAGCTTTAGTAGCCAAGCAATTCATCAGGGGCGCTATTTTTATAACGCTGATTTCTCAGGGCTTAATTTCTCACAGCACGCCGATAACTTAGTTTCTGTACTGCAAAAATTAGCACGTTCACTCACACAAACCGACAGTGATTCACTGTATATGGGCTCTACTGCTGTGGAGTATTGCGCTCCGGGCTTTAGTGTTGAAAACCCATTAACAGTAACCGATTATAACTGCCTAACCAGCCTCTGGGTGGGAAATCATAGTCAGATTGCGGCTCACTATGACAACGCCGATAACCTAGCTTGTGTTGCTGCGGGTAAGCGTACGTTTACTCTGTTGCCAACGGAACAGGTCAATAACCTTTACGTGGGTCCACTCGAATTTACACCCGCAGGGCAAGCGATTAGCTTGGTTGATTTTAATAACCCCGATTTCAGCCGCTTTCCACGTTTTAAAGAGGCTGTAGCAAAGGCGCAATCGGCAACTCTTGGCCCTGGCGATGCTATTTATATTCCAGCACTTTGGTGGCATCAGGTTAGCGCAACCAGTCCGTTTAATGTGTTGGTGAACTATTGGTGGCGACAAGCCCCAGAGTATTTAGCAAACCCATTTGATGCCATGCTGCACAGTATGCTGGCAATTAAAGACTTGCCAAACGAGCATAAACAAAAATGGCAGCAACTCTTTAATCATTATGTGTTTGCTAATGATGTGGATTTAGCAAGCCACGTTGCTGAGCCTGCGCAAGGGATATTAGCCGATATCGACGAACTAACGGCCAGAAAAATAAGACAACTATTACTACAAAAACTCAACCGATAGAATGAACCAAAAGCCAGCGGATGCAACGAGTTCGGCGAAGCATCTGCAGGCTCTTGGTTCATAATTCACTGACACCAATCCGCTTAATTAAGTACTATTGCGGATTGGTCTTACCCTTTATTTGTAATGCTGATGGCTGCTTTGTTGCACAGCCTATACCTGTTTCACTATTTTTACTACATTGAAAAACACGTACGTAATCCACCAGCATTTGCTTAGGATAACCGGCAAAATCAACACTTTGTCATCTTGCCAAACTAACTGCCAGCCTTCTCCTAGGCTGACTTTGAAGGCGCTGAGGTTTGCTGACAGGCACTAAGCGCACCTGTTAGCAAAATAACAGCATACAGTTTTACTGACATGAGACTGTTGCGTCCTCGGTGTGCGCGCTCGTTACTGATAGTTTAGCAATTGATACGTGCCATGCACCTTCAGTGGCTAATTGCCAAGGCGAGAATACTTGCCCAAGCTGCACACCTTGCTCTGCAAAGCAGCTCAAATCTACGGTTAGCGTTTGCCAATCATTTGCTGCTTTAAGCTGTTTGCTAATATCAAATTGGCCGTCACAGTTTTCACCACATTGCATACCCAGCATTAGCGGCGCATCAGCAGCTTGGTCTACCTTAATTTGCATTTGCAGTTGACCCGCTTTTTCAACGTATGAACGTAAATCCGATGGGAAAGCCGCCATTAAACGAACCGAAGCCGCTTCTTTACCATTAAAGCTGATTGAGCGCGCATCTTCTTGTACGTCTTTATCAAAGGTTTTTACGCTAACAGCGTTAAGGGCTGCACGGCTACTGGTCATGGCTTGTTGCTCAGAACCACTTTGTAGTTGCAGTGACCACGGTGCTTTTACGGCACGTTCAAATAATACTAAGTCTTCTAATTTAGCGGCAACTTGTGATTTTTCGCTAAGGTCATCTGCTAATGTGTTTTTATCTTGGTAAGTTAAACCAAAGCCATATGGCAGTAGTGGCGAGTAGTCTTTATCACCACGGTTTTGGTTACCTACCGGGTTATTTGGCCACGAGAACGATAACTTACCTTTAAAGTCATGATTGATAGAACCATCTTGCTTTTTAAAGATAACATCGCTGATTGCATCACCTTCACTCCCTGGTAACCATGTTGCGACAAACGCATCACTGGCATTCAGCTCTGCATTCACCCACATTGGGCGGCCACTAATAAATAGCGACACCACAGGAATATCGGCATCTTTTAGCTTTTTAAGCAGGGCTAAATCAGTTTTATTACCGCGTTGGTATTCAAGGTTATCTAAATCACCATTACCTTCTGCATATGGCTGCTCACCGAATACAACAATCGCGACATCTGGCTTAGATTCAAATTCGCCATTCACATTGTATTGAACCTGACCTCCTGCTTGCTCAACTGTATTTTTGATGCCATCAAAAATTGAAGAACCACCCGGGAAGTCACTATTTTCGTTACCTGTACCCTGCCATGTGATTGTCCAACCACCTGACTGCATACCAATGTTATCTGCGCCCTGGCCGGCAACTAATACATTTGCATTTGCTGATAGCGGTAACAACTGTTGTTTATTTTTCAGTAGTACTAGTGATTCACGGACTGCTTGTTTTGCAACTGCGCAATGTTCTGCACTACCAATGATCTCTGTTTTACCTGAAAGCGGACGCTTGGCAGGGCTTGGCTTATCAAACAAACCTGCGCGCATTTTTACACGTAAGATACGTGTTACTGCATCATCGATACGGCTTTGTGCAATTTCGCCACTTTTAACTTGCTTAATAAGGTTTTCGTAAAGTGGTTTCCATGCATCTGTCGGTACCATGTACACATCAAGACCGGCATTTGCTGCTTGCGCACAGTTGCCATTAGTACAACCCGGAATTTGACCGTGGCCGTTCCAGTCACCAACAACAAAACCATCAAAACCCATTTTATCTTTTAGCACGTCGGTAAGTAGGTATTTACTGCCATGAATTTTTTCACCATTCCAGCTGTTGAATGACGCCATTACGGTTTGCGCCCCCGCACCTAAGCCGCCTACATAACCTTGCGCATGAATATCAAATAACTCTTGCTCAGATGCCGTGTTATTACCTTGGTCATCACCGCCTTCTGTGCCGCCATCACCTAAAAAGTGTTTAACCGTACTGATCACACGTTTATCAGATAAAAAGTCGTCATCAACCGCACCTTGCAACCCCTTAACAATGGCTGCTGAATACGCTTTTACAATTTCAGGGTCTTCAGAATAGCCTTCATAAGTTCGGCCCCAACGGTCGTCACGAACAACAGCCACAGTTGGTGCAAATACCCAGTCGATACCAGTTACCATCACTTCTTGCGCGGTAGCGGCGGCAATTTTTTCGATTAACTCAGGGTTGTTTGTTGCACCTAAACCAATGTTGTGTGGAAATAATGTCGCACCAATTACGTTATTGTGACCATGCACGGCATCGGTACCCCACATAGTCGGAATTGAGCTGCCATCGAGCGAGTCATCAATTGAGGCTTGATACATTTTTTCAGCAAGATCAATCCAATCTGCAGCGCTGGCATGTTTATCATTATTAGGGAATGCGCCACCGCCATTGAGGTAAGAACCAAAGCCGTATTTACGCATATCTTCAACGGTTATATCGCGAATTTCTGGCTGGATCATTTGCGCAATTTTTTGCTCAAGGGTCATATTTGCCAACATTTTCGCAATTTGTGCTTCCATTTCTGGATTTGCTGCAATGCCCGTTTCGATATTTGGCCAAATTTCTTGCTCAGTGCTCACGTTGGTCACCTTATCTTGTCCAGTACAACCTAGCATGCTGACGCTTGCCATCATTAACGAACAGAGAGTGAATGTTTTTTTCAATTTCATTTTTTGCACCTATGAAGTCTGAGTTGATACTTTTGAGCCAACCAGCGCAAAGTAAGTAATATATAAGTAACAGGCGATTGGTAAGAATAACGCCATTTGCACGCCAATAGAATCTGCTAATACGCCTTGTAGTAATGGAATAATCGCCCCCCCTACAATCGCTAAACATAAAATGCCTGATCCTTTTGAGGTGTATTTTCCAAGGCCGTGTAAAGCAAGGCTAAAAATGGTTGGGAACATAATCGAGTTACATAATCCCACAAGCAAAATTGCCCACATAGCAAGGCTGCCCTCACCCGTCATAGCAATCAATACTAACAATACCGCCAACAAGCCATGGCATGCCAACACCTTGCCTGCATTAAATTTCTGCATTACAACTGCACCAATAAAACGGCCAACCATGGCTCCTGCAAAGTAGTAGCTAATATAATGCGCAGCTTCATTTTCTGGTAAACCAGCAATGTTATCTAGGGTCAAAAAGCCCACCAAAAAGCTACCAATCGCCACTTCTGCGCCCACATACACAAAAATACCTACAGCACCTAAAATGAGGTGGCGGTAACGCCAAACACTGCCTAAATCAACAAAATCTTCTAAATCTTGATGTGCCGCTTCGCTATCACTTTCTTTACCTAGTTTTGGCAGTTTTAAAAATGCAAAGATAACCGCAAGTACCAACAAGCTTAACGACAACATTAAATAAGGGAGTTTCACTTCTTCTGCGGTGGCTTGACTAACCTCAGATAGAATTAACCAACCACCAAAAATTGGTGCAACCGTGGTTCCTAACGAGTTAAATGCTTGTGTCATAGTCAAACGCGAAGATGCTGTTTTTTGCGGACCAAGTACACTTACATAAGGATTGGCAGATACTTGTAAAATCGTGATGCCCGAGGCAAGGACAAACAAGGCTAGTAAAAATAATTCGTACACATGGGCAACCGCAGCTGGGTAAAACAGCGCACACCCCACGGCTGCGACCACTAAGCCAACCACGATACCAAACTGGTAGCCAATACGACTGACCAACTTTCCAGCAGGGATCGACATCACAAAATACGCACCAAAGAAGCAAAATTGAATGAGCATAGCCTGCGTATAGTTAAGTGAAAACATACCTTTTAAATAAGGGATTAAAATGTCATTCAGACAGGTTATGAATCCCCACATAAAAAATAATGTGGTCAATGATGCCAGCGCAAAGTGCTGCTTAGGCATATCTGCTTGGCTTGCAGCAGCCGACACAGGGGTTGAAACATGAGCCATAATTTTCTTCTCTAGTTAATTATATTTATCAGTTTGTTACAGCAAGGTTTAATACTTAATCACTAACAGCAAATAGCGAAATATGTTGCAACATTAAATGTAAGCGCTTACATTTATAACATATAAATCATATTTAGCAATTTATTTGCAGAAAAATTGTAAGCGCTTACAACTGAGTCTAAGCTCTAATTTACCAAGCCTTACACTTAACCCGAAGGACGAGTATCTACTGTGTATAAATCAATTTCACTGTTACCAGATTCATCTTTACTCAAGCCCGAGTTCACGTTCGGTGTGGCAACAGCTTCATTCCAGATTGAAGGGGCACGCGATAAGCGCCTTGATTGTATCTGGGATACATTTTGCGAAAAGCCTGGCGCTATTGCTGACCAAAGCCATGGCGATGTAGCTTGTGACCATGTTGCACGTTGGCAGCAAGATGTCGAGATGATTGCAGATTTGGCTGTCGATGCTTACCGCTTATCTATTTCGTGGCCAAGGGTCATGCAGCAAGATGGCTCGGTTAACGAGCAAGGTATGGCGTTTTATGTTCAGTTATTAACGGCTTTAAAAGCGCGTAACATTAAAACCTATGTCACCTTATATCACTGGGATTTACCTCAATACCTTGAAGATAATGGCGGCTGGTTAAATCGCGAAACAGCCTATAAATTTAAAGACTATGCCGAACTTGTTACTCAACATTTAGGCCATTTGGTTGATTCATTCGCCACCTTGAACGAACCATTTTGTAGCGCTTATTTAGGCTATGAAGTGGGTGTACATGCACCTGGCATAAAATCACAACAAGCTGGCCGACAAGCAGCGCACCACTTACTACTCGCCCACGGCCTTGCTATGCAAGTATTACGTAAAAACTGCCCAAGCACAGAAGCAGGTATCGTATTAAACTTCAGCCCAACGTATCCTTTAACCGAAGATGATAAAAAAGCCGCAGAACTTGCCGATCAATATCATAATCAATGGTATATCAAAGCGGTTTTAGAGGGTGCTTACCCTTCTTTACTGAATGATTTAGCAGATGAAGTTAAACCAACTATTATTGCTGGCGATATGGCGATTATTAGTCAAGCCGTCGACTTTATTGGCGTTAACTATTATACCCGCATACACTACAAAAATACCGCTGATGGCTGGTTTGAAGAAGCAAGCCTTACGGATGTTCGTGTTACCGATATGGGCTGGGAAGTTTATCCACAAGGCTTAACTGAGCTTTTAGTATCATTGCATCAGCAATATGATTTACCAAAAATGTACATTACCGAAAATGGCGCAGCCATGGCCGATACATTAGAAAATGGTGAAGTGAACGACATAGAACGCGTAGATTATTATCACACTCATTTAAATGCAGTGTGTGATGCAATTCGCCAAGGCGTCGATATTCAAGGCTACTTTGCGTGGAGCTTAATGGACAACTTTGAGTGGGCCTATGGCTACGAAAAGCGCTTTGGGTTAGTTTATATTGACTACCAAAGCCAACAACGCATTTTAAAAGAAAGCGCAAAACAATATCGCGCGCTACTCAAACAGCGATAAAAATAACAACAATCGAGAACACACATGCTGACAAAAAGAGAAAAAATAGCCTACGGATTAGGCGACACAGCAAGTAATATCATCTTTCAAACGGTGATGTTATTTTTAACTTTTTTCTATACTGATATATTTGGTATTTCACCCGCGATTGTTGGCACCTTGTTTTTGGTGGTGAGAGTCGTTGATGCCATCACCGACCCATTAATGGGAGCCTTAACCGATTCAACTCGCACTAGGTGGGGAAGCTATCGCCCCTACTTACTTTGGCTCGCTTTACCATTTGGGGTGATCAGCATGATCACCTTCACCACACCAGATCTACCTGAGTCAGGCAAAGTCATTTACGCCTTTGTCACTTACACTTTGCTGATGCTGGTGTACACCGCGATTAACATTCCTTACTCAGCGTTAGGTGGGGTATTAAGTGGCGACCCTAAAGAGCGAGTATCCATTCAATCTTATCGCTTTGTGTTTGGTATGCTGGGCGGCTTAATTGTCAGTGCCTGTACCTTGCCTTTGGTAAACTGGCTTGGCAAAGGTGATAACGCCACGGGCTACCAACTCACTATGGCCCTGATGAGCGGCTTAGGTGTGATCTTATTCTTAATTTGTTTTCGCTTTACCAAAGAGCGCGTAGCAGCGCATAACAGCTCATCGTTGAGCTGGAAAACCCGCATGAATACGCTATGGCAAAATGGCCCATTTAAAGTATTGTGCTTTGCCGCATTTATGCTGTTAACCAGTATGGTACTGCGCACCACCCTTGCCATTTACTATGTAAAATATGTGCTTGGTGAAGCCGAGCTGGTCACCTACTTTGTTACCATTGGCATGATAGGTAATATTCTGGGCTGTGCCTGTGCAAACCCTCTTAGTAAACGCGTTGATAAGAAAACCGCCTATATTCGTTTGCAATACATCTCTGCGGCAATTAGTTGCGTGGCATTTTGGTTGCCAGGCGAACAACTTGCACTTGCCTTTGCGGTGTACTTTTTGTGGTGTTTTTTCACGCAAATGGCAACTCCGTTACTGTGGGCAAAAATGGCCGACACCATAGATTATGGGCAATGGAAAACCGGTGAAAGGCTAACAGGCCTAGTCTACGCAAGCGTGGTCTTTTTTATTAAGCTTGGCCTTGCTCTTGGCGGTGCCATTGCAGGTTGGTTATTGGCATTTTATGGCTATGAAGCCAATACCGAACTCAGTGAACACACGCTCTCGGGTATCTTAATTTCATTTACCCTTTACCCAGCAATAGGTAGTATGCTTGTCGCATTTATCATGAAAAGGTATATTCTTGATAATCAAACGGTTGAGCGGATCAGTGCCGATTTATCGTTAAAAAAGCATCCATAACTTTGTTTAAAAAGGAATAACATGGCCACCATTTACGAGGTGTCGAAACTTGCAGGCGTTTCTCTTGCAACCGTTTCGCGAGTAATGAACAACAATGCAAATGTCAGTGATGCAACACGTAAAAAGGTCACTGCCGCAATGGATGAGCTTGGCTATAGACCTAACTCAATTGCTCAGTCACTGGCATCAAATTGCTCGAACAGTGTTGGTCTACTGGTCTCTGAATTACAAGGTCCGTTTTACGGGCCTATGATGAGCGGCATTGAAAATACCTTTCGTAATCAAGGCAAACACCTGATTATTGCTGCAGGTCACAGTGATGAAGAACGAGAAAAACAAGGGATTGAATTTTTAATTAGCCGTAACTGCGATGCGCTTATTTTGCATGTTGAAGCAGTCAGCGACGACTACCTAATTAAACTTAGCAAAGGCCGTACTCCGTTTGTACTAATCAACCGCTATATTAGCGAACTCAGTGACCGCTGCATTTTGCTTAATAATATTAAAGGCGGTTATCTAGCGACTAAACATGTGTTAGAACAAGGTCATAAAGACATTGCCTACATCAGTGGACCAGCTTGGAAGCAAGATGCCAAAGACCGCCTAGAAGGCCACAAACAAGCGCTGGCTGAGTTTAACCTTGAGTTTGATGAAAACCTCTTATTTCAAGGTGATTTCATGGAAGCGAGCGGTTATGAGGGGTTAAAAGCGCTTCATCAACAAACGCATCCATTCACGGCGCTTATCTGTGCTAATGATGAAATGGCAGTGGGTGCCATGGCAAGCGCACGCGATTTAGGGCTAACGTTACCTAAGCAATTGTCGATTATGGGCTACGATAACGTGTTTTTCACCCGTCACGTTTACCCACAATTAACCACCATTAATTACCCCATAAATGAAATGGGCCGCATGGCTGCTGACTGGGTGTTAAACCAAGTTTATCAAAAACAAACACCGCCGTTACAAACGCTATTTGAACCTGAACTTGTAGTCAGGCATTCAATTAGTCAGCAATAAGCTCAGATAACAAGCCAAGATTAATCGGTTTTAACAGCACTTGTTCTATATCAAGTTGTTTAATTCTTTCTGCCTCTGGTTCGGCGCCACTTACAATGACTAATTTTAAGTCGGGGTGGCGCTGTTTAATTTCTTTTGCTAAATCTAGCCCTCCACCATCAGGCAAATGCATATCGAGTAATACTTTAGCAAAATTTTGGTCGTCACTCAGTGTCTCAAGACAAGCGGCACAACTTGGCGCTATGACAGTTTCAACACCTAAGCTTTCAAGCAATAATTGGGTAATCTGTGCCGCATCACTGTCGTCTTCAACCAATAAATAACGCGTGCTTTGGTTGGTCATTTCAGGGCTGTCGTCTTGCTCAACCACAGGTGCAGTATTGCCTTCGCAAATATAATGATTAAGCACTTGGTAAAGCAACCCAGAATCAACCGGCTTGGCAATCATATCGTTAAAACCAAGCGCGCTTAACTCAGTTTTCACCCCTTTCATGGTGGCTGCAGTAAGCGCGATAATTGGCCCTTGATAACCCATTTTACGAAGTTCAATAGTGGCTTCTTTACCGCCCATAACCGGCATATGCAAATCAATAAAAACAATATCAAAAGGCTCACCCGCTTGTTCTGCACTAGCGACTTTCTCAATAGCTTGTTTACCGTGTTCTGCGTATTCCACTTCAGCACCGGTCATAGTGATCATATGACCTACTAGGTTACGTAAATCTTTTAAGTCGTCGACCACTAATACCCGACCACTGGTTTCAAGGGTGGCTAATTTTTGTTGGCAATCTGGGTTTGAATCAAAACGCAGTACTTGGCGCTCAACATCACGAATGTTGCCCGGGTAGATAGAAAGGGTAAATTCTGAGCCCACGCCTTGCGTAGACTCAAGCTCAATTGAGCCTTGCATTCGACTAAGTAGCTCAGAACAAATGGCGAGGCCAAGCCCTGCTCCACCCACATCTCGGGATTCTACATCGGCAATTTGTTCAAATGGTTTAAAGATCAAAGCTTGTTTTTCGGCTGGGATTCCAAGACCTGTGTCTTTAATACTAAAAAACAGCATTTCGCGCTCATTAACCCAAGCAGTCCAAGCACGCACTGTGATCTCGCCTTGGTTAGTAAACTTAATTGCATTGTTGATGATGTTAATTAGGATTTGGCGTAACCGCGTCGCGTCTGTGTTGACAACTAAAGGTAAGGCTTGCTGAGATTCAAATTTAAGTGTTAAGCCTTTATCGACCGCTGAGACGCGCATTAAGGTATATACGTCCGCCATTAGGCTATCTAAATTGACATCACTGCAATTGAGCTCAAGTTTATCAGCAGCAATTTTTGATAGGTCGAGCACGTCATTAAGTAAGCTCAGTAGATGCTTACCATTTCGGTAAATCACACCCAGCTCGTTTTGAGCATGCTGGTTCTTACCACTTTGCATTAGTAACTCGGTATAACCCAAGATAGATGACAGAGGCGTACGTAACTCATGGCTTAAATGCGCCAAAAAACGGTCTTTAGAACGGTTTTCTGCTTCGGCTTTTAAGCGTTCAACACGCTCATCTTCAACATCTCGTCGTGCTAACGCATAACGAATAGCGCGGGCAAAGCGGCTAGAGTTCATCTCGTTTTTAACAAGGTAATCAACCGCACCGGCATCAAGCGCTGCAGAATCGAGTGCTTCATCTGATTGTCCGGTAAGCATGATAATCGGACCGCGAAAACCATTATCAACGGCCCGTTTTAGCACTTCGAGACCATCAGAGGCACCTAAACGATAATCTAACAAACAAATATCATGCTTGTTTTCGCTCAGCACACTGATGGCCTGTTCAGGGCAACTTAACCACTCAACATCGAATGTATGGGAACCTAATTGCTCTAGGTAGTCGCAAGTAAGAATATAATCGTCTTCGTCGTCTTCTACTAAGAGTAATCGGGTTACCTTATCTAACATTGTTATTCCTTATAGCAATTTGCTTAATAAAATATTATCGCAAGTTGGAATTAATCGTTCTGTGGTGTTGGCAGCTCTACAAACTCTACCCAGTATTTCCCTAATGTTTGCATTAACTCGACTAAACCTTCAAAAGTAACTGGCTTAGTAATGTATGATGCAGCCCCTAAGTCGTAGCCTTTAACCATATCTTCTTCTTGTTTTGATGTAGTTAAAATCACCACCGGAATACCCTTCAAGTTAGGGTTAGCTTTGATTGCTTGTAAAGCTTCTCGGCCGTCCATACGCGGCATATTCAAATCGAGTAAAATCAAGCCCGGGCGCGGTGAGCTTTCTTTTTCACTAAATTTGCCTTTACGCTCAAGGTATTCAAGCAGTTCTACACCGTCTTCAACAAAAAACAACTCGTTTAATACACGGCTTTCGGCCAATGCATCTTGGGTTAATAAACGATCATCTTCGTCGTCATCAGCCATTAAAATGGTTATTGGTTTAACTTTATTAAGTGGCATTACGCCTCTCCTTGTAGTGTGAAAAGCGATGTTTCCACGGGTAATTTAAGAGTGAAGCTTGCACCCTCACCAACGTGACTACTTGCTGTTATTTCTCCGCCATGGCGCTCCACAATACGGCGACAAACCGATAGTCCTATGCCTGTGCCTTTGTATTGCGAACGGCCATGTAACCGCTGGAACGGAACAAATATTTTTTCTAGGTATTCTTCTGAAAAGCCAATTCCGTTATCTGAAATTGTAATAACTTCCCACTCTACATCAGTGTGATGAACTTCGCTAAATTCTGAAATTCGCTGATATGCAATATCAATGACAGGCGCAACATTCTCACGTCTAAACTTTACTGCATTCGACAGAATGTTTAAGAACAACTGTAGCATTTGACTCGGGTCTGCTTGAATATGCGGTAAGGTATCGAGGTTAACCGTGGTCTCAGATTCTTTTATTGCGATTTCAAGATCATCAAGTACCTCTGCAACGACTTCATTCAAATCTGTATCAACAAAGTCCTTACCACGAGTGGTTACGCGTGAGAATTCAAGTAGGTCATTGATTAAATTAGACATACGCTGAGCGGCATTTTTCATACGATTAATATAATCAACCCCTTTTTCGCCGAGCTCATCTTTAAACATCTTTTCAAGGCGGTCACTGAAGGCTTGAATCTTACGCAGTGGTTCTTGTAAATCATGACTTGCAACAAAGGCAAAGTCTTCAAGCTCTCTATTTGAGCGACTTAGCTCATCTGAATAGATGGTTAACTCTTGCGTACGTTCTGCAACCTTTGCCGCCAAGTTTTCGTTTTGTTTTTCAAGGTCAGCTCGGTACTTAGCTTGATTGCGTATGTTGATACGGGTTAACACAAACATACCAATAAGCAGTAAAGCACTTGTCACTGCAGTAATCGCAAATGTTAACTTCGCTTCGTTTTTAATTTGTGAGAGCTTTGCAAACTGCTCTATTTTAAAATTAAGCTCACGCATTTGAATTTCATCAACTCCAGCGCGAATATCTTTATATAAATCACGACCTTGGTCTGTTAATAACAAGCGGCGAGCTTTCACGTCTTTATTTGCAAGAGCCAGATCGGTGGTTTTAGTCATCACTGCGACTTTATCGTTTACTAAATGAATTAAACGAGCAATGCGGTCTGCTTGACCGGGAATTTCTGAATGCAAGCTTTTCACAAGCATGATCTGCGCTTGCATTGAAGCGATAGCATCATTGTAAGGCAGTAAATAATCTTCTCGGTCACTAAGAAGATAACCTCGCTGACCTGACTCAGCCTGTACTACAGACAAATGTAGCCGCTCTATTGCAGTATTAAGTGAGTTAGTATTATCAAGACTACTTTGTGTTTCTGTTAGAGAGCGAATGCTATTGAGGGCTAAAAAAGCATTCGCCACCACGATACACAGCACCACGGCAATAAAGCCAGCCCAACTGACCGCTATTTTTCCTTTTTGTTTTTGCATTTGCTTCCCAATCAATGAGTGCTCAATCTGCTGCGTGAGTGTCACTTATTTCTTGTAAGTGTTCACTGCACTGCTGACAGTTGGTAATTATTTTATCTAATGCCTCGAGCGCTTTTTGCTTAGGCATATCATTTTCTAATACGAGCTTAACTAACTCTGCATTCATCGAAATACGGTTTAGCGGTGCACGAGCATCGTGCACCATTTTTCGTAAAGACTCGTTGTTACTCATAGCTATCCTTAGTTATTTGTATTCGCCAATGCCCCCATAAGCATTTAGACGGTTATAAAGTGTTTTCGTACTGATCCCCAGCATTTGCGCAGCAATCGTCTTATTACCTTGTACTTTATCTAAAGTCGCGTGGATCAATTCTTTTTCAACTTCTTCAATGGTTTGCCCTGCAACAACTTGGTTTGCTTGGCTCTCTTTATTCACTTTAGAAAACGGTGATTCTAACGAATCAGGTAAAGTAATAACGGAGCCTTTAGGGTCACTCATGATAAAGGCACGGTGTATAGCATGGCGAAGTTCACGCACGTTACCAGGCCAATCATGTGCCTCAAGTTCTTTGATTTGCGCTGCTTGCCATTTAAAGTCGGTGCCGTTTTCATCATTAAGCTGCTCTAAAAAAGCATTGGCAAGCAATGGAATATCTTCTTTGCGCTCACGAAGCGGTGGAATATCAATAGGGAATACCGCTAAACGAAAGTAAATGTCTTCACGAATAACATTATTTTGCGCAAGGTCGGTCAAGGTGCGGTTGGTTGCAGAAATAACGCGGCAATTTACCGCTTGCTCTTTGGTTCCACCCACTCGAGTTACTTTTTTACTTTCGAGTACACGTAGTAAGTTTGGCTGCATATCAATGGGCATTTCTGTCACTTCATCTAAAAACAAAGTACCACCAGCAGCTTGCTCAAACACTCCCTCTTTACGTGCAATAGCGCCTGTAAATGCGCCCTTTTCATGGCCGAAAAGTTCGCTACCAATCAGCTCTTTAGAAAATGCACCACAGTTAGTTGCTACTAAAGGGCCATCACACTCAGTGGCGTTGTGAATTGCCTGAGCAACCACTTCTTTACCAGCACCACTTTCACCCATCAACATTACATTGGCAGAAGTTGCTGCAACACGCTCAATCATAGTGTAAAGCTTTTGCATCACCTCAGATTCACCAATTAAGGTGCCAAAGTGGCGCTTTATAGCTGGCGTTGCTTTTTTCTTAGGGCTTGCTTTTTTCGGGTTGAGTACCCGTTCTATATCTTCTCGTTGTAGTGGTTTGACTAGGTGACCAACATTAGGCTCACACATTTCAGCCAACTTACCCTTTACTGAAGGGTGCCCTGAAATTAACGTAACACGAGGCGATTGACCGATTGCTTTTAAGTGCTCAAGCAAATGTAGACCGCTGCCATCTGGCAACATAAAATCTAAAAAAACATGGTCAAACGTGTTGTTTTCAAACCATTGCTCAGCTTCAGCAAGGTTCGCTGCGGTATTTATATTGTGCCCGAGGAACTCAACAATGTGACAAACTACATCACTAAACTCACTGTCATCATCAACTAAAAGTACGTTTAACATATTTATTCCATAAGCTTTTTTAATCATTCTACGCTTAGTTCCAATAAAAATAAAATAAAGCGCGTTAGATACTAATTGAATTCAAATTACGACCATATTACTGCATTTAGTTCCACTTTAGGGTAAAAAGTGAGAAAAATACTAGAAACGGGTTATTATTGCCTACTCAAAATTAAGCTGAGCTGTACTTATTTTAAGTTATTAAGTTGTAATCATATGAAGTTATTAAGAAAAGTTATTCACCCAAGTTTAGGAAACGACTACGGCACTGTATTTATTCGTAACACTGCCCGCGCCATTGTTTTAAAAGGTGAACAAATACTACTTTTATACACCGCTCGTTATGATGACTACAGTTTACCGGGTGGCGGGGTTGATAAAGGCGAAAGTATTGAGCAAGGGCTCCTGCGAGAACTTCATGAAGAAACAGGCGCACAACAAATTCAAATAAAGCATTCACTAGGCTTATACGAAGAAATCAGACCTTGGTACAAAGACGACTTTGACTGTGTTCATATCAAATCTTATTGCTACTTTTGTGAAATAAGCGATGAATTTGCTGACCCAAAAATGGAGCACTACGAAGTGCAAAATGGCATGCAACCTAAGTGGGTGAATATATTTGATGCCATCGCACACAACGAAACCACCATGGCAATGAGTGAAAAACAGGGCTTATCGATTCAGCGCGAGACCTTTTTATTAAAGCTGATTGCTGACACTCTTTAAGTTTTTTACATTACTTTACGCAACCCTCAGCCATTGGGGCAGTCTATACTTATAATTAAAGCCAATTATGAGAGTCAACCATGAGTAAAGTAGCTGCCCTTTCTAAGCCAACCATCCTTTTACATTGGACCGTTGCCATTTTGTTTATCGGCGTATTTGCGATGGGCATTTATGTTGCTGATTTTGCTGAGCCACCCGCTAAATTTACTTATATGGGATGGCATAAATCAATGGGCTTAGTAGTATTAGTTTTTGCCATCGCAAGGCTTATTTGGCGCATAAAAGAAGGCGCATTACCTGCAACATCTGACATGCCTAAATGGCAAACCGTAATTGCTCACCTCACTCATGGCTTATTATTACTTGCGACCCTAGCTATGCCGTTATCTGGATTTATCATGAGCTATGCGGGCGGTCGTGCAATTAGCTTCTTTGAGTTTGAGCTATTGAGCGCACCAGAAAAAACACCTTGGCTTGCAGATGCAGGCAGCTTTGTGCACCACAGTTCTGTGCTCATTATCGTGGTGATTTTAGCCTTACACGTTGCTGCTGCACTTAAACACCAGTTTGTTGACAAAGATGGCATGCTGAGCCGCATGCTAGGTAAGTCTTAAATAAAATTTAAGCGGGCTTAGGGTTAGCATAAAAGCGCCATAAGCCCACTAAATTACTTATTAAAAACACTATTTCCATTACCACTGCTAGTGGTGAAAACGCTAATAAATTGTGAACTATCCAGCACACAGTGCCGACAATCATCAACAGGCGTAAGGTAAAATCTTTGCCTTGGAATGAAGCATAGGTTTGCATTAACGTTGCTGCCAGTGCGATAAAGCTAACCCAGCTATGCAATGTTAATAGTACTGCGCTAATACTCAAAAGCATAAACGCTATCATCACCCAAGTTTTGCGCGCAAAAATACAATAGCCATAACGTAGTGCTGCAATCAACATTAAGCTTGCAGCACTGAAATTATCAAGCAGCATAAAATGCACTGATGTCAGTAATACCGAGCTAAACAAACAAGCTAAAATAGTTTGTCTTTGTTTAAACTGAAAAGAAGCCAAATCGAGTAATGTGGCAATGGCAACTAAGCACTGAGATAAAATAAACATAACGACTCCTGAAAAATCAGCAGTGTAATGTTCACTGTTTTGCTGCGCCTTAACTTAAGTTAAGACGTCGTCTAATTCGCGATAAAGAAATCGCTGAAATCCCTAAATACATAGCAACATCGTTTAAGCTTAATTGCTCAAGCCAGTGCGGTTTTTGATCTAATAAATATTGATAACGTTGCTCTGGCGTATTGAGTAATAAAAACGCTTCTTTTGCTTCTTTAAACAATAATTGCTGACTAATTAATTGATGTTTAATTGCTTGCCAGTCAGTACTATCAAATAAAACCAAAGGCACCTTAATAAGCTCAGCATCACGTATTACTTTGAGTTGATAGAGCGCAGGGGTTTTAGTCAACCAGTTCCCATAAAGCAGTGCAAACTCATCTTGAAAGTAAAACTCTTTACACTTTTGTGTGCCTTGCGATGATGCATGTAATGCACCAAGCACCCCTGATATAATTAAGTAACCCGCATCTTGCTCATCGCCTTGCTGTAATAAAGTATCACCTTTAGCGTACCGCTTTATAGCGCATTGCCCTGCAAGTTTGTTACGAAATTTACAAGCTAACTGATGGTAACTATCACCGAGCGGGAGTAACTGGGTATCTGTCAAGATTGCCAACCTTGCATTAGTAGTTCAGTAATTTGCTGAGCATTAATACCTTCTCTAACAATAAAGCGCTCACCACACCAAAGTGGTGAAAAACCACTATCGCCTTTGGCTTCAGCTTTTGCGCGTAATGCGGTCATCGCAATCGACGCATACGGAAAAGGCGGCGCTTGCTCTGGCATAGCTCCTAACTCTTGCATGACTCGATTGCTAATACCTCGTGCTGGACGACCAGAGAATAAGGTCGTCAATTCAGTTGAGTCTGGCGCAACTGTTTTTAATACTTCACGATGTAAAGCACTTGTTGTCGCTTCTTCACAAAGTAAGTAAGCGCTCCCCACCTGCACTGCTGCGACACCTAATGCTTGGTATTGGGCGACATCTTCTGCCGTGCAAATTCCACCTGCTGCAATAACAGGTATATCAAGCTCTACACATTCTCGCACTAATTGCGCAGTGGTTGGTTGCAGCGATAAATCCATTGATAAAAAATGGCCGCGGTGGCCGCCAGCTTCAATCCCTTGTGCAATAACCGCATCGGCTCCATTTGCTTGTAACCAACGCGCTTCATCTAACGTTGTGGCTGATGAAAGAACCGTTCCGCCCCACGCTTTTATTTGAGAAACAATCTCTCTACTTGGTAGACCAAAATGAAAGCTTACAACGGCAGGCGTGTAAGGCGCGATAATATCTATTATTTGTTGATTAATTGGCTGGCGCGAAGCATTACGGGTAAATTGTGAGACATCGACAGCAAACTCATCAAAATAAGGTGTAAGCAGATTATGCCAAGCCGTTTGCTGAGCCAGGGTATAGTCGGGTGTTTGATGACAAAAAAAGTTAAGATTGTAAGGCTTATCAGTATGCTGGCTAAGATAATCAAGTTCTGATTTTAGCAGCTCTGCTGAGAGCATAGCGCAAGGTAAAGAGCCAAGCCCTCCAGCTTCACACACAGCGACTGCCAGTTTGGCATTTTGCACACCCGCCATCGGCGCTTGAATAATCGCAAGTTCAGTTTTTAACACAGAATTTGTCATTACATATTCCTTGTAAGTTTTTCAACCTAATGCAGTTTTTACAAAGTTTAAGCTTCTCAAAGGCTAACTGAAAAATAAAAGTCTTCTAAAACAATAAGCTATAAAAAGCAAAAAATAGGTATTAGCTTTGCAGACTAGCTCCTACAACTTTGTAAGGAGATAATGATGACTGATACTGTTACTACAATCAATCCAACTAATGAACAAACGATCAAGACTTATAACTTATTGTCACTGCAACAAGCACAGAGTGAAGTTGACCAATGTCATCAAGCATTTTTAAAATGGCGCACTACATCCCATGAGCACCGCGCAAAATTACTTAATAAACTTGCACAAGTAATTGATTCTAATCAACAAGAATTAGCCCAACTAATGACCGATGAAATGGGTAAGATTTACCAACAGGGCCTTCAGGAGGTTGAGCTTTGTGCAGCAATTTGTCGTTATACCGCTGAGCAGGGACCAAAAGTGCTTGGCGATGAAAAGCGAGATATGCAAGACGGACATGCAATTATTAGTTACCAACCAATTGGTGTAATACTTGGTATTCAACCATGGAACTTCCCGCTATATCAAGTCATTCGCTATGCTTGCGCGAATGTTATGGCAGGTAACACCACAGTGCTAAAACATGCTGGTAATGTATTTGGCATGGCCGAAAAGATTGAACAGTTATTTAAACTGGCTGGTTTTGACGATTATTGCTTTAAGAACTTACTTATTGACGGTAAAACCGCAAGCGAACTAATAGATCACTCAGCGATTCGTGGTGTAACCTTTACTGGCAGCGATGGCACAGGCAAAAAAGTCGCAGAGCGAGCAGCTAAACAGGTTAAGAAAACCGTGCTCGAATTAGGCAGTAACGATGCATACATCGTACTTGATGACGCTGATTTAAATACGGCGATTACCGCATGTACGCAAGGTCGTTTGATAAACAACGGACAAACCTGTGTTGCGGCAAAACGCTTTATTGTGGTTGATGCTTTATATGATGATTTTAAAGCTCTAATCAAAGAGCAATTTGAGCAAGTTGTACTTGGCGATCCGAACGATGAAAAAACCACGCTTGGACCAATGGCTCGTAAAGATCTGCGCGATCAGCTTCATCAGCAAGTCACTGAATCTGTAAATGCAGGTGCTACTATTATCACGGGCGGTAAAGTTGCTGAACACACCGGCTTTTATTACACCCCGACCTTGCTTGAAAATATCAAACCGGGCATGCCCGCTTATGACGATGAATTATTTGGCCCTGTGGCATCACTTATTCGAGCCAAAGATAACGCTGAGGCAATGCAAATTGCTAATGATTCACGCTATGGTCTTGGCGGCGGTATTTTCTCAAAAGATGAACAAGCAGCCATTGAGCTTGCAAAGCTTCACTTTGACACCGGTATGGTAAATATCAATGGTTATGGTCTTGCGCAACCGAACTTACCATTTGGTGGTGTAAAAGACAGTGGCTATGGCCGTGAACATGGCGGTTTTGGACTACGAGAATTTGTTAATATCAAAACCATTATGGTCAACGACTAATCACTATTAAGGGCTCATTAGAGCCCTTTTTTATATCTGATTGTGCCGTCCTTAATAAGGTTATCGTTTTTCAAACATTGGCACTTGTTGCTTCGAGGCTGCTGGCATTTTTAACTCATCCACTGCTTTTTCTTTATCAATCTGCTCTTGTTGTTTTTGGTTGTCAGAATCGGGGTTATAAACAAGCTCTGTAAGAAGTGCAAAATGGTCTGAGCCATACTTTGCCAAACGCTCAATACGCTTAACACTAAACTCATTACTATGAAAAAGATGATCAAGTGGCCAGCGCATAAAGAAATAACTGGCATGAAAGGTATTAAAAAAGCCGCGGCCTTTACGTGGGTCTAACAAGCCACTAATACGCATAAACAAACGGGTACTTCGCGACCAAGCAACATCATTTAGATCTCCTGCAACAATACAAGGTCGCAGTCTGTTTTTAAGTGCTTTTGCTAAGATAATTAGTTCAGTATCACGCGGCCGTGAGCTGTCTTCTTCCGTGGGGCTCGGAGGTGCAGGATGAATAAAATGCCCTTGAACTTCTACGCCATCTGCATCTTCAAACAAAATATGGATTGAGGGGATATCGCTTTCTATAAGCTCACAAACTTGCTGTTGTTTAATTTTAAACTTGCTGTACAAGTGCATACCATAACGATTATCTTTTGGGCAGTACACTCGATACGGGTATTCTTGCTCTAAACTGCTCAGTTCATTCTGCCAAGTTTGATCAGACTCTAACGTAATGAGTAAGTCTGGTTGGTGCGTGTTAACTAAAGCAATGAGTTTGTCATATTCAGTGTTCGACATCAGTACATTTGCCGACATAATGCGAATACTGTGCTTATCGGTTTTATTGCTTGAAGCAACTTCTTTATTAGCGAGCCTTGTGTAAGGGTAAATCCAGCCAACTTGTAAAAGCAACACGACGATACTCGCCAGAGCACAACCAATATAAGGCGCGGAGCCCGTGCGACTGATTAAATAGCTTGCAGCAATTAAACTCGCACAAGCAAGGTAAACCACTTGCAAGCGTACAAAGTCACAACTGCGAATTAAATAATGTTGGGAATATGAAAATGGCAAGATTGAGACCACTAGCAGCATGGCCAATAGTGAACCCAATCCATAAGTCATGATCGATTCAAGCAAAACTAGCGGCTCAGAATAGAAATAATTTCTCGGGTGTCTTCCACTAAACGCACGACAGTATCGTCAACTTGAATTGAGATTAGACCATCTCTATCTCGAGATTTAATCACTTTACCGCGGCGGTAAATATCACGGTCAAGAATATCGCCTTTACGTAATTTCTTCTGCCAACCGGGTGGTAAATCGCCACCATTATCAAGTTTCTTTTCAAGGCCAGGTGGTAGACTTTTATCTTTGCCCTTATCCTTGTCTTTATCTTTTGCAAGTGCGCCAGCCGTCACTAGGCTTAAACCTATCACTGCAACTGTTAACAATGCTTTCATGCGAGTGCTCCTTCTATGAGTCCCAATTAAGCGTAGCAAGTTTTTCTGAACTGGGTATGAAACCAGCTAAAAAAAGCCGCTAAGCAGCTTTTGACAGGATTAACGATGGCGAGTAACGATTGATAAAATCTCTCGCGTATCGTGTACTAGATGAATAAGGCGGTCATCGATTTCGATGGCAATAATGCCATTTCGGTCGCGACGTTTAATCACTCGCCCATGACGATATATATCACGGTCAAGAATATCACCATGGCGATAACGCTCATACCAACCTGGTGGTAAGCCACCACCATACCCTACTTTTTTGTATAAACCGGGTGGTAAGTCACGGTAGCTGTAATGATCGTATCTATCGTAACGATCATGTCTGTCATGATGATGGTGATGTTTGTGGTGTTTTTTATGTTTTTTATGCTTTTTACGTTCGTGCTTATGTTCGTATCTATCGTGGTCACGATCATGTTTCGCGTTTGCTTCCATAGGTATCAAACTCAAACCTAAAACAGCAACTGAGATAGTAATTAATTTATTCATAATAGAGACCCTCAACGTTTGCTCTTGATAAAAAGCCTAACGTTTTAGCCTGAATCATAGATGAAGGGTTACAATTTAAAAACGCAACTGTTTACATATCAACACATTAGAAAGCTAATCTTTACATTTCTTTAAACTTCTTTGGCACTATTTACGAAAAATCGAGTCTGAGTTACAGTTTCGTTTGAGGCGTTTGTCGTTATATTTGCAACATAAACAAAGGCTTCCTCACAACATAATAAGGATAATTTATGAATGTTCTAAAATGGTGTTTGGTCATTAGTATTACTGCACTAACGGGCTGTAGTGCCATGATGAGCCAATATGGCAATCAAAAAACGCAATCAAGTTCATTGGTTGAGTACCTTTACCCAGACCAACAAGATAGAGCTGCACACCAAGCAACGATTCCAACTTTGAACTTACCAGCCACGGTAGGGATTGCCTTTATTCCTAACAAGTACAATGATGGCTTGCATCATGGTGATGAAGTCGCACTGCTAAATAAAGTTAAAAAGCAGTTTATGCAATATGACTACATAGACCGTATTGAAGTGATCCCAAGTACTTATTTAAAAGGCAGCGAAGGATTTACCGCATTAGAACAAGTATCACGATTATATGATGTGGATATTATGGCGCTTGTTTCATACGACCAAGTGTCGCAAAGCTTAGAAAATAACGCTGCATTTTTATATCTAACGATTGTTGGTTTATATGTGATTCCGGGCAATGAGAACTCAGTACAAACCTTTGTAGATACTGCCGTATTTGACGTGAAAAGCCGAAAAATGCTGTTTCGCGCGCCAGGTATACATAAAGCAGAGCAACGCAGCACAGCGATTGGCATCGATGAAGTTGCTAAAGAGCAATCGCTGGCAAGCTTTAATGGCGCTGTTGATGACATGATCACAAATCTAGATACTGAATTGGCGCAATTTAAAACCCGCGTAAAAGAAGAAAAAGTAGCTAATGTCACGCACAGAAATGGCAGTAGCGGCAGTAGCTTATTTTGGTTAGTGGCAGTACTGGCAGGTTTTGCCGTACATCGCCGTATTGCATAACAGACAAAGTTATTAAGCGCGAAAGCTTTTACCCATCCTAAAAAGCAGTTACCCTTTGGTTTTTGTTGTACCTAACCAAAGGGTTTTCATGAAGTTGTCGATACTCTCAGTGCTTGTGGGCACCTCATTATTTAACCAACAAGCCATTGCAAATAATGAACTAGAACATATTACAACGACCGCCTCGCGCAACGAAGTGTTGGCAGATCCATTGCCTGTTGTGGTCAGCAGTATTTCACAGAAGCAACTGGCGCTTATCGCTCCAACTCACATTGAACAAGCCCTTAAACAGGTTGCTGGTGCGAATCTTCAACACGGTAACGGCCAAGAGTATTTACCCGCTTTACGTTCGCCTGTACTTTCTGGCGCAGGTGCCTGCGGTGGCTTACTTACCGCCGAAGATGGTATTCCACTTCGCGCAGCTGGTTTTTGCAACATCAATGAATTATTCGAAGCCCACACTGAAATGGCTGAACGCATCGAAGTACTGAAAGGCCCGGGCTCTGCACTTTATGGTTCAAACGCTGTACATGGTGTAGTCAACGTGATCACCCCAGATACAACCTATAACCACAACCAACTTGGTTTTGATTACGGCTCGTTTGGCTACACCCGCTACAAACTAGGTGCGGGTCGTGATTTTGGCCAACAAGGTTTAGGTATTAATGCCACTATTACTCGAGATACGGGTTATCGTGATGACGAAGGTGTTGACCAAGAAAAGCTCTCGCTACGTCACCGTTTTGATGGCGAAAAACTAAGTGTAAGTACAGGCCTGACTTACACCCATTTAGATCAACAAACAGCTGGCTACATAGAGGGCTTTGAAAGCTACAAGGATAAGCAAATAGCTCAGTCTAATTTTGATCCTGATGCATTTCGTAAAGCCCGCTCTTTGCGTGTTTGGTCAAAGCTAAATTGGACACAAGATGAGGCTAACAGCTTTACCCTTACGCCTTATATCCGCGACCAAGACATGACCTTCTTTAAGCATTTTTTACCGGGTACTCCCCTTGAAGAAAATGCTCAGCAAGGTGTTGGTATACAATCAAGCTGGCAGCACAAGTTAACCGGCTCTAGCCTGTTAACTGTTGGTTTTGATGGTGAACTTACAGATGCTGACTTTTTACAATATCAAGACAGTCCCACTCAAGGCTCAGCATTTTTAGTCGCCACCGTGCCTCAAGGCAAACATTATGATTATCAAGTAACAAGCACCCTATTAGCACCGTTTGTGAACCTTGATTGGCAACTTGATGAGTTACTTATCAGCCTGGGTGGTCGATACGAGCGTATGCGTTATGACTACGACAACCATATGTTGGCTGGCCGCACTAAAGAAGATGGCACAGCATGCGCCATGGGTGGGTGTCGCTATTCTCGACCAGAAAGCGGCGAAAATCGCTTTACTAACTTTTCACCTAAGCTTGGTTTAAGCTATCAATATTCTGAAAACCAGTTTATCTACGCCAATGCTTCAGAAGGTTATCGAGCACCGCAAGCGGCAGAGCTTTATCAGTTGCAACGCGAACAAAATATCGCAGATCTGAAATCTGAAACAGCTAAAAACCTAGAGCTTGGTATAAAAGGTCAACAAGCACAGCTGCATTATGTAGTTAGCATTTATGCAATGAATAAAAAGAACACCATTTTCCGCGACAGTGATTTTTATTACGTCAATGATGGCCAAACTCAGCATCGTGGTATTGAGCTTGAGTTAGCCTATACCATAACGCCTAGCTTATCGATGCAGTTAGCCGCGAGCCACGCCAAACATACATACAGTTATGACCAAGTACTCAGCGGGATTAACATCAATGGTAATCTTATTGATACTGCTCCTCGTAACATCGCAAACTTGCAGCTACTTTGGCAAGCAAACGACATTACGCGTGTTGGTCTTGAGCTACATACCACCAGCAGCTACTTTACTGATCCTGAAAACCAGCATAGTTACCAAGGCCACTCATTAGTAAATTTACGAGCGGCGTGGCAGCTAACAGCTAACCTTAGTGTGACGGCACGAATAAACAATTTAACCGACGAGCGTTACGCAGAGCGTGCTGACTACACTACATTTAGTGGCGACCGATACTTTCCGGGTAGACCGCGCAATGCCATGTTATCAGCAAGTTATCAGTTTTAAATAACCGCATTTTTTGGTGAGCTATCTCATAGTTCACCCACGCTGTTTCGTGTTTTGGTATGATAAATGTACCTCTTGCTATTACTCCTAAACAGCGTGACATCTTCTCAAAATCTAATTCGTAACCTTCTTTTAGTGCTGGGCATTTTTCTTATTGCAGCCAGCTTACGAGCCCCGATCACTGGCATTGCACCGGTACTTGAACAGATCATTGAACAGTTTCAGTTAAATGCATCGCAAGCCGGCATGTTGACGACTTTACCTTTAATCGCGTTTGCCATTGCCTCACCTATGGCGGCAAGTCTTGCTAAAAAGTGTGGCCTTGAAATATCACTGTTTATTGCCCTTGTACTCATAGGTATAGGGGTTGTCTCTCGGGTTATTGATTCTGCCACCGTGCTTTTTATTGGTACCGCAGTAATTGGTGTCGGTATCGCGATTGGTAATGTGTTATTACCAAGCCTAATAAAGCGTGACTTTCCACACAAAGTGGCAGTAATGACGTCGAGTTATGTTTTGGCGATGGGCATATTTGGTGGCAGCTATTCAGCACTCATCATTCCGCTCGCTGAATACAAAGAACTTGGCTGGCAATTGGCGCTTGCCAGTTATGCTTTACTGGTTGTGCTGGCTATTATGGTGTGGTTACCACAACTTAAGCAACATACCATGCCAAAACAGGCATATGTGTCAAACAATACACAAAACAAAATTTGGCACTCTGCACTGGCTTGGCAAATCACCTTATTGCTCGGCTTTAACTCCTTTTTCACTTATATCATGCTTGGTTGGCTACCCAGTATTTTAATAGAAGGTGGCCATAGTGCGCAGCACGCGGGCGCTTTGCAAGGCGCCTTTCAAGTAGCCTCTGCGCTACCAGGTATTGTGCTTATTCCACTACTTGCCAAATTAAAAGATCAACGCATCTTAACGCTAAGCTTGGCATTACTTGGCGCGCTTTGTTCTGTTGGATTATTAGTTGCACCTAGTTTTGCGATGCTTTGGTCAGTCACCTTAGGTTTTTGCTCAGGTGCCTGTTTTATCTTAGGCTTATCATTTGTAAGCCTACGTACTCATGACTCAATGCAAGCCGCTGCGTTATCGGGTATGGCGCAATGTATCGGGTATTTATTGGCTGCCACAGGCCCTATTATTGCGGGCGCCTTACATAGTTATTTCAACAACTGGGCGGGAGCACTTTGGCTGTGTATGGCATCAAGCCTATTGTGTGCTTTATTTGGTTACTTAAGTGGTCGAAATATCACCATCGGCCAACAATAAATATGAAACCGCAGCTATTTAGGTGCGGTTTCAAAGGCGCTCATATTACTCAGGTTATCGAGCCAAGGTTTATGTGAGCGATACCAAATATGCGCTTTAGGGATGAGCTCATCAGCTTGCTCTATAGCGCCAATTCTTAAGCCATAAATGCGTTCACCTGCACCCACAGAAGTCGCGTACAAAGCTGTACCACAGTTACCACAAAACCCTTGCGCACGCTGGTTGCCACTTTCAGCTATTTTTATATATTCTTTTGGCTTAGCACCTGTAAAGGTAACTCCATCTGGCGCAGACACCACAACCGTACGAAAAGGCGCACCTGAGATAATTTGGCAATCAGTGCAATGACAGTTTATCACTTTATTTTCATCAACTTCTGCGTGGTAAGTGACCTCACCACAATGACAACGACCGGTAACCTTCATATTAAACTCCTTGTTGAGATGACAGCTCTTTTACAGGGTAATGATTAGCGTGTTTCAAGCTTTGTAAATCATTAAACTGTACCCCATGCTGGGCCAAAATAGGATGTATTTTTTTGCTTATCAATTGCCTGATATAAAAGGGCTGATTTGGCACAAAATGATGGATTGTGTGGGTACGACCAAAATCAAAACAAAATAGTTGAAACGGTAAAAACCAGCGGCTGGTGATCACATGCGTTTGCTCAAGCAAATTATTTACACCGCCATAATAATGCATTGAAGATGTCACTAAGTTAAGAGAACTCGAACGAATAATATTAGGCACGATAAGTACCACCATTAAAAACTCTGCCATCGCCAATAACTCAGCTCCCCACGGCGGCAATGTAAATGGCTGTACGAACTGCACTGCATAATAAGCAATTACCCCGTAAAGAATCGCAAAATACGCAGTAGCAATCGGAAAGCCCGCATTAAACACACGGAAGAACTTAAAACCACTAATTTCTTTTTTAAATCGCTTGGTATTGATTAACAAACCTAGCAAGGCATCAGTAATGACCAAAGCTCTCAACAAGGGCGACTTAATACCATTGCCTACTAAACGCTCTTCTAAATCTTGTGAGGTGCCGGATACTTTATGGTGATGTAAATGAATCTTTCTGCGATACCAAGGGTTCACCGTATTAGGCCGCATAAGCCACACGGTTAACATCATAAAGTTATGTATAAAAGGACGATTACTAAAATACTGCTTATGGATAAGGTCATGTTCAAGCTCATGCGATATTGAAGTAATAAAGGCAGCCAGAATGATGCAAAGCCACGAGGGAATAACCGCTAAGTAATAAAGTGTCGCAACACCGAATAGTGAACACAACGACACCAGCAGAATTACCATCGCAATTTTATTTTGTTGGTTAAGTATAGGGTAACGCGCTCTTAACGACTGCTCTTCGGCCTTAATGGCTGTAGCAATCGCCTTGATGTGTTGCTTTGCGGTTAATTTTGACATAGTAAGCTTTTGCTAACTGCTTGATACCAAAATCATACCGTAATTATCTACTGCTCTCGAGAAAATTGCGTTAAAAATGGTATTACATCATTTGCTGGTAATGGCTTAGAAAAGTAATAGCCTTGGATATAATCGCAGCCTGCTTCGGTAAGCACCGCCAATTGCTCGCGCTCTTCAACCCCTTCAGCAACGACCTTAATACCCAATACTCGACTCATTTGGATAATCGATTTAACCAGTGCTTCGTCACCTAAATCAACATGAACTTCATCTATGAAAGACTTATCAAGCTTGAGTACATCAACAGGGAAGCGGCGTAAATAACTAAGAGATGAATAACCGGTACCAAAATCATCCAATGAAATTAAGCAACCCGCCTCTTTTAATTGAGTAAGCACATCGAGATGGTTAGTATTTTCAGGAGCTAAAACACTTTCAGTTAATTCAAAAGAGATTTGTGACGGCTTAACCCCTTGGTTGTTAATAATTTCAAGCCATGCATTACGCTCAGGATTAAACTCAGTAAACTCAAATAAAGACCGATTTACGTTAAAAACAACATCGTTATAACCTTGCAGCTCTAACGCTTTTATTTGCTGACAAGTTTTAACCAACACCAGCTCACCAAGTGGAATAATCACTCGAGACTCTTCTGCTAACGGAATAAACTCCGCAGGTGATACCCATTGCCCTTGATTATTCCAACGCACTAAACTCTCGAATTTAGCAACCGTGTTATTTTCTATATCGATAATAGGTTGAAAATAAACTTCAATTTCGTCGTTTTTCACTGCCAAAGTTAGCTGATCTATTAGCAAGTTTTGTGTTTTTATTTTGTTATCCATTTCAGTGCAGAAAAATAAATACTCTGTACCAGCTTGCTTTGCATTGAGAGTTGCAAGCTCAGCTTGTCTTATCAAGCGGCGTGCTATTTTTTCGATTTTATGTTCAGAGGATGAAATATAACGTTGCTCAAAACAGCTGATCCCAAGAGTTACATATACTTGCTGGCTAATACCACCAATTGAAAAAGGCTCAACCAACAATGCTGTAATTTGCTTACAAACATGTTCTAGCTCACTAATATGTTGATAGGTTTGTAAAATAGCAAAGCTATCACCATCGATTCGTGAAAAGGCTGATTCTTTAAAACAGCTTTCAAGTCGCTCAGCTAGTTTACATAAAACTTTGTCACCAAATGTTAGGCCATATACCGTATTAATATTCTGAAATTTATCAACATCAAAATAAATTACTGCCAAGTTTGTACCTACTTCATCTTGATATGCAAGAGACGAAATTAAAGTACACAAGTACTCTTTAAAGTAAAAACGATTAGTTAACCCTGTAAGTTGGTCGTGGTTAGCGTGAAAATAAATTTTTCGCTCAGCTTCTTTTTTCTCGGTAATATCTAAAATAAACGCCACATAGCAATCCTCAGCATTATTTTGCATTTTGGTTATTGATAAAAATTGCGTATATAGCTTACCTTGCTTAGTTTTATTGGTAATTTCACCAGACCATTTGCCCTCAGTATTAATCTGATGCCACATAGCTTTATAAAAATGTGGATCATACTGGTTTGAACTTAAAATTTTAGGGTTTTCCCCTAAGACTTCGTCCAGCGAATAGCCCGTCATTTTAGTGAAGGCAGTATTTGCATAGGTAATTTCTACATTGTGGTCGCAGATAAAAATAGCTTCGTGGCTTTGTTCTATTAACTGATTAGAAAAATCTAGCTTAGCAATGAAACGGTCTTTTTCTATTTCACGCTGGATTAAACCTGTAAATAACGAAAAGAAAGATTCGATTGATAACGCATCACTTATTTCATGCTGAAAAAGCGCTACCAGAATGGTATTTGTCTTGCCAGAAATGCTTTGTAATGGCACACCCACATAAGCTTCAATATCCATATCAACAAGCAATTGATCATTAGGGAATAGCTGCTGAACACCTGAGTTGTAACTTGAAACACTGCCACAGCTGACATCATTGCATGGTGTACAGCGAATATCGTAGCTGATGTTTTCAACTATTTCGTCATGCGCAACTAAAGCGATGGTTGTCGCATATAAAGTTGACTCATCGACTTGAGCCAAAAAAACATGCGAAGCACCCAGCACTTCTGATAAAGATAGGCATATTGCATTATAAAAGTTCTCACTTTTAAGATTTGAAATACTTTCAACAATACGCTTTAAATCGTATGTACCCATGTTATGCCACCCAACCGTTTTTTCCGCTAAGAGTCTGACTTAACCTGAACTAAAGACGGTAAATTCTATTATATTAAGCACTTAAACACCATGGTACTCTAGTCGAAAGCGGTTAACTTTCAAACAAATAAGCATACATTTTTCATGGTTATTTCAAAAGTAAGCATAGTTTGAAGTTTACAGGTTATAAATAGAACAAAAGTTATTTTAATCTGGGGTGAATTAGTACTTACTTAGTAGCTACAGGTACGTATTTTCTAAGCAGAGTGACTCCCAGGAATAGAATTAGCCATGAATTATATAATTCAACATTGCTGATTTACATTCTCGGTTCGGCAGTAAACTACCTCCTACAATGCATTTACGAATTGAATTGCTAAGGCTGGTTTTAAACCCCGTGTCTACTTTATCGGGGTCAGATCACTCGACTAAAAACTGGTGGCTGGTAGCTTTTTCAGGCATAAAAAAACCCTAACCATTTGGCTAGGGTTCAAAAGTGGTACCAGTAGGCGGACTTGAACCGCCACGCCCGAAGGCAACGGATTTTGAATCCGTCATGTCTACCAATTCCATCATACTGGCTTCATTTTTCTTTAACCTTCTAAACACGAGAAGATAAAGAAAAACCACTTTAGAGCGAAAGCTTTTTTTACTGCTTTTGTCTCTATGCCAAGCATTATACAAAGAATGGGTAAGGCAGCAAGCGTTTTGTGCGGCGTCACTGATCAACCGCGCAATAAATAAACAAGTTGTTAACTTCAGAGTTTGTCAGTGCCCACTACCCTACTAGTTTTATAGGTATTGAAATTTTTAAAGCTTGGATGATTAAAGATATGGTGGGTTTCGCTTTAATAAATAGTGATGTTTGCATACTCATTTTGATTATGTAATTAAGGTTAGCAAAGCCAGTTCAGTTCCCAGCATACTAAAGAGCCGTTAAGTATTTCTTGTTTGCGAAGGACTTTGCTAAACTACTGCGCAATTTAATTGGATGAGATTGTTTATGTCAGCTGAGTTTCCACGTGCCGGTTTCTGGCGCCGCTTTGCCTCTTTAATTTACGATACCTTGGTTATCATTGCCTTTGCGATGCTGACAACAGTACTCTATTTATTAGCTATTCAAGGGCTTATTTCTTTAGAGTTACTTAGCATTGGTGACGCCGAAGATGTCTCTGCTTTCATTCAAAATTCACCCTTACTATACGGTATCCGTAGCGCATTATTAGTAATAGTGAGTATCAGTTTCTTTAGTTACTTTTGGGCTAAAAGCGGCCAAACAATTGGTATGCGCGCGTGGCGTTTGAAGGTGCAAACCCTCGATGGCCATTTAATTAGCTGGCATCAAGGTGCACTTAGAGCCATTACTGCACTATTAGGTTTAGGTAACTTAGTGGTGTTGGTCGATTTTAAAAATAAGCGTGCCTTACAAGATTACATCGCAAAAACAGAAGTAATCACCCTAACCAAAGAAGAAAACAAACGTATTTATCGCTCACTTGATTAAAGGCAAATCAAGTATAAAAAAAGCGTGGTTCAAACCACGCTTTTTTATGATTTAAAACGAATTTTACACCCGTTTATTCAACAGGTATGTTGCAAACCCAATAAACAACAGACTTGGTAACACAGCACCAACCACTGCAGGTATTTGGTAAACCATTACCACAGGACCAAATATCTCATTGGTTAAGTGGAAAGTAATACCAGTTATGACACCCATGATGATACGTGCGCCCATGGTTACTGTGCGAAGTGGTCCGAATATAAACGACAGAGCAACTAACAACATAACGGCGATAGATACTGGCTGCATGATTTTGCGCCATAGCGCCAACTCATAGGTGCTAGTATCTTGTTCATTTTGCTGTAAATAACCTAAATAAGACCAAAGCCCAGTAAACGACAACGCTTCGGGCTTAACTGATACAACGCCTAATTTTTCAGCAGTCAGTTGCGAGTCGTAGAACTCTTCTTTGTACTGCTCAGTCGTGATCTGCTCTGGCGTGATCATGACTTTATTTACATCACGAAGTAACCAGCCATCTTTACGATTTAATGCTTCTTCTGCCTTGGTAATTTGCGTAAGTTGCAACGATTTATCAAAGTGATACATATGCACGCCACGTAAAGTACCTTGCTGATCGACATCTTCAATATTAATAAAGTTACTACCATCTTTCGCCCACACACCTTGCTTAGCATTAAATACATCACCACCATAAATCGCTTGGTTACGTATTTCTTTTGCTTTGAGCTGTGCTTCTGGGGCGCCCCATTCACCTAGCGCCATCATACAAATAGCCATAAACATCGCGGTTTTCATGACTGATACAATAATTTGCAAACGTGACATACCCGCCGCTTGCATAACAACCAACTCACTATTTGATGCCAATGCGCCTAGACCTGTTAAGCCACCAATCAATGCTGCCATTGGGAAGAAGATAACTAAATCACCTGGCATGCTATACAGGGTGTAAATCAACGCTGTTGCAATATCGTAGCTACCACGGCCAACTGATTTTAACTGCTCAATAAACTTAATGAGGGTACTGATACCTACCAGCACCATTAAAGCAAAACCGGTTGTTTGAATTATGCTGCGACCTAAATACCAGTCGAGTGTTTTCATCATGCGCTTAACTCCCGCTGAGTCACAACTGCCTTTAACCATGCGCCGAGCGGACGACCTTTAATAATCAAGAAACCACCAATAAACAAGGCTGATAAATGGATCCACCATAAGCCAATTGAAGGCGGTATTTTTCCATCTTCAACAGCAAACTTAGCGGCATTCAACAAAATGAAATACCCTAAATACAAGCTAATTGCGGGCACTAATTTAGCGAATTTACCTTGGCGCGGATTCACCACACTCAGAGGCACCGCGAGTAAAGTTAATAATGGAATTGAAAGTGGAATAGCTAAACGCCACTGCCACTGTGCAATGGCTTCAGAGGTTTTCATTTTGAATAAATCAAGGGTTGGAATTGCTTCTAACTTACGGCGCTGGTGCTCTATTTCTTGATCTTGAATTTGTACACTGTAACCATCGAACTCAGTTAAGTTCAAAGCAGCAGACTCGCCGTCTGTTTCGTAACGCTTACCATCATTAAGAACAAGTTGCTGTTCACCGTTATCTTGTTCAATCACCACACCACGCTCTGCATACACTAAACGGGCTAAGTCACCTTTTTCACGATCAGGTAACTGCGCAACAAATACCTTGTGTAGCTCTTTACCACTGTTTTCAATGTTGTGAATAAAAACGACCGCTTTTTCGTTACCTGTTTGCTGGAAACGCCCAGCACGTAATGCCGATAAGCCAGCATCGGCTTTTGCTTGTTCTTTTAATTGATATTCTTGCTCACTGGCCCATGGTGCGACATAAAGAGTTAGGGCACCAGCTAAAATAGCCATGGCAGTACTTGAGATAAGCGTTACCCGAACTACGTACCACTCACTGACACCGCAGGCTCTGAAAACTGTCATTTCGCTGTCAGCATAAATGCGACTGTACGCCAAAATAATACCCAAGAAGATACTCAAAGGCAGGATAAGTGAAGCAAGTTGAGGAAGTTTTAGCGCAATCATCGAAAGCACAAGTTTAGCTGGAAGACCCCCTTCAGAGGCGTCTCCTAAAATAACAACAAACTTTTGAGACACAAAAATAGTCATCAAAGTTAAAAATACGGCGACCTGCGACTTGAAGACTTCAGTGGTCAAATAACGAAAAATTAGCAATGCTCGCCCCTGTTAAACATCGAGTTTCACTGGAATAGTAAGGATTTTTGAGTAAACTAGTTATTTTACTCACTTTATTATATGTCATCAGTGTCAAATATCATACCTAGCAAGCGCATATAATCTTGCATTAATGGTACAGATGACATCTATTATGTGATATTGATATTCACATTAAGATAAAGTTCAAAAACACATAAATAGAGTCATGGTTTATGTACTAAGATTAGTGCTACTAAACTAAAAAATGTAAGAAAAGACTCGAAAAAGAAATTCTTACCCTTATAAATTAAGGTTATACGACTCAATATCAGGAGCAACAATGGAATTTAGCGTAAAAAGTGGTAGTCCAGAAAAGCAACGTAGCGCATGTATTGTAGTAGGCGTTTATGAGCCACGTCGTTTATCCCCCATTGGTGAACAATTAGATAAAATCAGTGACGGTTATATCTCAAACTTATTGCGCCGCGGCGATCTTGAAGGTAAGCCTGGCCAAGTATTACTATTACATCATGTACCTAATGTACTAAGCGAACGAGTATTGTTGGTAGGTTGCGGCAAAGAGCGCGAGCTTGATGACAAACAATACAAACAAATTATCTCAAAAACGATAAACACACTTAACGAAACAGGTTCAATGGAAGCGGTATGCTTTTTAACTGAGCAACATGTTAAGAGTCGTGATACTTATTGGAAAGTACGCCAAGCAGTTGAAACAACTCAGGACTGCTTATACACCTTCAATCAACTGAAGAGCAAAAAAAGCGACCCTCGTCGTCCTTTACGTAAAATTGTTTTCAACGTACCAACGCGTCGTGAGTTAACCATTGGCGAAAGTGCAATTGAGCATGGCTTAGCCATCGCTGCAGGTAGCAAGTTATGTAAAGACGTTGCCAATATGCCGCCAAATATCTGTAATCCTGCGTATTTAGGTGAGCAAGCGCAAGAAATCGCTGATAACTTCGATAATGTGACTGTTGATATTATTGGCGAAGAAAAAATGGCAGAGCTGGGCATGAATTCATACCTAGCGGTTGGCCGTGGTAGTGCTAATGAATCGGTTATGTCAGTGATCAACTATCAAGGTGGCGACAAAGACCAAGCGCCAATCGTGTTAGTCGGTAAAGGCTTAACTTTCGACTCTGGCGGTATTTCAATCAAGCCAGGCGAAGCCATGGATGAAATGAAATACGACATGGGTGGTGCAGCGGGTGTTATTGGTACTATGCGCGCACTTGTGCAAATGCAATTACCGATTAACGTTGTCGGTGTTTTAGCGGGTTGTGAGAACATGCCTGGCTCAAACGCTTATCGCCCTGGTGATATCTTAACCACTATGTCGGGTCAAACAGTTGAAGTGTTAAATACCGATGCTGAAGGCCGTTTAGTACTGTGTGACGCACTCACTTATGTTGAGCGCTTTGAACCAGATACTGTTGTCGACGTAGCAACACTGACTGGCGCATGTATTATCGCGCTAGGTTCGCATGCCACTGGTTTACTTTCAAACCACAACCCGCTTGCCCATGACCTACTAAAAGCGTCTGAGCAAAGTGGCGACCGTGCTTGGCAACTACCACTGTGGGATGACTATCAAGAGCAACTTGAAAGCCCATTCGCAGATTTCACCAACTTAGGTGGCCGTGCAGCAGGTACGATTACAGCGGCATGCTTCTTATCTAAATTCACCAAAAAATATAACTGGGCGCATTTAGATATCGCAGGTACAGCATGGCGTAGCGGCGGTAAAAACAAAGGCGCAACCGGTCGTCCGGTGCCTATGTTGACTCAGTATTTGCTTAACCGCGCAGGCGTGAGCGAAGCAAGTCACGATTAAGCCTTACCGCAAGCTTAAAACTAACCCTAAATAAGGCGCCAAATGGCGCCTTATTAATTGAAGCAATTCGCGTTCTATGTCAAAATCCCTGCTTTGATCTGTGTATCTGTGGGGACGAAAGTCACTATGAATATGAACGCACAATTTTACGTTCTAAAACAAGATGATAGTGCCCACCAAGCGGCTGGCGCTGTTTTCGATCTGGCAGCTAAAATTGCTGCGGATCAGTATCGTCTAGGTCATCGCGTATTTATTTACGCTGATAACACCGACACGGCCCACACAATCGACGACATCATTTGGTCATTTGAACCAGATAGTTTTGTACCACACAACTTACAAGGTGAAGGCCCTAAAGGTGGCGCTCCGGTTGAAATTGGTATGACTCCACCTGTCGGCAACAGAAAAATATTAATCAACCTAGCTGAACACCTACCGGATTTTATTCGCCGTTTTCAGCAGGTTTATGATTTCGTACCCGTTGAGCCAAATGCTAAGCAAGCCGCCCGTGAGCGGTTTAAAAAGCTTCGCCAACTGGGCGCCCATATTGCAACGCAAGAAATTGACATTTAAGCATTTATTTAAGGTTCTGTGTAATGGATAAAACCTATAATCCGCAAGATATTGAACAGTCTTTATACCAAGGCTGGGAAGAAAATGGCTACTTTAAACCGTCTGGCCAAGGTGACGCATACTCAATTATGATCCCGCCACCAAACGTCACGGGTAGCTTACACATGGGCCACGCGTTCCAAGATACAATCATGGATACGCTAACGCGTTTAAAGCGTATGCAAGGCAACAACACATTATGGCAAGTAGGTACTGACCACGCGGGTATCGCAACACAAATGCTTGTTGAGCGTAAGCTTGCTGCTGAAGAAGGTAAAACTCGTCACGACCTAGGCCGTGAAGCATTCATCGATAAAATCTGGGAATGGAAAAACCACTCTGGCGGCACGATCACTAAACAATTACGTCGTTTAGGCGCCTCTGTAGATTGGGACCGTGAGCGTTTCACTATGGACGAGGGCCTTTCTGAAGCGGTAAAAGAAGTATTCGTACGTCTTCACAAAGAAGATTTAATCTACCGTGGTAAGCGCCTAGTTAACTGGGATCCTAAACTTCACACGGCTATTTCTGATCTTGAAGTTGAAAACAAAGACAAACAAGGTCACATGTGGAACCTACGTTACCCTCTTGCTGATGGCGTAAAAACCAAAGATGGTAAAGACTACATCATTGTTGCGACAACACGTCCTGAAACAATGCTAGGTGATACAGGTGTTGCTGTTAACCCTGATGATGAGCGCTACCAAGATCTGATCGGTAAAGACATTTTACTGCCTATCGTAAACCGCCGTATTCCAATTGTTGCCGATGAACATGCAGACATGGAAAAAGGCACAGGTTGTGTGAAAATCACGCCTGCCCACGACTTTAACGATAACGAAGTAGGTAAACGTCACCAACTACCAATGATCAACATCTTCAATAAAGATGCAGCGGTATTAAGCGAAGGCGAAAGCTACACATTCGACGGTAAAGAGCTTGAATTAGATGCGCCAATTCCTGAGCGCCTACATGGCCTTGACCGCTTTGATGCACGTAAAGCGATTGTGAGCGAATTTGAAGAACTTGGTCTATTAGAAAAAATCGAAGATCACAGCTTAACTGTACCTTACGGTGACCGTTCTGGCGTAGTGATTGAGCCTCTTCTTACTGATCAGTGGTACGTGCGCGTAGCACCTCTAGCAGAGCCTGCAAAAGAAGCAGTTAAAAATGGCGATATTAAGTTCGTACCTCAACAATACGAGAACATGTACTTCTCGTGGATGAACGACGTACAAGATTGGTGTATTTCACGTCAGCTTTGGTGGGGTCACCGCATCCCAGCTTGGTACGACAACGAAGGCAACGTATACGTTGGTCGTGACGAAGCTGAAGTACGCCGCGACAACAACCTTGCTGATGATGTTGCACTTAAGCAAGACGAAGACGTTTTAGATACCTGGTTCTCATCTGCGCTTTGGACTTTCTCAACGCAAGGCTGGCCGGCAAACACTGATGATTTAAAAACGTTCCACCCGTCTGACGTATTGGTAACAGGTTTCGACATCATCTTCTTCTGGGTTGCGCGTATGATCATGATGACCATGCACTTCATCAAAGATGAAGACGGCAAGCCACAAGTACCATTTAAAACCGTTTACGTAACAGGCCTTATCCGTGATGAAAACGGCGATAAGATGTCTAAGTCGAAAGGTAACGTACTTGATCCTATCGACATGATTGACGGTATCGACCTTGAAAGCCTAGTTGAAAAGCGCACTGGTAACATGATGCAGCCACAACTAGCGAAGAAGATTGAGAAAAACACTCGTAAAACATTCGAAAACGGTATCGAAGCACACGGTACAGACGCACTGCGTTTTACCCTTGCGGCAATGGCTTCAACGGGCCGTGACATCAACTGGGATATGAACCGCCTTGAAGGTTACCGTAACTTCTGTAACAAGCTATGGAACGCGAGCCGTTACGTATTAATGAACACTGAAGAGCAAGACTGTGGTTTCGCTACAGATGCTGAGAAACAGTACTCACTTGCTGATCGTTGGATTTTAGGTCAATTTGAAGCAACGGTTAAAACCTATACTGAGCATCTAGAAAACTATCGTTTTGACCTAGCAGCAAACACCATTTATGAGTTCACTTGGAACCAATTCTGTGACTGGTACCTAGAACTGACTAAACCTGTACTGTTTAAAGGTAACGAAGCACAACAACGTGGTACTCGTCATACCCTAATCACGGTATTAGAAAGCCTACTTCGCTTAATGCACCCGTTAATGCCATACATCACAGAAACGATTTGGCAACGTGTTGCACCACTTGCAGGTATCGAAACTGCGGGCACTAGCATCATGGTTCAAGGGTTCCCTGTATATAATGAAGCAAATGTTGATAGCCAAGCGATGGACGACCTTGAGTGGGTTAAACAATTCATTCTTGCTATTCGTAACATCCGTGGTGAAATGGATATCAGCCCAAGCAAACCATTATCGGTATTGCTTGCGAATGCGTCTGACGAAGACAAGCGCCGCTTAACGGATAACGAAGCATTCTTAGCGTCGCTTGCTAAGCTTGAAGAGTTCACGCTTCTTGATAACAAAGACGATGCACCAGCGTGTGCAACATCGTATGTTGGTAACCTTGAGATCATGATCCCAATGGCTGGCCTAATCGATGTTGAAGCTGAATTAGCTCGTATTGCGAAGCAGCTTGAAAAAGCAGAAAAAGGCTTAGCACAGGTTCAAAACAAGTTAGCTAACGAGAAGTTCGTAAATAATGCGCCAGAGGCTGTACTTGCTAAAGAGCATGCTAAGCTGGCTGAGTTTACCGATGCGAAAGACAAACTATTAGCGCAAAAAGCGAAAATCGAAAGTCTATAACAGCATATATCAAGCGCGATTTATTCGCGCTTACAAAAAAGCCGCGCTATAACAATGTTATAGCGCGGCTTTTTAATGCTCTGTAGCAGCGACTTTACGTCGCGTTACAATTAAAATTTGTAGTTGTACTGAGCACCTACTAGAACTGCGTGACCTTTTGATTCATAGTCCCATGAAACATCTTGGCCAACTGATGCAGCTAGGCTGTCTTTTTCAGAGAAGTTTTGTGTTTTACCACGAAGAATACTTACACCTAGGTCAATATTTGAGTTTTCGCTGAATGCGTAGTTACCACCAAATGAGAACCAGAAACGATCTGTATCAGGGATAGAGATTGAAAGGTGAGATTGGTCTGCTGGCGACTCATCGTATGCAATACCTGCACGAAGTAAAAGAGCGTCGCTGTACTGGTAGTCAGTACCGATAGAGTAACGCATTGAATCAGAGAAGTTCTCTTCTTTAGAGAATACAGGTGCTTCTTGACTAGGCGTATAAGCTTCTAATTTTTGGAAGCTATCCCAGCCAGTCCATAAAATGCTGTAGTGCACGCCAAGCTTCTTATCGATTTGGTGTGAACCAGAGAACTCAGCAATGGCTGGTAAGGTTAATTTTAACTCACCCGGAACTTTAGTACCCGCTAAACCGCCAACAGCAGCTGGTAGTTGGTTTGAGTACTCACCTTCAAAGTCGATATCTGTTTCGCTGCGGTAGTTAAAACCAAAACGGTTGTTTTCGTCTAACTGATACATAGCACCAATGTTCCAACCAAAGCCGTAGTCGTCACCTTCAAGGTGAGCGATTTGCGTGCTCGCTGGTAAACCTAATGGGTTTGCACCTGCATTACGCACCACTTTCGCATCAGCATAAACATAGTTTAAACCAAGGCCTAGGCTGAACTGTTCGTTGATTTTGTATGAAGCACTTGCATTCATGTTAACAGTCACGATTTCAGTTTCGCCTGCGATAGAGCCTGCTGCGTAATCGTCTTTAAATTCAGTTGAAAGACCAAAGTTTGAAAAAGCACCAAAGCCTAAAGATACTTTGTCGTTTAATGGCATAGTGAAGTAACCAGCAGGAATAAATGCTGATGGCGCGATGCTATCGTCATCGATAGAGCTTTCATCTAAGCCGTATGCAGCACTTTCACCTTCTAAGCTAACATCTGGAATTACAGCAATACCTGCCACTGAGATTTGCTTGTCTTTAAATAAAGACATAAGTGCAGGGTTACGAGCAACAACTGAGGCATCGTCAGCAACGGCTGCTTCACCAGCGTATGCACGGCCTAAACCTGAAACGTTTTGCTCTGCTAATTGGAAAGCTGCAGCAAAGCTGTCAGCAGAAACAACAGCAAGTGATGCTGCAATTAGTGTTTTTGTGAACTTCATAAATCTGTGTCCTCTTGCAAACTTGTGCGAAAACTAATCCAACAATGAGGGCAACCTATTAGTTAAGCATAAAAGATTAGCACTGTATGTTGGCATTAGATGTTTTATTCTAATGATTATAAACTTTCGAACATTACCTTAATTAAGATCAAAAAACTGTAATTTTTCGTTAGAAATAGGTAAAAAACCCGCATTTTAACAACAAGATAACAACTTATTAAAACTCATCAGATCTCTGATTACAAACCAAACAAACGATATTAATTATCATTTGCATTGACTTATCGCATTTGTAGCTTTAGACTAAAAATAAAAGTTTCTCAGTTGAGTTTGAGTATGGAAATCGCCTTTATTATTGTGGCACTAATGTTATGCGGTGTGAGCGTTCATTATTTTTGTAAAGCAAATTATTGTGCATGTACTAAAGCAGGTGATTGCGACAACCCAGTCAATCACTATTGGTTAGGCGCTATGTTTAGCTCAGTTTTGTCTCTTTTATTGTGTTGCGTAGCCTTACATGTCGAAAAAGGGACGCTATTGTGGTTAGTTTTAATGATAAGTTGTTTTAGTGGGGCATTTATTTCAGCTAAACGCAGCGCCAAAAAACGCTGTGTTAAGTCTAAACAAGCAGATGCTCTTTTAACAAACGAGCCAAATTAAGCTGATAATCTAAGGGTTTAATACTGGCAATAATTTTTAGTTCTTTTTCCACGTTCAAATCGACATCTTTCGCCGTCACGTGGTGCTTATGTTTAGCATTATAAAATACTTTTACTTTTGGTTTGATTGGATTCTCGTGATTCCCTTCCATTACTAACGCTAAACGATCATTATTTAACTTAACAATAGTACCGACAGGGTGTACACCTAGACATTTAATAAAGCGCTGCACTAATTCAGAATCAAACATTTGTTTGTTCGCAAGTAAATAACGAAGCGCTGAGATTGGCTCTTCACCCATTTGATGAGGCCTATCTGCCGTCATAGCATCATAAACATCAGCAATTGCCATCATTCTTGCAGGGCGGCTAAGCTTTTCAGCGGTAATACCGCGTGGATAACCTGTACCATCTAAACGTTCATGATGATTTACTATCATATCAAGCATTAGTGGAGTAATGCCCTTCTCGCCTTTCACTAAACCTAAACTCTGCGCCACATGTTTTTTAACGACTTGCATTTCGTTATCATTCAATGCGCTTGGCTTAGATAAAACACCTTGCGGCATTTTAGCTTGGCCAATATCATGCAGCAAAGCTCCCATCGCCAGTTCTTTGATCGTCTTTTCTTTATAGCCTAAATACTTAGCAAACACACTCACCAAAATCGCAGTGTTGATCATGTGACGCCAGTTATAAATATGTTTATCTTTGAGACGAGTTAAAATAGTTAATGCATTGTGATTTCGAAAAACGGAGCCGACTATATCAACAGCAATGTCGTCAAGCACTGCCATATTCATTTTTAGTCCAGCTGTAATATCGGAATATAAACTTTGTAGCTTACGACTATGCTGCTCATAGTGAACACTAGCTTTTAGAAACTCTTGTTGAACCGTGATCCCTTGCGGCTCTTCATTAGCAGCAGGTTTTTGTTCAACCTTCGGTTTAGCCGGTTCAGGCTTTGGTTGGTATTTTTTAGGGAGTGCAACATCGCTTTGTGTAAAGTCGATGAGTAGCTCTTCAACCCCCTCAGAGATCAGGCGCTGAATAATTGTTTTATCACGCACTAAACCACGTGTTTTGATCTTAATACTATTTACATGCTCTTGTTGCTTACTGACACTGTCAACAAACATCCCTGGAACAAGTTCGGCAATGGGTAAGGTAATAAGCATAGGTAAGCTTAGCGCATATAAACATCGAGTTTTTTATTATCGCTAATTGATTACAAATGTCTATAGATTGAATAACGAATACGAAATAGGTATTAGTCGGAAGGGTAAACTAACGAGTCAAGCAACTCGCTAGATTGTGGTAGTTCAGTCTAAGAGCTGACGGCAGATAGCTGACAGCTCTCTAGCTGTTTATTCCTGAAAGTAAGTGCCCCAGCCGTCGTATTCAACGTCTGTTTGCTGAGCAAGCGCTTCTAACTTGTCTACGTCTTCCATAATGGCTTCTACATCAAGTTCACACTCAACAACCACGTCAAAGCTCCATACTTTCTCGCCGTCTTCTAGCTCAAGTTCAGCTGGTTCTTCAACATCGTAACCTAGTTTAAAAGCGGCTAAAGCTGCTTGCTCTAATTTTTCAAAATTTTCGCTAACAAAGTGGTGTTCCACTTCATAAAGTACTTCAGGATCTGAGCCATCTTCAAGCAATGAAGTAACGATGTCTTCAGTAATTTCGCGCCAATTTTCCATTATTTGTTTCTCACTTGAGCATCTAATTCAGTTATTTTAGCGGCCATAATCTGATGAACATGTGAAGCATGGTCACGAGCAGATACGTCTTTATCAAGATAAATCGGCGCTAACATTTCGAGGTAAATTGTACCATTATCCCAGCGATTTAGCTTAATAGTTTTGTGCGTTGTACTCATACAAACTGGTACAACTGGCACATCAGCACTCATTGCTGTGTGAAATGCCCCGGTTTTAAAGGGTAATAAACCGCGACCATAGCTTCGCGTGCCCTCAGGAAACATCCAAACCGACAAGCCTTTTTGTTTTATTTTCTCAGCTGATTTAGAAATTGTGCCCGCCGCTTTTGAGCGGTTAGCACGATCAATTAAGATATTGCCCGATAACCAATATAGCTGACCAAAAAACGGGATCCATTTGAGGCTTTTTTTACCAAGGCTTACGCAGTTCTCTGGCACCATGGCAGGTAAAGTGAATAGGTCATAGTTATTTTGATGATTTGCTACATAGACAGCAGGACCAATATTTTTTGGAGTCTCGTGATATTTAAGCTCTAGTTTGACACCTAAAATTTTAGCTACCTTGCAAAACCAACCCGCAATAATATGCACGTTATTTGTATGAAACGGCTTCACAATGCATAAAAGCAGCCCAAAAACACAGCTTAAAACAATAAATAACGCCATGAAAATTATGCGAAAAATAGCTAACAAACGAATTCTCCTCGTATTAATCAGCGCGCATTATAACGTGAAAAATAGCATTTCCATAGCTTTAAGCGCACATGTGTACGCTTAAAATTTCATAACGTTTTAACAATAAAAAGGCCTGCAATTGCAGGCCTCTGGTTTACTCAGTTACTTCACTTGGCGACTCATCACTGTCATCAGTTTGAGTCACTTCGACTACAGCTTCATCAACACGCTGTAAGCCTCGGGGTAACTTATTACCTCGTCTACCACGTTCACCATGATAATGCTCAAGATCAGCCGGTTTGAGTGTCAGTTTTCGTTTACCTGCATGCAGGGTTACGCTACTGCCCGCAGGCACCACAGCCAGCACTTTTACAAACTCTTCACGGGCTTGCACTTTCGCACTTGGGATAGAAATAATCTTATTTCCTTTACCTTTACTAAGCTTAGGTAAATCTCGCAGTGGGAATAACAACATGCGGCCTTCGTTAGAAATTGCCATACAGTAATCTGTTGCTACGTCAGTTACTCTAATTGGCGCGAGTAATTCACCGCCTTTAGGAACACTGACCAGCGCTTTACCGTTTTTGTTCTTACTCACCAGATCTTTAAAGTCACTTATAAAGCCATAGCCTGCATCGGAAGCCATTAACAACACTTGGTTGTCTTCTGCCATCACCACATGCTCAAAGTTGGCGCCAGAGCTTAAGTTAAAGCGCCCTGTCATTGGTTCGCCTTGGCTTCGAGCTGAAGGTAAACTATGTGCATCAGTAGCAAAAGCACGACCACTTGAATCTAAGAACACTGCAGGCTGGTTACTCTTACCTCTTGCTGAGGCTTTATAGCTGTCGCCTGACTTATAACTCAGCCCTTCAACATCTAAATCATGGCCTTTACCAACTCGTGCCCAGCCTTTTTCAGATAACACAACAGTTACTGATTCTGAAGGGATAAGGTCTTTTTCGCTTAGTGCTTTTGCTTCTAAACGTTCAACAACTGGTGAGCGACGATCATCACCATACATTTCAGCCGCTTCTTGAATTTCTTTTTTCATCAAGGTCGACATACGACGCTCTGAACCAAGCGTTTGCTCTAACTTGTCACGCTCAAGGGCAAGTTCATCTTGCTCACCTTTAATCTTGAACTCTTCAAGTTTTGCTAAATGACGTAGTTTTAACTCTAAAATCGCTTCTGCTTGAATATCTGTTAAACCAAAACGCTCCATTAAAACAGGCTTTGGTTTATCTTCAGTACGGATAATTTCGATAACTTCATCAATATTTAAAAAGGCCGTTAATAAACCTTCTAAAATATGTAAGCGTGCTAATACCTTGTCTAAACGGTGCTGTAAGCGACGGCGAACTGTTTCACGGCGGAACGTTAACCACTCAGTTAAGATACTACGTAAATCTTTAACTTGCGGACGACCATCAAGGCCAAGCATGTTTAAGTTTACGCGGTAGTTCTTTTCTAAATCTGTGGTTGCAAATAGGTGCGCCATTAATGGCTCAGCCTTGATGCGGTTAGAGCGCGGAACAATCACGATGCGGGTTGGATTTTCGTGATCAGATTCGTCACGTAAATCAGCAACCATCGGCAACTTTTTAGCATTCATCTGCGCTGCAATTTGCTCAAGCACTTTAGCACCTGAACACTGATGAGGCAGCGCGGTGATCACGATGTCACCTTGCTCTTCAGTGTAAATTGCACGCATCTTGATAGAACCACGTCCGGTTTGATAAATCTTACGAATATCGTCTTTCGGTGTGATGATCTCAGCTTCTGTTGGGTAGTCAGGCGCATGCACTAACTCAAGCAACTCTTCGATTTCTGTCTTTGGCTTATCAAGTAATAAACAACAGGCACTAGCAACTTCACGCACATTGTGTGGTGGAATATCGGTTGCCATACCTACTGCAATACCCGTTACACCATTGAGTAAGATGTGTGGTAAACGCGCAGGTAACACCATTGGCTCATCAAGTGTGCCGTCAAAGTTTGCGGTCCAATCGACAGTGCCTTGACCCAGCTCTTTTAGTAAAACTTCTGAGAACTTAGATAAACGCGCTTCGGTGTAACGCATTGCAGCAAATGACTTAGGATCATCGGCAGCACCCCAGTTACCTTGACCGTCCACCAGCGGGTAGCGGTAAGAAAACGGCTGCGCCATTAACACCATGGCTTCGTAACAAGCACTATCACCATGAGGGTGATATTTACCCAGTACATCACCCACGGTACGGGCTGATTTTTTATATTTTGCTTGCGCCGATAACCCCAGTTCGCTCATTGCATAGATGATACGACGCTGTACAGGCTTTAGACCGTCACCTACATGAGGTAAGGCACGGTCCATAATGACGTACATTGAGTAGTTTAAGTAGGCGTCTTCAGTAAAGCGCCCCATTGTTTGTTGTTCTATGCCTTGCATCAGCAAGGTATCTGTATCACTCATTAACGCTTACCTATTTTTTCTTAGCACTAACGCGATAGATCACATTAGCAAAGTCGTCTGAGATCAATAAGCTGCCATCTGCAAGCTCTGCAAATGCAACTGGGCGACCAAATGTTTCTTCGTTTTGCATAAAGCCTGTGATGAACGGGGTGTACTTAGTAATACGACCTTGTTCAACATTCGCTAGCATCACTTTGTAGCCTGACTTTTTACTACGGTTCCATGAACCATGCTCAGCAACAAAAAGCTGCTCTTTGAATTTAGCAGGAAACTGCTTACCGTTATAAAAATGAATACCTAAAGGAGCAACATGAGCACCAAGTGCAAGGGCTGGCGATTTGTAGTCAGCAATACTTTTACCTTTACCAAACTCAGGATCTAAAATCGCCCCAGCGTGAACATAAGGGAAACCATAATGCGCACCCTCTTCACCTTCACCAACACGGTTAATTTCACAAGGTGGCATGTCATCGCCCATCATGTCACGGCCGTTATCACTAAACCAAAATGCATTCGTTATAGGGTGATAATCAAAACCAACTGAATTACGAACGCCTTTGGCAATTGTTTTAATTTCTTTTGTGTCAACATCTAACGAGAAAATACGACCATATTTTTCGTCTTCAGCACAAATGTTACATGGTACACCCACTGGCACAATTAACTCACCGGTAGGTGCAAAACTAATGAATTTCCAGCCATGGTGACGATCAGTTGGAAACTTATCGTATACCACGTCGTATTTAGGATCTTTTAAATTTTTATCAACGTCTTTAAAACGGATGATACGTGACACTTCAGCCACATATAAATCACCATCTTTAATCGCTAAACCTGATGGCATTTCAAGACCTGTGGCAATAACCATTTTTCTGTCAGCCACACCATCACTGTTATGGTCAATCAACGCATAAACATTGCCTGCTTTACGTGAGCCTGCGTAAACAATACCTCTTTTTGATACCGCAATTTGACGTGCATTTTCTACATCATCAGCAAACAGGCTAATAGAAAACCCATCAGCAACTGTTAACTTATCAAGAATATCTTTTGCCATTGCAGGCGCTGATAACAAGCTCAGCGACAATAATGAGGTCAGTAGTTTTTTCATTTTTTCTTGCCCTTTAATTCGTTGCTAGCAACTAGGTTGCTACACCTTTAACTAAACTTCTGCGCGGTTACCGTGATCTTCTAACCACTGACGACGGTCTGACGAACGTTTCTTTGCAAGAAGCATATCCATCATTTCCATGGTTTGCTCTTCTTCATCTAAGGTTAATTGCACTAAACGACGCGTATTAGGATCCATCGTGGTTTCGCGTAATTGTAACGGGTTCATTTCACCTAACCCTTTGAAGCGTTGAACATTAACCTTACCGCGTTTTTTCTCAGCTTCAATGCGCGCTAAAATACCGTTCTTTTCGTCTTCATCAAGGGCGTAGTAAACCTCTTTACCAATGTCGATACGAAATAGCGGCGGCATAGCTACATACACATGGCCTTGTTTGATAAGCGATGGAAAGTGACGAACAAACAGCGCACAAAGCAAGGTAGCAATGTGTAATCCATCCGAGTCAGCATCGGCCAAGATACAAATCTTGTTATAACGCAGACCAGATAAATCACTTGAATCAGGGTCAATACCCAAAGCGACAGAAATATCATGCACCTCTTGCGATGCTAAAATCTGTCCAGATTCAACTTCCCAGGTATTTAAGATTTTACCGCGCAGCGGCATGATTGCTTGGAATTCACGGTCGCGCGCTTGTTTTGCTGAGCCACCCGCTGAGTCACCCTCTACTAAAAACAGTTCAGTACGGTCATTATCTTGGGCACTGCAATCCGTTAATTTACCCGGTAACGCAGGGCCTGAGGTAACACGCTTACGCACGACTTTTTTTGCAGCACGTAAACGGCGCTGCGCATTTGAGATACATAACTCAGCTAATAATTCTGCCGTTTCTGTATGCTCGTTTAACCATAAACTAAATGAGTCTTTTACCACACCTGATACAAACGCAGCGCATGAGCGAGAAGACAGCTTTTCTTTTGTTTGGCCAGCAAACTGTGGGTCTTGCATTTTAACCGACAATACGTAGCTACAACGCTCCCAAATATCATCTGGTGTTAGCTTTACACCACGTGGTAATAGGTTTCTAAATTCACAAAATTCACGCATTGCTTCAAGCAAGCCTTGGCGTAAACCATTAACGTGTGTACCGCCTTGTGCAGTAGGAATTAAGTTTACATAACTTTCAGCGATTGATTCACCGCCTTCAGGTAGCCAAACAACCGCCCAGTCAGCGCCTTCGGTTGAACTTGAAAAATCACCAATAAACGGCTCTTTTGGTAATACTTCAAAACCTTTAACTGCTTCAACTAGGTAATCTTTTAAGCCTGTTTCGTAATACCACTCTTGGCTTTCTTTGGTTTGCTTGTTAGTAAACTTAATGCGCAAGCCTGGGCACAATACCGCTTTGGCTTTTAATAAGTGATTAAGCTTAGTAATTGAAAAGTTAGCTGAGTCAAAATAGCTCGCATCAGGCCAAAAACGTACAGTTGTCCCTGTGTTACGTTTACCCACAGTACCAATGACGTTTAGATCTTCAACCTTGTCACCGTTTTCAAAAGCCATACGAAATTGCTGCGCATCACGGCGCACAGTGACTTCAACACGAGTCGATAGCGCATTTACAACCGAAATACCTACCCCGTGTAAACCACCTGAGAACTGATAGTTTTTATTAGAGAACTTACCACCGGCGTGCAGCTTGGTAAAAATAAGTTCCACACCCGGGATACCTTCTTCAGGGTGAATATCAATCGGCATACCGCGGCCATCATCGATAACCTCAAGAGAGTTATCTTCATGAAGGATGACATCTATTTTAGTGGCATGGCCTGCCATTGCTTCATCGACACTGTTATCGATAACTTCTTGACCTAAATGATTAGGTCGAACCGTGTCGGTATACATACCTGGGCGGCGTTTTACGGGCTCTAATCCGTTTAAGACTTCAATTGCTTCGGCGTTATAATTTTGCTGACTCATAGTTTTTATATCTTTTATGCGCTTAGCTATGTTTTACGTGATTTTAAGAAAATCTACAATACTTGCAAAGGTTTGTTCGAAGCCGATAAAACTATGATCGCCTCCAAATTCAACGTGTTGCTTACACTGAGAATAATATTTAACCGCCTGCTGAAACGGCAGTACTTCATCGCCCGTTTGCTGTAGCAAATAAATCAATGAAGGGGTGTCTAATTGCGGCAAATATAAACTGCGCAATGCATCCATGTGACGAGTACCAAGTTCATAATGACTATCTTGATACGGGTTATAATTTTCCCCTAAATAGTTACCGAGTAACTCAAATGGGCGAACCGCAGGGTTAATGACTACCGCGGGTATTGAATAACGCTGCGACAAATAGGTCGCATAAAAACCACCTAATGAACTACCTAGTAATACAGTATCATCATTTAGCAGTTGTTCTAATTGTAAAATTGCATGTAATGGCTCATGAGTTAATCGCGGCACCTGATAATCGACATCAAATTGCGCCATGTGCTCACCAAAACGAACAGCTTTGTAAGATTGCTCAGAGCTATTAAAGCCATGAATATAAATTACTCGTTTAGCCATACTACATCCGTGGTTAGCAGTAAGCTTTGTTGCTCATCAACTGTTAAGTCGATGAGTCGAAATGCGGGGCCTAAATCCTCTTGCTGCCACGCCATCGTGTGTTTGCTAAATTGGATTGAACTGGCAGGTGTCGCATACACACTAAGATTACGGTAGGTTTGCGTGTATTCATGATGCACATGACCATGGAACACGCCCACACACTGCTCAGTATTAACGCAGGTATTTAAAAACTGCGGGCCATTTTCTAGCATATGTTTATCTAGGTAGGCTTGAATAGGCAACGGGTTATGATGACAAAACACCACACTTTGAACCTGCCCTACCACTTGGCTCAACTCATCTAAATGCGTTTGTGTTACCCAGCCGGCCGGTGTCGGGCCTTTTGAGTTAGCTAACAGCAACTGCCCACCTAAAAAGGTAATGCGTTTATTGTTTAAAATTTGCGGGCTTATAAGCTTTTCATATTCAGCAAGTTCATCATGATTACCCGGCAGCCAAAACACCGGACAACTCAGCGCTGAGTCTGCTATTAATTTAGCAAAAAGCTGGTAAGACTCAGTGCTGTGATCTTGTGTTAAATCTCCACCAAATACCACACAATCCACATCTAATTCAGCAATCGCTTCTAAACAGCGTGAAAAATACGCTGCCGTATTCACGCTAAAGTATTCACCATGGATGTCTTTTGATAAGTGGCAATCAGTGATGTGGGCAACTTTCAGTGCTGTTTTATCAAAATGGAAGGCGTCACTAAACCAAGCCATTATTTACATCCCAATTTAAAACTGCTCGGCCGTTTTCAACACAAGCCACCAGCCAGTCATACAAAAAGGCGTTAAGCTGATATTTTTCATCTTTTTGGTGCATATTCGGATTAGGGTAAGCATAGGAAGGCTTGATGCGCTGATGAAAATCATGATGCACGATTTCGGCTACTTTCGCATCATGATACATGCGCACAGTTAAATACAAAGGCTTAACCGAAGGCAAATGACCGGCTTCTTGTCTGATAGAAATATCTGTGGTGTATTTTGCTGTATCGTCAACTTTAACCGCAAAAGTGCTGTGCCCTAATTGCACTTTACGTTCCTGACCTATACGTCGCTCATTAGGTAATAGTTTTAGCGCACGCACGTAATTATGCTCACACAAAGTTAAGTACTTAGGTAAGCTTTGAATATAACGCTGCTGGGCACTGACGTACGACAAAATAATCCCCTATGAGTTTTTCCAATCAGACAGTATACGTTGCTTATTCAGTGCTAACCACTGTAATGAGATAACTGTCGCTGCATTATCTATTTCACCCTGTTCTAGGCGCAGCATAGCTTCATCATATGACATTACATGAGTTTTGATATCTTCATCTTCATTATCAAGGCCAAAAATACCGCCTTGATACCCTGCTAAGTCAGTGCGCGCTAAATATAAATACAAACGTTCAGTGGTGCCGCCGGGGCTTGAAAGATACGACATCATAAATTCCAGCTCGTTAAGCTCAATACCGGCTTCTTCGAATGCTTCACGTTTGGCAACATCTTCATAATCAGTACTGCCATCAGCCATGCCTGCAATACACTCAAGTAACCAAGGTGACTGCTTTGATGCGAGTGCCCCGATTCTAATTTGTTCAATTAATAAAACTTGGTCAGTTTTAGGGTCATAAGGAAGTACAGCAACAGCATGGCCGCGCTCTAAAATTTCACGTTTAACTTCTACTGATTTACCACCCGCAAACAAGGCATGATGAAAACGATAGATATTAATTTGAAAGAAACCATTATAAACACGCTCAATTGGCTTTAACTCTATGTCATCATGGTTAAATTGTGAGATTGCTGATATTTTCATCCTTTATTTCCTTTACACTGCAAGCAAAAATTACGACCAATTATATTCTGTTACACTTGGACATGCAGATTTACGTAATTTTTTTTTGGTTATTCATTAAAAAAGAGTACCATGGTGATAGTACAAAATTGTCTAAGGACTGAACGAACAATGAAAAAAACTCTACTCGCTGCGCTGATCGGGTTTTCAAGCGCACTGACTGCAACAGCTAGTTATGCTGAAGACTTACTACAAGTTTACGAGATTGCTACAGCAAACGATCCTACCGTACTTAAAGCAAAAGCCCAAGCAGATGCGCAAGCTTATGAAAGTGATCGCGCGTTAAGTGCACTATTACCACAAATTGGCTTAAGCCTTGGTTATGAAACAACCAAGTCTGATCTTTATGAGGGTAATGATACTACAGGTTATGCTGGTTATGATTACGATCCTGATGTTTTCAACCGTGGTATTAGCCTAAACCAAACACTATTTGATTTAGGCGCTTGGAACTCGCTAGGCATTGCTGATAAGCAAGCATTACAAGCAGACGCTCAGTATGATTTTGCACGCCAAGATCTAATCGTTCGTGTAGCTGAGGGTTACTTCAACGTACTAAGTGCAATCGATAACCTTGAGTTTGTTCAAGCAGAAAAGCGTGCCATCGAGCGCCAATTGCAACAAACTAAAGAGCGTTATGCGGTAGGTTTAACAGCAATCACTGACGTACACGAAGCACAAGCTCAATATGATAACTCTGTTGCACAAGAAATTGTTGCTAAGAACAGTGTTGAAACAGCGCGTGAGCAACTTCGCGAAATTACTGGTAAATACCACGCAAAACTAGACATGTTGAATACAGATACATTTTCAACTGTTGCGCCAAATAAACAATCGTCTGAGTACATCAAAATTGCTGAAGACAACAACTTAAATCTGCAAGTTTCTAAAGTAACGGTTGATATTGCAAAAGATCAAATTGATTTAGCAAAAGCGGGTCACTATCCGAAGCTAACATTAAGTGCTTCTTACGGTGACAGCCTAACCGATCTAAATAGCAACTCACATCAACCTCGTGAAGATAGCGCTAAAATTGGCGTTAACTTTAGCCTACCGATTTACTCAGGTGGTGCTACAACTGCAGCAACAGATCAAGCTCGCGCTTTTTATGTTGCCGCAAGTGAAGACTTAGAAGCAAGTTTACGTGCAGTAACTCGCTCGGTTATTACATCGTATAACCAAGTAGTGTCTGACATTGCCACGTATAAAGCCTTACAACAAGCTGTTGTTTCTGCAGAAAGTGCACTTAAAGCAACTGAAGCAGGCTTTGAAGTTGGTACACGTACTATCGTTGACGTATTGATCAGCACGCAAAACTTATATAACGCAAAAAGTAACTTAGCAAATGTTCGTTACCGCTATGTTGTTTCAACACTTCGCTTGAAACAAGCTGCTGGTACACTAACTAGTGAAGACCTTATTGCTATTAACCAAGGTTTAAAAGAAATCTAAATATTTCTTCCAAACTTATACCAACAAAGCCAGCCTAGCGCTGGCTTTTTGTATTTTTAAACACTTACAGTTAAACTAGCTTTTTTATTTTTAGAGATTTTTTTGTGGTTAGTTCATCACCGTTTAAAGCGTCTTTTTTGGGCCCTCGCTACTGGTTAACTTGGGTTGGCATTTTCTTTTTATATCTTATCTCTTGGTTGCCACATAAATTGCAACTAGCGCTTGGAAAACTGCTCGGCCGTCTAGTACATCGTTTTATGAAACGTCGCCGCCATATTGCTGAGGTGAATATTCGCTTGTGCTTTCCTGAAATGCCAGAGCATGAACAACGCGAACTAGTTCGTAAAAATATGGAAAATACCGGTATTGCGATGATGGAAACCGGCATGGCTTGGTGGTGGCCCGAGTGGCGAGTTAAAAAAGTGTATGGCTCGATAAAAGGGTTAGAATATTTTCAGCAAATTCAGCAATCAGGCAAAGGCGTTTTACTTCTTGTTCCACACATTTTACACCTTGAAATGGCAAGTCGGGTAATGGGCTTAAAGCACCAAGGTATTGGTTTTTATCGCCCACATAATAATCCTCTAATGGAGTATTTTACTACCAATGGTCGCTTACGCTCTAATGAATATCTAATCGGTAAAAAAGATGTCAAAGGCCTACTGCAAGCCCTCAAAAACAAGAAGGTTTGTTACTACCTGCCAGATCAAGACTATGGCCGTAATCGTTGCGAGTTTGCACCGTTTTATGCGGTAAAAGATACAGCAACAACTACAGGTGCACTGCTATTTGCCAATAGTAAGAACTGCGAAACCGTAAGTTTAACGAGTCGTCGTGATGAGAATGGATGCTATCATCTAGAAGTGCTTCCTATTTTAGAAAATTTCCCTAGTGGCGATAACCTTGCTGATGTAACACGCGTTAACCAGCGTATGGAACAAGCAATAAACGTTGCTCCTGAGCAGTACATGTGGCTACATCGCCGCTTTAAAACTCGTCCAGATAAGAATGCACCTTCTTATTACAAGTAGAGTGACATTTTGCTGTATGTATGGTTTTATTAAGCTAATTAACAACAAGAGTATTAGAAATGTGGTTTTGGGTTAAGCATTTATCATTAGCTGTCATTTTGATTGCTGCTGCTATTTATTTTTTATTTGGCAGCGGTCCCGTATTAGATATCAAAAATACTCAAAATGCAGCAGCCCAAGGTCTATCACGCTTTTATTCAGCCCTTCGAAATCAGGTCAATGACAAAGATAACGAGCGAGATAAATATGTTCTTAAATTACCGACGCCTGAAACTAGTCTAGATGTCGCACTATTTGAGCGTGAAAAAGTCGTTGAGCCTTCATCGCCAAACTGGACAGGAGATATACAACCTCGTCGCTTTGAAAATGGCACGACTTTAAAAGATGTATTATCTGATTATGCTAAAAATGAAGATATTGTGTTGTATTGGTATCTTAGTAAAGACTACGTAGTAAAAGATCACTTTCGAGTTGATAGCAACTTCGTTTCTGCATTGTATCAAGTAGGTCGAGCAATCAACGATGATTTTGAAAATGAGGTTTACACTTATTTTTGTTTTAAGCAAAGAGCGGCTGTGATCACTGAGCTGCCCTCTGCTTATGTACGTGAAAATTGCCGCCGTTTAAAAAGCTAAAACACCTGCAGCCACGCCTGACTAACTAAGTCGATATGCTGAGTTAACTCAGCACGTGGCGCACAACGCCCCTGCTGATTCAAACTCATTACATGATAACGTGAACGATAGGCTATATACGCAGCCACTAACTCTTGCTGCATTTGCTCACTAATACAGCCTAAACGCGCCGCATCGGCTAGTATACGCACATTATCAGACCAGCTCGTTAGCTCTGGATGTTGCTTAGCATTATTTAGCACCAGATACTGAGTAATAAATTCAATATCTGTAATACCGCCCCTATCTTGCTTCAAATCAAACAGCTCATCGTTACCCTTAGCAAGGTGAGCGCGCATTTTTTCGCGCATCTCAACAACATCCGTTTTTAATTTTTCGTTATCACGGGTTTGGCATAACACATCTATACGAATTCGCGCGAAACGATCTTTTAATGATGCTTGACCGTAAATCATGCGTGAGCGAACGAGAGCTTGATGTTCCCAAGTCCATGCTTGAGTTTGCTGATAGTGGTAGTAACTTTCTAAATTAATAGCCAGTAAGCCTGACGCCCCTTCAGGACGTAAACGAGTATCAAGCTCGTACAAAATACCAGACGCCGTGCGAGTATTGAATAAATGCATTAAGCGCTGTGCAAGTTTTAAATAAAACTGACGCGAATCAATCGACTTATCACCATCGGTATAACTGCTGCCATCGTGGTTATGCACAAACACAAGGTCTAAGTCTGAATCGTAGCCAACTTCGAAACCACCTGTTTTACCGTAGGCGATTACCGCAAAGCCTTTTTCTTGCTCTGACGTATTAACGGGCTGACCAAAGCGTTCAACACACGCATGCCATGCAATATTGACCGCTTGCTCTACAATTGCCTCAGCAAGCGCTGTAAGGTGGTCGCTTACCTTCATCACGCTGAGTACACCTGTTGCATCAGCCGCTGCAATGCGTAGCTGATGCGTTTGCTTAAACTGACGAAGAGCTTCCATTTGCAGCTCTAGATCACCATGCTCAATGCGCAAGAAGTATTGTCTAATTTCATCTTTGTAAGCAGATAAAGGTGTCGGTTTATAAAGCACCTGAGGATCGATCAGCTCATCAAGTAAAATTGGGTAACGAGAGATATGTTCGCCAATCCATTTACTATGACAGCATAGTGCAACCAGTTGATTTAAGGCTCCAGGGTTTTCATACAACAGCTCTAGATAAGCGGTTCGTGAAATGATCTTATTCAATACTTGGCAGATCATCATAAAGGCGTCACTGCTCGCTTTTGCTATCGTTAATTGTTTAAGTAAAAGCGGCATTAATTTATCTAAAATGTCACGACCTCGACTACCAACCTTCGCCTTAGTTAAACGCGCCTTAAAATCTTCCAATGCTGCTTGCCAATCAAGGTTCGGCTCACACATCAGGCTAACATCCGTCATTTCCCATGCGCTGATGTACTCATTTTCACACGGGTCGCTGGTTTCACTTTCAAAACCAATCACCTGTTCGAATTCACCATGGACTTGAGACATGATCTGCTCGATACTAGACAAACACTGATTAAAATCGTCTTTATTGAGCAAATAACATAAACGTTGTTGGTTTAATTCGTCATCAGGTAGAGTTTGCGTTTGCTTATCAGCAAATATCTGTAAGTACTGCTCAATTTGACGTAAGTCTAAATAGTTTTGTGTAAGTAAATCAGCCTCTTTGTTGGACATAACCTGATTGTTAACCAGTTCTTTTAAAGCAACTAATAATGACTGAGTTTGCAGGTTAGCTTCGCGACCACCTCGCACCATCTGCAGCGCTTGTACCACAAATTCCACTTCTCGAATGCCCCCTGCGCCTAATTTAATATTGTTTGTAAGGCGTTTTCGGCGTACTTCTTGAGCTATCATTTGCTTCATTTTACGCAGCGATTCAATCACCGAGAAATCAATATAGCGGCGATAAACAAATGGCCGTAGCAATTCATAAAACTCATTCCAATAACGGTTTTCTGTGCCGATTAATCGCCCTTTTAGCATGGCGTAGCGTTCCCATTCACGTCCTTGCTCTTGATAATAATCTTCCATAGCATGAAAGCTCATCACCAAAGGCCCACTTTCACCAAATGGGCGCAGGCGCATATCAACCCGAAAGACTTGGCCATTTACCGTAGTTTGATTAAGCGCCATAATCAGCTTTTGCGCCACTTTGGTATAAAACACCTGCGCTTCAATAGAGCGACGCCCACCTTGCGTTGCAATATCACGAGGGTAAGAAAAAATTAAATCAATGTCAGAGGAGTAATTAAGCTCTCCTCCACCTAGTTTACCCATGCCTAAAACTAACATGTGCATTGCATTACCGTCATCATCAAGCGGCATACCACTAACTTTAGCTACCTGCGCAAACGCCCACTGATTGGCACTATCTATAAGCTGATTTGCAAGCGCTGAGATATAAGCGATGCTATCAGCGATTGGGTTTGCACAGCACAAGTCAAGAAAAGCTACTTTCAACCAGTACTTTTCTCGATACAAACGCAGTTTTGCCATTGCAGCATTGTCGTCAAGCTCATTGATTTCTGTACTACTTAGAGGAGGTTCAACTGCGCGGTTAGCAAGCTCGTTATCATCAAGTAACCAGTCTTTTAAGTTTGGCTGAGATTGTAAACAGTTCCACGCAAAGTCGCTTAAAGACAACAAGTTAATAATTTTCTGTTGTTCAGTTTGCCCCTCATACAAGCTCGCGAAGCGGGTTTGGCCTAACTGATGAAGTGACTCTGGAAGCGCGTGTAAATTACTCATTAAATACTCTCTTTTAACTTGCCAATAACCGTACTAGAATGATAATCAAAGAATTATTTAGCAGGGACCTGCATGTCATATTTATCACTATCTAACACTAGTTTAGTCGCGATTGCTATTAGTTTCGCTGTAATCTGCGCCACTATAGTACTGCTACGTATTCTAACGCAAATCAAAGCAAAACAAGCGCTTAAAGAAGAGCTTGCGCAACATGATAACTTTGCCATGGGAATAAGCTTTGCCAGCGAAATCATGGTCGTTATAGCAACTATCGCTTATATATTTGATGAGATTAGCTTAAGTGCAGCCCAATCTAATCCGCTAAAAGTACTTTTACTCATTGTGCTGTTGTTTGCTTTTATAAAAATAGGCCATTTAATTCATCGTAAATGGATTTTGCATCGCTTTAATGAAGAAGCCGCTATTCTAAAGCAAAATGTCTGCGCCGCCTTGGTCGATTCAGGCATGCTAATCGCAAACTGTATTATTGCTCTTGGTCTTTATAACTGGTGCCATACCCAAGGCTATAGCAGCTTATTGATCGCCACAGTGAGCTTTTTTGTGCTGCAAGGTATGTTTGCCCTTGATAGTAAAATCCGTGAGTATCGTTTTGCAAAAGCTAACCAAGGTGCATCGCTACAAAGTAATTTTAATCTAGAAAATACTTCCATCGGTATTCGCTACGCGGGTAAGTCTATTGGCCTTGCTCTTGCCGGTTATGCTGGTCTTGCCAGTGCATCATTTATTAGTGGTAAGATGGTAGAAAACTTATTCACTTTGGTATCTCATTGCGGTGCTATGTGGGTATTACTTTATATTTTGAGCTACATTATTAAGTATATTTCTTTACCGAATATAGATACTTCTCTTGAAGTTGATCATCAAGATAATATTGGTATTGCGTGTATTGAGTTTGCCGTTTTTGGCGCAATAGGCTATTTACTTATTAGTATGTTTTCAATTTGATACGGAAGTTTTAGTACCGTGAGACTCTATGCCCTTTAAAGTTAATGATTATTTACTAGTTGATATAGACAATGAGTTTAGCCGAGCCTTTACTGAGCATTACTTTGCGAGCGTTGAAGGCTCAACGCTTGTTGTGGCAGGCGCAAATAGCCGCCACATGGTCAAACTTATGTTTGATGAATTAATAAAAGATTACTGTTATTGCGACTTCAGTAATGAAATAAGTGTCTCTGAACTGGCCAGCTACCTGCATGAACACCACAACATTAAAGGTGTTTTAATTAATTTAACCGATTACCAATTAGCGGATGATGCACAAAAATTTATATACAATTCCCTACATAAAATACGTTATTTAGTAAAACAAGAAGAACAAGGTTTTAGCTTTGCGCCTTGCCCCGACAGCGCCCATATAAATCACCTTTCCTGTCAAACAACTATCGCTGAAACGACGACAGATCTTTTACCATTAGCTGAAGAGTTAAATAGAAAATAAATAATTGCACCTAAGCCGCTGTATACTTACCATATTGCTAAATTTATTGATAAGTGAAAGCCATGCGAGTTCCACATATTTACCAACCTTCAGCGATTTCTTTAAACACCCCAGTAGCACTAGATGATGATGCCGCAGGTCATGTTGGCCGCGTATTGCGCATGCAAGTCGGTGATAAGGTCTCGATTTTTAATGGTGAAGGAGGTGAATACCTCAGTGAAATTATTGAAGTGAGCAAAAAAAACGTGGTCGTTAAGCCACAGGAATTTGTTGATCATGATGTTGAGTCGCCTTTAAAGATTCACTTAGGCCAAGGTATTTCTCGTGGTGATAAAATGGATTTCACTATTCAAAAATCAGTCGAGCTTGGTATTACAGAAATCACCCCTATTTTTAGTCAACGTTGTGGCGTAAAACTAAGTGGCGATCGCCTTGCTAAAAAACATCAACAATGGCAAAAAATTGCAATTGCCGCGGCTGAACAATCTGGCCGCAACGTTGTGCCTGTTGTACACCCGCCTATAGACATAAAAGAGTGGCTAGAACAAGCAAGTGATGCGATTAAACTTACTTTGCACCCGCGTGCTGAGCACAGTATTAAAACGATTCAAATCCCCAGTGAAGGGGTACGCTTTTTAGTCGGTCCTGAAGGTGGATTTACCGATGAAGAAATTAACATTACTAAACAGCAAGACTTTGTTGATATCCGCTTAGGGCCACGTGTTCTGCGAACAGAAACAGCCGCTCTGACGGTATTGAGCGCATTACAATTGCAGTTTGGCGATTTAGCGAATTGAAAACAGTAAAAATACCCATATATCAAAGTAACAAAACACAGTATGGCATACGATTCTAAGGCAAAAATATGGCAATTAAGCTAGGCATAATCTCTGATCCAATTAGTGGCTTTAATATTAAAAAAGACACTGGCTTTGCAATGATGATGGAAGCACAAAAGCGCGGTTACGAAATTTACTACATGGAAATGGATGACCTTTCTCTACGTCAAGGTCAAGGCTATGCAACAGCTGCCAAAGCCCGTGTATTTGATGATGTTAATCACTGGTATGAATTAGAAGAAAAAGCCACCATTGCTTTAGCTGATTTAGACGTTATTTTAATGCGTAAAGATCCGCCTTTTGATACTGAGTACATCTACGCTACCTATATTTTAGAGCGTGCTGAGCAAGCTGGTACGCTGGTTATCAATAAGCCGCAAAGCTTACGCGATGCCAACGAAAAGCTATTCACGGCTTGGTTTAGCGAACATACGCCAGATACTTTAGTAACACGTAGCCAAGCAGACATTCGTGTATTTTTAGCTGAGCATAAAGATATTATTTTAAAACCCCTTGATGGTATGGGTGGTGCTTCTATCTTTAGAGTTAAAGAAGATGATGCCAATATTGGTGTGATCTGCGAAACATTAACCGAGCATGGTAGTCGTTTTGCAATGGCACAAAATTATATCCCTGAAATCAAGCAAGGCGATAAACGCGTTCTTGTGGTTGATGGTGAAGTAATGCCGTACTGCCTAGCGCGTATCCCGCAAAATGGCGAAACGCGCGGTAACTTGGCAGCAGGTGGTAGAGGTGAAGCACGTCCAATTAGTGATTCAGACCGTAAAATTGCAGAGGCTGTTGCACCTACACTGAAAGAAAAAGGCCTTATTTTTGTTGGTCTAGATATCATTGGCGATCGTTTAACTGAAATCAATGTCACTGCGCCAACGTGTGTAAAAGAGATTGAAGCTGCTTATGACATTTCAATCACTGGTCACTTATTTGATGCCATTGAAAGAAAACTGAGCCATACTTAATTTAAACAACAAAAGGGGCGACCTATGCAGTCATTAGAGAACCATTTCTTAATCGCAATGCCAAGCATGCAAGACCCTTTTTTTAAGCGTGCTGTTACGTATATTTGTGAGCACAACCAAGATGGTGCGATGGGCTTGGTAATTAACCAGCCTATCAATATCACCGTGGGCGAGCTTCTCGATAAAATCGAAATTGATAACGATAAAAGTAAGCAAGCAGCAGGCTTAGCTGTATATGCTGGCGGGCCTGTAAAAACCGATCGCGGTTTTGTTTTGCACTCACCAAAGCCTGGTTATGCAGCGAGTCAAAAGCTCAGCAGTGATATTATGATCACCACTTCAAAGGATGTGTTAGCAAGCCTAACAACGAGTGAAGCACCAGAACAATTTATTATCACATTGGGTTATGCTGGTTGGGATCAAGGACAGTTAGAGCAAGAATTGCTGGAGAATTCATGGTTAATTATCAAAGCAGACCCTGAGATCATCTTTAATACACCCGTTGAAAAACGTTGGGAAAAAGCGGTTTCGATGCTGGGTTTTGATGTCGGTCAATTAAGCTCTGAAGCAGGCCATGCTTAACATTTATAATTTTTAAGAATATGACAAAACGAACGTTTAAGGCACTCGGTGAACGCACCGTAATGGGTTTTGACTTTGGCACCAAAAGTATTGGTATTGCCATTGGTCAAGAGCTCACAGGAACAGCATCAAGTTTACAAGCTGTAAAAGCGAAAGATGGTATTCCAGATTGGCAACTAATTAAAAAACAAGTGGACGAGTGGCAACCAGATTTAATGGTGGTTGGTTTACCGCTTAATATGGATGGCACCAATCAAGAAGTTACCTTTAAAGCTAAGAAGTTCGCTAACCGCTTACACAACCACTTTGCTATACCGGTTGAAACGCAAGACGAACGACTAACCACCGCAGACGCAAAAGCGCGTTTATTCGAACAAGGTGGCTACCGAAACCTTGGCAAAGGTAATGTTGATAACATGTCTGCTGTGATTATCTTAGAAAGCTTTTTTGAGCAGTTTTATGGTGAGTAGGCGCCTTCAACGTATTTAAAGAGTGCCAGCACAGACAGTGCTGGCATGTAATTCCCTTTTGTTTTAACTAAGATTTACCTTTTTCGTCAAGGCCATCAATAGTCACACCCTGTAAGAAACCAGCCCCTTTTTGTTCATTGTTTTGTAGCTTAATCATTAAACGTAAGTCATTTGGCGAGTCAGCATGGTGCAGCGCATCAGCATAGTTAATGCGGCGCTGTTTATAAAGCTCAAATAATGCTTGGTCAAAGGTCTGCATGCCCATTTCTTTCGATTTAGCCATAGTTTCTTTAATAGAGCCGATATCGCCTTTTTTAATAAGCTCTGCCACCATGGGTGAGTTAAGCAAAATTTCGATAGCAGCGACACGCCCTTCCCCATCGGCAGTTGGCACCAACTGCTGAGCAACAATGGCGCGAAGGTTTAGTGCAAGGTCGTACTTTAACTTATCGTGCTTTTCTTTAGGCACCAAATGCATGATACGGTCAATGGCTTGGTTGGCATTGTTCGCATGCAGTGTTGCGACACATAAGTGACCAGTTTCGGCAAAGCTGAGTGCATATTCCATGGTTTCTTGTGAGCGGATCTCACCAATTAAGATCACATCGGGAGCTTGACGCAACGAGCTTTTCAGCGCTGATTCAAAGCTTTCTGTATCAAGACCAACTTCACGTTGAGTGATAATGCTTTTACGGTGCTCATGCACAAATTCGATAGGATCTTCAATAGTAAGAATATGACCACGTTGATTGCGGTTACGATAACCTAGAAGCGCAGCAAGCGAGGTTGACTTACCCGTACCAGTACCACCTACAAATAGCACTAAGCCACGTTTTGCCATAATCACGTCGGTTAACGTTGATGGCAAACCAAGTTCATTCACATCAGGAATTTGTGTTACGATACGGCGAATAACCATTCCAGCCCTGTCTCGTTGCCAAAAAGCAGAAACACGGAAACGACCTTCATCAGTAGCAATCGCAAAGTTACACTCTTTACTGTCATGAAATTCTTTGCGCTGTTTGTCGTTCATTGCTGACTCGACCAAAGCGAGTGAATCCTCATCTGAGAGTTTTTCATCGCTTAAAGGTATTAATTCACCGTTTACTTTTGCACTGACTGGCAGTTGGCTAGAAACAAACAAGTCAGAGCCTTTTTTGTCGATCATGACTTGCAAAAAATGATTTAAAGGTAAAGACATTTTATATAGCTCCGTTAGCCACCAAACTGGGTTTTATCTTGCGCTTTAGCTCGCGCATCAACATTAGTAATAATGCCGTAGTTAACCAAATTACCTAAACATTGGTCCATGGTCTGCATGCCATGCGATGCACCAGTTTGAATTGATGAGTACATTTGCGCAATTTTATCTTCACGGATCAGATTTCGGATTGCAGGAATACCGATCATGATTTCATGGGCTGCTACTCGGCCGCCGCCTACCTTTTTAAGTAAAGTTTGCGAGATTACGGCACGCAATGATTCTGACAACATTGAACGCACCATGTCTTTTTCTTCACCTGGGAACACGTCAATAATACGGTCAATGGTTTTTGGTGCAGAGGTAGTATGCAAGGTTCCAAACACTAAGTGCCCCGTTTCTGCCGCAGTCATTGCTAAGCGGATTGTTTCAAGGTCACGCAGCTCACCCACTAAGATTACATCCGGATCTTCACGTAGTGCACTTCTAAGTGCATTAGAGAAGCTATGCGTATCACGGTGAACTTCACGTTGGTTAATAAGGCTTAGCTTATTTTCATGTACGAATTCGATTGGATCTTCGATAGTTAAAATATGGTGATGTTTAGTTTGATTAATATAATCGACCATCGCCGCTAACGTAGTTGATTTACCCGAACCCGTTGGCCCAGTGACTAGCACCAAACCACGTGGATTGTCGGCAATGGTTTTAAAAATATCTGGGGCACCTAAATCATCCAGCGTTAAAACATCACTTGGGATAGTACGAAACACCGCCGCAGGACCACGGTTTGAATTAAATGCGTTAACACGAAAACGCGCAAGGTTTGGCACTTCGAAAGAAAAATCCACTTCGAGATTTTGTTCATAGTCCTTACGCTGATTATCGTTCATAATATCGTATACCAGACTATTTACATCTTTTTGTTCTAATGCTGGAATATTAATACGACGCACATCACCATCAACACGTATCATAGGTGATACGCCTGATGACAAGTGTAAATCCGAGGCTTTGTGTTGCACACTAAAGGCCAATAATTCGGTAATATCCATTTATGACTCCACAACCAACTGATAATTATATGGTTACAATAGCAGAACGACTTACATCCGCCTACGCAAGAATTGCTCAAGCTGCAAAAAATAATCACCGCGATGAGCAATCAATCAACCTATTGGCTGTTTCAAAAACAAAACCTGCCGACGATATTATTGCTGCCTATAAGCATGGTCAACGCCAGTTTGGCGAATCATACGTTCAAGAAGCGGTAACAAAAGTCACAGCATTGGCTGATTATAAAGACATTATTTGGCACTTTATCGGCCCTATTCAATCAAATAAAAGTGCCCAAGTTGCCTCACATTTTGATTGGGTACAAAGTGTTGACCGCACTAAAATTGCAAAACGTCTTAATGAGCAACGACCAGCCGACAAAGTCCCACTCAATGTATTAATTCAAGTTAATATTAGTTTAGAAGAGGCTAAGTCAGGCTGCCACCCAGACGAGCTAATGGCACTGGCCGAATTTATCAGTCAATGCCCTAATTTATGCCTGCGCGGTGTGATGGCGATTCCTGCCAAAACCGACGATGCCCAGCTACAATTACAATATTTTGAGCAATTAAGCGCTTGCTTTGATAAACTAAAGGCCCAATATCCCCAAGTAGACACCTTGTCGATGGGTATGAGTAACGATGTTGAAGCGGCGATTGCAGCGGGTTCAACCATGGTACGCATTGGCACGGATATATTTGGCCAACGAAATTAAAAGGTGATAACAGACATATGTCAGACAAAAAAATCGCATTTATAGGCACGGGTAACATGAGCTACGCCATCATTGGCGGCATGGTAAAGAACGGTTTTGCAGCAAAAAACATCATTGCAACCAATCGCAACCAAGAAAAATTAGCTAAGGTTGCTGCTGATTTCGGGGTGCAGACTACCGCGGATAACAACGCGGCACTTCGCGATGCAGATGTGATTGTCTTATCTGTTAAACCACAAATGATGGGCGATCTTTGCCAATCATTCCAAGATTCAGGCGTTGATTTTAGCGACAAGCTATTTATTTCAGTAGCAGCAGGTCTTACCGTAAACCGTTTACGAGAAATGCTAGGTCAAGATGTGAAAATGGTGCGTTGTATGCCAAATACACCATCATTACTCGGTCGTGGTGTTTCTGGTTTGTATGGCGCGGGTGAAACCGCTGAAGAGCACCAGTTTGTACAACAAGTTTTTGAGTGTACAGGCATTGTTGTGTGGGTTGAGCAAGAGTCACAAATCAACGACATCATTGCTGTTACAGGCTCATCACCTGCTTACTTCTTCTTATTTATGGAAGCAATTGAAGAAAAAGCGAAAGCACTTGGTTTTAGCGATGAAGATGCACGCCGTTTAGTACAACAAACAGCACTGGGTGCAGCCGAAATGGCACTGTCGCAACCAGACATCAGTATTTCTCAGCTACGTGCAAACGTAACCTCTAAAGGTGGTACGACTCACGAAGCTGTTGAGCATCTTAAATCACAAGGTTTAGTCGGTACTGTTGCAGATGCAATGGATGCCTGTATCGCTCGCGCTGAAGCGATGGAAAAAGAACTTTAAGCTTACTTTTTGAAGGTAAAACTATGCAAGCCATGCACTTTTTAGTTGGGATTATTTTTGATCTCTTTTTAATGGTGGTCCTTTTACGCTTTTGGTTACAAGCGGCAAAAGCTGACTTTTACAATCCTATGAGCCAGTTTGTGGTGAAAGCCACTTCGTTCGCAGTGAACCCACTTCGTAAAATCATCCCAGGAGTGGGTGGCTTTGATATTGCCTCGTTAGTGCTTGCTTATTTAGTTGCTGTAGCCAAACTCAGTGTTATTTTTCTGATGTTTTATAACGCTTGGGCGCCAGGTCCGGTATTTATTCAAGCGTTAATTACGGTCGTTAAAGAAGGTTTAAACTTACTATTTTGGGTATTAATTATTCGTGCTTTACTTAGCTGGGTAAGCCAAGGCTACAACCCTATTGAGGCTGTATTCCACCAGCTAACTGAGCCAATGTTGCGCCCTATTCGTAAGATTATCCCACCACTAGGTGGTCTAGACCTATCAATCTTAGTGTTGATTATTGGTCTACAGTTTTTACAGTTTTTAGTAATGGATTTAATTGGCTAAGCGTTTAACGTGAAGCAGTAAGGGGCCGAAAGGCCTCTTTTGTTAAGTGAGATATACCATGAAGCAATTTATTTATTTTTCTTTGATTGTATTGAGTTTATTTACAACCTTTGCCAAAGCTGATGAACAAGCAGGCGCCCAGTACAAGGTTCTTGGCCCTTGGGAAGTTCATTACATTGCATTTCCATCGACTTTTATTCAGCCAAACATTGCTAAAAACTATGATTTAGAGCGTAGCCCTAGCAAAGGGATTATTAATATTTCGGTATTAAAAAACAGCGATAAAACAGCGCAGACAGCAACTTTAACTGGCACTGCACGTAACCTACTTGGTAATAAAAAGCAGCTTACATTTAAAGAAGTTGTTGAAGGCGATGCGATTTATTACCTCGCGCAAATCGATTACAGCAACGAAGAAATTTACCGTTTTGATATCGAAATTAATCAAAACGGCAAACTACAAACGCTGAAATTTCAGCAAAAATTTTACGTAGATTAATAGACCTATGAACAACACCTTGGTTTTAGCCACGGGTAACCCTGGCAAAGTAAAAGAGCTGGCAAGCATGCTCAGCCCACTTAATATTAACGTGGTTCCACAAAGCGATTTTCAAGTGCCAGACGTGCCAGAAACAGGCACCACATTTGTTGAAAACGCCATTATTAAAGCGCGCCATGCAGCAAAGATCATAGGCATGCCTGCGATTGCTGATGATTCAGGCCTTGAAGTAGACGGCCTAAATGGTGCGCCAGGTGTGTACTCTGCACGCTTTGCCGGAGCGGGTGCCAGCGATCAAGATAATATCGACAAGCTACTAAAAGAGCTTGCTGATAACCCTGTTCGCAGTGCGCGTTTTTGGTGTGTGTTAGTATTAATGCGTCACGCCGACGACCCAACACCGCTTATTTGTAGTGCCTGTTGGGAAGGCGAAATCACCCATAGCCAAGATGGTCAGGGTGGTTTTGGTTATGATCCTGTTTTTTACGTACCATCTGAGCAATGCACTAGCGCTCAGTTAACTAAAGAGCAAAAAAATGCCCTTAGCCATCGCGGCCAGGCTTTAAAACAACTACTTGCGCAATTGCAGCAAAAAGGCGGCCTGTGAGTTTACCGCCTTTAAGTTTATATGTGCACGTGCCTTGGTGCGTGCAAAAGTGCCCATACTGTGACTTTAATAGCCATGGTCAAAAAGGCACAATCCCCGAAAAAGAATACGTTCAGCATCTTATTGATGATCTCAAGGCCGATTTGCACTTAGTGCAAGGGCGTAAAATCCACAGCATTTTTATTGGCGGCGGCACGCCAAGCTTATTAACCGGTGACGCTTATACTCGCCTACTTGGTGAAGTCGACAGATTAATTGGCCTAACTGATGACTGTGAAATTACCCTAGAGGCAAACCCTGGTACTGTCGAAACAGGTCGCTTTAAAGAATATGTTGCCGCTGGCATCAATCGTATTTCAATTGGTGTACAAAGCATGCAAAATGACAAGCTAAAAGCCCTTGGCCGTATTCATGGTGCTGATGAAGCAAGTTATGCGGCTAAACAAGCACACCAAGCGGGGCTAAACAGTTTTAATCTTGATTTAATGCATGGCTTGCCAGGGCAATCTGTTGAAGATGCCTTGAGCGACCTTGAAAAAATTATTGCCCTTAATCCTCCTCATATCTCTTGGTATCAACTAACCATTGAGCCAAATACGCAGTTTGCTTCTAAGCCACCGACCTTACCTCATGACGACACCCTTTGGGATATTCAAGAACAAGGTCAAGCGTTACTCGCCGCAGCAGGTTATGAGCAATACGAGATCTCAGGTTACGCAAAGCCCGGCTACCAATGCCGTCATAACTTGAATTATTGGCGATTTGGCGATTATCTCGGTATCGGCTGCGGTGCCCATGGTAAAATTACTGATGAAAATAAAGTCATCACCCGTACGGTGAAAGTAAAACACCCACGAGGTTATATGGATCTTGCCAAACCGTATTTATATCAGCAATGGCAAGTAGCAGAAGACGACTTAGCTTTTGAATTCTTTATGAATCGTTTTCGTTTAGTCGAACCCTGCCCCAAAGCTGATTTACCTTTGCTTACAAGTTTGTCACTGCAAAGTCAGGAACAAGCCTTGACTGAGGCAATTGCAAAAGGCTTACTAATTGATGATAAAGATAACTGGCAGGTAAGCCAAAAAGGCCATCGCTTTTTAAATGACCTGCTAGAATTATTCGTTTAAGAATTATAATTAAATTTCTAACAACTACAAAGGAACGATAATGCGTAAACTGACCTTCATCGCTGCGGCGGTAAGTGTTGCATTGCTTGGCGGCTGCCAACAAATGCAAGAGCAACCGAAGCCTGCACCAAGTGTACAAAGCCAACCTGTACAAAGTGAAATCGATAAAGCTAACGCCTTCTTCGAAGATACTTTTAACCGTGATGTAATGAAAAGCCCTATTTATCAAACATACATGGGCATCAAAAAAGATTACGACAAATGGGATGATGGCAGCGAAGAGCGCGTTTTAGAAGACTTTGAACAAACTAAAGCTGACCTAGTTGCGCTTAACGCAATTAACCGCGACCTATTAGATGACGCAACAAAAGTAAGCTATGACCTTAAAAAGCAAGACTTAGAAAACGAAATTGCTGATTTCAAATGGCGCCATTACAACTACCCTGTGAACCAAATGTTTGGTGTTCACTCGATGATACCTGCATTTTTAATCAACCAACATCAAATTGCCGATGTATCTGATGCTAAAGCGTATATCTCACGTTTAAATGGTGTTACAACGGTTATTGATCAACTAATCAAAGACCTTGAAGTACGTGCAGATAAAGGCATTATCGCGCCTAAATTTGTTTTCCCACACGTGATTGATTCAAGCAATAATATCTTACGCGGCGCACCATTCCATGACGGTGAAGACTCAACGTTACTAGCTGACTTTAAACGTAAAGTTAATGCATTAGAGATTGCCGACAGCGAAAAATCTGCACTTATCAGCGACGCTGAAAAAGCCTTAAAAGCAGCAGTAAAACCTTCTTACACTAAGCTAATTAACTTCTTAGCTCAGTTAGAAAAACGCGCTGATGACCGTGATGGTGCTTGGAAATTCCCTGACGGCGAAGCGTTCTACAACAACGCTTTAGCACGTACCACAACAACTGATTTAACAGCGAAAGAAATCCACACTATCGGTTTAGCTGAAGTCGCGCGCATTCACGACGAAATGCGTGCAATCAAAGATAAAGTAGGCTTTAAAGGTGACCTTAAAGCATTCATGCAATTCATGAAAACTGATAAGCAGTTCTACTACCCTAACACCGCTGAAGGTAAACAACGCTACCTTGATGAAGCAACAGCGCTTATCGATAACATGAAATCTCGTCTAGACGAGCTATTCATTGTTAAGCCAAAAGCTGACCTTAAAGTTAAAGCAGTTGAAGCATTCCGTGAAAAAGCAGCAGGTAAAGCGTTCTACCAACAACCTGCGCCAGATGGCTCACGCCCAGGTATTTATTACGCAAACCTTTACGACATGGAAGCAATGCCAACATACCAAATGGAAGCACTTGCATACCACGAAGGTATTCCAGGTCACCACATGCAAATTGCTATCGCGCAAGAGCTTGAAGGTGTACCTAAGTTCCGTAAGTTTGGCGGCTACACAGCGTATGTTGAAGGTTGGGGTTTATACTCTGAGCTAGTACCAAAAGAAATGGGCTTATACGAAGACCCTTATTCAGACTTTGGTCGTCTTGCGATGGAATTATGGCGCGCATGTCGCCTAGTAGTAGATACAGGTATCCACGCAATGAAGTGGACACGTCAAGAAGGTATCGACTACTACGTAAATAACACACCGAATGCGACGTCTGATGGCGTTAAAATGGTTGAGCGTCACATTGTAATGCCTTCACAAGCAACGGCATACAAAGTAGGTATGTTGAAAATTTTAGAGCTTCGTGAAGCGGCTAAAGAAAAACTAGGCGATAAATTCGATATTCGTGAATTCCACGATGTAGTACTTAAAAATGGTGCAGTACCATTAAATGTACTAGAGAAGTTTGTTGACCAATGGGTTGCTAAGAAACAAGCAGCTTAACCAATAAAGACTTGAAAAAGGCCGCTCAGCGGCCTTTTTTATTTATTTAAACAAGTAGTTGAGCTATAAATGTATAAATAATAAAAAACGAGTATCTCCATGCAAAGCGCGATTGAGCAATTGAACAGCCGACTTCAACATCATCAGTTAAAAGAACTCATTGCCGATTACCAAAGTTTATCGGGAGTTTTGCAAGCGGCACAATTACAGCATATCTATCAATTAGCGTGCAGTAGTGAAGTTAAATACTTGTTTTTACAAAATGTGGCAGCGCATTTACTCGAAGCAAGCCCGCTGCCAAGTGAAGCTGTAGGCTTAATTGATGATATCGATAAACTGAGCTTTTTCACGCCTGGTCTTAAGTTTCAAAATGCTTTTTGTATTACCGACAACCAAGGTAACACCCTATTACATCATTTATTTACGCAGTGTCAGGCTGATAACCTCCCCTTTAATTACTTGCGTTCGTTAATGTTATTTGAAAGCAACGAAAGCTTGGGTGTTGCGTTAAAAACATTAAATAAGCAGCAGCTCACTCCTATAGGTTGCTTTATAGCGCTAAACAGCACGACTCAGATGCTAGCCAAACATGAATTCTCTGCATTATTAGCCATGATGGAAGTCGACCAAAGTCACAGCCCGAGCGCAGTCAGCGCCTTGGTAAATACCCTTAAGCAATTTTATGGTGCCAATCAAGCAACGAGTAGCGACAGTAAAGTGCTGCTTTGCGCGGCCTATTTGCAAGTGCCAACGGCACAGTTATTAAACGCGCTCAATCAATAACTCCATGAATAAGGATGTTGTTAAAGCGTTTTTATCGCTCAGTAGTTTTACCGCCCTTAACCATGGTAGCCGTATTGTGCTTACCTTGTGCCTTGCAAGGTTATTAAGTACTGATGAGTTTGGTACTTTCGCGGCGTTACTCGCACTGTGTGAAATTTTGTTATTACCTGCGAGTATGGGCTTTGCATCATCTTTAATGCGTATTAGCTACCCGCTCTACAAAGCTCAGCAACATGACTTACTACGCGGCTTAAAACATGTTTATTTAGCGGCATCGTGTTTATTCGGGGTGATTTTTGTCGCTGCTGTGGTGATTAGCTTTCAGGCTATTTCACCGCACCAAAGCGCTCAAGAGCATGTGGCCTATTTACTATTACTGGTGCCGATTGGCGCCATTATGCAAAGCCAATCGGCTTTTTTAGTGGCTTTGAATAAACCAAAAATTGGCTTGATAACGCAGCAGTGTATTTTTGAATTGCTAACAGCGGGGTTTTGCTTTTTCGTGTACTTGATACGTGGCGACTTATCGTTAGTCGAGATTTGTATCTTGTTGTTTTGTAGCATCTTGTGCGTAGTCATTTATCAATATTGGTTAATCAAAAAAATGATCGTTGCAAGCACTGCCCGCTACCAAACCAAGCAATGGTGTAAAGACTCATTGATCATGCTCGCCAGTGGTGCAGGCACCGTGTTGGTAGCAAAACTCGATGTCTTACTGGTGCATCAATGGTTTGGTGCACAAGGCGTGAGTATCTTCTTTCCTGCAGTAGTGATTGCTGGCTTACTGACTATTTTAGGCAATGCCGCCAACCAATATTTAAAACCCATTTTAATGGCCGATGAGACGACCGAGCAGCAACTTAGCGAGTTAATGAAAGTGGTATGGCGTTTTAACTTTGCCGCTATTTTGCTACTTGCCCTGCTCGCAAAGCCACTACTCACTCTCTATGGCGAAAGCCAATTACAAGAAGGATTTTGGATTTTAATGCTGCTGTTACTCGGGCAGCTGTTATTACCAGCAAGAATCTTAGCCAGTAGCATGATCAAGTTAAAAGGCAACCCGCTTATCAACTTGTATGTCTTACTTGGTGCAACCAGTGTCACGGTTTTAATGGCAGTACTATTAAAAGATCAGTTTGGCTTATTGGGGGTGGCTGTGGCGTTTAGTGGCGGCTTTATGCTTGGAGCGATTTGCCGCATGGTGATTGTGTGCACACGCATGCGGCTACCTTTATCTGTGGTATTGGGTTTAGTCAGATAGATAATATTCAACACTGGTAACTACACGCACTTTTTTCAGCTGAGGTGTGTTTGAATCTCTATCAGAAATTGAAAACTGCCCCTGACGCGCTGTTTTAATTTTACCTAATTTAGACTGTGAATCTTTGGCAAATTTCATTGCTACTTCGCGGGCTTTTTCGGTTGCTTCTTGAATCATATTTGGCTTAATTTCATTTAAGCCATTAAATAAATATTGAATCCGCGTTTCGTAATTATCTTGTACTATCGCAATGCCTTGTTTGGCTAATTGGCTTACTGCGCCTAAGGCATTTTGCACTTTTTCAATATCATTTGAATAAACAATGACATTATTACGAGCAATATAACGAAACTGCTGATTCTCGCCGCCATATTCGCGAGCTTGTTTATCAATAATCGATTGGCTACCAAGGCTGATTTCTTCATCACTAAAACCATGTAGTTTTAAAAAAGCCACAACCGCATCACTTTTCTCTTCAACTCGACCCACTAGTTTTTCAAGGTTGTTATCGGCATCAGAAAACTGTAACGGCCAGATAACGGTGTCGGCTGGCACTTCCATTTCTGCTAGCCCTTTAACATGAACTGTGCGCTCCATGCCCTTTACATCAAGGGCTGCACTTTTCAATATAAAACCTAATCCGAGCAAACCGACCGCCAATGCACACGCTGCAATAACGATATTAAATGGTTGCGCTTTATTCATGCTTTTCTCCTTGATGTAGGTCACTGTTTTTGACTCGAAAAGTAGTTATAAACAGGTTATCTTATGAGTATAACTTTTAATACTTTGGAAGCGTGTCGGTTCTAGTTTGAGTGTATTAAACTTAACAGACCCTGAAGTTTTAACAAACATCGCAAGCGAAGGAAACAGCATGAGCGTTAAACGTATTAGCCAATTTTTTAATCCTAAATCGGTCGCGGTGATTGGCGCCTCAAATTCCCCTAACCGAGCGGGCTTTGTGGTGATGCGTAATTTACTACAGGGGGGCTTTAAAGGCCCAATCATGCCTGTTAGTTTAAATCACAGCGCTGTACACGGGGTATTAGCCTACCCAAGCATTGCTGCACTACCTAAAGTGCCCGACCTTGCGGTTATTTGTACTAATAAAAATACTTTAATTAACATCATTAATGAGCTTGGAGAACTTGGTTGTAAGCATGCGGTGGTAATTGCAGCGGGTTTAAACGTCGACCAAAAGCACGCATTAAAAGAAGCAGCTGCTGAGGCAAATGTCTCTTTACTTGGGCCTAATTGTTTGGGCTTACTTATTCCTCATATTGGTTTAAATGCCAGCTTTTCACATACGGTTGCAAGCCCAGGAAAGCTTGCTTTTGTATCGCAATCTGCGGCTGTTTGCTCAACCATTCTAGATTGGGCGAAAAACAAAGAAATTGGCTTTTCATATTTTGTATCTGTGGGTGATTGCCTAGATATCGACTTTGATGAGTTACTCGACTTTTTAGGCCGAGATGCAAAAACTAAAGCTATTTTGTTATATATCGATAATATTGAAGATATTCGCAGCTTTATTTCCGCAGCGCGAGCCGCTGCGTTTAGCAAACCCGTAATCGCCATTAAAACCGGTAAAACCAGTGCTGGTGCCCTAGCTGCAGAAATACACACTGGTGGCAAACAAAGCTCAGATGCAGTCTATGATGCGCTATTTCAGCGAGCAGGTATGCTTAGGGTAAACGACTTACGAGAGCTTTTCGCTGCGACACAAACGCTGGCAATGCACCCAAAACTTCTTAAAGTCGAGCAGCTAACCATTTTAACCAATGGCGGCGGCCCAGGTGTCATGGCTGTGGATACGCTCTTGCAAAGCTCAGGAAAGCTGGCTGAGCTTAGCGATGAGACTAGAGCTGCGCTTAATAAAGTCATCCCGCAATCAGAAATGACCTCAAATCCGGTGGACATTTTTGGTGACTCAGCGCCAAGACGCTATCAACAAGCCTTAGAAATCTTACTACAAGCTAAAGAAGTTAAAAACTTGCTGATCATTCATACCCCTTCAGCACTTGCACCGAGTGAAGACTATGCAGAGATCATTGTTGAAACCTTGGAAAAAATCCCAAAAATGGCTCGCCCTTATGTTATGACTAACTTTATGGGTGAAGATGCCGCCTATGCTGCACGTAAAGTCTGTACCAATAACGCTATTCCAACCTACCGTACACCTGAAGGTGCGGTTGGTGCGTTTATGCACTTGGTAAGTTATCGTCGTAACCAAAAACATTTAACGCAAACGCCAGAATCGAACACCGATGATGCAAAAATAAATAAAGACGCTGCACGCTCTGTGGTGAGCGAGTTTTTAGCCGAAGAGCAAAGCTATTTATCAACCCATGAAGCTAGTCAAATTCTCACTCATTATGGTATTGATTGTATTCAAACTGAGGTTGCTTACACGCCAACAGAAGCCAAAGAACAAGCTATTGAGCTCGGTTTTCCGGTAGCGTTAAAACTAATTAGCCCAAGTATTCCTTCTAAATCAGAAGTCGGTGGTGTTGTTCTTAATTTAAATGATGCGCAAGAAGTTGAGCAAACAGCCTTTGCCATGCTGCTACGAATCAAAAACACCTACCCTGATGCCCATATTGAAGGTTTTTCACTGCAAAAAATGGCGCCGCGAGCAGGTGCTAATGAGCTACGTATCGCCATCAAAACAGAGCCTAACTTTGGTCCGGTGATTTTACTAGGTGAAGCTGGCACCGGACTTGAGTTCGCACAAGCAGCAGTGGCATTACCGCCACTTAATATGAACTTGGCAAAATACCTAATAGCTGCGGCGCACGATAAAGGCGTACTTAAAGACCGCGTGCTACCAGAAAAAGTCGATAAATACCGTTTATGCGCCCTACTCACCCGTATTTCGCAGCTGGTTATCGATCAACCTGATATCACCAGTGTTGAACTTAATCCAATTTTAGCCAGTAACGGGCAGTTTTTGGTCCTTGATGCGACCATTGGTCTTAGCCGTTATAAAGCAAAAGCGAACCGTAAACGCTTGTGTATTCGTCCCTACCCAATTGAATTAGTTAAAGAAGTAACCCTTAAAAATAATACCCAAGCACAGTTAAGACCTATCAAACCGGAAGATGAGCAAGCACACTTAGAGTTTGATCAATCATTAAGCAAAGAAGACAGATATAAGCGCTTCTTCGGTGAATTACCGCAATTTAATCATGATCAGCTCGCGAAAATGACGCAAATTGATTATGACCGAGAAATGGCGTTTATTGTCAGCCAAGAGCAAAATGGTTCAGCCTGTACATTAGGGGTATCTCGAGTGTTAATGGATCCAGACAAGCTCGATGCTGAGTTTGCAATTGTGGTGCGCTCTGATTGCCAAGGTTTAGGGCTTGGTACAATATTAATGAATGCGGCGATTGAGCATTGTAAAAACCAAGGCGTTAAACAAATTTCAGGAATCACTTTACCTGAAAATACTGGCATGATTGAGCTGGCAAGAAAACTCGGGTTTAAGATCACCCGCGACTTTGAAGAAGGCAGCATTAATATGGTGCTAAAACTTAACTAAAACTGGATCATTATTTTGCATCGTTTAAGAAATTACACTGCACGAGTTTTTGAAGGTAATGGTAAATATCGACGTGTAGGACGCGCACTTGACGTGTTTTTGATGTCGCTGATCATGATCAATGTAGTGGCAATTGTTTTGGAGTCGGTTGGCCCTTTAGCAAAGCAGTATCATTATGAATTTTTAATGATTGAGCTGATTTCTGTTGCTATTTTCAGCCTAGAATATGTGCTCAGGCTTTGGTCATGTGTAGATAAAAGCGTGCACAAAGAAAGCACGCTGACAAACTCAAAGATTCGTATTAGGTATTTCTTCTCGCCCATGGCGCTGATTGATCTCATTGCGATTTTACCCACCATTCTAATGATGTTTGTGAGTGTTGATTTACGTTTCTTACGAGTACTTAGGTTAATGCGTATTTTTAAGCTCACTCGTTATTCAAGAGCGATGCAGCTATTACTAAACTCGTTCAAAGAAGAAAGCAGTTCACTGCTTGCTGCATTTTTTATAATGGCCGTGGTCTTGATCATCGCCTCATGCGGTATTTATTTAATTGAACATGATGTGCAGCCCGATAAATTTGGCTCTATACCTGCTGCAATGTGGTGGGCCATGGTGACACTTACAACCGTTGGTTATGGCGATGTGGTGCCTGTGACTCCTCTAGGCCGCTTATTTGGTGGTGCTATCACACTAGTGAGTATGGGCATGGTGGCAATTCCAACTGGTTTGCTAGCTTCAAGCTTTTCTGAACAGTTACGTAAACGCAGACAAGTGTTTACCGATGCAGTACATGAAGCCATTGAAGACGGCCACTTATCGCCAGTTGAAGAAGAACATTTAGAGAACTTACGCTATAAACTAGGCTTAAGTCAGCAAGAGGCGAACAAAGCGATTCATAACGAACTTAAAAACCGCAATCGTAATTTATATTGCCGCCACTGCGGTAAACGCCAAAATTAACTAAAGGGTAAAGCTTTGGCTTTACCCTAAAAACTCATCATCCCACAGGGTGTCTAAAAGCGCTTTTACTTCATCACCTGCTACAGGTTTACTAAATAGATAACCTTGAAAGTACTCACAGCCTAAAGAGCGTAAGAACTGCAATTGAGTGCGGTTTTCAACGCCTTCGGCAACACATTCTTTACCCAAGCTTTTTGCCAGCGTAAGCGTTGAGTTGATAATCGCTTCATCACCTTTATCAATACCAATATCATTAACAAAGCTTTTATCAATTTTTAGCACATCAACCGGAAAGCGTTTTAAGTAGGTCAGTGACGCATAGCCAGTTCCAAAGTCATCCATATAAATCCGACAACCAAGGGCCTTGAGTTTATCCATGCTCTGCTGTGCTTTATCTGAATCATGCATCATGACTGATTCAGTAATTTCAAAAACCACCGCACTGGCAGGCACTTTACTAGCTTCAAGCGCCTTATGAATATTTTCAACTAAGTTTACACTTTCAAAATCAAGAGCAGATAAATTAATCGAAATATATAAATCAGGATGCGTCGTGCGCCATTGACGAAGCTCAATCAAAGCTCGTGATAAAGTCTGCAGCATTATTTTGGTAATTAACCCTGAGCTTTCTGCTGCGTTCGCAAAATCTTCAGGCTTATATTCATCTTTATTTGGCCAACGTAAAAGTACTTCTAGCCCCGCGACTTGGCGTGACTCAGCACTTACTATTGGCTGATAAAAGTTACAAAACTCATGTTCTTGGTAAGCTTTACTTAACTGCGATTCTAAATGCAAAGTACGTTGCACTTGTAAGTTCATTTCTTGCTTATAAAACTGATAACCACCTTCGACCAGTTGTTTGGCGTGATACAGAGCCACATTAGATGCTTTTAATAATGCTTTGGTGGTTTGCGCATCATCAGGATAAACAGCAACTCCCACACTGAAGTTTACTTTTACTGCTTGTTGGCTGAGCTCGATATGCGTTTCAACACTATCCATCACTCGTCCACACAATGATAAAAGCTCATCTACTTGTTTAAAGTCTTCAGCTAAAATAACAAACTCATCACCATCAAAACGTGCAAGACTATCTTGCGGTCTGAGAACTTGCTTTAGACGTTTAGCAACACGTTTCAGTAACTCGTCTGACTCTTCCCGACCGAGTGAATCATTAAAATATTTAAAGCGTTTAATATTAATATTTAGCAAAGCGACTTTATTTTGATGATAAGCAGCTTGCTCAATTGCGTGATTAACTCGGTCATTAAATAAGGTTTTATTTGGCAAACCTGTTAAGGCGTCATAGTTAGCCAATAAGTGTAATTCACTCTCCGCCAATTTTTGCGCGCTAATATCAGTCACGATTATGACGTAACTATCTAGCTGACGATTACTTCCTGCAACAGCACTAATTTTAATTAATACTTGGCGCTTTTCACCAGTTGCTACCTCTACAACGTCTTCAGCTGAGAAATGCTCGCCAGACTGCAGCTTTTGCATCACTCTTAAATAATGTATGCGGGCAGCAATAGACAAACCGAGTGTTAGCGAGCGACTAGAACGAGGTTCAGCCGGAAAACCAAATGCATCTTGAAATGATTTGTTAGTAGCTCGAATTCGCAGATTTTTATCTAAGATAAACACCCAATCGCGAGTTTGCTCAAACGCTGCACCAAACAAGCGCGCGTTTTCTTCAAATACGAGCTCTCGTGTCATATTGGTATAGGTACCGGCTACTTTTTCTGGCGCATTATCTTGCCACTCAACTACTTTGCCAAAATCTTTATACCAGCGCCAATTGCCATCAGCATGGCGTAATCGGTAGGTGCAATTAAAATAACCTTTTTGTGTTGATAAAAACTCTAACCACTCTAAGCGGAAAGTTTGCTTATCGTGAGGGTGAATTCTTGCTAAGTAATCATCTAAATTAACACTGTCTGTTTCATAGCCTAGCTCATTCTTAAGGCGCGGTTGATATATAATTGGACTTTGTGAAGACCAATCCCACACACCTGAATGACTCCCTTCAAGCGCTAACTTTAAGCGTGCTTCACTTTCTTTACTTTCTTTATGGGCGGCAAGCAAAATTTGTTGCATACGATTTCGTCTAAAAACCCAAGCAGCGACAAAAAGTGCAACTAATAAAACATACAAAACAATGAATTGCGGAGCACGCCAAAGTGGGTACTTTACTTCAATATTTAATATAGCGGGTGGCGTTAACTCCCCTGTTAATGGATCTTTTGCCCATACTTTGAGTTGATACTTACCCGCACTAAGTTTTGGGAATAACACCCGGTTGTTGTTACGGGTATAGGTTTTTTGACCATCACCGAGTTGATACTCATAAATGATACGTTCTTGATAATTAAATGCCATTGCCGAAAAGGCAACTTCTAGACCTATGTCATCATGCTCAAGAACGACACTATCAATAGGCTGCTTTAGCTCGGCAGGTAGATCACGAGACATTAAATCAAGATTAGTAATATTAACGTGATCAATTAAAGCTTGCTGGTAGTGGTTATCCATAGGAGAAAAGTAAGTAAACCCTTTGAGCGTTCCATATACAATTTGCCCTGACTCAAGCTTTGTGAAAGCACCACTATTAAACTCTGTAGAGAATAGCCCCTCCGAGCCTGTAAATTGTTGAAAATGAAGATTATTAGGATTAAGCCGCCAAAGGCCTTTATGGCTGCTCATCCAAATCATACCCGCTTCATCAAGTACCATGTCATATAACAAGGTTCCTAATTTATTTTTTTCAAGGTCAATGGTATAGATATGCTCATAAGTGCTAGCATCTAGGCCGATCAAGCCAAAGTTAGAAAGCGATAACCACAGTACATTGTTATTATCTATGATGTATGACATCACATTAACGGCTACATTTTCGTGTTGCTCGGGAACAGTATAAATCGTTGTCAACTCGAAAGACTGCGGATCAACCTGATATAAAATACCTGCATTATAAAATAAAGGCGCATCGGGCTTAGAAGATAAGGCGGGTAAGAACCCATAAGCTAAAAATGGCTCAAATTCATCAAATTTCCCACCAAGTCGGGTCACTTTTTGGCTATCAATATTGTATACAAACATGCCGTAATCAGGGTGGACATAGTAAAGATCACCCGAGGGCATTAATAATATGCCATGCACCCAGTCGTTTATTAAAACCTGATTTTCAGGATTTGCAGCCTTAACAGGTGACGCTTGTTTTGTGTCTGGATCAAAACTCAAAATTCCCCTGTTAGTGTGTAACCACAACTTATCTTTATAGGGCATTATTTGGTAAACGCTGAACTCTGTCGTTATTAAGTCAACTTGGTAGTCTTTTAAGAACACTTCACTTTCGTTAGTCTGTAAGTCAACCGCTGTTAAACCGTTGTGTGTGGCCAGCCAAAGCCTATTTTTAAACTCCGCAATACTCCAAATCGAGTGATGTGATAAACCATCACCTCTCAGTGAGTTAGCAGTCACATTAATAAAGTTGTAATTATCATAAGATAAATAAAAGGCCCCATCATTTTTTGTCGCCAGCCACATGCCACCCGATTTATCTTTTACAACATCAATAATACTGTTATCAGCTAACGTATAGCCGCCTTCCCGTAAACGCTTATTTTTATTAAGCTCTGCTGTTACTAGGTCATATTCAAACAACCCTTTATCCGTACCTAAAGTAATCGCATCTTTTTCTTGAATAATGGTCCAAATATTCAAATCTTTTATTAAGGTTTTATTAGAGAAAGGCTTATTAGGAGTCTCAAACATCGCTTCTAAATTACTGATATCAACTTGATACAAACCTCTGACAGCACCGACTAGTAGAGTTGTTTGATCGATTACTGCAAATGATTTCACATAATTTTGATAAATATGACTTGGTTTTTGCTGTAAGTGCTCAAGCTTACGAACCTCACCGCTAGCAATTTGATATACATAAGCGCCATTACTTGTGCCCATAAAAATGAATCCGTTATAAGCATACAGCTCTCTTATAACACTGCTTTTTACACGCTCAGGGATTTCAAAAATTGAAGTGACTTGTTTTGTTTCTAAATCCAACTTGGCAAAGTCCCAACCCCGACCAAGCCATAGTGTTTTGTCATCAACAGCCACCATACTAAACACCGACTCAATAAAAATTTGCTCTTCTGTGGTGGGTTTAGCAATAAACTGCTGATAAGTATCGGAAGTGGGATCATAACGGAATAAACCCGCTTGTAGCGAAGCTATCCAAATATAGCCTTGAGGATCTTGGTAAATACGGTCAATGATGGCATCTTCAAGCTCACCATTAGGTCCTTTGATATGAACAACCTGATAGCCGTCGTAGCGATTAAGCCCCCCCTCAGTCGATAGCCAAAGATAGCCACTGTTATCAATGAGCATGGTGTTTACATAACTTTGCGATAAGCCTTCGCTGGTTGATAACCGTTTAACCTGTGAATAAGCGCAGTGGCTAAACAAGATAAAGCTCAAAAATAAAAAAATGGTTATACTAGAAAAGAACTTAGTCATTGACGTTCCAAATTGCTAACTTGGCACTGTGTCACGCGTAAAGTGCATCGCAACAATTTTTCGGTGTGCATAAAGTTCAAATAGTGATTGCAAGGAGTTTGGTAATGTTAATATATAGTTAAACCCATTTTGTAGATAAAAATCAATCAGATTTTGGTACACGAAGGTAAAAACAACCTTCTTTTGCCGAGCGGTTACGGCCGCAAGTAGCTGCGAAGCAACCCTTTGACCACGCCATAATTCATCTACATAAAGAGTAGACAAAAATAATAGCCCTGATTGGTCTTGTACTCTACACGCCGCGATTATCTCAGAATCTTTATAGGCAACCCATACTTGGTCAGCCTTGGTTGCTCGGCCACGTGCATTGTGTTTATCATAAAATTTATTTACTAACGGCGTTTTAATTGGCTCAAGTAAACAAAATCTAAACGCTGCCATGACTAGCTCATTAACGAAAGGTAATGCTCAAATTGTTGCTTAAGAAAAGCCTGCTCAGACATAGGACGATTATTTATTGCAGTATAAACACCTTCACGCGTATTTTTACCGCGCTTTATTTGATAAGCCCAAAATGATGCTTCGTAGTCCAATTGAATTTGATATTTTTGCTCTCTTGGCAATTTACATAAATTGAAACTCATACTTTCTCAGCTTTAATAATTTGATTTATCTAGTATAACAAAATTCAAACCGTTTAATCCGATAAATTAGCCCAAAAAAGCCTCTGACGAAACTTGATTTTAGCAACACTTGCCAGTAAATTAACGAGCAATTTATGTACGCAAGGAACGCATGTTGTCAAAATATCTGAGCCACAGATTCGCCTTTTTATTATTATTCTTTTGCTTTTCAAGTTTAGCCAATACCCACACTCTCTTTTTTAATCGTCCTGCTGATACTCCACAAGCTCGCTTTGTTATTGATTTACTTAAAATGGCCTATAAAGAAATTGGCTACGAAATAAGTATCATTGATTTTAGCCATCAAAATGCGCTGGAAGCCGCAAATCAAGGTGTATTAGATGGTCAGCTTGGTCGCATTGCTGATGTCAAAGAAGGCTATCCAAACTTAATAAAAGTGAACTACCCTTTATTTGATTTTAATTTAATCCTGCTAAAAAACTGCAAAACATGCTATTACCCAAAACTAAAATCGCTCGCAATCCAATCAAGTTACCCTGCAGCACAGAGTTACATTGAACGACACCCTTTTAAAGGTGATGTAATAAAAGTTAGAAATGTCACGGCTCAATTGAATCTACTTACGCAAAATCGTGTTGAAGGCGCAATTTTACTCGATTTTATGTTATCAACTAAACACCCTGACTTTGATCAAGATGCATTTCACAAACAAGTGCTGATGCCAATGCAGAGCTATCATTTTGTTCATAAACGTCATGAGAAACTAATACCCAAACTAACTAGAGTACTAGAGGAATTTGATGAAAATGGCACGGTGCAATTTTTAAAATCAAAGTACAATCTCACCGAATTTTAGAAATCAAACCCTCCTTGCTCAGGCGTTGATTGTTGATTTTCAGTTTGTTGCTTTTTCTGAAGGTAACGTTTGTAACGCTGTTGGCATAGACTGATCACTTTACGTTTTTCTGCATTGGTAAACTTATTCCAATAAAATCGCTCATCACGACTACGATAGCAGCCTTTACAATAACCCCGGTTATTAACTTGGCATATCCCTTTGCAAGGGCTTGGAATTTCAAATATTTCAATCTGTTGCATCACAAATGCCGGTTAATAAGTAATATTAAAAGTATAGCCTGAAAATTAACCATAAAAAAAGCCACTTTAAAAAGTGGCTTCTTAAACTATTTGTTTCGCTTACCTAGACTCGCTTGTTGCAAGTTCTGCTTTACGATGAAAAGGCTTAGCGTACATAGCTAATACCAAAGGCTTTAACTCCTCTGGCACTTTTGCGATACGCTCATTAAATGCAGCGGCATCTTTTTCATCAATCACAGCTTGCGTACAACCACCTGCAATATAATTGCCTGGGTGTAAGAAAAACGAATCAACAATTTGCTGATCAATAGTTTTTGCCAGCTCTTCAGGCGATTCACAGCCCGACTCAATTGGCTCGCCAAACGCTAAATGTACATGCCCTTTGGCGGTGCTAAAACCTTCAACAATACTAGCTATGTCTTCACCCTGCTGTTTCACATACTGGCCATGTTGCTGTTTATGATAAAGCTCTTTCGCTTTAGCAATCGCGCATGGCTCGTATTGATAAGAGATAGACACAGGTACAATTTTTAATTCGCGTACGTATTCAGCAAACTCTTTCTTCTGCTTGCGGCCTTGTAATTGCAACATTTTAAGCAGGGCAGGATCTGTTTGGTCAAAACCGTCTTTTGCTCGGCCTTCTTTTTGCGCTATCCAGATTGAGTGGCCTTCAGCAAGTGAGTCATAAATATAAGCAGACAGCTGCGACAGCGCTTTTAGCATCTCTTTCGGTGCTTTCGCTGAGCGCTTCACAATAAAGCTCTTGTTTAAACGCATTAACTCAGTGATATAAGGAATTTGCAGTAAGTTATCACCAATTGCGATACGAACTGTCGGCATGTTGTGCTTGAACAAGCCCCAATTAACGAGCGCAGGATCAAGCACTATATCGCGGTGATTAGAGATAAATAAGTAAGCTTGTTTTGGGTCTAGTTTATCGATGCCCGAAAACGTTACTTCTGAAGTCGTACGGGTGATTAGTTTATTTAAATAATCAGCCACTTCATGCTGAACTTGCTCAACCGATGCGGTGTTGCCCCACTTTTTACGCAGCTGACTGCGCACTAATGGGCGAGTAATAAATGGGAAGTTCGATAAAAAGCGCGGTAGGTTATACTTAGCGATTACATCTACAAAGGCATTATCAGCAATCAAACGCGCTACTGAATCAGCTACTTCATCATCATTGTAAGGTCTTATGTCGGCGTATTTATCCACACTTTCACTCATTAAAAAACTACTTAAGTTAAAAAACGGCACGCTGAGCGTGCCGTTAAAAATAATTGGCGGATTATAACTCAGGCAATTTTAAATGCGAACCGAGACGCGATAGTTAACCAAATTAAATGCCAATCAATGTATAAAATATTTATCTATAACAATTAATTAAGCAATGCTCTTACCAGTTTGCGAGGATTTTTTTAATACCATTTTTAACAGCAATCTGAGTATTAAAATTGCCAACACAATACCTGCAGCAAGGCTTAACCAATGAGGTAGAACCTCGTGCTCTTCACCCATCATCGGCGCTACCACAAAACCATATTGCGCCACTAAATAATCGGTTAAAAAGCCAAAAGCCAGTGCCGTGCCAATCACACCTATTAGGTAGGCAAATACCGCTCGCTTGCCAAGCTCTTTACCAACGACACCAAGCGTTGCGATATTGGTTGCCGGCCCAGCTAACATAAACACCAGCACCGCCCCCGGAGATACACCACTGAGTAATAAACCTGCCGCTATAGGTGTCGATGCAGTTGCACAAATATACATAGGAATACTGATTAAAATAACCACCAGCATAGCAAGGATGCCATTCCCCCACTGGCTTAAAAAAGATTCTGGTACATAAGTTTGTACAAGCGCTGCAAAGAATAAACCGATCATTAGCCAAATCATGGTGTCTTCAAGCAGCTTATTGCAACTAAAGCTCACCGCGCGTTTCATTTTGCTAAAACGACTTTCAACGGCTTTGGTTGGCTGCTCACTGCTACAACAGCTTTTCTGTATAGGCGCTGCTTTTTCTGTTGAGCAACTTTGTTGCTGCTCCTGTATTGGTTGCGATTCCTTGCTACTACAACAACTTTGTGCGGGCTTTGCTGGCGCCTCTTTACTGCAACAGCTCGTTGTGGTCACAGGCTTTGGCTGTTTACTACTACAACAAGAGTCTGCTTTAGTACTTTCTTTATCTGATTCTGTACTTTGTACTTGTTGGAGTTCACTGTCTTTCCCCACTAAGACGCCGGCCACAATGGCGCTGCACACGGCGGCAATAGGACGTATTATCGCCATAAATGGGCCTAGCAACACATAAGATACCGAAACCGAATCGACCCCTGTTTCAGGGGTTGAAACTAAAAATGCGGTGGTGGCACTTTTCGATGCCCCCGCTCTTCTTAAACCAATGGCTGCTGGGATCACACCACATGAGCACAAGGGCATTGGAGCACCTATAAAGGCTGCTTTAACTGTGGTCCACAACCCTTCTTTGCCTAAATGCCGGTTAAGAAAGTTAGCAGGCAAATATACATTGAGAAGACCTGCTATGAATAAGCCCAGCATTAACCAAGGTGCTGAGAGTAAAAACAGATGCCAAAAATTATTGAGTAAGTCCATCGATATCCTCCAGCGTCGTTAGTATTGAGCAGTTTTCAGCAGGCTCTTCACCGCCACAACATTTATCTGCCAACAATGAAAGTGAGTCATAAAAGCGAGTAAGCTCTGCAATTCTTTGTGCAACGAGGTCACGTTTTTGTAACGTCATTTCTTTAACTTCATGACAAGAATGCTGATCTTTATGAAACTTAATTTGCAGCAACTCTTTAATCTCAGCCAAACTAAAGCCAACATTCTTTGCTCTGAGAATAAACGCCATTTGTTTATGGTCATTCTCAGAATAAAAACGATATCCCACGTCTGAACGCGAACTAGGCGTTAACAAACCATGCTTTTCGTAGTACCGTAGCGTATCTGTTGAGACACCCAACTGACGGGCAAACTCACCTATTTTCATCACCGTCTCCATTGTGAAGCGTTTATTTATTATGCTCACTATAAACCTTGGAGTACACCCCAAGGTCAAGCAATAAATTAAAAAAGGAAAGCACATGAATATTACTGTCCTTGATGCAGCAACATTAGCCAACACATCGTTAGATGCTTTAGCGCAATTAGGTAAATTAACCTGTTACGATTTAACCGCTAAAGAACAGGTTGTTGAGCGCTGCCAAGATGCCGATATCGTTATCAGTAATAAAGTGGTGATTGATCAGCACGCCATGAGCAAATTACCTAATTTAAAATTAATATGTGTTGCAGCGACAGGGACTAACAACATTGATTTAATAGCAGCCAAAGAGCATAGCATTGCGGTGACCAATGTCGCGGGCTATTCAACACCGAGCGTGGTGCAGCACACCTTTACTCTCATCACTAACTTACTGGGCAATACTCACAGATATATTAATGATTGCCAGCAAGGCTTATGGCAGCAAAGTCCTATGTTTTGCCGTTTAGATTACAGCTTTAAAGAAATTGCAGGCAAAACATTGGCAATTATTGGTTACGGTTCACTAGGTAAAGCCGTTGCCGATGTAGCGCGTGCTTTCGGTGCTAATGTCATCATCAGTGAACGAAAAGGCCATGCACCTCGTGAAGGTCGTGTTAGTTTTAATGATGCTCTAACCACAGCAGATATTATTAGTGTTCACTGCCCACTTACTGATGAAACACGCAACCAAATCGCCGCGACAGAATTAAGCATGATGAAACCGACAGCTATCATTATTAATACTGCTCGTGGTGGGATTATCAATGAAGCCGATTTAGCTGACGCATTAGCTAATAATGTTATTGCCGGAGCTGGTGTTGATGTACTCAGTAAAGAACCTGCAGAGCAATCAAATCCGCTGGCACAGTATAAAGGCGCAAACTTATTACTTACTCCGCATATTGCTTGGGCCAGCCAAGAATCTATCGTGCGTTTAGTTAACGAAATTGCTTTGAATATCCAAGCATTTAATCAAGGCGAGATGCGTAACAGGTTGGTCTAAATCGCAATTTATTAGTCAATAGAGCTAAGTAGTTAGTAATTTATTACTTGGCTCTTTACCTAAAAACAACCTAAGAAACTGATTTAATTTACTTTTATAAGTTTGGCAAGTAGTTTGCAATTAAGTGAACAACTATAAAACAATTTCTACGGGATAAAATAACATGAAAAAAGCACTTCTAATTGCCGCGCTAACTGCACCATTTTTAACTGGTTGTGTCATTGCTGTTTCTGACGGTGAAGCAGACACACATTGGGCTGGTAGCTCATCTAGCTGGCAAAAGCAGCATAAAAATAACCGTGAAGTGATTTCTAACCTTGCATTAGATACCAGCTACCAAACTGTATTAAACAAACTAAATACTCCTAACTTTACCGAGTTATTAAAGCAAGGTGATGATGTTTACCAAGTATTATTCTATGCAACCCATAGCATTCACTCTGATGGCAAGATGACTAAAGACGAATGTACACCACTGGTATTTAAAAATGATAAGTTAATTGGTGTGGGTGATACGATTTATAAATCACTTAGCAATGGCTAGCTTGCATATTTAAATTCTGTAAGTAGGCAGCTATTGCCTACTTATGTTCACTCATAGCTATCATTCTCGATACTATCTGATCACGCCCAGCATCTTTTGCCTGATAAAGACCTAAATCAGCTTCTTCAAGTAATGTTTGCTCTGCATACACCTGGCCATTTTCCGTGGTCGCAATACCAATACTAATTGTGACATGGTCGGCATTTAGTGACGCTTTATGCGGAATGTTTAACTCATTAACGGCATTACGTAATTTGTTTGCAAACGACATAGCTTCTTTTGCAGAGGTATTTGGAAGTACTGCTGCAAACTCTTCACCGCCATAACGAGCAACAAAGTCACTACCTCGCTCACATGCTCCAACTAAGGCATGAGCAATTTGTTTTAAACAATCATCGCCTGCTCGGTGACCATAACAATCGTTGTAACGTTTAAAGTGATCAACATCCATTAATAATACTGATAATGGTGTTTGATCACGACGACAACGACGCCACTCTCGCGCTAAGTTTTCATCTAAATAACGTCGGTTTGGGATCTCTGTTAGGCCATCAATTGAGGCGAGCATTTCAAGCAAGTCATTTTTTTGTTTGATCATTAATTGATTGCGCACACGTGCACGAACGATCGCTGCACTAAAAGGTTTGGTGATGTAATCCATCGCCCCTAATTCTAACCCTTTAGCTTCATCATCATGGCTAGTATTTGCCGAGATAAAGATTACCGGTAGCATGCTTGTCGTTGCGTTTTCTTTTAATTTGTTGAGTACTTCATAGCCGTCGATTCCTGGCATTACAATATCCAAGATCAACAGATCCACACTTTGTGTTTTTAGAAACGTCAGTGCTTTTTCGCCACTCTCAACACAAAAAACATCATAGTCTTGCTGTAATGTTTTTTCTAATACCAAGCGGTTTAACGGATCGTCATCAACAATCAGTACCTTGGCTCTTTTCAACATCAGTAGATCCTTGTTCGATGATAAAGGCAATAACCTGTTTTATTTGGCATTGCAACTCATCAATTAATTGTTCGGAAAGTTCACCTTTAGCTTTTAGTGTAGCCTCGCAATGCTGAGCGCACGCTGACAATCGTTTAAACCCAAGGTTACCAGCCGATCCTTTCACATTATGCACCACGCGGATCAACTCGTCGGTAGTCTTTAATGTAGAAATTTGTATTAACTGCTCTGCTGCCATAGTCGCAAACTTCGACAACATAGTTAATACTAAATTATTATCATTTCCAAACTGAGATAAGATAAAAGCCTTATCAAAAAAAGCTTCTTTTGAGTTTTTAAGCTCACTCATTGCTAAAAACAATTTACTCGCAACAATAGGTTTAGTTAGGTGTTTATTCATTCCTGCCGCAATTGAATGCTCAATATCTGCAGCCTCACTATGAGCGGTAAGCGCGTATATCGGCATTTGCTCTTTGGTGTATAATTGACGAATAATTCGCGTCGCTTGGCAACCATCCATCACAGGCATTTGAATATCCATAAAAATTACGTCAGGCTTGATCTCTTTAGCAATTTCTATACCTTTTTTACCATTTAGAGCACAAATGACAGTAATATCTATTTGCTCCAAAATACTCTTAATGATGCTCAAATTAAGCGGATTATCATCAACTGCAAGTACTAAAAGTCCAGATAAGTCAGTACTCGAAGGCAAACAAACTAATTCTCTTTTTGTAGGTCCTGATGCTTTATCTAGCTGTAAGCAAAAACTAAATTTGCTGCCTTTACCTTTTTCACTATCAAGTTTTATCTCTCCGCCCATTAAAGCGACTTCATATTTAACAATCGCTAAACCTAAACCGACCCCCTGATGAGAGCGTGTTAAAGACTCATCTCCTTGCGTAAAAGCATCAAATAACCGCCCTTGATCAGCCTTATTTATACCTATACCTGTATCTTTAACTGTAAAACAAATTAGTTGCTGCTCTAAAGACTCTTCAATCAGCTCTAAACACAGAGTTATTGTGCCTTGTTCAGTAAACTTGGCTGCATTTGTCAATAAATTGGCTAATACTTGCTGCAAACAAATTTGGTCGCCAATTAAGAATTCGTTGATGTTCTCGTCACGGTCAATGATAAAATCAATGCCTTTATTTGTGCATAAGGGAGTGATCACGCCTCGACTAAAATCAATTAGATCAGATAAACTCATAGGCGCTTTATTCATTTCCAGTTGAGCACTTTCGGCACGTGCAAAATCAAGCATTCGATTTAAAAGCGTCAGTAAACTATTAGCTGCTGTTTTTGCCTGCTCTGCATGAGTGCGCTGATGCTCAGTTAGCCCTTGCAATGCAATAACATCAATTAAGCCTAGTACTGCATTGAGTGGTGTGCGTATTTCATGACTGAGATTAGCAATAAAGCGGCTTTTAGCGAGCGTTGCCCGCTCAGCATCATCTTTTGCTTGCACTAAATCCGTCACATCCTGTACATGAACAACATAATAATCTGGTGTTTGCTCGGCATTCCAAACTAGGGACACACTAATTTGCAGCCAGCGCTGCTGTTCTTGCTGCTCAAGACTAAAGTGATAAACTTTTTTCTTCTCATGCAGCAGCTCTGTCAGAGTATTTTTCAACGTCTGATAAGACTGCTCAGCAAATAAGTTTGTCAACTCGAGGCCATTAACGTTTTCAATTGCAAAGATTTTTCGTGCCGCTTTATTTGCTTGCAGCACTTGATCTTCAAGTGATACCAGAAGCACCCCATTCGCTGCGTACTCCATAGCACTGCGCAATTTCGCTTCTGAGCTTTGTAGTGCATTCAGTGCATTATACTGCTCGGTAATATCACGACCAATCGCCATGGTACCAAGAAATTGCTGGTGCTCGTTGTAAAATGGCACAATGCTAAAAAGGTAAGTTTTCTCATAATTTGAAAGACGAGTTTGATACGTTTTTTTGTCTCTTAAAACCTGCTTCTCAAGTTCATTTAACTCGCCGTTATCATCGCTAATATCACATAATTGCTGGCCTACTAACTTCTCTTGTGGCAAACCAATATAGCCTTCATACGCTTTATTACAGCCTAAAAACGAGCCATCAATATTCTTAAAATAAATAAGATCCGGCACGTTATTGAGCATGGTATTTAATAACGCTAAGTGACGTTCTTTCGCATCAATACTACGACGCAATTGTTTTGACTTTACCTGTACCTGAGAGTCAAGCGCTTTATTCGCCTCTTGTAATGATTGGACGAGCTCTTCATTGCGGCTAAACACTCGTTTTACACGGCTGAACCAAGGCTGCCAATCGACAGGAATACGATAATGAACTAACGCTTGTTTACCTTCATCATGCTGCTCAAGGTAATTCATTAAGTGCGTCATTGGTTTTACAAAAATACGTTGACTCAGCCAAAAAACAGCGCTGAACATCATCACTAAAAACACACTCAAAAACGCGAATTCTAAAAAGATGTCGTAGCCAACAGGTTCACTCAGGGCCTGCTTTGATTCATAGAAACGAGTGTAAATAGGTAAATTTGTTGCTTCTTGCACTAAATGGCTGTGGTTATTCTTGCGCATATCGACAGCAACATTCGGCCAATATTCGCTGGCACTGATGGCAGTGTTAAGCGCTGTTTTTGAGCTGGCAATAACTTGGTTATCTTGATTGATAAAAATATACTCACCATAGTTAGGCGCTATTTTCTTTAACCAGCTAGAAATTGCTTTAAGATCATAAATCAACACGATGTAATCACTACTATTGGCTGCTCGTTGCTTACCAATTGCAAAATAAGCATGGCCATTAATTGTCAACACAGAGCTTGAGGAAAGCTTATTACTATTAACTAATTGAGGCCTAAATTTGTTATCTAACACACTGGTCAAGAATTCACTTTTTGACGTACTTCGGCGCTTAATATAAACAAAACCTTGCTCATTAACATAAGCCACGGCTTCTAAAGATTGAACAAGTGACAGGGTAGTATTAAAAGAGGGGCCAAGGGCGATAACTCGCCGCCACTGATTAATTGCATAAGCGGTTGAGGCAAACTTTCCTTGCCCGACTATCTCCCCCACTCCATCGCCAACACTTTGGTAGTAATAGTGATCATATTGATTCACATTGCGTGCCCAACTTGGATCAAAGTCATAAGAAAGTGGCTGCTCGTAAAGCTTGAACATGGTGTCTATAAGGCCATCTGCGGCACTCATCGCATGGCTAAGCTGAGCGGATATATTATTAAACCCGCTTTGCCTGCTTTCTATCGCCCGCTCAAGTTTTAAATTATATAGGTGTAAACACAAAAAAAACGCCACTAACAGCGGCACAATAAGTGCCACTGCTAAAGAGCGATAGTAATGCTTTAACGGTAAAAAATTCACTGGCTTATAAGTACCTTACCTCGATAAAGCTAGGTTAACGAGGCATAGGAATACTGGCAAGTTATAAATTTTCTTCAGCAAAGCTGGCTAAGCGGCTACGTACCACACCGTTTAAGTTAACGGTGGCACTGCCCTGAAAATCTTTAAAACGTTCAACAATATAGGTTAAGCCTGAGGTGACAGGCGTGAGGTAGTTACTATCAATTTGCGCTAGGTTTCCTGAGCAAATGAGTTTAGTGCCTTCGCCGCAGCGAGTGATAATGGTCTTCAGTTGTGAAGCAGTTAAGTTTTGACTTTCATCCAAAATCACCCCCGAATTGATATAATACTATCATACCCTTAATAAACTTGAACAAAAAAGTTTTTACACACATACTCTAGCTAAGAATCAAAGGTGAACGAAAATGATACTTCGAAATACAACAAAAACTAAAATAATTAAAACATCAGTCAACTTTGGAAAAGGAATGTCTTTTCACCTCGATAAATCAGGGCAACCTATTAAGACTGAAAAAGGCATCAGAACTCACTCATATAGGCACGATAAAATAGAACCTAATTTTCCAGTGCTATATCACCCGACTCGCTTCACAGAATGCCAAGAAATGAACTTATTTTTAATGCACCGCTTTGAAGGTCATTTCAGTCTCAAAAAGAATCAAATAGACAATGAGGCTTTTAGTGACGCTTATCATGCCAGCCAACCGGGAAAGCCATTAGATGTTAAGTCTGTTCGCAGTATAGCTAAGCACTTAAAAGCTTTCTTAGATTGGTTGGATAAAGATGGTGCATCCTATTTTGAAGTAATAGCCGCGCCACTTTCGAAACAGTCTGTAGATGATGAGATTTCTAGGTTACCTGTGTGGAGATATCACGAGCATTTGTGTGAAAGAATCGAAACCAAAGATAAGTCTAAACGCATAAGCTTTAACAGTGCTCAAGAACGAATTAGAGCGGTTAAAGCATTCTATATATGGAGTCATAAACGCGGGGCTATAGATAGCCTCCCTTTTTCGCTCGAATATAAACAGGTACGTATTAAAACAAAAGCTAAATCAGGTGTCAGTTCGTTGTTTCAATTACCTACCAGCAACAATCGTTCTGGGGGCTTATGGAAATGGGTCAGTAATTTGAGCATTCCAAATACATTGAAACAAAAAGAAGACTCACCAGACAAAGGTCTACAACCATATTCTCCAAAAGAACTTAAACAATTACTGGAGACGAATACAGCTCAAAAAGAGACTTATAAACTTTATTTGCAATGTGCTTTGCTAGGTGGACTTCGTTCTTTTGAGATTTCAGCCATCGACCAGAAAGACCTTTTTGATCCTGATGAAAAAGAAAACGAGAAACGTATTCCAAAATTGAACATTGTACGAAAAGGACATAAGCCAGTGAGATTAACAATAGCGCGAGTTCTAATGAAGCTTTTGTACAATCACACTTTGACAATTCAAAATATGAAGCGACGTACCAAACATGAGACTAATCATGGTATGGACAATAGTGAACATCCGCTTCCTTTGTTTATGAATAGTTCAGGATCGCGGATAAGCGAAGATACACCGGGGAATACTATTTCCATAGTTAGAAAAGAACAAAGGAAGCAGGGATTAGAAATACTATTACGCACATTCCATGACTTACGCGCTACCTTTGCTACTTATGTCGCTAAATACCTAATTGACAAAGGTGAATCGGAGAGTTCCATCAGACAGACACTAATGACCTTGATGAGTCACGAAAGTTTTAAAACAACCAAACGTTACATCGACTTTGCCAAAAGTGTAGCAGTGGATGCATACGGAGCAATGTCAGAGTGGGTGAAAGATATCTACGGTGATGTTGACGAATTACTGATGCGTGAGGCTGAAGATGCAGCAGCAAGTTAAAACGCGGAAGTCCAATCGTATTCCTGCTAGATTTAAACCTCATTCAATTGTTCTAGCCAAACAGTTAGACGTTTTATTTAACAGGGCATATGACAAAGAAAACAATATTAGCGCAGATGACGACACTGCTATTTCAATGAGTCGCTTGCGGAATGCTTGTGTCAGTTTACAACACACTCTTCCTCTAGCCCTTAATAAGGTTAGTACAGATACTGCGACATCAATTCAAACTTCGGGATTAAATGCTCTATCAGACTTTGAAATTTGGCAAGAACTGGAATACTTTTGCATTAATGAAATAAATGATGTCAAGCTACCTAGTTATGCTACTCGTATAGAAGAAGCCTTAGAAAACTTAGCTAAGTTTCATTTTTATGATAACGCTATCAACGCTCCTTTTAGGCTAGTAAATGGGGCTACTTCAATCGACATAACTAAATTATTCGAACTTGAATTCCATCAAGTAAAAGAGATTCGTAAATTACTAAATAAATATCTGGACTATCTCGTCCTTCCAGAATTAAGCCTCAAAGATTCTTCTATTAGGGACAATATCCTCAAAACTGCGACAGCTATTATAAATCTTTGTCTACATGATACTTTTAAGAATACTGAACGCGTCAAACTGCCATTATTGGCAACATTACAGGATAGGGAATTCGTTTCATCATTTATATGCAATCACAACTTCCGTACTTTTTTAAAATTTATACTACCCGATGTGTGGGGTAAAGCTAGAGTCAATCAATTTAAAACTGAAGCCGAAGTAATAGGGTATGCACAAAGCATATCATCCAAATTTGGCAATGAAGTTGATGCTTTTTTGAAAAATCAGATAGCAAGCGCTTCGGAAGCTAATACAACAAGAGTTAGATCCTCAACTTTATCATTTCCAAGGTGGTTGAATAGTGCTGGTAGCGTAGCATCACCAATAATTAAGCTGCTTAGTGAGCGTGGAATTCAAGGGTTTGCAGAAAATGGCCTTCAGGGATTTAAATACCTTTATAAGCATTACCAAGAAGAAACTCAAAATAACCAGCAGTTTTTACTGCTACTAAACGCTGCATTGGACCTTTACCACTTTGTTACGGGTGAAAAAATCGCAAAGGAAAGTTTATTACCCTACTCATTGGGCTATTACCTTAAAGAAAGTGACACTACCGAATGGCAGAAGCATGAGTGGGTATATGACAATGCCTATAAATTTTATCAAAACCTAGTCGAATACCATAAAGTTTTTACAAAGCGAATTGATGGCGAGAGCATAGGTATCGTCACTCTCAAAGGTTACATAGGTAGTATGGCTAGAGCATTGAAAGAAAATGCATCATCATTAACAGATGAACAAATGAAGCTTATTGCCAGTCATGGGGTTCATGCTTTTGTTGAAAATAACTGTGAGATACTAAAGGCTATAAGAGAGGCAATTCAACTAAAATCAAAACAAGGCGACTTGTCGGTTTTTGTTGGTAATCAATATCAGAGCGCTATCGACAAATTACTATCGTTTTATGGTCTAGATACTATTAAAAGCTTTCCGGTCAACACCGAATTAACTGCACAACATCAAGAGCAACTCTCTCAGAATCAAGATAAGCTCTACTCATATAGAGAAGTAGTAGAATTAGCATATTACATAGAAAAAGGGCTTTCTGAGACCTTACTCACAATTAAAGACAAAGTTACACTTTATGCAGCAAAAGTCATATTGAAAACTGGTTGGAATTCAACTCCTACGCTAGAGCTTGATACTGACGACTTATTTTTCTTTAACACGCCATTACATTCAAGTAAAACTCCTGCTCTTCGTTTATTTAAACGCCGAGCTAATTATCAAACACAATGGCATAAATTTGAAATTCAAGCCGAAGATCTAGAAAAAGAAGGCGTCTTATACGGCGACGTTGTCGAACCAGTAATATTTGATATTAAGGCTGCGACTAAACTTACGTCTATTTACCGCCCTTCTATTGAGAACCTATCAAAAAGAATTTTTGTTTTTCCCAAAGTAAATAGTATTGGAGAAGTAAAGATTCAATTATTAACAGCATCACGTTTCAAGACCACTATAGATAGGATATTGACTGAGCTTGGGTGTGATATCGTATTTAATTCGCAAAAGATCAGAAAATCAGGGCTTAACTACATTTACCGAAAAGTTGCCAAAGAATTTAAGTGGTATCAAAAAGCTGGCAAGCACTCTTATGAAACGTTCTTGCGTCATTATTTAATGCAAGATAACAAAGATGTTGCAATGACAATCAACAGAGCGACAAAAACAATGGCAGACTATTTTGTTCGCGATGTTACCGACAAAGTAATCATTTTGCAGACTCCACCAGAAGACGGTAAAAAAGTCCCGAATGGCACATGCATTAACTCAAAAGATAAATCCGCAGTAGTGGCATTCGAATCACAAAACAGGAAATTATTAGACCAGCGAGATACAAACGAGCATGCATGTGCCGACTTTAACGCATGCTTGTGGTGTCCGTTCTATCGCTGTGTTGCTGACGCATTGCATGTTTGGAAACTTTTGTCATACCGGGATTTTGTTGTTGCTGATATGGAAAACTCAGCCGCAACATTTGACTCTATAACAGAGCAACTGGAAAACATAGAGCAGTTGAAAAATAGGGTTAACGAAATATTAGCTGATATTGCCAAGCTTAATGCTCAAGCTGTGACTGATGGAAAAGAACTATTGAGAACAGAGGGTATTCATCCTCATTGGAAAAACACAGGTTTGCTATGACCAAAGAGATAACTAAAACAAAACTACTTGATATCGCTGTTGTAAAAACACATACAGGTCAAATCACTATAAAACCTTTGGTTCAGGTGTTAGAAGATTTTAAAGTTGATGATACTAGCGCTTTTAATTCGATTGCTTTGTGGGAAAACAGAGCATTGAATATTGCTAAACATGGCACTATTCACTTTGGCGATGACACTTGGATAAGCTATGAAGAAACGCAAAGAAATGTGAATTTTAAAGGTGTTGATGAATTAGCATATCAAATTCGAATTTATTCACTAATTAAACTCACACATGGTGATGTTGTAGGCGGTAAACCTCTAAAAATCTCTACACTTCAAAATGATGTAACGTATCTAAATTTATTTGCAGCCTTCTTAAGACAAAGAGGTTATCACTCATTTCATGAGTTGGAGTTCAAATCTGACTTAGTTATTAGGAATCTCATAAAAGACTATTTATATGAAGTCAGGAAAATAGCTATTTACAGACAATCACACTCATTTACTAAACTATTTGACGTGCAGCGCAGCTTTCGTCTTTTTGGCCCTAAGGTGTGTAGTGTTTTTATTGATGTACTTAACCAACTAAACGAGTTACACCATCCGAGACCAGTCACTTATTCGCACCCTGTCATTCCTACTAAAGTAATGAAAAAAATTCTGAAGTTTGCAGAAAAAATAGTTGAAAACTCTAAGGATAAGATAGAACGATGGCTAGAATTAAATGCACGCTTAATAGATAGTTTAAATGAAGGCTCCGTTGAACCACCGCCCAAAATTAGTACAGGTGAGCTAATAGCAAAACATGTAAGAAACTTACCCGATGAAGTGGAATTCATTCAATTATCCGAAGAATTAGAAGATTTAAAATTAGCCACATACATTAATATCTTGGCCTATACAGGCATGAGATATAACGAAGTACTTACATGCAAGGTTGGCTGTGCCAATTACAAAGATGATATTTATTACATTACGGCAATCATGACCAAAACCGACAACAGTAAGGTTGAGATGGAATGGTTTTCAAACGCTGAAGTACATGAGTGTGTTGGTATTTACGAAAAATATGTGTTCGGTATGCAAGAAAGGGCAAAAGCTGTACTTTCTTCATGCAGAGCCAATATAACAAGTAGTCAAGCACACAACTTGAAAGAAGGGTTAGAAAGAAACCGTCTTTTCGGGGTTTCACATAGTAGCTGTAGTGTTAGTTTTAGCGATGCTGGGCGATTCACAAAATTTGAGGTTAAAAACAGTGAAAACATTGAGCTTTTTGACTTAACTCTAGACGATGATGATATAGCAGAGCTTGAACGCCTTGAATCTAACTACAAAGAAGTTAGAGGAGAGAATAGAGGTGTCCCATACGAAGAAGGCGATACGTTTAGATTAACCGCTCACATGTTTCGACATACGTTGGCCTACTTTGTCATTGCCAATAAATTAGGTGAGCTTGATGATATTAGATATCAATTTAAACATTTAACCAGCCTAATGACGTTTGTTTATACTCGAAGAGCATTTTTGGCCTCAACAACTTTAATTAAAACTACTGAAGAGTTTAATGAGATTTTAATTGACCGTGTTGCAGAAGAGTTAATAGATGAAGCCGAGTCACAATCACTTAAAGGTGGTGCTGGTGAGCAAATTAATAAAACATCTAAAGATCTGATAATAGGTATTACTGATAGTCAAAGTAAAGATTCGACTGTGATTAAGCAGATCCATTTCAGTTCAATTGAAGAACTGAAAAAATTTCTCGTCAAAAATATTAAAAACATACGTGGCTTGCCTACGGGGTACTGCACTGCGGGAGAAGCTTGCAAGATAAAAGGAGCAGGAATCCCTAGTGGCTGTGTGTATTGTGGTAGTAAAATCATTACCAAACGCCACAAGGTCAATTGGCAAGTGATAAAAAAAGATGCGACCCAGAAACTAGAGGCATATGCAGCATCAACCACAGAAGAGCAAGAAGATTACGAGCTATTTGCTATTCACTGGAAAAATAATATAGCAGCAGCTGACTATGTATTAGATGAAGGCAAAGCGCATACAAACCAAGGAGAACAAGCATGAGTAGCGCATATGATGATATAAAACGTGCTTTTGAAGAGATGAAATCTGATGGCAGCAAGATAACCAAAAATGCAGTAGCAACGAGAGCTAAAAGAAATATTGCGAATCTATCTAAAGAAGAAGAAAAATGGGTAAAGTTACGAGAAAGTATTGAAAAAGCTCAATTAACTTGGGAAGAAAAAAATAAAGATAATTTAATAAAACAACTCAGAACAAAGGTAGCCGAACTAAAAAGCAAGCTTGCTAAAGAAAAGCAAAAAAATAATATCGGCACTAAGGAAATCGATAATAAAGATACAAAGTTATTAGTGTTGTTGAGTGAAATGTACGCAGAAATAGATAAGCTCAAACTGATTAATGCCGATTTACAAAATCAACTTCAGCATTCAGGGCAACATACAGAAATAAGAGTGGATACGTCTACTGGTGAAATTATTGAATTAGTTTCAACGAAACAATAGATTAGATGTAGTAGCTCATATCTCAACTTACAGTTTTGTTGATTAGGCTTAGACTTCACCTGACAGGCAGCAAGAGCGAACAAGAGACGGTCAGAGTGATCTGGATATGTGAACTTAATTCTACAAAGAGGACGCTTAGCGACCCCGTTCATGCAATAAAATTGAGTTTAGGCAATCCGCATTAATTGTATAATGATATTTCTGCTTCTAAAGAGTATGTTTATGAGAACCATTGGAAAACTGGCAAAAGATTTAGATATCAATGTTGAAACAATCCGTTTCTATGAGCGCCAAGGTCTGATAGAGCAACCTTTAAAACCAGAGTCTGGTTACAGAATGTATGGCGATGCCCTTACCAGTCAACTCAAATTTATTCTGAAAGCTAAAGCATTAGGGTTTACGCTGAAAGAAATTGAATCGCTTATGTCACTAAGTGACAGTTGCGCTGATATTGAGTCGATGGGGTTGCAAAAACTTAATCTCATTCGTAATAAAATTGCTGATTTACAGCGATTAGAGAAAGTAATTCAAGATATGACAGATTCTTGCAAGGCCAATCAAGACCCTCAATCCTGCCCGGTAATAAATTCACTTAAATAGCTATTGACCCCGTACTTATGTACGGAGTTTATACTACCTTAAAAATTGAGGTAGATAGTTATGATCAATAAAATTCTAGATAAAGTAGGTTCTGGTGGCGTTTGGCTAGCCGCCCTTAGCTGCACAGCATGTTTTCCTGCACTCGGCTCATTGGCATCTGCTCTTGGGTTAGGTTTTCTTTCACATTTTGAAGGGATAGCGGTGAACACCTTATTGCCATTATTTGCTTCACTAGCGTTGTTAGTTAATTTCTATAATTGGTATCAACATCGAGATTCATTGAGAGGCGTTTTAAGTGTCATTGGCCCAATTGCAGTATTGCTGACCCTTTATCCTTTATGGCAATACGACTGGAGCACTTACTTATTTTACTTTGGGATCATTTGGATGGTCGTAATGTCTATTTTAGATATTGTTAAGCCCATTAAGGAACCAGTATGCAAGGTATAGAACTAGAATCTAAAATCACTTGCCCTGAATGTGGATTTAGCAAAGTTGAAACCATGCCTACAAACGCTTGCCAATGGTATTACGAATGCGAAAGCTGTAAAGCACTACTTAAACCGTTCAAAGGTGATTGTTGCGTTTACTGCTCTTATGGAACAGTTAAGTGTCCTCCTATTCAAGAAGGCAATGCATGTTGCTCAGGTAAGTAGCCTAGTATTCGGTGGTTCTGTGCCAACCAAGTAATATCTTAAATGCGATTGCGATTAACACTAAACCACCAAATAGTTCAGCTTTAGACTCCAGCCATACGCCACTTCTTTCGCCGATATTCACACCAATCTAGCTAAAGGCAAACGTCGTGACGCCTATTATCAAGCAAGCTACGGCTATGTCTACCTCAAGCAATGTGATTGCATAACCTGCCGCCATTGCATCAATACTGGCGGCAATAGCAAGAACAAATAGCACACGATGAGTAACATTAGCAATATCTTCTTCAATTCCTTCAGATTGGGACTCATAAATCATTTTTGCCACCGATAAATAATAGCAAAATAAAAGCTATCCAAGGTGCATAATCTTCAATCCAAGATGATCATCCTTTACCGCTGTAATAGCCTAAAAGAGGTATAAAGCCTTGGAAAAATCCAAAATAAGCAACGGCTTTAATAAAGAGTTTTTCAGCATTTGCTACTTTTTTAGAACCTAAGCCTATGGATACTGCAAACACGTCCATACTGAGTGCTATAGCTAATACAAATACTTCAAACAAATCGATTAAACCTGAATAAAATTGTTATAAGATTACGTGACGTATAATTAGTTACTTGACTGATGTTAAACACCTAAGGTTTGCTGACAGTTGCTCAATTATCGAAGCCTTATTTTTACACCAAATTTCAGCCAGATATTCAGTAACAGTGCCAACACTTGAAGGAAACAGAATATTCCCCGCCACTTTGGCGAAAGGGCCATCAGTTTCGAGTAAAATCCTATCTTGAGGTATCCACGATATTACTTTTTTAGCTCTGGCTGAAGTAAGCATGGCTGGCCCAATAGAAAAGAAACAGCCTAGCTCGACGGCTTCTAGAACTTGCTTCTTAGTACCTAAAAACCAATGAAGAATAGAAGTACCAGCATCGGGGTATAACTTAAGTTGTTCAAGTACTTCACCTGTCGCATTAAGACTATGGATAGTTAATATTTTGTTATCGAAGCCTTCACATTTTTTCAAAATATGCGTAAAAACCTCTAATTGATCATCAAAGTAATCAGCATAACCTTTTGAGCCATCCAGCCCAATTTCTCCAATATATCTAGTTCTATCAACTAGCTTATCGAATAGAGGTAGTTCATTTTTCCTTAAATGAGCAAGTTGAGGGTGCAGACCCAAAGCCGTTTTACAGTGTTTTATGTCACTTGTTAACTGGACAGTACCTTCAAAAGCTGACGGCACCGTAGTTACTGATAGCACGTAATAATTACTGCTTTTTATGTCGTTCAATACCTCTTGATAATCTGGATATAAATCAACATGGCAATGAAGATCCATCATGATGATTTATCCGCTTGGAGAAATAATTCAACCTCTGCCAATCCTCGCTTAATAGTTGATTCTAATTTTTCTCGTATATCTTTTTCTTGTGGTATTGGTCCTGACTTTCGAAGCCAAGAACGATAGTTATCTGATTGTTTCAATCTAATAATGGCAGTTTGAACCGCTTGGAGATCATCGCGAGTATCTTTTTCTTTAATAAGACCTCTCAACCGCTTTGTCTTGTATGGCGCATCTTGTGTAAAACCAGCATGAAAAACTGACGCTCTTCGAATAAGGCAAGGTACACAATGCCCACACTGTTTATGCTCTCTGTGCCAATGACTACAAGAAACACTCAGAGGAACTGCTTTTCTAATTGCGTCTTGATCAACACATTCCGCTAACATTTCACCTTTAGTTTTGAATTGATAGGGGTTTACAAATTTGACATGAAACCCAGTGTCTCTAAGCAAAGATTCAAGCCTGCTTAGAAAATTAGGATGAGTAGTTCTAGTACTATGGCTACCAATCCGTCTTCTGGTAAGCGGTGGATTTATAGAAATATAGCCATTCTCAGGGACGACAATAGTTTCAATACTGCTATCGCAATTAGCATTTCTTAAGGCTGATATACCAAGTACCGCCATAGCTAGGAAGTTGAAGCTTCTTCCCCTCATGCTAATGTCAGTTTTACCTTCTAACTGCTTGATAATATGAGGAGACATTGAATAGGACAATTCGCCGAATGGCGGGGACAATAATTGCTTAATATCTTCCTGTTTTGCGCCATCACCACGATAAGCGTGACTAACCAAAAGCGGTTTTAAGGCTGACTCTCCGTTTAAAATGTCAATTGCACCAACTGCGCTATCAAGACCTCCTGAAAAAAGGCAGACTGAGTTGAGTCCAATTAATGATTTTGCTTTTGCTTTCGCTTGCTCACTTGTTTTAGGAGTCGGCATCGGCATAGTTGTTTTTTCAAAAGTAAACTGCCATTGATCGCCCGTTAGAAAGTTGAGCAAAGAACTTAGTTCAGGCTCAACAGTATTCCACATATCCTCATCGGTAACAGGAACATGCAAGTGCATTTTTCTAGCCCATGCATTTTCTGCATTATCCCTCAATTCAAATGTATCAGCGGCGGTAACGGCGGTTGCAATTGTTATCAGATCTATTGCATCAGCATCTACATGCAATCCTAAATCACGAACTGTTTGTAGTAGTTGTTTTGACACCAAGCTGTGCTTAGTGATGTCATTTTGATGCGTGTGAAACATTTGGACAGGATGACAGTCTTCAGAAAAATCAGGCAAGTTAGCTGGGTCATGGTTAAAATAAAAATTAGTCATCAAAACTCTCCCATTCATCCACTGTCATTGCAATTGCATCAGCTTGAATTTTAGTAATATTTTCCTTGCTAATAGTACTAGGGTTGCCATTAGTTACTTTGTCTAACTGCTCTTGTGTGATCACTTTTATTAATTCCCTTAATTCTACTTCCATTTGATGATGCTTGCTTGCTGGCTCTACATGAAACCAAGCTCTGCCCATGCCTTCAACCACATCCTGAAAAATAAGATCTGTTAAATAACAGCCTATGGCTTCTTGAATAACTTCGTCAGTAAAACTGTTTGGGTCAAATTCTTCTGTATCGGGGAGTGCTTCTTCTAGTGCGTAATCCAACGCAACTCTTACAGCATCCGAATCGGCATTATCAGGTGCCAAATGACTAGCAATTTTGTCAATTGCTTGGTCAGTCGATAACCCAGTTAGATCACCTAATGATAAGCTTTGATTATTAACCGTTACGGTGTCGCCACGCATGACACCAAGCAATCCAGAACCAGCCGTTATACCGCTTGCTAGTCTCCGGCTTGTGCTTTTACCTCCGCCAGAGCCTTTTCTAGAGTAGCTTTTTAATGAACGCCTTAGATCTGAGGTTGAGCCACCTGTTTGTGCATATTTACCAAATGCTCTTCTGGCGCTGGCAAACCTATTTGGAGGTGGCGTTGCTGTTGGCGAACCACCGATTTCTTGTTGAACCTTGTCATTGTCAATATCGTTGGTATGGTCATTCTGATCATCAGATTGATTGTTATCAGAACCAGTTTGATCATCCCCATCAGTACCTGATGCAGGCTCTATTGTGACGGGATCTCCTTGCTCTGCCCAAGATGGAATTAGCGGACTCTTGTTATTCGGTCCTGTAGACGATGCGGACGTACCCATATTACTTAATTCCCTCTAGTTCTTTTAAGATTGGATTGAGCCACCTTTGACGAGGCAAGCTTTTTAAGAATGTAAGAAGACTTAAGCAACATTTATCATCCTGCTTGGCAAGTAACACGGCTCCATAGATGCCTGTTGGTTTTTCGGTCCAATCACCAATCAACTTAAAGTTTTCAATCAAACCATCCATGACTGACATGTACTCTTCCTTCGGAGTTGTGGTAATCGCAGTAGAGTTAACGCCACTGACCCTTACCTTTTGCTTCATTAATTCTTCTACAAGTTTTTGAGCAGCTCCCGACATTACCGCATTAACAGCACCCATTGGAATGCTTTCTCGGCTAAGGTATGCCGCTGGGGTCAAATCCATCTCAGTAAACATTGGAGGTAATTTTGACCATTTATCAATAAAAGCTAGGTCGAGTTTCCACTCTTCAGGTAACTTTATTTCATCAAATTCAACTTCTGAATTTTCGAGATCCGCTAAAACTTTTGGATATCCGTTTTCCTTATCAATTAATTCATAAAGCTTGTTAGTAGCCTGAGTGCCTAAGCACCTCTCAAAAATTACCAGCTTAGTGATAGTTTTCTCGTCAAGCTGCATTCCTCGACGGTGAGCCGTTTTCTTTCTCATCTTAACTTGATTGAGTAATCGCTTAACTATGCGAGGGTTACCGTTAATGTTTGTGGATTCAGCTAATAGTGGAGCTAACTGTTCAGCAACTACAAATTTGCTTCTGAGTCCTGAATGCTTTTCGATATCGTGATCCTGAAGAAGCTCATCAACGGTAATTTGTGGTTGTTTCCAAGAAAGCCTTAATGATTCTTCAAGGGCACATCTTATCGCTTCTAACTGAGCATCTGTCACTCCGTGGTCTTGAGCGGTGAGCATCATTAAATATGCCCTTATCTCAAGAACACCGGGCCTTGGTACATGCACAGGAATTTGAATAAGCTTGTCTAAATAATCAGTTTGATGTCGTTGAGATGCACCTTTGTGATATTCAGGTACTGCCAAACGGATCATGTCTTCATCGGCGGCAATGACAAATGCGGTATTTGGTAAAAATAGAAATAATCTGATCGCCTCAAGTGTTGAAATGGCATTAAATGGAGAGCAGCGATCTAAATTATCGACATAGACAATAAGTGGCTTATCAAACTCCTTTAACAGATCAGAATATGCTTTTCGGAATTCTTTAATTTCTTTAGGAGGTGAGAATGATTTCTTATCTTTGATCAAACCTTTGTTTTTCTTCGCAACATCCTTAGCGCCATCGACAGCACCTTTTACATCATCAACATCAAGTTCACCATCGTCACCACCACTGAATAGTCCCATGATCTTCTGTATACCACCCATAGTCGGTATACCAGCTAATGCTGCACCACCATCCATTAGCAGTCCCATCAGTCTGATCTTATCTATTCGTCCAGCAAACTCTATTGCTTTTGCACTTAGATTTTTATCGTCTGCTGCTTTTTTTACTAAAGTAGATGCAATTGTTTCTAATAGCGCTGCTTTAGCGTCATCGTATCCTTGGAAAGTCCATGCATCGAAATGCACTTGTATATATTCTTGTTCATCAGTTTCCAAAGATGCTTTGGTAAGTTCAAGAATCGTGGATTTTCCAGCGCCCCAATCACCAAAGACACCTATACTAATAGGCATTAATTCCTTTTCAGTGATAAGATCTTTAATCGACTCAGCCGCTTCATTAAAATTTAAGAAGTCAATTTTTGACTCTTTATCAGACCACATAACATCTCCTTTTATTTATTATTTTTTTGTTCCATTCTTTCAATAGTTCGATGAACCGTCGGGCGGCTAACAGAATATTTCTTCGCTAATGCAGAGATCGATTCACCATTTAATTTATCTTTATATAATTCTTTCGCTTGTTTGTCTGATAAAGCAGGCAACCTACCCATATGTTTGCCTTTAGCCTTCGCTTCTTCGCGACCTTCTGCGGTTCTGGCTTTTATAAGATCCCGCTCAAGTTGAGCGAATACTCCACATAGGTTGATCATGGCGGTGGCAAACGGATTATCATTTTTAGTATTGAGAGAGCCGTCGATAATATTTAAACAAGCCCCCTTTTTGTGGATACTTTCAATAGCCTCAAGAATAGACTTTAATGATCGGCCTAGCCGATCAAGGCGAGTAACAATTACCTCATCACCCTCCCTGATAAAATCGATGAGTTCCTTTAGCTTTTCTTCATTTCTAATGGAAGCACCTGACTGTTTTCCTTGAAATATTTTTTCACAGCCATGAGCGTCCAACTTGGACAGTTGAATATTTAAATCTTGCTCTTTAGTTGAGACTCTTGCAAAACCAACTTTCATATGTACGAAACCTGTAACTTTCGTACATCTTAACAATCAAGTGAACGAAAGTACATTAAATAAATTTCGTACATGAACGTAATAAAATATAGTTATTCGTACACAACACGGATAGAAAATGAATGACAATTCTAACTATCAAGTGACTTAATTATTCCACACGCTTCAATGGTGTTTTCAGTTGTACACAAACTTGCCATTTGTTGAAGCTCAGCTTTTAGTGCTTTGAGTTCTCTCATTCGATTGTTAACTAAGGCCAATTGTTGAGCAATGAGCTTATTAACACTTGCACAGCTTTCTTCTGGCTTATTTTTCAGTTCCATAAGGCGTTTAACATCTGTTAGAGGGATATCCAAACTTCGGCAATGCTTTATAAACTCTAATTCTTTTAAAGCCCGTTCACCGTATAACCTGTAATTCCCTTCAGTACGTTCAGGAGTTGAAAGCAACCCTTCTTTCTCGTAATACCGAATTGTTTGTATCGAACACCCTGTCGTTTTTGAAAGTTCACCTATCTTCATAAAACTTTAGTCCTAAATCTTGACTCTATAGTCACTATAGACTTTATAGTTAAGTTATCAAGCAAATAACTAAGGCCGTGCAATGAGTGGTTGTGGTTGCGAAGTCGAACTAAAAGATGCGAAACAAAAACATGTGCTGTATTGGTTGCTAGGTATTAATGCGGTTATGTTCTGCGTTGAGATTACTGTGGGCCTATATGCAAACTCAACGGCTTTGATAGCAGATTCAATGGATATGCTGGCTGACGCAATTGTCTATGGTATTGCTCTATATGCCGTGAGCCGATCTTTAAAGCATAAAGCCAATGCAGCCCTTATCAGCGGTTACTTTCAGCTGACACTCGGAATACTGGTAATCTTTGACATAGTAAGAAGACTCGGAGAAGGTGAGCCTCACTCTTGGTTCATGATCGGCTTTGGTTTTGTAGCATTAATAGCAAACGTCATTTGTTTAGTTTTAATCAGAATGCAAAGCAATGGTGAAGTCCATATGCGTGCAAGCTGGATATTTTCAGCCAACGATGTGATCGCAAACTTGGGGGTCATTGCTGCTGGTGTTTTAGTGATGCTACTTGATTCTCGCTGGCCTGACATTGTGATTGGTAGTGTGATTGCAACCCTAATTTTAAGAGGGGCTTACCTGATTATTACTGATGCGAAGAAAGAGCTGAGCAACGCAGAGTTAACAAGCGAAAACAATAGCTGTAGTGGAAGTAAATCAAAATCATGTTCTTAAAGGAGATGGATAATGAGTGCTAATTATTTAGAGAAAACACAAATATTAGACTTAGATGATCACAGCATCCAATCTCTAATAGCAGATCGGAATTGGAATACAATGGATGAATACAACACAATAGGAGCTGCTTACACCTTTGTTAAAGATGAGATTCAGTTTGGTTACAACCGCAGCGATGATATATCTGCGAGTGAAGTTTTAGCGGATGGCTATGGACAGTGCAATACCAAGGGAAACTTGTTAATGGCTCTATTCCGAGCGCTTGGTATTCAGTGCCGATTTCATGGTTTCACGATTGACCAACAGCTTCAGAAAGGCGCTATTCCTTCTTATGTATTTTGGCTTGCCCCAAAATCCATTATCCATAGCTGGGTAGAAGTGCTCTATGAAGGTAAGTGGATCAATTTAGAAGGCTTCATTCTCGACGAAGCTTACCTAAGTTCAATTCAATCCAAATTCAGTCAAGCTAAAGATAATTTTTGTGGTTATGGAATAGCTACTACCTGCATAAGTAACCCAGAGACGAACTGGGTTGGTAAAGATACTTATATTCAAAAAGAAGGCATACACGACGACTTTGGCTTTTATGACTCACCCGATGAATTCTATGCTGAGCAGGGAACCAATCTAACGGGTATTAAACGTTGGGCGTACCAAAACTTTATCCGTCATATCATTAATTGGAATGTACAAAGGCTTAGAAGAAAAAATGTAACCGCCGAGGCTCAACATGCATAACCACTCTCACGGTCATGATCACCCTCACAATGATGAGGACGCTTCGAGACGCATTGGCTGGGCTTTTTTTCTAAACCTCACGTTTACCATCATCGAATTTATCGGAGGTTGGTTAACCAATAGTACGGCAATCATGGCAGATGCTATCCATGATTTAGGAGATAGCATCTCCATAGGCACCGCATGGGGATTAAATAAGCTCAGTAACAAGCCTGCCTCTAGCCAGTTTTCATATGGTTACAAGCGCTTTTCATTGCTTGGCGCATTGATTAACGGTTTGGTATTAACTGTTGGTTCTGTTTTTATACTAATTGAGGCCATACCAAGATTAGCTAACCCCGAAATGCCTCAAGTCGAAGGAATGCTTTTATTAGCTATTTTTGGCATGGTGGTAAACGGTTACGCTGCCTATAAGCTAAGTCATGGAAAGACCTTAAATGAACGAGTTTTAAACTGGCACTTGCTTGAAGACGTTTTAGGTTGGATAGCTATATTTATTGTATCAATCGTATTGATGTTTGTTGAATGGCCCATACTCGATCCTATTTTATCAATTGGGTTTACCCTTTTTATTTTATTTAATGTTGTAAGAACACTGAAAACGACACTTATGCTCTTCTTGCAAGCGACACCAGATATTGATCTTATTGAAAATATTAAATCGAAAATAGTTTCTAAAGCCATTGTGGGTGAAGTACATCACTTACACATCTGGTCACTTGATGGTGAACACAACGTTTTAACCGCCCATATTGTTTTAAACACTGAAATATCTAACGAAGAGCTGAAATCGTACAAGCTAGAGTTGCGACAGGAGCTTAAAGAGTTTGATTTTGCTCATACAACAATTGAAATAGAGTTCATAGACGAGCAATGTCGTGACGCAAGCTAAACGATAGTGTTAACATTGGCATAACTAAGAGATAGTTGAAACGAAATGAATATTAAACAATTCCCTGCATACATCATGATAGTGCTGATATTACTTCAGTCATTTTCTGCTGTGGCAAAAGTTGCTGATGTTCATATTGTTGATTCCGAGCATATAAAAACCGAGCATGTTCATGCTTTAGATGACCACATTTCTTCTGAAAAATTAATACAATCATCAGCAGATAATGACCAACACAACCCCGCTGATTGTCATCATTGCGGACACTGCAATGGCTCGCATGTACAGTTTGCTACGCATGTTTACATCAGTAGAGACATTGATTTCAAATCAAGTCAGGTATTTGATTATTTAAAAGTAGTCATTGAAGCTCCCCCTTCCAGATTACTTCGACCTCCCAAAAGTTAGTCCTTTTATTTAATTGGCGCGTTAGGCGGTGAAGCCAACGCTCGTTTCATAAAATAAACAGGACAAAATATGAATATGTCTTATTTTAAGGCCCCCGTACTTGCTTGGAAGAAAGTAAAACGGTTGCTTCTGTTGTCGTTTTTAGTGACAACTAATAATGTATTTGCAAATGACTTAACTGTTGATTCAGTTTCATTGTCAGAGGCAATACAACGAACACTTGCAAACAACCCACAGCTAACAGCTTTTAAATACAAACAAAAGCGTTTAGACGGCGAGTTAGCTACCGCAGGGTTAAAACCTGAATATAACGTCAGCGCTGAATTGGAAAACTTTGCAGGTACAGGTGATGTATCTGGATTCAGCGACGCTGAACTTACCTTATCAATATCTTCCGTGGTGGAATTGGGAGATAAGGTAAATAGCAGAAAGCTTTATGTTAATGCCCAACAGCAAGCAATAGCTGTTGAAAAAAGAATACAAACACTCGATATTTTGGGTGAAGTAGCAGCTCGCTATATCGATGTTTTGACGTTACAGCAAATCATGCTCGTCAATGAAAATGCAGAAAAGCTAGCACGAGAAACCTATCAAACTGTCTCCAAAAAAGTTCGTGTTGGTTCGGCACCGTCATCAGAGCAAAAACGAGCTGATGCAGCTTTAGCAACAGCTCGACTAAAGACGCTAACCATTTCCAAGCAGTTAGAGGCCAGTGTTCGTAAGTTAGCTATTATGTGGGGAGAACAATCACCGCAATTCTCTCGTGTATCAGGCGATTTATTTGCACTTCCCAAAACAATATCACTCGAATACATCATGGCTCAACTTTCTCAAAGTCCTCATATATTAGCTTATGCAGAGCAATCGAGAATTCAGCAAGCTCAATTACAATCAATCAACGCACAAAGCCACGCTAATATAACGTGGAGCGCAGGTGTGAAAAGACTTGAAGGTAGCAATGAGACTGCGTTGGTTGCAGGAATTAGCGTCCCTCTGTTTACGAGTGATAGAAATAGAGGCAGCTATCAATCTCAAAAAGCAAAACTCGATGAAGTTGAGCAGCAACGGAAAGCCAGTGAGCGAGCAATTTACAGCCAATTAGCGACATTTTATGCGGCTCAGGAAGAGGCTCGCCTTACGGTTGAAACCTTACAAACCAGTATTATTCCGCCTCAAGAAAGTGCTTTGTCATTAGTGCAAAAAGCCTATTCGGACGGGCGCTTTAGTTATTTAGAGCTAGTTTCAGTTCAAAAAGAGCTTATTGAGATGCAATATGCGCTTATTTTTGCCGCAAGTGAGGTTCACAAACAAAGCGCCTCCATTGAGTCCTTATCAGGCATTCCATTAATTTCTTCCGGCAATACAGAAAGCCAACTTTCAAGCTTTATTGAGAATTAATCATGAAAAAGAAAAATATATTAAATTCACCAATCAGCCTTTTCAAATTAATGCTTGTTGCTGTAATTGGTTTCACCTCCATCACGACCTCAGCCAGTGAAGAACACAAAGATGAAATAGTCTCTATGTCTGTTGAGATGGCTAAACAAAACAGCATTGAAACAGTAGCAGCAACTAGCGGTGTTATTCATAACGAAGAAGTTGTATATGGAAAAATCGTTGCCGATCCTGCCTCACTTGCGCACGTTAACGCTAGATTCGATGGTGTTATTAAGGAAGTAAAAGTCAATCTCGGCGAAGAGGTCAAAAAAGGTGAAACGTTGGTAGTGATTGAATCCAATGAGAGCTTAAATCAATATTCGATAAAAGCACCAATGTCTGGGCGTATAGTCGCTAGGCAAGCCAATATTGGCGAGCTTACAAATGGTGAAAACTTGCTGACAATAGCCAATTTTGACGTGGTTTGGGCACAACTATCAGTGTTTCCTACTCAGCTAAGTAAGGTTAACGCTAACCAGCAGGTGCTAATTCATAGCACTGAATTTAATCAAAGTGCGCAAATTAGCTATTTAACACCATCACTAAACGACAAGCCATACTCATTGGCATTTGTAAAATTGGATAACAAAACCAACAAGTGGCCGCTTGGCACTGTAATTAAAGGTGCGGTTACGACCAGTCAACACTCTGCTCCAGTTGTTGTGCCAAAAGGAGCCATTCAAGAGTTTGAAGGCAAAGATGTTGTTTTTATTAAAGAAGGCAATGAATACCACCCTAGCGCCGTAAAAACTGGCGCTTCAGACGCTATCAATATTGCTATCATCGACGGTTTGAACGTCGGCGAAAGTGTGGTTGTAAAGAACAGTTATCTGCTAGTTGCTGATCTAAAAAAATCGGAGGCTGGACATGAACACTAATCTCCGACCTTTTTGTCCTCTACATATTGGCTTCAGTATTATCGAGGTGAAAATATGATCGCTTGGATACTAGAATTATCTATCCGTAGACGTGGTACTATGTTGCTTATGGCCTTGTTTATCATCGCTTTAGGAATATGGAACTATCAGAAGCTACCTATTGACGCTGTGCCAGATATAACCAATGTACAGGTACAAATAAACACGCAGGCTCAAGGTTATTCACCTTTGGAAACAGAGCAACGGATTACGTTTATCGTCGAAACGGGCTTGGCGGGTTTACCTAAGCTGGATTATACCCGTTCACTTTCTCGATATGGCCTGTCGCAAGTGACTGTTGTGTTTGAAGAAGGCACAGATTTGTATTTTGCCAGAAACCTAATCAATGAGCGACTTAGCGCAATTAAGGAGCAACTACCGTTTGGCATTGAACCAGAAATGGGACCAATTGCTACGGGCCTCGGTGAAATATACATGTACAGTATAACTGCCGACGAAAGTGCAAAGCAGAATAATGGCTTACCCTATGATGCGATGGCGTTAAGGGAGATCCATGACTGGGTAGTGAAACCACAACTTGCATTGGTTAAAGGGATTACGGAAATCAATGCAATTGGTGGCTATAAAAAGCAATACCATATCAATCCCGATCCGTTAAGGATGTTGCACTTCGGTATTACCAGTGAAGCACTATCAAATGCAATAATGCGAAATAATGCAAATCAAGGGGCTGGATTCATCGAAAGAAGCGGACAGCAAATTCTTGTTCGTTCACAAGCTCAGTTGCAATCTATTCAAGACATCCAAAACGTCATTATAAAAAGCGACGACGGCACACTTGTAAAAGTTAAAGATGTCGCCGAAGTTGCGATAGGAAAAGAGCTAAGGACAGGAGCTGCATCACTGGAAGGCAAGGAAAGTGTGATTGGCACCGCAATGATGCTGGTAGGAGAAAATTCACGCTCGGTGGCATTGGCTGTTGGTGACAAGCTTAGTGAAATCCAAAACAGTTTACCTCAAGGCGTGTCCATAGTTCCCTTATATGACAGGACAACTCTGGTTGATAAAGCAATTAGCACCGTACAGAAAAATCTTATTGAAGGTGCATTACTGGTTATCTTCGTATTGTTCCTATTACTGGGTAACATACGCGCCGCTTTGATTACCGCCGCAGTAATTCCTTTGGCAATGTTGGCAACAATCACGGGCATGGTTCAAAGCAAAGTCTCTGCGAATTTAATGAGTCTGGGAGCCTTAGATTTTGGATTGATTGTCGATGGCGCGGTAATAATCGTTGAGAACTGCATTAGGCGGTTAGCAGAAAGCCAAAAACGAAATAGTTCTGTCATTTCCCTGAAAGAACGCCTAGACATTGTTTATTCTGCTACCAATGAGGTTATACGACCTAGTGTTTTTGGCGTATTGATCATAACGATTGTCTATTTACCTTTGTTTACCTTATCGGGTGTCGAGGGCAAAATGTTTCATCCGATGGCCGCAACGGTGATAATCGCTCTATTGTCTGCAATGGTATTTACCTTCACGCTAGTCCCCGCTGCGGTTGCTTTATTCTTGAAAGGCAAAATCAGCGAAAAAGAAAGTCCAGTAATTGTCGGCGCTAAGTCAGTTTATAGTCCTGTTTTGAAGTGGGCTTTAAAACTACGTTGGCTAGTTGTTTGCGGCGCTGCTTTACTTGTGACATTTAGCATATTACTTGGTAGTAAATTAGGATCTGAATTTGTTCCTCAACTTAATGAAGGTGACATTGCACTGCACGCGATGCGTATTCCGGGCACGGGTATTGACCAAGCTGTAGAAATGCAGAAGGTACTTGAACAACAAATTATGAAATATGATGAAGTTGTTACGGTGTTTTCAAAAACGGGCACAGCAGAAGTTGCGACAGACGCGATGCCGCCAAATGTGACTGATACTTTTCTGATATTAAAGCCGAGAGAGCAATGGCCCGACCCTAATTTAACGAAAGAGGATTTTGTTGAAAGGCTGGAAAAAGATCTCAGCTCTATTCCCGGCAATAATTATGAGTTTACTCAACCAATTCAGATGCGATTTAACGAATTAATTAGCGGAGTAAGAGCTGATTTAGGGATTAAGCTCTACGGTGATGATCTATCCCAACTTGTCATTTCTGCACAAGAAGTTTTGGCTACACTCAATACAATTTCAGGTGTTGCTGATGCGCGGCTCGAACAAGTTGATGACGTGCCTATCTTTACCGTTAACCCCAAGCCTGAAGCATTAGCGCTATACGGGTTGGATGCAAGCGACTTACAGTCTTGGTTAAAAACAGTCGTGTCAGGTGAAGGCGCAGGGTTAATATTCGAAGGTGATCGTCGATTTGAAATTGTAGTTAGATATCCTGAGCTGTTGAGAGCCAACCTTGATCAGCTAGGTAATTTGCCAATCGCGACAGAAAGTGGTGAGTTTGTACCTGTAAGCGAAGTTGCAGAGTTAAATTATACGACAGTTCCAAGTCAAATAAGCCGAGAAAATGGTAAGCGACGAATTGTAATTACAGCAAATGTTAGAAACCGAGATCTAGGCTCATTCGTACAAGAGGCACAGCAAAAAATTCAACAAAATGTTGAATTGCCTGCTGGTTATTGGCTTGAGTACGGCGGAACATTTGAGCAACTTGAGAGTGCAACGCAAAGATTATCCATCGTAGTACCTGCCACATTGTTTGTAATTTTGACACTGCTTGTCATAGCATTTAGTTCAATAAAAGATGCCCTGATCATATTTAGTGGTGTGCCTTTAGCACTTACAGGCGGCGTATTGGCTTTGTGGTTAAGAGACATGCCTCTTTCAATTTCTGCTGCTGTTGGATTTATCGCTCTTTCAGGGATAGCTGTATTAAATGGACTGGTGATGCTGTCATTCATTAAACAGCGATTACTTGAAACAGGAGAGCTAATAAACTCAATTATCGAAGGTGCAACTATCAGGCTTCGCCCTGTATTAATGACCGCTTTGGTTGCTAGCTTAGGTTTCATTCCTATGGCATTAAACGTCGGAACTGGGGCTGAAGTTCAGAGGCCATTAGCAACGGTGGTAATTGGAGGGATTATTTCCTCTACTTTACTTACTTTAGTTGTTTTGCCTGTTCTATATAGAATTGTTTACAGTAAATACAAATCTTAACTTTAATTTAGAGGCTTCTCGTAATGTTTTCGAGAAGCCTTTTGTTAAGTTACTTTTGCTCGTTCAGGTGTGTAAAAAGACCTATTTAAAACTAAATTACTTTTAAGACGCCGCGATACATTTGTATCTGACAATGAAACTCATGCTCTCCCTGTGACAAGTTTAATAAGGTAATTTGAGTAATTTCATTTAACTTAAGCTGTTCGCTTATATCCAATGAAGGAATAAGCATTATTTCAGCGCAGGGGGATTGCTCTTTATGACCGTTATGAACGCACGTCATTATTGCTAATTGCGCAGATTATGAATGAAACTGGTAAACGGATTATCATTTTTTGTACTGACAGAACCATTAATAATCTTTGAACAATCGCCCCGTTTGTGAGTACTTTCAATGTCCTCAAGAATAGACTTTAATGATCGGCCTAGCCGATCAAGGCGAGTAACTATTACCTCATCACCCTACCTGATGAAATCGATTAGCTTCTTTAACTTTTTTCATTTCTAACCGAAGTACCAGACACATTGCCTTATAATATTTTTTTACAACCATAATAGCCCAACTGAACAGTTGAGCATTCAAATCTTGTTCTCTAGTAGATACTCTTGCAAAACCACTTTCATGTGTAGGAAACTTTTAGCTTTCGGACATGAACGAGATAAAAGATCAATATTCGTTCATTTAAAAAGTGAAATAAATGACAACTCTAACTATCAAGATTAATTCTTCCACATGCTTTAACTGTGTCTTCACTTGTACACGAGCTTACATTTGTTGAAGCTCAGCTTGTAGTACTTTGAGTTCCCACATTAGATTGTTAACTAAAGCCAATTCCGCCTGTGTCTATCACAAGTTCAAAACTCAAACTCTAAATATAAGCTGATTTGATCTCCTTCAAAGAAGATTTTTTGCCCATAAACTCTTACACCGAAATGTGTAGATTAGTACTGATTCACAATAATTGCGCTGAAATTGAGTCAATCGTATTACAAATACTCTTATTGATACTGGCTCATTACTTGCAATTTTTCGAGAACATGACCACATGTAGAGAATAATAGGCTAACAGTGGGAAATATTTACACTATCAATGTAAGGATTACTTATGAAATACTCAAGATTTGCTGCAATGATCATCACCTCAACCATTGCTATGTTTGTCATGATGTATCTCAACACTTACGCAGTATCACATATATGGTTTAGTGAAACGCGTATCTATATGGCGTTGTATATGGGAGCAGGTATGGCAATGATCATGCTGGCCTTTATGCTTGGCATGTACAGTAACAAGAAGCTCAACATGGCTATTTTTCTATTGGCGACAATACTGTTCGCCATATGTCTTTATCTTGTTCGCTCTCAAAGCACAATTTCTGACACTGCCTACATGAAAGCGATGATTCCTCATCACTCCATTGCTATTCTTACTAGTGAGCATTCAACTTTGGAGGATGTACGCGTGCGTGAATTGGCAAATGGTATTATTAAAGCCCAACGAAAAGAAATAAAAGAAATGGAATGGCTGATTAAGGATATTTCTGAAAATGGAAAGGTCAGCTCACAAGCTCAGGCTGAGCAACGACCGCTCCCAAAGTTTGAAGGCACACTGAACAAAGGAGACTAAGATGACTAAGACAGCTACCCTGTACAGAATGGTCACTGACGAACATATCTGCCCCTATGGTTTAAGGTCGAAAGATTTGCTGGAGAGGCAAGGGTATGATGTAGAAGATCATAAGCTCACGTCAAGACAACAAGCTGATGACTTCAAAGATAAGCATGATGTCAAAACTACGCCACAAACCTTTATTGAAGGAAAGCGTGTCGGAGGATACGATGACTTAAGAGAGTATTTTGGTAAAGATGAAGCAGGTCAAACTGGCACAACCTACACGCCAGTTGTAGCCATTTTCTCGATAGCTGCACTTCTTGCTGTCGCATCTCAACATTTTGCTTCCGGCTCATTTATCTCCATCAGAACACTGATGCTATTTATAGCTTTTTCAATGACGCTCTTAGCGGTGCAAAAACTGAAAGACCTATACAGTTTCACAAATTCGTTTATTACTTATGATTTACTAGCGATGAGATGGATAAGATATGGTTATATTTATCCCTTCATTGAAGCATATGCAGGTATTGGTATGGTTGCCCAACTACAGCCTCTCGCAGTGGCACCATTTTCATTGTTTATCGGCACAGTTGGAGCAATTTCAGTTTTCAAAGCCGTTTACATTGACAAACGCCAGTTAAAGTGTGCCTGTGTAGGCGGCGATAGTAGTGTGCCACTTGGATTTGTATCGCTATCTGAAAACTTATTTATGATCGCGGGAGCATTGATTATGCTGCTGATGTAAAGGTATAGCTCTATTCGGCGGCTCCTTAACTGTTAAGATTAGACCTAGGATGCCAGCCCACACCTTTCTAATCCATATGTAACATTTTTTCTGTCGTACTGGCATCAAGATAACCAGAACTGAGCAAACAATCTCAAAGGTTGTACAAAATAACACTAAAGCTTTTTCATTAAGTTTTATTGTTATGCTCTTGTGGTGGCTTTCGCCACCACTTTATTAGTTTTCAAGTTCCACCATATCTTTCGCTGCAATGTCACCAGACACTAGCTTTACAGTTGCGAAATGATCATTCACAATTTTAGTAATTTGTACCGTTCCTACCTTTTCGATAGTGTAGGGATCGTCACCTTCACTCAATACTATTCTTTCATGGAATCTAATAACACTGTATTTTTGCCCAACCTCTGCGCCATGCTTAGCACCAATACAGATTAGAGTTCGATTATCAGAACTTTCTACTACCTGACCTCTCATCATGTATTTATGATAAAAAGTGGTATTAGAACAACCCACTAAATATAAACCGAATGTAAGCAATAAAAGAGCTTTTATATAGGGTGTTTTCATCACTGTTACCTCATTTGACTAACTAATTATCTATACACTTTTTTATGAATTCATTTGTTTTTCCGGCCAGCCCCCGAAGGTGCTTGATGACAACTCCAAGGCTTATGAACAGAGTTATCTTTGATGTTCTGATCAACAAATTTATAGTAACTTTCTTTAGTATGTGTCCACCAATCATCATGAACATCTGCGCCATACTTACGGATTACCTCCTCAATCCCATCAAGGCTTACGTTTGCGGCATCATAGGCAAGGTGTATTTCACCTTCTTTGATGTTGTAACTAACTTCATCTATACCAAAAAGCTGATCTATTTCTTTTACTAACTCGTCACAGCTTTCTTCTGTGACATTGCTAAGCTTTAGATTTCGAACAACTAAATTTTGCTCTCTAACGCCAACTCTATGATCTAAATCGCTCATAATTTTTCTCCTAATGTTTGTGTGAATGCTGTTGATTGCTATCTTTCATTTCTTCCATTTTCCGGTTCATCTGCGGCATCATGTTCTCCATCATTTCTAAATGATGTTCAGTCATCTTGATTTGTTGATGCATTGGCATTTCTTCCATATTTTTGTGCATGGATTGCATCATCTTCATCATTGAACGGTGATGTTCAACCATCATCTGCTGTTGCTTGTCAGGATCTTTTTCAGTTTTAATGGCATGGACTTCCTTTTTCATTTCCATCATTTTTTTATGCATTTCTCCCATGTTCTCATGTGGTATTGTCATGCCTTGATGCATATCAGCTTTGTTCGCACCTTCATGTTTATGCTCATTGTTTTGGGCAAATGAGCTAGTGGTTATCAGTAGTGAACTAATAAATAAAATTGATTTAGTTAACGTTTTCATGATTTTTACCTTCTACACTTTTATTAAAATTTGGGATCCAACTTGGTGTCGATTCCATATACCTGTGGTACTCCGAACCAAACTCAGCAATCGCTTGTGCTTCTTCGCGTTTCGCTAGCTTGACGTAAACAACGACTAAGATCGGAAACATCGCAAGTGTTGGGATTGTCGGCCACTGCAATAAAAAGCCGAACATGATTAGAATGAAAGCTACATACTGTGGGTGGCGACACCTTGCATACCATCCAGTTGTAGCCAATTGATGATGCTTTTGCGCGTGATGCAATACATTCCATGCTGAAGACAACATAAAGAAACCTGCAACAATAAACACCATACTCACTATATGAAATGGGTCCCAATGGGCATCACCTTGAAATCCAAAGAAAGTATGTAATAAATGCCCATTCTCATGCGCAAAGAAATTTACTTCTGGATAGGTCTCCGTCAGCCACCCCGACAGAAAATAGATAGTTAAAGGAAAGCCATACATTTCAGTAAATAGGGCAACAATAAAGGCGGAGAACGCTCCAAGGCTTCGCCAATCAGTAGATGTTTTTGGTTTGACAAAACTAAAGGCAAAAAAGATAAAAATTGCTGAGTTCAGTATCACCATTGACCATAAGCCATAATCATATGTCTCATTCATCACTGTTCTCCTTTTTATGTGATTCCTTACGTCCTTCTTCTAAACCTTGTATGTAGCCGTCACGATAGGCAGCATTTTTATCCGTGAGTTCTTGAAAGCTCTCTTCCTTTTTCTCATCAGGCGCATGTGAATGATCGTGGCCATGTTTGCCATGACTGCCATGCATAAATACGTGCATCAACGGGCATAGCAATAAAATCAAATAAGGAAGAAATTGCAGTACATGCTGTCCATGTTCAAAGATTAAAAAATAGGTGGCTGCGGCAATAAGCACCAATGCAGCCCAACCCGTGGGTGTTGACCAAAATTTAGGGTGCTCATTTTTCATATTGGCCTCCTATTGACCTTAAATTTTCCGCTGAAGCTTCAGACTTAGAATTTATCCAGAAGAGATTATCCACAGGGGAGATACTAACTAGTCCTTCTCCTTCAACGTTGGTATACGCTGCATCAAGCAAAACTTTAGCAACATGTTCTGCATCATCAAAAGCAACATAAATTGTCATAACTATATGTGCTGATAAGTGATTTCTGTTGTAAGTATCAGCATATGCACCTCTGCCCGTTGCTTTATGAATGGTAAAGCCTTTATAGCCATGTGAAAGTAGTGCCTCTTCTACTCGTGTTAACACCATTTCATCGAAAATGGCGGTCACTTTTTTCATCCTCCTAAACAACCTTTAAGACACCGCGATACATTTGCATCTGACAATGAAACTCATGCTCTCCCGGTGATAAGTTCAATAAGGTAATTTGAGTAATTTCATTTAATTTAAGCTGCTCGCTTACCTCCAATGATGGAATAAGCATTGTTTCAGCGCAGGGTGATTGATCTTTGCGCATAAACTTCAGAGTGACAGGTTGACTAGCAGACACTTGGATTGAGGATGGTGAATACACGCCATCCCTCACTTCAATGAGTACTTCATTACCTTGAACAATTGTTTTATTGGGTTTGTATAGCCAAAACCACCAAACAATCAGTGCGATTAACACTAAGCCTAATAAGTTAATTAACATCATCGTGTTTCTCCTTAATGCTCTTTTGCTTTAAACAAGCGAAGTCGATTTGCATTTGACACTACAGTCAATGACGAAAACGCCATTGCAGCACCTGCAATTACAGGGCTAAGCAGAATGCCAAAGAAGGGATATAGAACCCCCGCAGCAAAAGGAATCCCGGCTACGTTATAGACAAACGCGCCAAACAAGTTTTGTTTTATATTTCGTAAAGTAGCTTTGCTTACCGCTATGGCATCAGCTAGGCCATGAAGTGAACCACGCATTAGGGTAATGTCAGCACTTTCGATAGCTACATCAGTCCCTGTGCCTATGGCGAAGCCAACATCGGCTAACGCTAGCGCAGGAGCATCGTTGATGCCATCTCCTGTCATACCAACAATTTCGCCGCCTTCTTGTAGCTCTTTCACCTTGTTGGCTTTATCTTCTGGCAGCACTTCAGCAAGAAACTCACTAATACCCGCTTTTTTGGCAACAGCAGCAGCGGTTTCCTTGTTATCACCCGTTAACATGATGACGCGTATACCATTAGCCTGAAGTCGTTTGATAGCAGAGATTGAGTCTGACTTGATAGGATCTGCAACAGCAATGATTGCTGCAAGTTCACCATCTACAGCAAAGTACATAGGTGTTTTGGCTTCTTTGGCTAAAGACTGCGCTTGTTCAACAAAGCCTGTGAGGTCTATGCCTTTTAACTTCATTAGTTTATCGTTTCCGAAAAGCAGGGCTTTATTGTTGCAGTTTGCTTCTACACCAAAACCCGTAATGGCGTTAAACGCTTCAATTTTTAGTAACTCAATATCCTTATCTAACGCACTTTCAACAATCGCTTGCGCTAAAGGGTGCTCTGAGCCGCTCTCTAAACTTGCAGCAAGCTGTAGTACGTCTTTTTCGTCCGTAGCTTTTGCTAAAACAATATCGGTTACCTTAGGTGCCCCTTCAGTAATAGTGCCCGTTTTATCTAAAATCATGGCAGTGATTTTAGAGGCGGTTTGCAGTGCTTCACCGTTGCGAATTAGCACGCCTGCTTCTGCGGCCTTTCCTACTCCGACCATGACAGACATGGGCGTTGCCAAGCCCAAAGCACATGGGCAGGCAATAATGAGTACAGTAGTTGCTGATACGATGGCAAAAGCAATTGCTGGCTCAGGTCCAAAGTTAAGCCATGCTAGCGCACTTAACACAGAGATGATCATGACAACAGGAACGAAAAAAGCTGAAATAACATCAGCCAAGCGGCCAATCGGCGGTTTAGAATTTTGTGCTCGTTTCACCATATTGATGATTTGCGCAAGCGCCGTGTCTTTTCCAACACGTGTGGCTTTAAACATAATCATGCCTGATTTGTTCAAAGTACCAGCGACAACCTCATCTTCTTCGGCTTTTTCAACAGGCATAGGCTCGCCTGTCAGCATGGACTCATCAATAGAGGTGTGCCCTTCCAATACCACACCATCGACGGGAATTTTTTCGCCCGGTTTTACCTTTACAATATCGTTAAGTAAAACCTGCTCAATACCAATCTGAACTTCTTTGCTATCACGAACTACGGTTGCCGTTTTGGCCTGCAAGCCGATAAGACGCTTAATGGCCTCAGAGGTTTTACCTCTGGCTTTTATTTCTAATGCCAGACCTAAATCAATTAAGCCAATGATCATGGCGGTAGCTTCAAAATAAACATGCCGTGCCATTAATGGAACGGCGTCAGGTGCAAACACGACAACCATCGAATACACCCAAGCTGTACCTGTTCCTAAAGCTATTAGAGTGTCCATATTAGCGGAGTGGTTTTTAAAGCTTTTCCATGCTCCTACATAGAAATGCTTACCTGAAAAATACATAACACCAAAAGTTAAAATGCCTACAACCAGCCAAGACATGCGTTCAAGGTTTGTTTCAACCGTCATTTCTCCAACCACAATGCTGTAGATCATCAAAGGAACACCAAGTGAAAGGGCAATAAACGTATCGCGCATTAGTTTTTTATAATATGCCCAATCAGCCGCTTCTTTCTCGTCAAGCGCATCTGCTGCCGAGCTATCATCAATTGACTTCGCGTTATACCCCACAGACTCAACAGCTTTGATCAATTCTTCTGTCTTAGCTGTCCCAGAAACTGTTACAGTCCTATCAGCAAAATTCATTTCCGCACTGACTACACCAAGAGTTGCCTTTAACGCCCCTTCAATTTTGCCTACACAGCTAGCACACCCAGCGCCTTCAATGATAAGCTGTTGGTTATGTGATACTTTCTCCAACGTATTCTCCTTACTTTTACACGAAGAGGATTGAGCTTTTGCCTGACAGCAACAGCCTGATTCAGTTTTTATATTTGTGTTAGTAGCCACCCTTTTTCCTCCTATGCTTTTTTAATTTGCTCAAAGTTTTCGATGAGATGACAAACCATGTTTGCAGTCGGTGCTTTGTCTTCCATTTCTTCCCATTGAGAAAGCGCAGAAGACATTTTTCCTCGAAGTGCCAACATTGCTTGAAACTGCTTTTCTGTTTCTTCAAGCCGCTCTTTGATCAGGCTTCTGACTAATGGGCACGCACTTTTACCATCTTCAGATTCATTAATAATTTCCTTGATATCTGCAACGGAAAAACCAAGGTTTCTGGCACTTAAAATGAATTTAAGTCTCGATACTTCTTTATTCGAGTATGACTTGTAGCCGTTCACTGACTTAGCAGGTTTTAACAATCCTAATCTGGTGTAATAGCGCACCGTATCAGCAGTCGTTCCAAGGCTTTTTGCCAGCTCCGCAACTTTCATATTCACTCCTCAGTTTTTTAGCTAAGTTTGTACTCTCATCTTCAGCTTAGACCTGTGTCTAAGACACAGGTCAAGTACTAATTCTAGTGAATAAGCTAAAAACTAATTTTTTGGTAAAAGAGAAATCTCGGCCAAAATCGACAGCATTAAGTACTGTAAATGGCAATAGTTTGAGAATTTTCATAGTGCCTTCAAAATATCGTACTAATCGTTCAAAACAATTGATTATTTAAATCAATGAATAAGTCATTCTATTTTTGATGGGAGTGGCGAAAAAAAGACGCACTGATCCCGTGATTAGCCAATAATTGGTGGACGATAAAGTAAGAGATGGATACCAGATTTTGGTAGAGGTGTACGCTGTAGAAATAGCTCAGAGTAAATATTGCAAATACCTTCCTCTTGCGCTTGCACAAGATAGGCATTTAAATGAAAGCTTGAACAAAATCCCCCCTCACAACAAACACAATCACTAGCTTTGCATTTTTCACATACTTCATCACCATGACGGTGTTTAGAGTCTTGCGAGTTTACAGTGTGATAGTGACTATTGTCATTCATTGATTGATGGTGAATATTTTTGCTTCGTTGCATAATATGAGTGTCGGAAGATCCATTTTTATGTTCTTCACAATTCATTGGCTTAGCTGTAACAAAACTATGCTGCGTAAGCAACACAGTTATTATCACTATTTTAAACCACCTGAAAAGTCCAAACATTATCATTCCTTCTTTAGCACCTATAATATTAGCCACTTTGTAAAAATAATTTTATGATCTTGATCAACCTTTGAACTAAAACCTAAACTTTTTACTTTTTACTTTTTACTTTTTACTTTTTACTTTTTACTTTTTACTTTTTACTTTTTACTTTTTACTTTTTTAAACAGCTTAAACTTAACAAGTATAAAAGGGGTGTCTAATTTATACTCATGAGATTGAAGCCAAGCATGAGCACCATTAAAAAAAATAAAAACCCTACGCTCATAACTAGGTATTGAGAAAGGGATCATTTTTCCAATTGTTCAGCTTTAAGCGTAGTACTTTGCAACAATCGGTTCTATCCCGAGCACACCCAATTCCCGTTCATCAAAAGTGATAAAATGGCCTATTGTACGTCTTTCAATGGCGATGTTTTTTGGCTTGACTCTTTAACCTTAAACATTCGCCAACTTTACTTCTTAGCTGATATTCCACCTTGATAGGTATACACCAGACTGGCACCGACTGAAAACAAGAAGTAGCTTACTATTACTGCTCTTAGTTCTTTCCAAAAAAACTATTAGTTAGGCCTTTCCTAACATAACTAAAATGGTTTAAATCCCAAAAAACGAAAGCTACCATCAATATAGTTGCGGTAGCTCTCATCAAGTCAATATAGTATTTCTTCACATCAGAGCCAGAACTTGATACCTGCAACAAAAGCAGTATCACGAGTACTTTGCCCATTTAACTTCGCAAAGTCGGCTGTATTACCAAATTTATTTGTCCACTCAACGCCAACATAGGGAGCAAACTGGCGGGTAAACTCATAACGAACCCGAAAACCAATAGCACTGCTAGATAAGCCACTACCAAGGTTATTTTGGACGTCATCCTTACCGTAAAGCGTCAACTCTGCTCGTGGTTGAACAATTAACTTTTGAGTAAGTAATAGCTCATACTCAGCTTCGATCGAAAATGCACTATTACCTTGCTCTCCTAAATACGCAGTCATATCAATTTCAAACCAGTAGGGGGCTAGACCTTGTAAACCAAAAGCTAGCCATTTGCGGTTTTCACCTTCGTTATTGTAATCAAGTCGAATACCGACTTGTGTATCCCAATAAGCAGATATTGCGTGGCCCCATAGAAAATCTGTTTGGTTCTCCTCTAAATTACCTTCGCTAAAATCTCCCTCAGTTTTGATGACTAATCTATCAAAAGTAGTGCCATACCATGCCTGAAAGTCAAAAACACCTGCGTTTGTTTGCTCATTATATTCAAGACGATCCCCTAGTAGCGCGTAAAATGAATGCTCATCTGCCAAAGTCAGTCGTTTGTCGCTATTGAGTGCATAAGGACCTTCAGTCAATGTTGTACCTGCGGCATAAGCATGAGGGTCTCTAGCATCTTTAGGTGCATCTCCACCTTGTGCTTGCATTTTAGAATCACCCATCTCAGTCATCTCATCTTTTGCAGATACAGATACACTTATAAGGGGCAAACCTATTAATAATAGTTTTAACGTATTGGTTAGTATTAATTTTCTCATGATACAACTACCTCTCTAAACATACCTGCATCCATGTGGAATAATAAATGGCAATGCCATGCCCAGCGACCTACGTCATGAGGTGTTGTTAAAAAACTAATTCTTTGCGCTGGTTGTACAGGGATAGTATGGCGACGAACCTGTACATCACCTTTTTCATTCTCCAAATCGCTCCACATACCATGCAGGTGCATTGGATGTGTCATCATTGTATCGTTTTGTAAAATAACTCTTAAACGTTGATTATGCTTCATGTGAACTGGCGTGCTTTTTCCAAATTCCAAGCCATCAAATGACCAGCTATAACGCTCCATGTTTCCAGTTAAATGTAATTCAATTTCAGCCTCTGGCTCTTGCTGGTTTGTAATTCCCTCAAGAGAATGTAAATCTGCAAGTGTTAAAACACGGCGTCCATTTTTACGTAAACCTATACCGGGATCATCAAGGTTTGTTCTAGGCATATCAACACGCATATCAACAGAAGCTCCATACTCTGTTTTTGCATGACGCACTTTAGTGCTAGCAACAGCTAATGGGTTTTTAGTCATTCCATGTTTACTATGATCCATTGCCATCGCTCCATGACCCATTGCACTATGATCCATTTTATTAGAATTCATGCCCGACATACCTGCCGTATCAGCCATTGTAGAATGCACACTATCATGGGTCATATTGCCCATCATATCTGTCATCGTTAACCACTCAACGGGGTCTAAAGAAGGTACTGGTGCATCAACGTTAGGTGCCATTGATAAAGTACCTTTAGCATAACCTGAGCGATCCATGCTTTGTGCAAAAATCGTATATGCATCATTTTTTGGCTCGACAAGTACATCATAAGTTTCACCGGGACCAAATCTAAATTCATCTACTGTCACAGGTTCAACATTTTGTCCATCAGCTTGTACAACTGTTAACTTCAGCTCAGGTATTCTTACATCAAAAAACGTATTGCTAGAACCGTTAATAAATCTAAGCCTAACCTTTTCGCCAGCTTTAAACATTCCACGCCAATTTGTCAAAGGCGCACAACCATTCATTAAAAAAGTCATTGCAGATGCTGATAAGTCTGCAAGATCTGTAGGGTTCATTCTCATTTTATTCCACATTTCCCGGCGTTGTAGCGCATTTGAAACGCTGCTATTTGAAATGTCATCAAAAAACTCTGGAACAGTAGGTTGATTAAAGTTAAATACATCGCTCTGTACTTTTAACTTGCGAAACAAATCCATTGGGTCATCATCAGTCCAATCAGACAATTGGATGACATGCTCATTGTCAGCACTAATAATATCCTTTTCTCTTGGCTCAATAATTAATGCGCCGTACATACCTGTCATTTCTTGAAAACCACTGTGTGAGTGATACCAATATGTGCCGCTTTGTTGCAGCTTAAATTTATAAACAAAGGTTTCACCCGGCATTATACCTTTAAAGCTAATACCCGGTACGCCATCCATTTGATACGGAAGAATGATCCCATGCCAATGAATTGAACTCGGCACTGATAATTTATTCGTTACCCTGATAGTAACGTCATCACCTTCTCTGAGGCGCAAGGTAGGAGCTGGTATTGAGCCATTGATTGTTGTAGCCATTCTTACAACACCTGTGAAGTTTACTGGTGACTCATCTATCACCAGATCTATGACTTCCCCACTTAGTTCGGGCGCAGTACCTGTTGAAGTTCCAGCAAGCAAAGATGAAGCTGCATGAAGAACACTTGGAAAAGCAGCTAATACACCGCCAGCAGCTAATCCTTGTACAAAGCGTCTACGTGGCGTAGAAACTTGATGTAATGGATTGTTATTTCTCATTTTACTCTCCGTTGTTTGAACAATAAATTAATGTGACCAATGAATGTGCTTAATCTTCCATTCACCATTTTGTTTTTCCAGCACCATCGTTTCCATGCCTTGATAATCGCGTTCAACACCTTTATGAGTACCTGTAGTTTGACTGCGCGACGCAGAGATAGCGGTATTTCCAAGTATCGTCACTTGATGTTCAAGTGTGTCGCTCTTCATCGCTGCTAAATACTTCATATCCGACAACATATGATGATGAGCATATTCATCAGCGCTCCTTTCAACGCGGCCTCCCTCGAAGATGGTGACATCATCCGCTAACTGCGCTCTAGCCTGTTTTTGATTGCCAGTTTCAAGTGCTTGATGAAATGCCAAAACAACTTTTGCGGCTGGGGTATCTATACCTTTAAACAAACCTTTGTCTTTGTTCTTATCACCATGAGCGTTTGCTGCGAAACTAAACGTCATTAATAAAACGAGTAATATATTTATTGTTTTCATTTTCATTCTCTCTTTTAGGTTTTAATTTGCAGGGCCAACAACACTAGTAAGCCCAGCCGTTACAGATAAAATGGCAAAAGCTACTACCATTTCTATCGAGATAGATTTAGATAAAGCCTCTCTGCCTTGACTATTTTTAAGTTGTGGAACGAGTATTAGTTTATGTTTAGCAGCAAGTGCCAAAATAGACACTACAAGGGCCAATTTAAACAACATTGTTTGTCCGTAACTTGAGCTTATTAGTGCATCAAGACTTCCGACCAATTGAATCACGAGCCAGAGGCCTGCTACCAACAATAGGCTCAATGTAAAACTTGCTTGTTTGCCAAAGCTTTCCATCAGCAAATGAAGTTCTGCATAACTTAGCTGATGGCAAGCCTGTTTTAGTGGCAATAACGCCCCAAACCACCATGCCATAACGAGCACATGCAAAATAAGCAAGCCTTTTTCAATTGTGCCTAACTCAGAAATATGACCCAGTAACGTGAATGAGTATGCAAGGATTAATAAACTCAACATTAAAGCGCTTTGTTTTAAGTACGAGTTCACAGCGAGTTTGAACCTTAAAGCTAAAGCGATTATTGCGGTAACTAGCCCAAGCGCTCGAAGCAAAGCTCCAGTGCCGACAGAGGAGTCCCACATAATAGCCAATATATCAGCGTCTATCGCCCCCTGAATTCCCTCTTCTGCCATTGCACCAGTACTGGCAAAGAACCAAGTAATATTAGCGATCAAAGCCATAACTATATAAGTTCTTGTCCACGTTAAATTCGCTATTACAGCATTACTATGAGATTCATTATGCTCAAAAATTTGTCTGAAAAATGTATAGCCGGCAATACAGGCAAAGCCGACGTAAAATACAATTTTTGACAGTACAATGACTGTATTCCAGATATACATTTCCATATCAATCACACAGCCTTACTAATGAACCATAAAGCCGAAGCTATCTTTCATTTTATGTCCATCTTTACCTAAATAGGTCACATCAACGATATAGTTTGTTGGAGCTAATTTAGGTAGTTCCCATGAAAACTCTCTGGAAGCTTCTTTTGATGGTTTAAAGTCAAATTTAATATTTTCACCTTTTTTATTTTTCAACGTAACTTTAACTACACGTACCTCTTTGCTAAATCCCAATGTCAATTTTTCTGGAGTATTCATTAGCATTGCATTATCAGCAGGCACGCTTTTTTCAAGATGCACATGTGCAAATACTGCACTACTAAAAACAACACTGATTATGGTTAAAAGTTTAATTAATGTTTTCATATATACCTCTATTTATTTAATGGATTAACGACTAAATTTATCTTTGAAAATTTGATTACTTGGAATCCCAGCATTTGTAATTATTTTTTCCACTTCACTCATCATTGCTTCTGGACCGCACAAGTAAAACTCAGCCAAATGCAGTTCTGATTTTTGGTTCATATACGGCAGAAGTACTTTTTGAACATAGCCTGAGTGCCCTTGCCATTCTTCTGAAGGATTAGAAAGAGTAGGAATATAAGAGAAGTTTTTATGCTTCTCACTCAGTGACTTCAATTCATTATGGTATAGCAAGTCATCTTCAGTTCGCGCACCATAGATAAGAGTCAAACCACTTTTATCTTTATGCTTTTTCAACTGTTCAAAAATAATAGACCTCAGTGGTGCAAGTCCTGAACCCGCACCTATAAACACGCGACTAACTTTTTTATTTGAAGTGGCATAAAAATCAGAAAAAGGGCCTCTTGCAGTTATCGTTTCACCTACTTGGAGTGAACCTAAATAACTTGAACCTATTCCTGCTTTAAAACCATTCTTTGCGGTCTGCCAACGGATATTAAACATTAACTCATCAGACTCCTCGTCAAAGTTAACTAATGAGTAGTGGCGAGTTACACCGTTATGAGAAAATTTTCCATGATAGTAGCTATCCCAGTATTTTTCATAGCACTCTGGCATATCATCTGGACGTAAGCTATTCATCCCTGCTGGCACATCAAATTGCATATATGCACCAGCTTTAAATGCCAACTGTTTGCCTGATTTCACCTTAAACTTCACTTCCTTGATAAAAGGAGTAATGAAGTTAGTCGCAACCACAACTAGCTCATGATTTTCAATATTGCGATCAGTATTAACTTCAATCGAACTAATTTCAGAGAACCTATGCTGACATCCAAGCCGATAACCTTCCTTAAGTTGCTCCTGAGATAAATGTTCCTGTTCAGATAGTGTGATAGGTAATTTAGTTGAACTTAAGAACACGCATTTGCCACAAGTACCGCCACCACCGCAACCTGAAGGAAGGTATACATGTGAACTAGCTAGCCCTTCTAATACAGTTGAGCGACCAACTGCTGAGATGTCAGTAATAGTATTTTCATTGGAAAACGTCACTGCCACTTTTTGCCTGTTAGTGCCCCAACCTAGCTTCAGTAAACCACTTCGATACTGTTGTATCAGCCAAGTAACACCAGTAATTGAAAGGAATAGCGTTGCAAAAGCAAATGCAATGATCAACCAATGGTTAAATCCTCCAGAATTGCCATAGTCCATAAAGTGAAGCTTCATCATCAGATCTTTCAATCTGAAATCATCATTGGCATGGCGAAGTACTTGGCCTGTAATACTATCTAAATAAATAGTTGTATTGTTCTCATCCTCAACGGCAACTTGCCACATAGGATTTTGCTGCCTTACGTGATCAGAAAACGGAGGTTGAGATAACACTGGAGTAGTTAACTTACCCTGTCCTGAGTAGGAGTTTTTTGCCAAAGTTAGTACTTGTTCTTCAGACAAATTAAATGGCTTTCCTGTTACAGCATCAAATAGCTTTGAGTGGCGTTCTTGATAGCTATGCTGCCCCTTATCGAACACAAAATGATAGTAAGGCTGATGTAAAACCCATATAAGGTTTACTTCCTGCGGAGCATTACTAGTAATGTCTTTAATAGGGAATAGGTCAAAGCCTGTAATGCTACCTTCATGATGAGAATGAACTCTAAGTTCATTACCACTGGCTTTACTGTGATCCATCAAATTGAAGTAAAGGCCCGTTCCCAACCAAATAAGCAGTTGTAAACCAACAAATAAAGAAAGCCACTTGTGTATCGTTGTATTTAACTTAAATAGTCGCATCAAATGACTCCCTTTTTATTTGGGGAAAGCACTCGGTAATAAGTCAATACTGCGCCAGTAATTGCTCCCATTAGACCTAGAGTTGCGACCAAGAACAAAAACCAGTTAGATACGTTTTCTCCATCATAGTAATCCATAATGTGGAACCGCCACATCCAATCAAACAATCGCCAGTAATCATGACGCTTGGCAACAAGTGATCCTGTTTGTTGACTTATATAAAATGTCGGTGTGGAGAATTGCTCAAACGTCACTCTCCAAACAGGTAAATGCCTTGGGGACAACTCAGCAGGCAAGTTTGTCGCTGACTTAATCAACCTTATGCTGTCGATTTGATGATTCAGCGCATAATGGTATTGTGCGATTTCTTTAGCCTTGGTTTCATCTACAAGGGCCTGAACAGCTCCAGTTTTAGCATCTATTGCTACTTTTCCATTTTCTCCATTAATAAAAGAATACAAAGGGCGGCCCATACTTTGAGTAAGTGTAACTTGGCTAGCTTTAGGATAATCCGCAGCTAGCTTTACAATGGAGTAATCCATACTTGCTAAATCTATTTTGGGTTCCTCACTCTTAGCCAAGGTTTCGCCGTGTATATAGTGAATATCCATAGTCACCATATACACGCCTGTAATAGACCAGAAGAGGAATTGTATTCCGACAAATGCCATTAGCCATTTGTGATATTTTCTAGCCGTGCTAAGCATTATTCTCAGGCTCCACGTTAGAAAGCTCTTTGTTAAAGGCATTTACTTCAGGCTTTTTAATGATTGAGTAAATTGCAGGGAGTACAATAAGCGTGAGCAGCACAGCACTTGTCATTCCGCCTACCATAGGAGCAGCAATGCGGCTCATGACCTCAGAACCTGTACCAGTACCATATAAAATAGGCATTAAACCTATAATGATTGTAGCTACCGTCATCATTACTGGACGAACTCGTAAGCCAGCACCGTGCAATAATGCATCTTGATATGCATCATCTGAGATGAGTTCTGCTCGCTCCACCGCTTTTTCCTTAAGCTCAGCAAGTGCTTGATTAAGATAAACCAGCATTATCACGCCAATCTCAACCGCAACACCAGCTAGAGCGATAAAGCCCACACCAACAGCTACTGAGAAATTAAACCCTTCTAGATACATCAACCATAAGCCACCGATCATTGCCATCGGCAAGGTAACGATAATGATAGCCACTTCACTAAACGCTCTGAAATTCAGGTAAAGCAGAATAACAATAATGGCGAGTGTTAAAGGCAATACATAGGTGAGCTTTTCTTTCGCTCTTTCCATATATTCGTATTGTCCGGCCCAAGTAATTGAATAGCCTGCTGGTAATGTCAGGTTATTTGCTAAGTGTTCTTTAGCATTTTCAACATAAGTACCTACATCAACGCTATCAATATCAATGAAAGTCCAACCATTGATTCTGGCATTCTCACTTTTAATACCCGGTGGGCCATTCTCTATTCGAATATCAGCAACATCACCTAGTGCAATGCGTTGACCACTTGGTGTTACAACAGGTAATCGTGCTAGCTGCTCAGGAGAATCTCGATAATCTTGCGGATAGCGCAGATTAACAGGGTAACGCTCTTGACCTTCTATCGTTTGTGTCACATTCATACCGCCAATCGCAGTAGAAACTACTTGTTGGACATCTTCGATATTTAACCCAAAGCGACTTGATTTATCTCGTGAAATATCAACCTTGATATATCGTCCACCTGCAACTCGTTCAGAGTAAACTGACGCTGTGCCTGTCACTTCTGGCAAGAGTTGTTCTATTTGTTGGCCGATATCCTGAATTACATCAAGTTCTGGTCCGGCGACTTTAATACCGACAGGCGTTTTTATACCTGTAGCTAACATGTCAATGCGGGTCTTGATTGGCATGACCCAAGCATTGGTTAAGCCCGGAAATTTAACCAACTTATCAAACTCAGCTTTTAACGACTCAGTTGTCACGCCTTCTCGCCACTCCTCCCGTGGCTTCAATTGAATAAAGGTTTCAATCATGGTTAGAGGCGCAGGGTCAGTTGCGGTTTCAGCTCGTCCTACTTTACCGAATACATTTTCAACTTCTGGCACAGTGCGAATAAGCTTGTCCGTTTGCTGCAATAACTCTCTTGCTTTACCGATTGAAATGCCGGGATATGTAGTAGGCATATACATAAGGTCGCCTTCATCCAATGGCGGAATGAATTCACTACCAATTTTATCGACAGGCCAAAAACCAACGATAGTCACTAATACTGCTGCGACTATTGTCGATTTTGGAAACTTCATGACTTGCTTTAAAACAGGCATGTAGATAGCAATCAATAATCGGTTTAACGGGTTTTTCTTTTCAGAGACGACTTTGCCTCGAATAAAGTAGCCCATCAAAACAGGCACCAATGTTATTGCCAAGCCTGCTGATGCAGCCATTGCATAGGTTTTTGTATAGGCGAGCGGTGAAAACATTCTTCCTTCTTGCGCTTCTAAGATAAACACAGGTAAGAATGAGACAGTTATGATCAGCAAGCTAAAAAATAATGCAGGGCCTACCTCACTCGCAGCCTTAGCTACAATTTGCCAACGGTTTTCATCTGTTAGTGGTGTTTTCTCCATATGTTTATGCATATTTTCAATCATCACTATTGCACCATCAGTCATCGCACCAATAGCAATAGCGATACCGCCTAAAGACATAATATTGGCATTGATGCCTTGCATATACATGATGATGAATGACACCAATATACCTAATGGTAGAGTAACAACTGCCACAATTGATGAGCGAAGATGAAATAGGAAAGCAACACAGACAATAGCCACGACTGCAAGCTCCTCTAGCAACTTGCTCCAAAGGTTATCAACAGCACGATCTATTAACTTCGATCTGTCATAGACAGGGACAACCTCCACCCCCTCTGGTAAAGAAGATTTGAGCGACTCAAGCTTTTCTTTTACCCCATTTATGGTTTGTTGAGCGTTTTCACCAAAGCGCATAACGACAACGCCACCAACAACTTCGCCTTCGCCATTAAGTTCTGCGATACCACGGCGCATTTGAGGACCAAGGTTAACGTTGGCAACATCACCAATACGCAACGGCGTGCCTTGTTCGTTAATACCAAGTGGAATTTTCTCTATATCACTAACTGATTGAATATACCCCGTTGCGGTAACCATATATTCAGCTTCAGCCATTTCCACAACGGATGCGCCAGTTTCTTTGTTCCCTTTTTGTAAGGCTATTTGTATTAAACTTAGAGGAATATCGTAAGCTCTCAATTTGTCAGGATCTACTTGCACTTGATACTGCTTAACCATACCACCAACGGCGGCAACTTCGGACACGCCCGGAACAGTTTGTAGTTCATACTTTAAGAACCAGTCTTGAATGCTTCTTAATTGGCTTAGATCATGGTTTCCAGACTTATCTGTTAAAGCGTAAATGTATACCCAACCCACACCTGTTGCATCAGGTCCTAATTGAGGTTTTGCCGAATCAGGCAGGCTTGATGCTACTTGGCTTAAGTATTCAAGTACTCTGCTTCTAGCCCAATACAAATCAGTATCATCATCAAAAATAATGTAGACGTAGGAATCACCAAAGAATGAGTAACCACGAACAGTTTGCGCCCCCGGCACTGATAACATCGCTGTAGTAAGAGGAAATGTCACTTGATCCTGCACAACTTGTGGTGCCTGTCCCGGATAACTCGTCTTAATTATCACCTGCACATCAGAAAGATCTGGGAGTGCATCTACTGGCGTTTTTTGTAATGAATACAAACCACCAAACGCGATAATTAAGGTAATCAACAAAACAAAGAAACGATTGCCGATAGACCACCTAATAATTGATTCAATCATTATTTTTCTCCCACTTAATGATTCGAATGGTCAACAGCACTTTTTTGTTCATGCTCGTGTTGATCATCAGATTCAAGGGAAATTTCAGTTATCACTAAGTCATCTCTTACCTCAAAGGTGAAAGTGAGATTATCACCGACATTGAAATCAACCATTTCTATATTGTCCGCGACGATAAAATCCATCGTCGCAGCAGGCCTATCCCATTTATCTATTGGGCCTCTACTAATATTTAGAATCCGTGTATCAATATCAATCGCATTAATTAAACCTGATACTGTTGCTGATGATACTTCTTCACTCATATCAGCAGGCTCACTCATGATATGAATTCCAGTAACTTCATATCCACCGTCTTCGGTTTTGCTCACTTCAAAGTGCAAAGATTGACCAGACTTCAGTGAATCAATATCTACCTTTGCACCCACATCGAAGTCCATTGTCATTTCAGGCCAATCCCAAGCCTCAGCAGGCCCATGAGTAATATTAACCATACGATGTCCCGCCATGACGCTGTTGATTTCGCCTTCCATCCAAACAGAGCTAGGCACTTCGTCATGAGTCATTCGTTTAAAATCAGAGTTTTTACTTGATTCAGAATCAATCAAGAATTGAGCAGATGTCACCACAACATCATCTTCATTAAGACCCTCTAAGATTTCGATACTATCGATATCAACCCGGCCAATTGTCACTTCGATAGACTTAAATTGCCCATCCCCCAAGGCAAGTACAACTCTGTCTTGTTTACCTGTGCGAATGACGGCTTCTTTAGGTACGAGTATCGTGCTATCAGCTTGATTAGCGTGAATAGAGACTTGTGCAAACATGTTTGGTTTTAATTGATAGTCTGGGTTGTCAAACTTCAGTCTCACTCTGAGTGTGCGTGTTTTACTATTCAATGTTGGATAAACATAATCAACGACACCAGCCCAGTCCTCACCGGGTAAATAGTCAAGTGTGATTGATACAGGCAGTCCTTCTTTAATTAAGGCTGCGTCACGTTCAAACACTTCTGCTTCAACCCAAACTTGCTCTAGTTGACCAATGCTTAATAAGGTGTTTCCCGGCTTGACATAAAAGCCTTCTCTAATCTTCAAACCGTCAACAACACCTGCTTGTGGTGAATAAAAGGTGATGGTTTGCTGAACTTTTCTAGTCTTTTCTAGCTTTTGAATGAAATCTGCTGAAAGCTGTAACGCTTTAAGGCGATCTTTCGCCGCCGAAATTAAGGAACTATTGTCGCGCTTTAAAGCTATTAAAAGTTCTTCTTGCGCGTTAACTAACTGAGGAGAATACAGTGTATAAAGAGGCTGCCCTTTCTCTACAGGGTTACCTGCCGCTTTGACATAGAGTTTTTCAATCCAACCATCAACACGTGGGTGGATATGAATTAGCTTATCTTCATCATATTGAACGTAACCAACCGTTGATATTTCAGTATGCATATTTTTCAGCTCAACAGGTGCAGTGCGAACCCCTAGGTTATTCACTACATGAGGCGCAATTTTTACTGCTCCGGGACCAAAATCATCACCAGATGATTCTTCCTCATACACAGGAATTAAATCCATCCCCATAGGCGACTTACCGGGCTTGTCCCGGCGGTAATTAGAATCCATCGGTGCAACCCAATACAGAGGCTTTTTCTCTGCTGATGTTGTTTCATCTCTATTACTGTTTGAACCTGCACCTTGATATAAGCTCAATACTCCTGCGCCTAGTGCAGCACCAATGATGATGGCAATAATTGTTTTAGTATTCGTTGACATTATTTTTCTCCAAATTGCTGATTGGATAAGTGCTGATTAGTTTTGTGTGAAGTTTGCATCGACTTATGTTCAGCATTTGAGTTAGATTGAGAACGCGCAAAGAAATAGTTGATACGAGCAACTGTTTTAAGTGCGTCAACATCAATTCTTAAGGCTGATATTCTGGCATTTAATTCTGCGATTCTTGCTCGAACAACTTCGGCAAAATCGCCATCATCATTTGTGTAAGCTGTCAATGACGCTTCTGCTTGGTCATGAGTTTGTTTAAGGAGTTGTTCTTGATAGATAGATTGCCTATCAGATAAACGCTTAAGCTGTCTAAGCTCCTTTTCCACCATACTGATCATTTGCTTTGTCAGTAATAGTTTCTCGGTTTTAATAGTCTCTGAATCTGCAATAGAAGCTGCAACTTGCTTATCTTGTCTGTTCTCGGTGAACAAGGGTAAATCAAACGTTACTCCAACAGAAAATAAATCAGCTCGGCTATCACCAGAGGGCATATTGTCACGATAGGCATAACTAGCATTAACACCCCATTGCGGCTCATATTGCTGTTTAGCTAACTCAACTGCTTTTTCTGAAGCTTTGCGTTTTATATCAATTGCAAGTATGGCTGGGTGATTCGAAAGCTCCTGAGCCAATAGATTTCTTGAGTAATTAGATGCTTTTAGGACTGTTGAATTGTTCAAATGTATTGTAGGCAACTTTTTAGAAACCCTAAACTCTAATGGTTGCGTATCAAAGTTGAATGATTCATTCAAGCCAGCAGCATCGTAGATATGAAGCCACTCATTAAGGCGAGCGATTGTTGTTTCTAGTTTCTGCTTTTGCGAAGTTAATCGGTCATCTAACTGCACGATTTCCAATTGAGCACGAATAACATCTTGTTGTCTGGTTTTACCAACAACATTTGAGTAGCTAGCTTTAGTAACTTCCGCCATCTGCTCAAAGAGCGCCCAATCCGCTTCAATCAATTTAATGGTTTGTTGGGCTAAGTAAGCATCTAACCATAACTGTGATACTTGGCTTATCAGTTTAGCCTTACGATCCTCTCGTAGCAGTGGAAATTTCGTTGACTCAATTTTTAATTGCTCTTGTTTAATCTTTAAACTATCACCTCTAGGAAACATTTGAGAAACACCAACCTTTAGTTGAGTCATTCCTTCCTGATCTAAGTCCCAAGTATCTGTTGGTAAATTCATTATCCCTAGTGATACTTTGGGGTCAGGCAAAGTACCTGAAGCGATACTTCTATTTTCAACCGCGCTTTGTTTTAACCGACTCCCATGAAGCCAAGGATCATTTTGCTGAGCCAAGGTGATAGCTTGTTCAAGTGACACTACTTTCTCAGCTTGAGCTGAGAATACAGACAAGCCGAGCATTAGCGAAGTTGAAAGTAGAGTAAGGCTTGAAACATTTAATCTCATTAGAATTGCTCCTCATAAGCCTTAACTTCTGCATATACTTTACTCGTTCCATCTTTAAATAAAATTAATACGTTATATGACATAAAGCGGTCGCCGACTTCCATACCCGGAGAGCCAACAGGCATTGCTGGGACAGATAATCCAATCGCATTGGGGTGCTCTTCTGACAAGAACTGCTGAATAAACTTAGCGGGTACATGGCCTTCAAAGGCAAATCCATTTCTACTCACTGCCGTGTGGCATGAACGGTAATTAGGTTTAATACCATACTTAGTTTTGATATTGCCGATGTTTCGGAAATCTTTGGAATGCGCAACGATCCCTTTGTCTTCAATATGAGTTATCCATTTTTTACAACACCCACAAGTAGGGGTTTTATAAACGATTAACTCCAAAGGTGTTACGTCGTTATTGTGTGCATGCTTATGTTCATTGGCGTTTGCAAACGCAGGTGAAAGCAGCATTACAACTGCTATTTTTAAATACTTATTGATCATTTTTGCCCCCAGACATCGCTGGAAAATAGCTATAGCGCTACGACGCTATATTGACTAACAGAAAAATTAATTACATGTGCGCGAAATTTAGACGCACTAATCCTGTATTAGGCAAAAATTGGTGGACGATAAAGGGAAGTGGAAATTGAATGAGGTTGTTTAGATTGCAGAGCAGCTACAGATTCACTCAATATTTGAATATCTGTCGAATCAATACTGGAATTTAGGACTGTCGTAGATGAGCAAGCATTTGCAGGACAAACACATTCAACGTCACAACAATCTTCTGATTGACCATTACTGCTTTTATTCATATCACCATGATCCATGTTCATGTTCATGTTCATGTTCATGTGTGATTCGTGAGAACCTGATGACATTTCGCACGGCATAGCAGAATACGCAAATGCTTGCCCTACAAAGGCAAACAGCATAAGCGTTATTACTAAGACTTTTGAAAATGCTTTAGACATAAAATTCTCATAAAAATATACATTGTCTATGCTAATACAAATTTTCGAATAAGTAAATTGATGTCATGTAAACATTTATGAATATTTGACTAACGTCAATTTTTTCAAAGAGGTAAGTGACAAATAATAATCTCATCAGACTTTTTATCTTCGTTATTCAATGGCTTTTATTTTGAGACTTAAGTTGCTCTCTCATTTCTAAAACTCGATCTACCGAATAAGCTCCCGCCCTCATAACAACCAGTTCAACAAACGAAATATCAATTAACTTATGGTCAGCATCAATCACATAACAACTCTCACTATGTGTGTATATTTCTAACTTATCCTCATCAGCAGATTTGCTAACAACCTTTGAAGTCACGATTTGCTGAAATGGCCGGAACCTGAATGTTTCATCTTCAATAACCACCCCTGATAAAAACTCGCCAAGAAATATTTTTTCAAATTCTTTATAGTCGTAAACAGATACTATGTAGGCATCCTTTAAATATATTCTATCCAACGTATTCCCTTACTAATAACTAGCCGGGAGCATATTTCGCAGCTCTAATAACTTATTAGGAGAATACATACACTCATGCATTAAATTAAACTCAAATGCATTTACATCAAACTCTTTTGGTACAGCATCTAAGATATAAAAGTCAACACCAAAGCACTTACTTTCTTGACCATTGATTTCCAGAACCTTTATCGTGAATAAAGCATCTCCTTCTTTACCATTTTCATTTTCGTCAGCAAATGTGCCGTAAAGCACCCGTTCAACTTTTTCCTCTGTATCAGATTGAATTGAGATAAGTTTTGCGTTGGTTAGTTTTACTCTAGGTCTCATGCTTGAACTCCTTTCATATCTTCTACAGAAAAAGGACGAAAGAAACTTAGATATTTAACCCCATCAACTTTAAGTAAATTGTTGTCAGCATCAAAATGTGACAGAACACTAGATTGATACAACGAAATGTATTTTTCATAATCGATGGTGTTAAAAAAATTGGTATCAACGCGCCTCGCATAAAAAACAAGATCTTGCTGATCGATACGAACAATGAACTTCTGATCGCCATCTAGATTTTTAACACGTAAACACAAATTAGGTTTGTGCCAATCAGATACAAAGGAAGGAATCAGAGGGAAGCCGTATACCAAATAGCGCATACCTTCGATTTTGAAGGTTGTTGGATTGAACTGAGCCTTATTTACTTTGCCGCTACTGAATAATTCAAGTGTCAACACCAGCCAGTGCACATGCTTAGAAAATGTATTTCCTTCAGAAATACAGCCTTCGAACTCACCATTATGGTTTACATGATTGATGTACATGTATTTTTTAATGTCATCCAAGGAAAGCTTTTCAACCGGAAACTTTGAAGCTATGAGCCTGAAATAACAACCATGAACTTTTAAATCTGCATATTGAACTATCAACGGATCATCAAAGGCATCAAAGTATGGTCGCCACTCTAAGCGGAAGTCTGCGCCTGTATTAACAATAAACTTGGCATCTTCAGGTAACCCTAAAACTTGGTATATCAATGAAACTAAATCTAAAGTTTCAATATCTACCAGCATCAGGCTTTCAATACGGTTTGCCATTGACTCAATTTCTTTATGAAGCGATTCAATAATTTCTTGATCATCGTGTTCGTTGATCATTAAATATTTCAGGGAATCGTGCTTTAGAATTGAATCCAGTTTTTTCTGTTCAAATGCTTCAGTGAGGCTATTATGGGTATCAGAAAAATGAGGGCAGTTATAAACACCTCTAGCCCACAGGCCTTGGGCGTAAAGATCAGGAAACTCTAATAACTCAGCAAACTCTTTTGCTTGTTTATTGAGTTTATTCTTTAATTGATAAAGTGAGATCATTTAGTTCTCCAAACAACTTTTTAATAAACAATGGCCTACCAACACATTGCTTTATTTATTGTTCAAATAACCAAATTTTTACGGATGCTCCGCTTCACTGTTCACGTTTTCAAGGCGAAAAACATGTGTAGGCGTAGGCTGTCCGTTCAGCCTTCTTATTATAATATCGCCAAAAAACAAAATGACAACTTACGTATTTGTACAACTTTAGGTAGATATTTTGAGTTTGAACTCTGAAAAGCTAAGCCCAAACAAGGATACGACCATCTCTTCATTTATATTGGAGCCGGGAAATTTTTTTTCAAAATTTCCAATAATGCTATCTAGGTGGCTAGCTAATATTTTTACTAAAAATATTTCCGAGTTTGGTGAGAGTGCAGACAGTGCTATCAATGGGTTATCAAAGGATTCAGCTTTTATTTTTACTAGTAAATCGCTGTAACTGTCACAGCCATATAGACAAATAGCTGCCCCTTCTTGGGCTTGTCCAAGGGGAATAGTTAATAATTTAGATAATCGTTTTGCCTGCCTTTTTATATTTACTAGCAGGTCTTCTTTATTAAAAGACATCAATACACCAAAAAACGGCAACGCTAGGCCACGCACCTATGTCACTCAGTTTTTATGTGAATATTTAATCTTTTAGTTCAGAGTAAATCCATTTCGTCCTGTTTTCGTGGGAACGGGCTTCTCTGAAAAGCCACTGCAAAAAGCAGTGGCCATTGTCGCAATATTATAAGGAAATGTGAATGGTAGTTTGATGCCTACATATTCTTTTCAGTGAATTCAGCCAAGCTACTACGCTCTACTTCATCAAAAATCAGCACTGATCCTTTTTCATAATGACGAAACACATTAACAGCCGCACTTGCACCAGAAGAAGCAGGTGTTACAAACTTATCGTCAATCTGGGCTAGGTTGCCCAATACGATTGTCCGACAATTTTTCCCACCACGGCTTAACATGCCCTTGATTTGCGCTCTAGTCATGTTTTGAGCTTCATCAATGATTAAAACAGCATCGTCTATTGAACGGCCACGAAAATAAGCCATGCTAGTAAATTCTATATTGGCTTTTTCAATCACATGCTCGACTGTAGCGTAGACATTTCCTTCATGATTATCATCCGAGTGCATCGAAATTAATGCGTCAGTAATACCTGCCAGAAGAGGCATTGATTTTTCAGTTAAATCCCCCGGTAAGAATCCCGGATCGTCGTCCATAAAGTCTCTGGAGCGCACCACAACGATTTTTTTGTACTTTTTCAACTCCAATACTTGATGCAGCGCCGAAGCAACTGCCAAAAAAGTTTTTCCGGAGCCAGCAGGACCAAGGATGATATTTAAATCATAGTAAGGGTCTGTTAATTGGCTTAAAGCTACCGACTGACGCTGATTTTTAGGCAAAATGCCCCATACTTTTTCTTGTTTACGAGGCAATAGCTTTGTGAATACCTCAGTATCTGTTACTTCTGAAATTCGCCCAATGTGTCCAGCTTCATCGTACCAATACATGTTTGGCTGAACTTCATCATTAAATAGACTTATTGGGAAAGTATAAACTTCTCCTGAAACCTTGAAGTCTTTGTCTGATTTAATTCGATCAAAAAGATCTCCTTTAAAGGCTTGTACCCCTGTGTATAAAAGATCAATATCTGATATTTGATTATCTACGGCAACGTCTTCTGCCATGACCCCTACGGTTCGAGCTTTCAAGCGCATATTAATGTCACGGCTAACAATTATTACGTCTTTATTGAGTTCTTTTTGAAGATATAAAGCATAATTAATTATTCTGTTATCAGCATCACTTCCTATCCCGTGCTTTAACTCCTTAGCCAGATCCAATTGAGTGTCAATTCCAATGAAAAGCTTTCCTCTCTGGGCTGTTTCGGTAGATGGTAAAGGAATACCTATTTCCATTTCCTCGGCTGTATGTCCATTTATAATGTCTTCAAGCATTCTAATGCACATACGGGCATCGGCACTTACCGATTTATTAGTTCTTTCTTTCAGGTTATCAAGCTCTTCAAGGACAGTTAGACAGATGTAAATATCATCTTTGTAGCTAAAAATAGATTTTGGATCATGTACTAATGCAGATGTGTCTAGTACACGAGGATTTCGATTATCAATAGAGCTTTTCATTACGCAGCCTCCCAAAAGATTGAATCGTTGCTAGGCTTTGTGTTGTACTTTTCTTGTAAATTACAAATTTTGAGTAAAGGTTTATTGTTGAGAGACTGCTCAGAGTAGCTAAGGTAATCAATTTTTTTGGAAATTCTTTTTACTTTTTCTACAGGCCAATAAAAACAAGGGGGTAAAAACTTTAAAATACCCCCAATTCGGGGTTGTAAAATGACAACCGCATTTTGAATACTACGACCACGCATAAAGTTTACCGATTTAAACTGTACGTTGGCTTTTTCCATAATGTAATTACGGCTCGAAATCGGATTCTCATCTCCTTTATGCAGCACTTCTAACGTATCGGTAATGGCAGCTAACCACGGCGCCATTTTCTCTTCTTCAGTGCCAGGTAAAAAGCCAATTGATTCAGCAATCTCTGGGGTATTACGCGTAACAATCACTTTATCGTAAATGCCTTTTTCAATAATCATTTCGAGGGCACTAGCAAGAGCAAGTAAGGTTTTACCACAGCCAGCGGGACCAGTTAAAATCACCAATTCAATACTTGGGTCAAGTAGCGCATCAAGTGCCATCCCTTGATAAACATTTTTTGGTTTTACACCCCACGCGGTATGACTCATCAAGCGCTCAACACTGATATCTTTTAAAGTAATTTGTTTATCATCGTAGCTTGTTACTCGAGCCGCAAAGTGGTCGCTTTCATCTAAAATATATTCATTGCAGAACACATCGCTAATCGTGCTTTTTGCCACATAATGATAGGTATCTCGGCCTTGCTGCTCTGTTTCACATTCTCCAACCTGTTGCCAAAAATCACCGTCAATTTTTTTATAGCCGCTTGTAAGCAACGCTATGTCGTCAATTAATTGGTCTGTTCTGTAGTCTTCAACAAATTTAAGCCCTGCCCCTTTCGCTTTAAGGCGCATATTGATGTCTTTAGTGACAAGCACCACCTTGCTGTCACTGTGCTGTTTTTGCAGATGTACAGCGCAATTGATAATACGATGGTCGTTTTCGTTGCCAGGTAAACCCGAAATACTGTCTGCAAATAAATGGTCATTAACAATAATTAAGCGGCCACGAGATTCTGATTTTGCCTTTTTGTTACTAGGGAGCGCGACACCCTGCAACATTTGCTCTGGCGAAGCGTCCTTTAGAACTTCATCTAAACCACGAATAGCAACACGGGCGTCACGGCTAACGTCATGTTTCCTATCTTTAATGTGGTCGAGCTCTTCTAATACTGTCATGGGGATAACAACATCATGTTCTTGGAAAGATAAATAAGCGAGGGGTTCGTGGAGTAATACATTGGTATCGAGCACATACATTTTACTATCAAGGTTCGAAGCTTTTTCCATAGCACTTTCCTTACGTTTTATGATTTTTATGCTATACCCAATAAACTAAACAAGCGGCGGATGAAGCTATGGTTTATTCGTCAGGTATATACTCAGTTTAGTCTATTTACGACAAAAGTCCTTTTTATGACAAACAAATATACAATTATTTAACTGGTTAAAATACATACAATTTTTACCATTAATAATGGCTTAAAAAGGTTGACTAAATTTAATTGTGTGCGGCGAGTTTACTGCCTTGAAGTAGCATGGCGTTACAGGTAACATAGCCGCCTTTTTTCTTCATAGACGAGACATACATGAATTTTTCCTTAGGTCAGCGTTGGATCAGTGATACTGAGTCAGATTTAGGATTAGGCACCGTTGTTGCCCTTGAAGGCCGTCAGGTCAGCATTTTATTTCCAGCCAGTGGAGAAAACAGAGTTTATTCTTTAACAGAAGCGCCTGTTACTCGTGTCGCATTTAATCCAGGTGATATTATTCGCAGCGTTGAAGAGTGGGAATTAGAAGTTGAGTCTGTTGAAGAGCAAGGCGAGTTACTATGCTATCACGGCATTCGCGTTGATAATGGTGAAAAAGCGCAGTTAAAAGAAACCTTTTTAGATCACTTTATCAAATTCAATAAACCACAAGACCGTTTATTTGCAGGTCAAGTGGACCGCTTTGACCGCTATACCCTGCGCTACCAAACTTGGCAGCACCAGTTTGAGCGCCAACAATCACCTTTAAAAGGTTTAATTGGTCAGCGTGCAAACCTTATTCCGCATCAGCTTTATATTGCACAAGAAGTAGGTAAACGTTTTGCACCACGCGTATTACTTTCTGATGAAGTAGGTTTAGGTAAAACCATTGAAGCAGGTATGATTTTACATCAACAGATCATCAGTGGCCGAGCTAGCCGTGTATTGATTGTTGTGCCTGAAAACTTACAGCATCAGTGGTTAGTCGAAATGCTACGCCGCTTTAACTTACGTTTTTCAATCTTTGATGAAGAGCGTTGTGATGAAGCATTTGCAGACTCACCAAACGTATTCGAAACAGAACAGTTAGTACTTACTAGCCTTGAGTTCTTAAGCAAGAAAAAACGTTGGTTTGAGCAAGCAACCCTGGCTGATTGGGATTTATTGGTTGTTGATGAAGCGCACCATTTAAGTATCAATAATGGTAAGCCAAGCACTGAATACCAACGCATGGCAGAGTTAAGCCAAGATATTCCAGGTCTTATCTTATTAACAGCGACGCCAGATCAACTTGGTCACCGCAGTCACTTTGCCCGCTTGCAATTACTCGACCCTGATCGTTTCTACGACTACGATGCGTTTGTTGAAGAAGAAAGCAACTACAAAGAGGTTGCTGAAGCTGCTAATCAATTACTGGGTGAAAAAGGCCTTGATGATGCATCTCGAGCAACATTAAAAGAACTATTAAAAGAAACCGATATCACAGAGCTTTTAGCCAAAGCAGAGCAAGGTGATGAAACGGCGCGCAACGAAATATTATCAATGCTGCTAGACCGCCATGGTACGGGTCGTATTTTATTTAGAAATAGCCGCAGCGGTATTGATGGTTACCCAAGCCGTAAGCTTCATGCATACCCTATGGCAATGCCTAAACAATATAAAACGGCGATGTCGGTACTGGGTAACATGGGCGGCATTCAAAATGCTGAACTAACGGCACTTCGCGCTCTATTCCCTGAAAAGATCTTCCAAGAGTTTGAAGGTGAAAATGCTAGCTGGGGGGCATTTGACCCACGTGTTGATTGGTTAATCGAAACCTTAAAAACCCTTAAACACGAAAAAGTACTGCTTATCTGTGCTAAAGCCGAAACCGCACTTAGCCTAGAACAGATTTTACGTGAGCGTGAAGCAATTAAAGCCTCTGTTTTCCACGAAGGCATGTCGATTGTAGAACGTGACCGTGCAGCGGCTTATTTTGCCGACGAGTACGACAGCGCGCAGATTCTACTTTGTTCTGAAATTGGTTCTGAAGGTCGTAACTTCCAATTCTCGCATCACTTAGTATTGTTTGATTTACCACTAAACCCAGACTTACTTGAGCAACGTATTGGTCGTCTTGACCGTATTGGTCAAACTCAAGACGTAAACATTCATGTGCCGTATTTTGAAAACACCGCACAAGAAGTGTTACTGCGTTGGTACAACGAAGGCTTAGATGCGTTTGAAACAACCTCGACAACAGGGCAAATGCTGTATAAAGAGTATGGCGAAGAATTGCTTGAGTTTATTGGTGCACACAATTGCGACGAAGAAGAGCTAGACCCACTACTAGAACAAGTTGCAGGTCAAAATGCCAAGCTTCGTAAGCAAATGGAAAGTGGTCGTGACCGCTTACTAGAGCTGCATTCAAGTGGCCAAGGCCGAGCAGAAAGCCTTGTAGCTGATATCGAAGAATTAGACGATCAATTCACGCTACCAAGTTATATGATCAATGTGTTTGACACCTTTGGGGTAAGCCAAGAAGATAAAGGTGAAAATACCATTATCTTAAAACCAACTGAGCACATGTTAAACCCATCTTTCCCATGCTTAAAAGATGATGGCATCACAGTAACGTTTGATCGCAGCACCTCGCTTTCGCAAGAAGACGCGCATTTCATCAGTTGGGATCACCCAATGGTGCAAGGCAGCTTAGACATGATTTGTGATGATGACTTTGGTACTGCCTCTGTGGCGTTACTGAAAAACAAAAAGCTACCTGCTGGTACCTTCTTTGTTGAGCTCATTTTCATTGCGGAGGCGATGGCGCCTAAAGCACTTCAGGTTGGCCGCTTTTTGCCACCAACGCCTATTCGTATCTTATTAGATAAGGGCAGTAACAATCTGGCTGATAATGTTGCTTTTGATGCTTTCAATCAGCAGTTGTCTGCGGTTGGTCGCCAAACTGCAAGTAAATTAGCCAGCGCGCTACAAAGTGCCATTCACCCAATGATCACCAGCGCACAAGGCATGGCACAAACCAAGCTAGAAGCACTGCGTGCTGAATCACTAGAGAAAATGCAAACTGCACTCGGTGAAGAACAAGCTCGTTTAACGGCACTTAAGCAGATCAACCCAAATATTCGTGATGAAGAGCTTAGCTTTTTTGATAAGCAACGTACTGAACTCACTACTTACATCGAAAAAGCCCAAGTTAAACTGGATGCAATTCGTTTAATTGTCGTTTCTCACTAACGTTGAAGCGCTAAACTCAAAACTACAAACGCGATGTGCTTTCACATCGCGTTTTTTATGCAAAAAACACCACAAGGGTAATAATTACGGCCAATACCGCTAGCTTGCAAAATAACTTAGCTAAGCTTTTATTTCTTTGTATTAAATCGTCTTTATAAGCCTGCTTTAAATATACTGCTTGTAGGCCTGAAAAGCCTTTACAGTGCGGGCACTCTGGCTCAAGGTCATTAACTTCTAAGCCACAACGTGTACAAGGTTTACTGCGAATTAAACCAAGGCGAAACATTCACTTGTCCTTTTATTTAAACTCCATAGCTGAATTTACTGTATCTTAGCTGCTACTCGAAAACCAGCTCTGGCATTGTGTAAGCGCTCATACTCCTTTAAAATAGCGCCCTTGCATATCATCGAGGCTGGCTGTGTTACTCAATTATAATCCCCCAATGACACCTTATTTAAGTATTGTTTATCAAGACGATGACTTACTTATTGTGAATAAACCAAGTGGTTTACTTACTGTGCCGGGAAAAGACCCAAAACACGCCGACTGCCTTATTGCTCGCATTAATCGCGTTTTCCCAACGGCAAAAATTGTTCACCGCCTTGATATGGCGACCTCTGGCATTATTTGTTTAGCTATGCATAAAGAAGCGCATCGTAATTTAAGCATTCAGTTTCAAGATAGAAAAACCGCGAAACGCTACATTGCTCGTGTATTTGGTAAGCTTGAGCAAGAAACTGGTTCTGTAGATTTACCACTTATTTGTGATTGGCCGAACCGCCCAAAGCAAATGGTTGATCACGACAATGGCAAACCGTCATTAACCCATTTTAAAGTACTTGAGCATGAACAGAATGCAACTCGTGTCGAGCTGACTCCTATTACTGGGCGTTCTCACCAACTACGTGTGCACATGCTGTCATTAGGTCACCCTATTTTAGGCGATAAGTTGTATGCTCACCCCGAGGCATTCGCCATGGCTCCCCGCTTACAACTGCATGCCGAAATGCTTACCTTAGCTCACCCTGCAAGCGGTGAAACACTGATTTTTGAAGCCGCTCCTGAGTTTTAAGACAATTCGCTAAATATTTAATAAAGACTGCCGATAGTTAATTAATCACTGATTTAATTAAAGACTCAGGTAATATCGGCATGAATTTAAAACCCGCACATCGCTTAGCTTACGCAGCCTGTTTTGCGTTGATGGGCAATGTGAATGCTGCCGATTTTATTAAACCCACCCCTTGGTCAAGCTTGGTCACTAACGATATTCAACGCTTTTTACCAAGTGATGAAGTACGTACTCTGCTTGCCGGTGAAGATGAGTTCATTAGTTTATACCGTCAATCGATGGCAGCCAGTCAACGCGGAATTGTGCTAATCATTCCTGATTGGCAGCACTTACCCACTAATAATGCTGGTATTAACTTTTTGCGCAAGCAGTTAAACGAAATTGGCTATGCAACCCTTGCCATGACCATGCCTGACATTGATTGGCACCCTGTCGATGTGACAACGCCCGAGTCACCTAAAAGCTCTGAAGCTGAGTCAACAACACAAAGTAGTCAACAAGGCGATGAGCAATCAACTCCTGCTCCACCAGCCGAAACACAACAAGCGCCGCATTTTGTTACAGGTGAACCTAATATTAGTGAAGCCGTACTTGATGATTATAAATTAAAGCTAATTGCCAGATTCAATGCCTTGTATAACAGTGCCATGGATGAAGGCGGCAACATTATTGTAGTAGCACAAGGTGCCAGTGCGGGGCTCTTGATTGAGCATTATGCTAGCTTTCCAAATAACGAACTAAACGCTTTTATTAGCCTAGGTAGTTATTTACCTAACAGTGTTCGTAACCAGCATCTCAATGCGACGCTTTCGACTATCAGCCCACCGCTACTGGATATTTTCTATAGTGAGGGCAACCCTGACACGCTGCAAAGCGTTAAAGACAGAAAACGTTGGGTAAGAAAACACGCAAAATATGACTACCGACAAAGAGAGTTATTTGGTGTGCCTTCAGAGCCTGAGCAGCACCAGCGGCTGCTCAAAGAAGTCGACGGATTTTTACGCCGCCTTTTTTAAATACTCATAAGCCGCTTGAATATCTTGGCTTTTCTTTACCGCAACTTCCATCATATGTTTTGGTAAACCTTGCGATACCAGCTTATCGGGATGATGCTGAGCCATGAGCTTTCGATAAGCAACTTTAATATCTCTCGCAGAAGCATCATTGTTTAAACCTAAAAGAGCCAACGCTTGGGCGCGATTCATACTATTATTCGGTGGCACACTGTGCCCTCTTTGTTCACTATGACTGCTGCGATTTTGCTGACTTTGTTGACGCTGCTGTTCATAAAAACGCTGTTGTTGCTGACGAAATGCAAATTCGGCTTGGTAACGTTTTAATAAAATTGCAAACTGCGTACGTGAAATACCTAACTGCTTACTCACCTCTTGCAAAAGCTGCTTTTCTTGCTCTGCAAGGTGACCATCAGAAAAGGCCATTTGAATTTGTATTTCGAGGAACAGTTGCAATAAATCATGGCGTCGAGCAAAGCGCTCTTTAAAGTCATGAACGGTTTCTTTTAATGAAAAGTCGCTTTCTTTACCACTACGAAAGGCATCTTGTGCTTCTCTTCGCTCATCACCCGATAAACCCATTTCGTCCATAAACAAACTTGCAGCACGAATATGCGTTTCACTAACGCGACCATTCGATTTGGCGATATGCCCCATCACTGCAAAGCAGCTAGAAAAGAAAAGTGCTTGGCGCTCGTTAATATCATCGCCTTTAAACAAACCAGAAAAACCACCTGCTTTATCAAAATCTTGTTTTAAGCTGCGATCGAACATATGGCCTAGGTATAGGCCTAGTAAGGCTCCTATAAATTTGCCAAACATAAAGCCAAAACAAAAACCGAGTACTTTTCCCCACATAATTTGGCAAACCTCTGTTGTTTTTACAAAGCGAAACGCTGATTGATTTCGTCGAGTCTGGCTGGTGTGCCAATGTCATCCCACTGACCTAAATAAAGTTCAGTCGAAACCTGATACTCACTGAGCTTTTCTCGCAAAATAGGCCCAAGTGGACGAATACCAGTGCTGAGACCTTTAAAGAAATCAGCATGATAGCGACTTATACCGGAAAAAGTATACTTTTGACTATCTGGGCTTAGATGACTCAGCGCAAAATCACCATCAGGATTATGCGCGGGATTTTCAACAAGGACAATATGCGCCTCTCCTGCTTGCAGGTGTAACTGCATCAACGAAGTCACATCGTAATCAGTAAACACATCACCATTGATGACAATAAATTGCTCGCCCAATAACGGCAATGCTTGAATGATCCCCCCAGCGGTTTCTAGCCCCCCAGCTTGTTCTTGGCTATAAGTGATCGTTACACCAAACTGCGAACCATTACCGAAATACTCGGTTATTTTGTCACCCTGCCAAGCAAGGTTAATGACAATATCGGTAATGCCTGCTTGGCGTAAGTTATTAATATGATGCTCTAATAATGGCTTGCCTTTAATCTTTAGCATCGGCTTTGGTTGCGTTTCGGTTAGCGGCATCATGCGTTTACCACGCCCCGCCGCTAGGATCATTGCTTTCATTTGGACTCTTTCGTTAAACGCTGCTTAGTCTGTGGAATAATTATCTGCTCTATCCACTGACCAAGGGCTGTTAACTCTGGGTATTCTTTACTGACATTACTGATGTATGTAAGGGTTGGCAGTACATTATTCAAATAGCCAGACTTACCGTCACGTAATTTTAATCGGCAAAATATGCCCGCAGCTTTTAAATGACGCTGCACGCCGGTTAAGTCAAACCAACGTTTAAACATCGCAAACGAAGTGTCTTGCAATAGCTGCTGCTCGCTAAATTCGTCATAAGCGTAATGTAAAAGGTAGTCGAGCTCTTGTTCTGGTAGCTTGAAATAGCAATCTCTTAATAATGAAACAAGGTCATAACACACCGGCCCTTGCACCGCATCTTGATAATCGATGATTGCCCATTGCTGCCCTGTGCGCATAATATTGCGACTATGGAAGTCTCGGTGCACCGTAACAATTGGTTGCTCAAGGGCATTATTAATTAATAACTCACAGGCTTGTTGCCACATTTGCTGTTCATCAGCAGAGAGTTGCTCACCGATAAAGTTATCGACTAACCAATCTCTAAAAATACTTAGCTCAAACTGTAAAAACTCGCCATCAAATACTTTCATATATTGGGCAGGCGGAATTTGCGCCCACTGTGCACTTAACTTTATTAGATGTTTGTAGTGTAAAGTGCGGTCTTCGTCGCCCAGTAAATCAGCCAAATGAGTATTGCCTAAATCACTCAGCAAGAAGAAGCCTTGTTTTTCATCAGCCTGAAGAATTTTTGGTAATTTAAACCCATGCTGAGAAAATACTTTATTGAGCTCTATATAAGGCGTGTTATCTAATTTATCTGGATCTGAGTCCATGACAATATAGCTCTGATCACTTGTATTTACGCGGAAATACCGGCGAAAACTCGCATCCCCAGTGATGGCGGCTAATTGATATTCATCCTCTTTAAAGTGAGGATTTAAAAACTGCTGTAAACTTTTATAACGATTCATTTAGTAAGATATCTATTTTTCACTAAGTCAATTACTGTATTTGCCATTGTTTTCCTTTATTATGTCTAGCTTATATCCAACCAAAGAGCATTAAGGTCATTAAATGAGCAAAACCTGGGGCATAATGATGCTAAGCGTACTTAGCGCACCATCGTTCGCCGAAACTGAACTGACACACAATTTTTGTGGCACTTCAATGCAAACCAGAGCTTGGCAACCGCTCCCTGGCCTTGAACTTAATATGATCGATATCAAATCCGATGATATTGAACTATTGGGTACCCAAAGCGCAGAATTTACCGGTAATGTAGATATTAACACCCTAACGATGAATTTGTCCGCACAAAGTGCACTGATTGACAAACAACGTGGGTTACTTAATGCAACCGGTCCTATCGTTTATCGCGATAAAGTAAGCCAAATTAATAGCTCTGGACTCAATGCAGATTTAAACAATTCTGAATTGAGCTTGCTAGGCGCAGACTATAAGTTTACTGATCAACTTGGTCATGGCGGCGCAGAAAAACTAACAGTTAATGAGTCTGGCCTAAACCTGATGAACGCAAGCTTTACTACCTGTCCGGGTGAAACACCTGTGTGGGCCATCGAAGCTGACGAAATCGACTTATCAAGAGAAGAAGGTTGGGGCGAAACACATAATACTGTGCTTAGAGTGTTTGATACCCCAGTACTTTATGTTCCTTATTTTACTTTCCCATTAGATGACCGTCGTAAGTCAGGTTTACTAACACCTAACTTCTCGAGCTCAGGCCGCTATGGTATCGAAACCATTACTCCTTATTACTGGAATATTGCACCAAATTACGACGCGACTATAACACCGCGCTATATGTCTAAACGCGGTTTACAAATGATTGGGGAATTTCGTTACTTAACTGAGCAAAATAATGGCTTAGTTGCTGTTGAGTACCTAGACAAAGATGACGAAGAGCCAAATGTAGACTCTCGTTACCTGTTCCACTGGCAACAGCAAAGTTATTTAGGTGAAAACTGGCGTGCTAATATCGACATAACAAACGTCAGTGATGATAACTACTTAACCGATTTAAACTCTGGTTATGCGACTCGCACCGATACTCAGTTGTACCGCACCGGCTCTCTAACCCACTTAGGTGACACTTGGCGCACCAATATCAAGTTGCAAAGCTTTGAAGTACTTGGTGATCACCGTGAATCATATGCGGCGTTGCCACAAATTAGTTTTTCGCAAACTGATGCATATGATTTTTATGGCATTGATTTAACCCTTGATGGTGAGCTCAGTTATTTCACGAATGATGAAGCTGTAATTGATGAAGCAAGCCGTGTTCATATAGAGCCTAAAGCAAGTTTTGGTTATCAAGAATACGCATGGTCATTTTTATCTGAGTTCAGCGTATTACATACTGAATACAACCAACATGGTGACTTAGCTGGTACCGAGTTTGATGAAAATGTCACTCGAACCCTACCTAAAGTACGTTTATACAGCCAATTAAATTTTGAGCGTGATACTGCATTTTTCTTTAAAGATGGTATTCAAACTCTTGAACCACAAATTCAGTACTTATATACGCCAAATAAAGACCAATCAAATATTGGTCTTTACGATACAGCAAAATTACAAGACGATTTCTTTGGCTTATTTAGAGATCGCCGTTTTTCAAGTATCGACCGAATAGCAACTGCAAACCAATTTACGTTAGGTGCAACAACACGCTTATTTAGTAGTGAAAATGAAGAAGTATTTAACTTCAGTGCCGGACAAATTTTTTATTTAAGTAATGATGCCAAGCCTACATCACAAGGTATCGACTCCGACACTAACTACAATGCCTTGTTTGCAGCGCAAACCATGTTACATTGGCACCGTCGTTGGTATTTATCAGGTGGTATCCAGTACGACACTGATGGTAAAGAAATTATTCAGTCAAATATCACCTTAGATTATAAAGGTGACGATAAACAGCTCGTGCAATTGAACCATCGCTATGCAAATGATGTCTCAGGCAATACAATCGAGCAAGTTGGTCTATTTACCAGCATTCCGCTATCAGAAGATTGGCAGTTTGTTGGCAGCTACCACCGTGATTTAGAGAGCGGTCGTAGTATTGAGGTTTTCAGCGGTCTTCAGTATGAATCATGCTGTTGGGCGTTTCAAATCACAGGCCGTCGTCAAATCGAAACTGATTTGAACCAGGCGATTGGTCAAGAGCAAGCCACCTTTGACACAAGTATTGGTTTCAATATTGTGTTAAAAGGGCTTGGAAGCAAAAGCCGTTATGATGCACAAAAATTATTACAACAAGGTATTTTTGGCTATCGTAGACCGTATTTTCTTAATAACTAGTACCGCAGTACTATTAGCAAGAGTATTAGAAAAAGTATGAATTTAAAAAAATTATTTGCATCAGCATTATTAACAGTTGGCCTATGCCAAAGCGTTTTCGCAAAACCAGTTGAAATTGACAAAGTGGTGGGCGTTGTTAACCAAGGTGTTATCTTACAAAGTGAAGTAGACACCATTGTTAATCGCGTAAAGACTCAGGCTGCAGAGCAAGGTCAAGAATTACCTTCTGATGATACACTGCGAATTCAAGCCATTGAGCGTTTAGTTAGCCAAGAACTAATGATGCAACTTGCTGAGCGTATGGGTCTTGAGATTTCAGACTCGCAATTAGACCAAACTTTAGAAAATATGGCGCGTGAGCAAGGTGGCAGTATTGCTGACTTACGTCGGACAATTGAAGCGGCTGGAGACAGCTACCCTGCATATCGCGAAGAAATCCGTAAAGAGATCACCACGCAACAAGTAACTCGCATGAACGTGGATCGCCGTATTTATATCAGTACGCAAGAAATTGATAACCTGTTAAAAATCATGGAAACACAAGGTAAAAATGCCGAAGAATATGACATTGGCCATATCTTGATTGATATTCCTAGTGATGCTACTGCGGATGAAATTGCGAGCGCTAAAACGCGAGCTGAGAAAGTTATTGAGTTTTTAAAAGAAGGCAAAGAGTTCAAGCGTATTGCTATTTCATCTTCAAGCGGCTCAAAGGCACTTGAGGGTGGTCAGCTTGGTTGGATGAGCATCAACGAAATGCCATCGCTATTCGCAGAAGCTGTAAAAGGTCATAAAAAAGATGACATTGTTGGTCCGCTTCGTTCAGGTGCTGGTTTCCACATCGTCAAAGTGCAAGATGTTCGTGGTCGTCAAGTTGTTGAAACAACAGAAGTTCGTTCACGCCATATCTTAGTTAAACCATCAATTATTTTAAGCGAAGAAAAAGCGCGTGACATGCTTAAAGGCTTTGCAAAAGATCTTCGTGATGGTAAAGCTGACTTTGCAGAACTTGCTAAAGAGTACTCTGAAGATCCAGGTTCAGCACTAAAAGGTGGTGAGTACGACTGGACTGACCCAAGCACCTATGTACCAGAGTTTAAAAATACCCTGCTTTCTCTAGATAAAAATGAAATCAGTGAGCCATTCAGAACTCAGTTTGGTTGGCACATTGTACAGCTACTTGATAAGCGTGTAGCAGATAAAACAGAGCAAGCTAAACGTAACCGCGCTCACCAACTACTGTTTAATCGTAAATTTAAAGAAGAAAGTTTCAACTGGCAGCAAGAAATGCGTGAGCAAGCACACGTTGATATTTTCCCAACAGAATAATAATTATGACCATTAGAATTGCAATTACCCCAGGTGAGCCAGCTGGTATTGGCCCTGATTTACTTATCAAGTTAGCGCAGCACCAGTGGGATGCCCAACTGGTGGTGATTGCTGATGGCGCGTTATTAAAACAGCGCGCTAAGTTGCTTGGTTTAGATATCAATTTAATTGACTTCGATGATAGCCAAGCACCAAGCATTGCCCCTGCAGGCAGCGTTTACTTACACCAAGTAGATTTAGGCACTGACGTTGAAGTGGGCGTACTTAATGACGCTAACGGTCAATATGTGTTGGATACACTGCGCATTGCCAGTGAAAAAAATATGGATGGTACTTTTGCTGCTGTTGTTACAGGCCCTGTTCATAAAGGGATTATCAACAAAGCGGGGATTTCGTTCAGCGGTCACACAGAGTATTTTGCACAGCAATCAAATACTGCTGATGTGGTGATGTTGTTAGCTACAGAAGGCTTACGCGTGGCGCTTGTTACAACGCATATACCGCTTGCTTATGTATCGCGCGCAATCACCGTTGAGCGTTTAAGCAAAGTAGCCACAATATTAAATCATGACTTACAAACAAAGTTTGGCATTGAAAAGCCACGCATTCTCGTATGTGGCTTAAACCCACATGCCGGCGAAGATGGTCATTTAGGCACAGAAGAAATTGACACTATAACGCCAACTCTTGAGCTCTTAAATAACCAAGGTATGAACTTAATTGGCCCATTGCCTGCTGACACCCTATTCCAAGATAAATATCTTTCGCAAGCAGATGCAGTGCTTGCAATGTATCACGATCAGGGATTACCTGTGCTAAAATACAAAGGTTTCGGCAATTCGGTCAACATCACTCTTGGCCTGCCATTTATTCGCACCTCAGTAGATCACGGCACGGCTCTCGATTTAGCCGGCACAGGTACTGCTGATGTAGGTAGTTTTGAATTAGCGATCCGCGAAGCAATTAAGCTCGCCCATGAAAAAGCACAGAATCAATGACAGATAAAGTACATTTAGGACACCGCGCTCGTAAGCGTTTTGGTCAAAACTTTTTAAACGATGACATGATCATCGACAAAATCGTCACGGCCATTGATCCTAAACCTGAAGATAATTTAGTAGAAATCGGCCCGGGTCTTGGTGCTATCACTGAGCCAGTCGCTGATTTAAGTGGCCACCTAACGGTTGTTGAGTTAGATAAAGACTTAGCAGAACGTTTAACGAGCCACCCATTTTTAGGGCCAAAGTTAACAGTGCATCAAGGCGATGCAATGAAGTTCGACTTTAGCTCTTTGATCAAGTCAGACGAAAAATTAAAGATTTTTGGTAACTTACCTTACAATGTTTCGACCCCGCTGTTATTCCATTTATTTGAGTTCGCAGATAACGTAGAGCATATGCACTTTATGCTGCAAAAAGAAGTGGTTAAACGTATGGTCGCAGGCCCAGGCAGCAAAGCTTTTGGCCGCTTGAGTGTAATGACACAATATTACTGTCACGCAATGCCAGTGATTGATGTGCCACCAGAGTGCTTTAAGCCAGCCCCTAAGGTCGATTCAGCAGTAATTCGTTTGATCCCTAAAAAGCCTGAACAGCGTTCAGCTAAAAGTACAAAACTTCTTAACACAGTATGCTTAGAAGCCTTTAATCAGCGCCGTAAGACTCTGCGTAATAGTTTATCTAACTTACTTACAGCTGAAGAACTAACAAGCATCGGCATTGATATCACGCTGCGTGCTGAAAGCCTGTCTTTACAACAATTTATTGATATAGCTAATTGGATTTATGACAACAAGCAGTAATCTAGGTTCTCCAATTAAGGTGTCGGTTGAGACCTTCTACGTAGAAGGTCAATCAGAGCCTGAACAAGATAAATACGTTTTTGCTTATTCTATCACCATTAAAAACCACAGTTTATGCAGTGCTAAGCTTTTGAGCCGTTATTGGTTAATTACTGACGCTAACGGCAAAGAAGTGGAAGTACAAGGTGAAGGTGTTGTTGGTGAAACCCCAACCATTGCCCCAGGTGAAAGCTACAAATACACCAGTGGCGCTGTGCTTGATACCCCAGTTGGGACAATGCAAGGTCATTACACCATGCGTAACGAATTTGGGACTGAATTCGAAGCACCAATCGAGGTGTTTCGTTTAGCTCGCCCAAACATATTGCACTAAATAACGATGGCTGATTATGCAATTGGTGATTTACAGGGGTGTTATAGTGAATTTGATGCGTTATTGAAACGGGTCAACTTCAACCCAAGCCAAGATCACCTTTACTTAGTCGGCGATATAGTCGCTCGAGGTCCTGACTCACTCGCCTGTCTCGAGCGTCTTCATACTATGCAAGGCAGTGTAACTATTACCCTTGGTAATCATGATTTACACCTTATCGCTTGTCATTATCTAAATAAACCTGCAAACCCCAAAGATAAGCTGGCCGATGTTTTTAATAGTCCAAAACGCGCTGAATATATTCATTTTTTACAGCAACAGCCATTAGCTATTTGGCTTGAACGCTATAACATGCTGATAAGTCATGCTGGCCTAAATCCTAGCTGGTCAATAAAAAAAGCATTGAAACGTGCTAGTTTTGCCCAGCAATGCTATCAAGGAGCTGATGCAACTCATTACTTCGCCAATATGTACGATCCCCATCCGTTACAGTGGCAATCGAATTTAAGTAGTGAAGCTAAATTTCGCTATATTGTTAATTATTTCACTCGGATGCGGTTCGTAAACCTTACAGGTGAACTCGATTTTGCAAACAAAACCAGTATTAGTGAAGACAGCTCAATAATACCTTGGTTCGATCACCCTGATATTTCTAAGTTAAAACAGCATATTGCATTTGGCCACTGGGCTGCTTTAGAAGGTAAAGTCAAACAAGAAAACATCCACGCACTTGATACAGGCTGTGTTTGGGGTGGCGCAATGACCCTAATGGAACTCAACACAAAAGACTATTTCGTCGAAAAATCCCACTCTTTTATCTAAATAAACTGAAAAATAGCTGAACATCTGTTAGATTTATAACAATTAAAATAAATTTAATTTAAAGCTAATTAAATTTAAATACTTAACTAATTGGCAACCTTGCCGATAAGTGTTGATTAGTACTATTTTCTGGAATTGCATATGAACTTGACCGTTAGACAGCGCATTTGGGGTGGCTTTATTGTTATTACGTTACTCCTGCTTTTTATTGGTGGTAACTCGTTGGTAAAAATTACCAACATAGATCAATCAACACAGCGAGTTAACCAGCTTTCGCTGCCAGCTCTCGATAAGAGTTATGAGTTACAGGTTGAATTTATTTTAATGAGTAAGTCAGCTCAGGCAAGTTTTTATACTAATGCGCAAGATGAACTGGCGACATTAAGAAAAAATTTCAACCAACAAAAAAAACGATATGATAATTCCTACCAAGAGCTTCAACAAATTGTTAGCAACGATCCAAAGCTAAAACAAAGCAGCCAACAAGTTGAGCAAACTTATAAGCGCTTTGTTAAGTCTGTCGACAACCTGTTTGCAGATAAACAAACTCAACTTGAGCTAAATAAAACACTACGCACCCAGCTTGAAAACATCGAAATCAGTGCTGAAGATGCAAATTCAGTGGTGCTTGATATTATTGATATAGATGGACTTGAAGAAAACCATTCACGTGCTTATCAAGCCGCCAATAACATGGAAAACAACTTCCAATCAGTCGTCACTAACAGCACTGATATGCTAACGGTGAAAACTCTCAACACATTAGACATCGTAAAAAATGAACAGGTTTATTACTTAGAAGAAGTTGAGCGTAGTTTAGGGCTCATTCGCCCAGCAATTATTGATAATAACGCCGGTTTGTATAATGATTTAAACGGCTACTTTGAAACGCTTTCAGATAATGTTCGTGGTAATAACAGTTTATCTGCAAATAAAAAACGTTTAATTGATGCAATTGCTAAAACAGAAGCTGAATTAGCAAACGCAGAAAACTCTACTAGTGAAGCATTAAAGCAATTAAAAGAACTAGTTGACCAAGCTACAGTGCTGGCTTTTGACTTGCAGCAAGATGTCAGCGGTAATGTCTCAACAGCAACTATTTGGACTTGGGTTGCCATGGTGATTGCTACTTTAATTGCTATCATCGTTGCTGCTGTGACTGTTAATCGTATAACCAAGCCCCTTTCTGAAGTAAACCGTATCCTTGATATCGTGGCAAGCGGTGACATGACACAGCGTCTTGACGACTCAGCTAAAGACGAATTCGGTGAACTATCACGTAGCTGTAATACGCTAATTGAAAGTTTGCGTACGCTTATCCAAGGTATAATCTCTCGCTCTACACAGCTAGCTGCTGCTTCTGAAGAGACATCGGCAATCACTGAAGAATCTAGCCAAGCTATACGTAATCAACAAGCACAGGTTGAACAAGCGGCAACGGCAACAACTGAGATGAGCAGTACATCACAAGCGGTAAGTAGCAGTGCACAACAAGCTCTTAGTGAAATAAAGAACGCTGATAAAGAAGCAGATCGTGTCAAAGGCATTTCATCACAAAATAAAGCAACCATTGAGCAACTAGCTCGTGAAGTCGATGATGCATCGCAAGTTATCAACCAACTTCATAAAGACAGCGCTTCAATCGGTGGCATTTTAGATGTTATTCGTGGCATTGCTGAGCAAACCAACCTACTTGCGCTTAATGCAGCCATCGAAGCAGCCCGTGCCGGTGAACAAGGCCGAGGCTTCGCCGTAGTTGCTGACGAAGTGCGCTCTCTAGCGAGCAAAACACAAGAGTCGACTCAAGAGATTCAAGCTATGATTGAATCGCTTCAGGTTGGCGCTGAGGCTGCTGTATCAGCAATGTCGAAAGGTAAACAACAAGCTGAGTCATGTGTTGAGCAATCAGACCTTGCAAATACCGCCCTTGATTCAATCACTGCAGCCGTTGCGCAAGCTCACAACGTAAGTGAAGAGATCTCAACAGCTGCTCATGAGCAACAGCAAGTTTCACAAGAAATTAGCGAACGCTTAGAGTCGATTGTAGCAATTGCTGAACAAACAGCTGAAGGCGCAAACCAAACCAATATTTCAAGTTCAGAAGTAGCAAAACTGGCTGAAGAACTACGTTTATCGGTGGATGCGTTTAAAGTTTAAGAAGCTGTAAACGAGCTACGAGCTACGAGCTACGAGCTAACAAAATATAGAAGCCGTGTTTGTGAAAACAAACACGGCTTTTTGTATCTATTCACTTTATAAGCTGTTATTCAGGCATAAAAAAACCGCAACGAGTGCGGTTTCTTAAATTCTATTTGCGTTTCAATTAAAGGCCTGCGCGGTCTTTAATAACAGCGATTAGTGGTGAACCACCGTGACCGTTCGACTCAGCCCAAGCAATATCAGCACCATCTTCTAAAGAGCTTTTTGATAAGTTCTTAACAATATACTCACCAGTATCTGCCGCGCCGCTTTCGATTGCATGACGAAGCATGTTATTGCCATTGCATTTCACAGCATCAAAAATGTTACGAATTTTCACACGTGAGCTTTTAAGCTTACTACGCAAACGGTTTTTATCATCAGCTGCGATATATTCACAGATAGAAACCGCTAATTGATCATCAGCTTTTGCTGGTGCTGTATACGCAACTGACGCTGATACAACAGCCGCTGCAAGTAACATATTTGGTAACTTCATCATATTTTGCCCTTATGTAATACTTTTTTCTTACCAAGATTGTGTAATATTGTACCAACTAATTAATTTTACCGCAATAATGTTACGAATTTTTGTACAGGGTTACAAAAGTATACGAGTGAGGGTTTTTGTTATCAGGCTGATGCTTTTCTTGCTCGGCAACTGTCCAATTAGCAACACTTTCGTAATCTGGGAATTGCGTATCACCGGCCACTTCGAGGTCGATGAATGTTAAGTATAGACGATCTGCTTGAGACAGGAATTGTTCGTATATATTTCCGCCACCAATAATCATAACTTCTTCAACATCAGCAACCAATTTCAGCGCAGCTTCTGGAGAAGTAACCACCTCAATACCCTCTGCTGTGTAATCAACATTACGCGTGATAATAATATTTTGACGACCTGGTAAAGGGCGGCCTATTGATTCAAACGTTTTGCGGCCCATGATCACAGGCTTTGCCATGGTTACTTTTTTAAAGTGTTGCAGATCGGCGGGTAAATGCCATGGCATTTGGTTGTCTTGGCCAATTACTCGGTTATTTGCCATAGCAGCAATCATTGAAATTTTCACACTAAACCTTAATACTTTTTTCTTATTAATAAAAAAGGAGCGCATGGCTCCTTTTCAGTTTTAAATTTTATCGTTGGTAGATAACTTCTACGTCGTAGTCATCATCATCCCAGTCGTCATCCCAATCATCATCGTCTTGAGAGGTCGCTTTCTGATGGTAAGTATCCCACTTAAATTCAACTTCTTCTTTCTCTTCTTCAGCGAATTTCTCTTTCGGCATACTATCAAGTAGCGCCATAATGTCATGACACAATGCTTGAGTATTTTGTTTATTCGCAGCAGAGATACGGTAAACATTAGCCTCTTCACCTAGCTCTTCGGCAATTTCATTACACAGGGCTTCAGCTTCATCTTCTGGTAATAGGTCAATTTTGTTAAATACTAACCAGCGCGGCTTTTCAGCAAGTTTAGGGCTGTATTGGTGTAGCTCATTAATAATCGCAAAGGCATTATCAACCGGATTTGTGCCATCAACAGGCATAACATCAATGATATGCAGTAATACACGACAACGCTCTAAGTGTTTTAAGAAGCGAATACCAAGGCCTGCGCCATCTGAAGCCCCTTCGATTAGACCTGGGATATCAGCAATTACAAATGACTTATTCGCATCTGGGCGTACTACACCAAGATTAGGAATAAGCGTCGTAAACGGGTAATCTGCCACTTTTGGTTTAGCTGCAGAAACACTACGGATAAACGTTGATTTACCAGCATTTGGTAAACCAAGTAAGCCAACATCAGCAAGTAGCATTAGCTCTAGACGTAAGCTGCGAACTTCACCAGGTGTACCTAGTGTTTTTTGACGTGGAGCGCGGTTTGTACTTGATTTAAAACGTGCATTCCCCAAGCCATGGAAACCACCTTTTGCAACAACAACCTTTTGACCATGCTTGGTCAAATCACCTAATGACTCTTCAGTATCAACATCAATGATACGTGTACCAACAGGCACTTTAAGCGTTAAATCAGCGCCTTTTTTACCAGTCATGTTACGGCTTTGACCATTTGTGCCGCGCTCTGCTTTATGAAAACGCTCAAATTGGTAATCAATTAACGTATTTAAGTTTTCATCGGCTTGTAGATAAACGCTGCCGCCATCGCCGCCGTCGCCGCCATCAGGACCGCCATCTGGTACATATTTTTCACGTCGGAAAGATACGACACCGCTGCCGCCATCACCCGCGTCACAACGAATTTCTACTTCATCTACAAACTTCATGATTACTCACTTTAAGATTGGCTTGTTAATAACTCTATTATATACCTAAGTGCCCTATTCAGCACCCAATGCCAAGGCGCTTAGGTATATATTTATACGCACGATTATGTGCCTTAAAACAAAAAACCCCGCAAAGGCGGGGTTTTTCAAATATCGAGATGATTACTCAGCTACGATATTTACGTATTTACGGTTTAAAGGACCTTTCTGTTCGAATTGAACTTTACCATCTGCTTTTGCGAAGATAGTGTGGTCTTTACCGATACCTACGTTTGCGCCAGCGTGGAAACGAGTACCACGTTGACGAACAATGATGCTACCCGCTAGAACTGATTCGCCACCAAAACGCTTAACACCTAGGCGTTTGCTTTCTGAATCACGACCGTTACGAGTACTACCAGCTGCTTTTTTATGTGCCATTTCTCAGTACCTCTAATTAAGCGCTAATGCCAGTGATTTTAACTTCAGTGAACCATTGACGATGGCCCATTTGCTTACGAGAATGCTTACGACGTCTAAATTTAACAATCTTAACTTTCTCACCGCGACCGTGTGAAACAACCTCAGCTGTTACTTTACCACCGTTTACGAACGGTACACCGATCTCGATTTTCTCACCATCAGCAACTAAAAGTACTGAATCAAATTCAACTGCTGCACCAGTTTCAACGTCTAATTTCTCAAGACGAATTGTTTGACCTTCAGTCACACGGTGCTGTTTACCACCACTTTGGAAAACCGCGTACATAATTAACTCCGTCTGTGCGCCCTCAAATCGACGCAACTAAAATATTCTTCAATAGGGCGCGAAGTTTACGCTAATGTGCAAAAACTAGCAAGCCTCTTTTTCGATAAAATGAATAAAAAATAGCTGCATTGAGAGCAATTCAATATTTTCCCCTATTCTATCCTAAAAACACCACATGCCAAGCGGTTTTTACGATCTCATGACAATTAAATTACGCTAATAATACGCACCTTTAAAATTCAAAAAGCTGATCACTTATTAATCAAGGTTATAAATTTATCTTGGCAAAATTGATCTCAAATAAAAAACTTTACAGTGTTTTTTTACTGAATCATCACAAAATATCGAGCAAGCGCTTTTTTTGTTGTACAATCAGCCCCGTATACCCATAAATATTGGCTCGGAGATCAATGGATATAAAAGCTATCCAGACGTTAATCGAAAATGAAATGGATGACGTCAATCAACTTATACATGCCCAAATGCGCTCAGATGTCGCATTGGTTAACCAACTCGGTTTATACATAGTAAACAGTGGCGGTAAACGCGTTCGTCCTATGTTGGCCATTTTAGCGGCAAAAGCACTTGGTTATGAGGGCAAAGACCATATTACGCTTGCCACTATCATCGAATTTATTCATACCGCCACTTTATTGCATGACGACGTTGTCGACGAGTCACATTTGCGCCGTGGTACGCCTACAGCCAACGCAGAGTTTGGTAATGCAGCGAGCGTTTTGGTCGGTGACTTTATCTATACACGTTCATTTCAGCTTATGGTTGGCCTAGGTAAAATGCCAATCATGCAAATTTTAGCGGATGCAACCAATGTCATCGCTGAAGGTGAAGTATTACAGCTAATGAACTGTAATGACCCTGACACCACAGAACAAAGCTATATGCAGGTTATTTACAGCAAAACGGCAAAATTGTTCGAAGCTGCAACCGGCCTTGCTGCAATTATTACCGAGCAAGACAAACAAACCCTTGAAGCATTAAACTTATACGGTATGCATCTTGGCACTGCATTCCAATTAGTGGATGATGTACTTGATTACAACGCTGATGCCGAGCAACTTGGTAAAAATATTGGCGATGATTTAGCTGAAGGTAAACCTACCCTACCGCTTATCTACGCAATGCAAAAAGGCACACCAGAGCAAGTTAAGCTAGTACGCGAAGCAATTGAGCTTGGTAATGGTATGGACCATTTAGAAAGCATTCTAGCGGCATTAGCTGACACTAAGGCCCTTGAGTTTGCAATGCAAAAAGCTGAGCAAGAAGCTGACAAAGCAATTGCTTGTATTGCGTTCTTACCAGATACACCGTACAAACAAGCCTTAGAGAGTTTGGCCCGTATCGCCGTTGCCCGCGATCACTAAACACTATTTATTCGAGCCATTAAAAAAGCCTGCATTTGCAGGCTTTTTTGTTTTCGGCGATTTAAAAAATCGCCTATCATCTGTCGGAATTAACCGTTGATGAAATCAACACCTTCTTGGATGTCTTTGTTAAGTGTAGCTAGCATGTCGTTTTTAGCTTGCTCTTCGAATGCACTTAACTCACCGTAAGAAAGGATTTCTTCAACGCCGTTTTTACCTAGACGAACTGGGTGTGCGAAGTATGCTGCGTCACCGTTTTCAACTGCAACGTATGCGTAATCAACTACTTCTTCACCTTGTAAGCCTTTAACTAAAGACATACAGAAGCGTGCTGCAGCTGCACCCATAGAAAGAGTCGCTGAACCGCCACCCGCTTTAGCGTTAACAACTTCAGTACCTGCGTTTTGGATACGTGGAGTTAATGCCGCAACTTCTTCGTCAGTGAAAGTAACACCTTCAACTTGAGAAAGAAGAGGAAGGATTGTCGTACCTGAGTGACCGCCGATCACTGGAACTTTAACGTCAGTTGCGCTTAAACCTTTAAGTTCAGCAACAAATGCTTCTGAACGGATCACGTCAAGCGTTGTGATACCGAATACACGGCCTGCATCGTAAGTACCCGCTTTTTTGAATACTTCAGCAACGATTGGCACTGTGCCGTTTACTGGGTTAGTGATGATACCTACTAACGCTTTAGGACAGTTTTTAACGATGCCTTCAGCTAATGTTTTGATGATACCTGCGTTTACGTTGAAAAGGTCCGCACGGTCCATGCCTGGCTTACGTGGCATACCCGCTGGGATAAGAACGATATCACAACCAGCTAATGCTGCGTCTAAGCTGTCAGCACCAAAGCCTTCAACTTTAACGTCTGTTGGGATGTGAGAAAGATCAACCGCTACACCAGGAACAACAGGGGCAACATCGTATAACGATAATTCAGAACCTGCAGGTAAACTTGTTTTTAATAATAAAGACAATGCTTGGCCGATACCGCCAGCTGCGCCTAAAACAGCAACTTTCATTGGAATTCTCCGTAATTTGAGGTAGGAAATATTTGTGGCCCTAAAGATAATGAAATTAGCGACTAAAAACAAATTTATCCTGCTTATTTCGCGTATAATTTCGACCATAGTTGTAAACTTGGCTGTAAAGACACAGCATTTTGGACGACTTTGTAAACTAATACTGCATAAATATGCAGAGTTGTGTAGAATTACCCTACATTTTATGAATAAAGAAACGGCAACATGCAACCACAAGACAAACAAGAAGCACTGATCAAAGCGTTTAAAGCGCTATTAAAAGAAGAAAACTTCGGCTCACAAGGTGAGATTGTCGAAGCATTAAAAGAGCAAGGCTTTGATAATATTAGTCAAAGTAAAGTCTCTCGCATGTTAAGCAAGTTCGGTGCAGTACGTACTCGTAATGCAAAACAAGAAATGGTCTATTGCTTACCGGCTGAGATGGGTGTGCCAACAGCGAAAAGCCCGCTGCGTCAGCTTGTTATTGATATTATGCATAACGAAATGATGATTATCATTCGCACCAGTCCAGGCGCAGCACAATTAATTGCTCGTTTACTTGATTCACTCGGTAAGGCGGATGGTGTACTCGGTACCATTGCAGGCGACGACACTATTTTTATCGCCCCTGCGAAGATTTCTGAAATCGATGTGACGCTCGATCGCGTGCGCACTTTATTCGATACCGTTTAAAGTTGCTTTAAGAAGTTTACTGACGGGGCGAAAAACGCAGATCCCATATCGGCTTGAGTAAAATCGAGCCAATAATCATAGCAATCGCCCTGCCCCAAGCGACTCTTTAATACCTGCTCAAACGCATCCCCTTGCGCAGCACACGAAACCATTAAAATTCCCTGCTTATGCACATCACCAAATGGCATGCTTTGGTTTAGCAATAGTGGCTGGCCATGCTCATCTTTTAATTCACTACGAACCGCATGACTGGTTTCTACAGCAGGCACAATCAAGGTGTTATCTAGACGCGTGCGCCCCATGATTTGCTCTTGCTCTGATAACGATAAATGCTGCCAGACACTCAAATCATGCACAAAGCGCTGAACATGGATATAGCTGCCTTGGTCTTCAAAGTGACCCGGTTTGTCGATAAGTGCTGTACTACGCTTTTGACGGCCATGAGGTGTATCGCCTGCATAAATAAAGCCGTTAAAATCACGTCCATCTAAAAACCGAAAATTACGGACCTGCTCCACCAGCTCAACATCCGGTGTTAATAATTTTAGGATTTGCAGGGCAAATAGATGGTTTACATCTTCACGGTCTGAGCGAATTTGTACATACAAATCAAATGGCTGGGCACTCATCACATGATCACTGTGAGTTACATTCGGAAAGCTTTGCAATTGACTAGGAATAAACTCGGGCAAGATATGCGGCCAATACTGAGCACCAAGGGCAACCACGCACGATAGCATGGCTTCTGAGAACTGATCAGCAAACTCATCTTGAATGACGCTAACGCGTTTTAGTTTTTTACGTAATGACTCATCGTGGCCATCGTAAACATTAAAAAACAGGTGCAAACCATGTAAGTTTGCTTCAGCACAAATCCCAGATTGCGCTTGCGCCATAGTGAATCCTTAGCTTCTCGTTATTTGCACAAAGCCAAGGATTCAAGATTGTTATTTATTACTAATCATGAAAAAAATTGACTGTGTGCGGCATTATTTTTATTTTTACAGGTTGCTCAACAGCTAACACGCGGTCTTGCTCTGCAGCAACTTCACACTCTTGCCCTGCAATATTAATTCGATATACATAACGCGTACCGATAAAGCGCCTGTGCAAAATAGTTAAACTGTTTGCGTCACTGTGCGCAGCTTCACACAACTGAATATGGTGCGGTCTTATATACACTTGACCTTGCTGACAATCTGCATTGTTCGGTGTCAATGAGTGAACCACACCAAACGCCGTTTCGTATTCAGTTGGCGTTAATACTTTTGCCGTTAAGTATATGCCCGTACCAAGAAACTCTGCAACCACCTTTGAGTTAGGTTGGCTAAATAACTGCTCAGGAGAGCCTTGTTGGGCTATTTTTCCACCATGCATAACCGCAAGCGTGTCAGCAAATGCGAAAGCTTCTTCCTTTGAGTGAGTAACAAATACCGCAGAAACCTGCTGAGCTTTAATAATTCGGCGTATATCTGCAATAAGCTCAAAACGCACTTGTGTATCAATATTCGAAAATGGCTCATCAAGTAATAATAAACTTGGTTTGTAAGCAAGTGCACGGGCTATTGCCACACGTTGCTGTTGGCCACCAGAAAGCTGATGAGGGTATCGCTGTGCACAACCATCGAGTTTAACAAGGCTAAGCATTTCATCTACACGCTCTCGCTTTTGCGCTTTGCTCATATTGCTAAGACCAAACGCAATGTTGTCGCTTACCGTTAAATGAGGAAACAGCGCATAGTCTTGGAACATCATGCCAATATTACGTTTTTCCGGTGCAACAAACAGCCCACTATCGTTGACCACTTTTGAATCAATACTCATATAGCCTTGATCAGGCTGTAAAATCCCGGCAATTGCCTTTAAGGTGGTGGTTTTGCCGCAGCCACTTGCGCCAAGCAAACAGACGATTTCATCTTGTTCAACATTGAGGTTTAGTTCACTCAACACCTGAGTCGCATTGTACTGATAAGCTAAGTCTTTAATTATCAAATGACTCATGAGTGATTTTGCTCCATCGAACGATTAACGAAATACAAAGGGATTAACCCAACTAACACGATAAACAAGGCTGAAATTGACGCAAGCTCCAATTGCTCATCACTAACATATTGAAAAACATGAGTTGCTAGGGTTTCAAAATTAAAAGGTCTGAGTAATAGAGCTGCAGGTAACTCTTTCATGCACTCAATAAACACTAACAAACCAGCTGTTAAAATACCGCGTTTTAATAGCGGTAAATGTACTCGCCAAAGGGTTTGCATGGGCCCTTTGCCCATTGATTGGCTGGCCATATCTAACGATGGGCTAATACGTAAAAAACTGCTTTCAAGCGCGCCATGCGCAATCGCATAAAAACGTACAACATAAGCAAAAATCATCGCAAATAAAGTACCGCTTAAAAGTAACCCTGGTGATAGACCAAAAGGCTCAAGCCAATTATTTAATGCATCATCTAACTGAGTTAATGGAAGCAATACAGCAATCGCTAATACAGTACCAGATAAGGCATAGCCAGTACTTGCTAAACGCCCAGGGATCAAAGGGTAAGCTTGCTTCGCAATGCGTTGATAAAACAATACCAATAAGCTCAATAGGATAGTTGCAATGCTCACCACTACAGCCACTTTAAAGCTTTGCCAAGCGTAATTAAAGAATGCCCCATTCCATGCTTCATCTGCATAGACAATGGCATATTTAACTAATACTCCAACCGGCAGAATAAAAGCCAATACCAGCACAACGGTGCAAGCCAAGCTTGCAGCCCATGCCGCACCGCCTTTTAAGCGATACAAAGTTGCGCTGTTTACGCTTGACTGACGTTCATACACAGCTTGATTGCGACGACTAAAGCGCTCAACCATGATGGTTAAAAACAAAATCAGTAACATAATACCTGATATTTTCGCCGCTGCGGTTAATGAGTAATAGCCAAGCCATGTATCATAAACAGCGGTCGTCAGTGTGCTCACAGCAAAGTAGTTAACAGTAGCAAAATCAGCCATAGCCTCCATACTGATCAATGTAACCCCTGCCACAATTGCCCCACGACCAAGAGGCAAACTAACGCGTAAAAAACTTTGTAATGGTGATAGCCCCATTAGTTGACTAGCTTGCACTAGTTTAAAAGACTGCTCTCTGAGTGCCGTTTTAAAAATTAGGTATAAGTAAGGATAGAGTACCAAGGCAATCATAAAAATAGCCCCAGTCAATGTACGAATATCAAAAAACCAGTAATCGTCTGGTGATTGCCAACCAAACCAGTCTCTGAGTGCGATCTGTACAGGCCCTGCGTAATCAAGTAAGTCGGTATACACGTAGGCGATAAGATAAGTTGGCATTGCTAAAGGCAGCATTAACGCCCATTCAAATTGCTTACGCCCAGGAAACTCGCAATATGCAGTTAACCAAGCTAACGGCAATGCTATTACACAGCTCAGCAGCCCTACCCCTGCAATGAGTATGAGAGTATTACGGGTATAATCCCACAGCACAGTATCGAAAAGGTGCTGAAATACATCTGAATCTCCTTGCAGAGATTCAAATAATAAAAAGCCTAATGGCGTAACAAGCAACAGGCCAATAAGCCAGGCTATAAGCTGCCAACGCGACAGCGAAAACTTCACATGCATAAGTGGATTAATACCAGATAAAATAAAAGCTGTTAAAAAACAGCTTTTATAAAAATGTGTTACGAGAAATATCCTCGTTATAAATCAAACTTTACTTCATCAATCAGCTTCAGTGCCACAGGGCGATATTTGCTGATCTCATCAAGAGGAAGGCTATCTTCTTTAAACTCACCCCATGATGCAACCATCTCAGATAATGCAACCCCTTGCTTTACAGGGTATTCCATATTAACGGAAGCATACATATTTTGCGCCTTATTGTCGGTCATATACTCAACCAGTTTCAAGGCATTTTCAGGGTTTTTAGCATAACGGGTCATAACAACGCCCGATACATTGATATGAGAGCCACGGTTCGTTTGGTTAGGGAAGTTAATATATACCGCTTCTGCCCATGATTTTTGCTGCTCATCTTGCATCATTTTGCCAAAATAATAGCTGTTGCCTAACGCCAGATCGCATAAACCTTCTTTTACGGCTTTGACTTGAGCTCTGTCATTACCTTGCGGTTTACGTGCTAAATTGGCTTTTACGCCCTCAAGCCATTGCTTAGTTTTTGCTTCGCCATGGTGAGCAACCATAGAAGCAACTAAACCTAAATTGTAAGGATGTTTACCAGAGCGAGTACAGATTTTACCTTTGTATTTTGGGTCTGCTAAATCTTCGTATGTTAACTCACCAAGCGCACCAACGCGCTCTTTTGCGGAGTAAACATTACGTACACGCTTGGTAAGTGCTATCCATTGACCGTCGGAATCGCGAAAAGTACTTGGCACATTCGCATTAACTACATCACTATTAATTGATTGCGTTAAGCCTAAATCTTCTAATTGAATCAGCGCACTAAAATTTGAGGTTAATACTAAATCAGCCTTGCTGTGCTTACCTTCACGCTTTACACGTTCAATCAGCCCTTTTTTGGCAAAAACCACATTGGTTTTAATACCTGTTTGCTTAGTGAAATCATCCAAAATAGGCTGAATTAAGAATGGTTGACGAAACGAGTAAATATTTACTACATCTGCAGCAAATGTAGGCGCGCTTAATAATGCGCTAAGTAATACTAAGGCTGTTTTTTTCATTTTATAGCACCTAAATAATAACAATTATCAAAATATTTTACCTAGAGTTAGGGCAAAGTGCACCCGTTTAAACTTATATTTCAATCAACATAGCTGCCATTTAGGAATTTGCATGTAAGACATATCTCACCCACATGGCAGTTATTGAGTAAAAAGCACCAGCAAACACTGCATAAAAACACTTAACCAACTGAAATTTAATGAAATATATTAAATGACAATAAAATAACCAACAGATTAAATAAGATTTTGACCTACTCAGCTTTGCCTATTTCTCTATAATTACTTACATCAACTAAGCAAGAAGCTTAATGAGTAGATGGATAAGGAAGCATTACTCATAATACCGCGGAATAAGGTTCATTAGGAGAATAAGGAATCAAGGACAGGCTCAGGAAGAGTAACGCAATGGAGTGACAACCTACGGACAGCATCAGGATGATGTGGAATGGCATAACAACAGGATGTTGTTATACAGGAAGTTCAAAAAGTGGAATAAAGGACAGGCCGTTAGGGCATCGCAACGGATTTGCAAATAAAGGGATAGTGTCGGGATGGCACGTAAGGGAATGGTAAAGTGATTACCAGCAAGGATGTAAAGGACTAACAAGGAAACAAGGCGGGATTGCCTTATATTACACAGAACCAACAAGTAAAGTGTAATCGCATGGATTGGCAAAGTTTAGGGAGTTGATTAGATTCAATTGCAGGATGCAAAAAATTAAGAAGATTCCGCAAGCGCGACTAGAGATAGTACGCGCTTTTCTTTTGCCTACAATTTAGTAAAAAGTTATTGCTCTGGGCGTCCCTTATTTCGCTTACCAAGCAGGTAAGCATCTCTAAACTTAATAAAATGTTGCTCAAGCTTTTGAGTTGCATCTTCTTCACCAGCAAGAGCAAGAACCATAATAGCCACCTCAGCAGTACCTAGTTGATGCTCATGCGGGGCAACACGCAATCGATAATCCGAAAGCTTTTCAGGTGTAATTGAAAGCACAGGAAAATTATCTAGATAAGGGCTTTTACGGATCATTTTCTTTGCTTCGCGCCAAGTACCATCTAAAAAGATAAACAATGGACGCTTACCTTCAACAGGGGTTACTTCGGTGATCACCCGCTCTTCGTCGTCTACATCGCTAGCAGGAAAAATAACCATTGGCTGATACTGGGGATCTGCCAATAAGCTTAATAAGGCTTCATCTGGATTTGTTCTATCCCATTTAAAGGCATGGTTATCTGGCACGATTTCAGCAATTAAACGGCCAGTATTTGACGGCTTAAAACTCTCATTATGGTACATAAGTAAACAAACCGCGGCATCACACTTTGCCTGTTCAACACCATCACAAATACAATAGTGTTCGGCTAATAAACATCGCTCACAACGCGTTAACTTTGCTCCTCGCGCTTTAAATTCACGACGAGACTCAGTCATTTGCTGAGCACGAAGCTTTAACACGGAATTATTTGAGATAGTAGCCACTGTATTTACCAGATAATTAAACGGCGCGTATTGTAGCTAAAAATAAGGGGAATAGATATTGATCTAAGTGGTTAGTGGTTAGTGGTTAGTGGTTAGTGGTTAGTGGTTAGTGGTTAGTGGTTAGTGGTTAGTGGTTAGTGGTTAGTGGTTAGTGGTTAGTGGTTAGTGGTTAGTGGTTAGTGGTTAGTGGTTAGTGGTTAGTGGTTAGTGGTTAGTGGTTAGTGGTTAAACAAGTATAATTCATTTCATGTATAACAAGCTTTTGTTCAACTACAAAAAATAAAACAACTCTCTCGATCAACTAACGACTGACATCTGATATCTAACCTCTAAGAAAACAAAAAACCCAGCCGGAGCTGGGTTTTTAAAACGATTAGTCAAAAGAACTTACTTCTTTTTAACTGCTTTTTTGTTTGGAAGGTCAGTGATTGAACCTTCGAAGATTTCAGCAGCTAGACCGATTGATTCGTTTAACGTTGGGTGAGCGTGAATAGTTAACGCTAGGTCTTCACCGTCTGCGCCCATTTCAACTGCTAAGCCGATTTCACCTAGCATTTCACCTGCGTTGATACCAACCATAGCACCACCGATAACACGACCTGAGTCTTTATCGAAGATTAGCTTAGTTTGACCTTCAGTACGTGCTGAAGCGATTGCACGACCAGAAGCAGCCCAAGGGAATACAGCAGTTTCGATGCTTAAGCCTTGCTCTTTTGCTTCTTTCTCAGTTACACCAACCCATGCGATTTCTGGATCTGTGTATGCGATTGAAGGGATGCACTTAGGATCGAAGAAGTGTTTCTGACCAGAGATAACTTCTGCAGCAACATGACCTTCGTGTACCGCTTTGTGTGCAAGCATTGGTTGACCAACAATATCACCGATAGCGAAGATGTGACCAACGTTTGTTTTAAGCTGTTTATCAACATTGATGAAACCACGCTCATCAACATTAACACCTGCTTTATCAGCATCAACAAGCTTACCGTTAGGTGTACGCCCTACTGCAACAAGTACTTTGTCGTAACGTACTGCGTCAGCTGGTGCATTTTTACCTTCGAATGAAACGTATAGACCGTCTTCTTTCGCTTCAACACCAACAACTTTAGTAGAAAGCATTACATTGAACTTGTTCTTAACGTATTTTTGGTAGATCTTGATAACGTCTTTATCTGCTGCTGGTACTAATTGATCAGCAAACTCAACAACGTCGATTTCAGAACCTAGTGCACGGTATACAGTACCCATCTCAAGACCGATGATACCACCACCTAAAACAAGTAGTTTCTCAGGAACGTCTTTAAGCTCTAGCGCACCTGTTGAGTCAATTACGCGGTCATCTTCAGGGATGAAAGGTAAGTTAACTGGTTGAGAACCTGCTGCAATAATAGCATTGTCAAACGTGATTGTTGTTGTACCGTCAGTACCTTCAACAGCAATGGTGTTGCTGCCAGTGAATTTACCGTAACCGTTAACCACTTTCACTTTACGCATTTTAGCCATGCCGTCTAGGCCGCCAGTTAATTGACCGATTACAGACTCTTTCCAAGAACGGATTTTGTCTAGGTCGATTTCAGGCTTGCCAAAAGTAACGCCGTGAGATGACATTTCTGCAGCGTCATCGATCACTTTAGCTACGTGTAAAAGTGCTTTTGAAGGAATACAACCCACATTTAGACATACACCGCCTAATGTGTTGCGAGATTCTACCAATGTTACTTCTAAGCCCAAGTCAGCAGCACGGAAAGCCGCAGAATAACCACCAGGACCACCGCCTAGTACAACAACTTGAGTTTTTAATTCGTTGCTCATGCTATTACCTTAAATGTTTGAACGGGACACTGCCCCTATGTTTAACTGCCATGTTTCTGCAAGGCAGAAAGGGAGAGCAGATATCTATACCAAGATTGTTCTATAGCAAAGATTGTATCATTGCCAATGGTAAAAATCCCAGCAAAAAACAACTTGCTGGGATTTGATTCTTATAATTAATGAGGAGATTACATCACTAGTTGACGAATATCGCTCATGTAGCTTGCTAGCGTCACAGTAAAGCGTGCTGCTAGTGCACCGTCAATAACCCTATGGTCGTATGACATTGATAATGGAACCATTAATTTAGGTTCAAACTCTTTGCCATTCCACTTAGGTTTCATTTCTGACTTAGATACACCCAAGATAGCAACTTCTGGCGCATTTACAATTGGTGTGAACGCTGTACCACCAATACCACCAAGGCTTGAGATTGTGAAACAACCGCCTTGCATATCAGATGACGTTAGCTTGCCGTCACGTGCTTTCTTAGAAATATCCATTAACTCACGAGAAAGCTCAATGATGCCTTTCTTATCAACATCTTTGAATACTGGAACAACCAAACCGTTTGGCGTATCAACAGCAACACCGATATTGATGTACTTCTTCAAGATTAAGCTTTCGCCGTCTTCAGACAGTGAAGAGTTAAACGTTGGGAATTCAGCCAATGCTTTCGCCGCTGCTTTCATCACAAATACAAGTGGTGTGATTTTAACACCCAGCTTTTTCTTCTCTGCAAGCGCATTTTGCTCTTTACGGAATGCTTCAAGGCTGGTGATATCAGCTTCGTCAAACTGTGTAACATGCGGGATTTGCACCCAGTTACGATGTAAGTTAGCACCTGATAGCTTCTGGATACGAGAAAGTTTTTTCTCTTCGATTTCACCAAACTTAGCAAAATCAACCTTAGGCCAAGGGATAAGACCTAGCTCGCCGCCACCGGCATTACCTTTACCTGCAGATAGCTGACCTGACTCAACTTTCTTCACAAGGTCTTTCACGTAGTTTTGTACGTCTTCTTTCACAACACGATTCTTACGACCCGTGCCTTTTACGTTCGCTAGGTTAATACCAAACTCACGTGCTAAACGACGTACCACAGGCGATGCATGTGCATACGCTTTGTTATCTGCAAAGCCTTCGTTGCTTGCAGGTGCTGATGCAGGCTTTTCAGCCGCAGGCGCTTTTGCTGCAGGCGCTGCTTCAGCTTTTGCAGGAGCAGGTGCCGCTGCAGCTGGTGCACTACCCGCTACTTCAAATACAAAGATAAGTGAGCCAGTTGATACTTTATCCCCTGCTGCTACTTTGATTTCTTTAACAGTACCGGCAAATGGTGCGGGTACTTCCATTGATGCTTTATCGCCTTCAACGTTTAAGATTGACTGATCTTCTTCAACCTTGTCGCCTACAGCAACCATCACTTCGGTTACTTCAACCTCGTCACCACCGATATCAGGCACGTTAACTTCTTTAGTGCTTGATGCCGCTGCTGCCGGCGCTGCTTCAGCTGGTGCTGATTCTGCAGCAGGCGCTTCTGAACCGCTTGAAGCTGTTTCAAAAACGAAGATTAGAGAGCCCGTTTTCACTTTATCGCCAGTCGCGATTTTGATCTCTTTAACCGTACCCGCAATTGGAGCAGGTACTTCCATTGATGCTTTATCGCCTTCAACGCTTAATAAAGATTGCTCTTCTTCAACCGTGTCACCTACCGCAACCATGATTTCAGTTACTTCAACTTCATCATCGCCGATATCTGGCACAGTTACTTCCTGTGTAGCAGAAGCTGCAGGCGCAGCTGCTGGAGCTGGCGCTTCTTCTTTAGCCTCTGCAGGAGCCGCAGCTTGTTCTTCACCTTCGAAGATCATGATAAGTGAACCAGTAGTTACCGTATCACCTTCAGCTACTTTAATTTCTTTAACCGTACCTGCTTGTGCAGCAGGTACTTCCATTGATGCTTTGTCGCCTTCAACCGTTAATAACGATTGGTCAACCTCAACCTTATCACCAACGCTAACAAGGATTTCGGTTACTTCAACTTCATCGCCACCGATATCTGGTACATTAATTTCAATACTCATTGGAACCTCTTATGCGTATAGCGGGTTAACTTTGTTTGTGTCGATGTCGAATTTCTTGATTGCTTCAACAACCACTGACTTCTCAACTTCACCACGTTTAGCAAGCTCAGATAGTGTTGCAACCACAACATAACCAGCATTCACTTCGAAGTGACGACGTAAGTTTTCACGGCTATCAGAACGACCGTAACCATCAGTACCCAACACTTTGTAGTTGCTACTTGGTACGAATGAACGAACTTGTTCTGCGTAGTTCTTCATGTAGTCTGTTGCAGCAACAGTCACGGCATCAGTTAATGCGTTCGTGATGTAAGCAGTCTTTTGTTCTGCTTCAGGGTTAAGCATGTTGAAACGCTCAGCGTCTTGACCGTCACGCGTTAACTCATTAAATGACGTTACAGAGAATACATCTGAACCAATACCATACTCTTCGCTCAGGATTTGTGCCGCTTTACGCACTTCAATCATGATAGTACCTGAACCTAGTAACTGTACTTTCGCTTTATCGCCAGCCACAGTTTCAAGCTTGTAGATACCTTTACGAATACCTTCTTCAGCGCCTTCTGGCATTGCTGGTTGATGGTAGTTTTCGTTCATTAGCGTTAGGTAATAGAACACGTTTTCTTGTTCTTCGCCGTACATGCGACGGATACCGTCTTGCATGATTACCGCTACTTCGTATGCGAATGTCGGATCATAAGAAATACAGTTAGGAACCGTGTTAGCAAGAATGTGGCTGTGACCATCTTCATGCTGTAAACCTTCACCGTTTAGTGTAGTACGACCTGCCGTAGCACCTAGTAAGAAACCACGTGCTTGTTGGTCACCGGCCATCCACGCCATATCACCTACACGTTGGAAACCAAACATTGAGTAGTAGATGTAGAATGGGATCATTGGTAAATCGTTAGTGCTGTATGATGTTGCAGCAGCAACCCATGATGACATTGCACCTAACTCGTTGATACCTTCTTGTAGTACCTGACCTGATGTTGCTTCTTTATAGTAAGAAACAATGTCACGGTCTTGTGGTGTGTAGTTTTGGCCATGCGGGTTGTAAATACCGATTTGACGGAATAAACCTTCCATACCAAATGTACGCGCTTCATCAGCGATGATAGGAACGATGTTTTTACCAATGCCTTTGTCTTTTAGTAACACGTTAAGTGCACGTACAAAGCCCATTGTTGTAGAGATGTCACGTTTTTGCTCTTCAAGTAGTGGCTTGAACGCGTCAACTTCTGGCAATGTTAAGCTTTCAGTAAACTTAGGAATACGCTTAGGTGTGTAACCTTGAAGCGCTTCACGGCGAGCGTGAAGATACTTGTACTCTTCAGAACCCTCTTCAAGAGTAAGGTATGGTAAGTCTTTAATTTCTTCATCAGAAACTAAGTCTTGTAGACCTAAACGTGAACGTAGGTGCTCAACGTGGGTCATGTCCATTTTCTTAACTTGGTGCGCGATGTTTTTACCTTCAGCCGCTTCACCCATGCCGTAACCTTTTACAGTTTTAGCAAGGATTACAGTTGGACGGTCTTTAGTTTCTTCCGCTTTTTTGAATGCAGCGTAAAGTTTAGAAGGCTCATGACCACCACGCTTAAGTGCGAAGATCTCTTCATCAGTCATATCAGCAACAAGTGCTGCTGTTTCTGGATAACGACCGAAGAAGTGCTCACGAACATATGCACCGTCTTTTGCTTTATATGTTTGGTAATCACCGTCAATCGTTTCGTTCATTAACTGCAGTAATTTACCTGATGTATCTTTAGCAAGTAGGATATCCCAACCACTACCCCATACAACTTTAATCACGTTCCAGCCTGCACCTTTGAATAGGCCTTCAAGCTCTTGAATGATCTTACCGTTACCCATTACTGGGCCATCTAAACGCTGTAGGTTACAGTTGATTAGATAACATAGGTTATCTAGCTTCTCACGCGCAGCGAATGAGATTGCACCACGTGATTCTGGCTCATCCATCTCACCGTCGCCTAAGAAAGCGTATACACGTTGGTTTTTAGTATCTTTTAAGCCACGACCGTCTAGGTATTTTAAGAAACGAGCTTGGTAGATTGAAGCAATTGGACCAAGACCCATAGATACCGTAGGGAACTGCCAGAATTCAGGCATTAACTTAGGGTGTGGGTATGAAGGAAGACCTTTACCATCAACTTCTTGACGGAAGTTATCAAGCTGCTCAGCAGTTAAACGACCTTCAACAAATGCACGTGCATAGATACCTGGAGAAATGTGACCTTGGTAATAAACTAAATCACCGCCATCAACATCGTTTGGTGCTTTGAAGAAGTGGTTAAAACATACTTCATAGAATGCAGCTGAAGACTGGTAAGACGCCATATGGCCGCCTAAGTCTAGATCTTTTTTCGACGCGCGTAATACGATCATGATCGCATTCCAACGAATGATTGAACGAATACGACGTTCAATGTTTACGTCACCTGGGTAAGCAGGTTCTTGATCTACCGGAATGGTATTAACGTAGTTAGTGGTTGTGCCAGTAGGCATATCAACACCGTCTAAACGGGCTTGCTCTAACACTTGCTCAAGTAAGAATTGAGCACGTTCAACACCTTCTTCACGCACAACAGACTCAAGGGCTTGTAACCACTCTTGTGTTTCTAGCGCGTCTACGTCAATTTTATTGACTTCAGACATATGGAGGTTTCCTTATGTTTAAAATACTAATTATTTTAATAAATCTTAAAATTAAGTAGTTAACTAAACTTAGCTAATCACTTGCTTAATGTTGTTTGGTGCGTCTTAAACTACGTTCAATCCGCGAATGCTCTTTGCCAGCCTCAAGTAAGGCTTCTTCGATAAAGGCTAAGTGAGCATTACTAGCAAGACGTGCTTGCTCTGGGTTTCCTTCAATAACCGCATCCATCAACAGTCGTCTATGTTCTGCGAGCTGCTGGCTGATCTGTGGTTTTTTTAACAGTACAGTTAAATTCTGTAATACATTTTGCTCTAGCAAGGCCTGCATACCACGTACTAAATGTAGCAGTACCACGTTATGAGACGCTTCTGCCACACTAAAATGGAATGCATTAATTGCTTTTGCTTTTTGCACAATGTCGTCATTAACGAGCGCAATGTTGTCAAAGCTTTGTTTTACTTTTTTGAAGTCATTCGTTGTGCCACGCATAGCTGCATAATATGCTGCGATTCCTTCAAGGGCATGACGAAATTCGAGTAAATCAAATTGTGACTCTGGATGCTTACTAATCAAATCAAAAAGCGGATCAGTGAGCCCCTCTTCAAGCTGATTTTTTACGAACGTTCCACCACCTTGGCGACGCGTTACTAACCCCTTGGCTTCTAGCTTTTGAATCGCCTCACGCAGTGAAGGTCGCGATACTTCAAATTGTTTCGCTAATTCACGTTCAGGAGGCAGCTTTTCGCCTGGCGCCAACGACCCCTCAAGAATCATATTCTCAAGTTGTTGTAAAATTACATCAGATAATTTTGCTGCTTTAATCTTTAAAGACATTTATTAACGTCCGCATTGTTATGCGCTAACCCCATAAATATCGGGTATTTAGCCTTGTGCTTTGACCAAAAAGGTAAATTGGTCATACCAAATTTGTCGCATACGTTATCAAAAACCCGTATTTCTGTCAATTTCACTACGTTCAGCGCCTAGTTACACCCTAACGTAATTCGTCTAAAGATTAAACAGTATGGATTAAAGTGGCTTTTTCTGAAGGAAAAAACAATAAAAAATAAATGGTCAGACCAGATTGAGCGACAAAAGCTTTTAGAGGTCAGGTTTTAGATGTTAGTTGAATTGAGTAGCTTTGTAACAACGGGGTTACCCCGCGTCGTTGAATTGAGTACTGAAAAATATTCGAAGTAGGATGCACTTCAGTGCTGAAAAAATCAGAACTTAATCGAAGTGCATTAGTAGAGCAATTAATGAATAAAGTTATACAACAAGCTTTACTCTTTCAACTCGCTAACTTTACACACTACGCCAAACCACCAAATAAAGTAAGTGCTGCGATGATCACTAAAAAGAACAATACATTTCGTTTTACAAGCTTCATCATGCAAGTAGCTTCATAAGTACAACCAAAATGTTGTTGCTCTATTTGCTCAGCGGCAAGTGCGGTTTGCGTAACAACTTTGCGGTTACTCACTGAAAAGTCGAGCACATATTTGAGCCAACAACTGGTACCTTTATTAAAGTTACCAATCACTAAATAACCAAAGCTTGCAACTCGTGCAGGTAACCAATCAAGCCAGAACAATAAGCTATGGATCAGTTTAAAACGCTTAGCGTACGCCACTTTATGGTCGTCTCTGACTTTATCAGCAAAAGTTCGAACTAGCGCATAAAGAACTGCGCCAGGCACACCTAAAACCACAAACCAAAAAATAACTGCACAGTAAAAGCGAAAATTTAGCCAAGCTAGAGTTTGGCCAAAAGTCTCACCTTGAGGATCATCTTCTGTTTTCTTTTGACCCATTTGTAATGCATATAAGGTAGCCGCTTCTTGGTCGTTGCGGGTTAACGCATTTAAGTAAGACTTATATAAAGCACGTTGTTTAGCACAGCCAAAACAAACCAGCAGCACAGCAACATTCACTGCCAGCTGCCAAATAATAAAATCAGAGAGTTGATAGACTAAACCTGCGGCAACGACAGGCAACATTAACCAAATCAAAAAGCCAATTGGCGAATTAAATAAACCTTTTTCTGAGAGTTGTTTTTGCGAGTGTTTAAGATATCTATTGGCATAAAAACCGATTTGCCAATAATCTGCTCGAGCTCCTAAACGCTCAATCACCAAAGCAATAATTATTGAAATTAAGATCATGCCTTTACCTATATCCTTTAACTAAAACACTAAATCAAAATAGTATTGCCAATCAAAACTCGCACCTGGGTCAGTTTTTCTGCCCGGCGCAATATCACAATGGCCAACAATGCGCGAACGGTTTATCTCAGGGTACTTTGCCATCAACGCCTTAGTCACTAAGTGTAATGCATTATATTGGGCTTGGGTATACGCTTTGGTGTCTGCACCTTCAAGCTCAATACCCACGCTAAAATCATTACAGCGCTCTCTACCTTCAAACGTTGAGATACCGGCGTGCCAAGCTCGTTTCTCAAAAGGCACGTACTGAATAACTTCACCGGTACGACGAATAAAGCAATGTGCTGACACTCTTAAGCCTTTTAAATCAGCAAAGCTTTCATGCGCCGTACAATCAATTGTTCCCATAAATAAATCATCAACATAAGGCGTTGCGAACTGCCCTGCTGGCAATGAGATATTATGAATAACAAGCAATGACACCTCGCCTTCTGGGCGTTCATCGTAATGTGTACAGGGCCTTTGTAACACATTGTTTAATTGACCCAATTCATTTATATGCATATTAAAAACTAACGATGACAATAAAGTTAAATAGTGTAAAGGGTTAAAATCTCAGGGTCTAGTTGCTTTGATTCAATCACTTAAAGTAACAGTGGGGATACTTTACTGTAGCCAATCTTTGTCTTCTATTGAGGGGTTAAACATAGTAAAATTTCGCCAATTTATTAATAAACAATGAGCTTTCGACATGTCAGTCCCACACACATTAATTAGCCAACTGGTAAAACTTGCCCTTGATGAAGATTTAAATTACCAAAGCGCAAATGACGGTGATATTACCGCGCAACTAATTCCAGAAAACGAGCTAGCCAATGCCAAGGTAATTACCCGTGAAGACTGCGTATTTTGTGGTAAAGACATTATTTTAGAAGTTTTTAACCAAGTCGATCCTACAGTAAACGTTGAAGTACTTGTAAATGACGGCGACAAAGTAGCTGCAAATAGCACACTTTTTACAGCATCAGGCTCAGCTCGCGCAATTTTAACTGCAGAGCGCACAGCCCTTAACTTTGTACAAACACTCTCAGGTACAGCAACAACAACTGCTCATTACGTAAAAGAGCTTGAGGGCACGACTACGCAGTTACTCGACACACGTAAAACAATTCCAGGTTTACGTGCGCTACAAAAATACGCTGTAAAATGTGGCGGCGGCGCGAATCATCGTATCGGTTTGTTTGATGCGTTTTTAATTAAAGAAAACCACATCGCTGCCTGTGGCGGTATTGATAAAGCAGTAGCTCAAGCAAAAATCAATCACCCTACAAAACCAGTTGAGGTTGAGGTGGAGTCACTTGATGAGCTTGAGCAAGCAATCACAGCAGGTGCTGATATCATCATGCTTGATAACTTTACAGTCGAACAAATTCAACAAGCAGTCGTGCTGACAGACAAGCGAGCAAAGCTCGAAGTATCTGGCAACATGACACTCGAAACCTTAAAAACCTATTCGCAGGCTGGCGTTGACTTTATTTCAAGTGGCGCACTTACAAAAAATTTACAATCAATCGACCTTTCAATGCGTTTTAGTGCTTAAAAATAGCTAGCCACGTATTTAATGCTTACCTAATCCGTTGACAACGAAATAAAAAAAGCATTAAATACGTATAAAGCTTGTAATAGTAACAAAAAACAAACATTTATACGGCAAAATATCACTCTTTAGTATGTCTGCACCCTAGGCTATTACACACATTTTAGTTTCACTCTTCAAAGTATTAGCAAGGATGCCATATCAAACAGTGCAATAATTGAATTAGCTTGACCTGTCTCAAACTAAAGTAGGAAAGTTCTGAAAAAACCTCTAGCTAACAGGAAAATAGCTTTCAAAATCATTGAATAATGCTAAAGTTAATTAATGTTTTCAGAACATGGGAAGTTCTAAGAGTTTTATGTTATCGATCAAGCTTTATTTAAAGAAGTTTTAATTAAAACTGTAAGATTTATCCTGTAAATTGAGCCTTGGTTTACAACGCTGAAGTTACAGCTAAACTTACAAAATCATCATATCCTTTAGGAGAGGAACAAATGACAAAACAAAACCAACAGGGTTTCACCCTAATTGAATTAATGATTGTAGTTGCAATCATCGGTATTTTGGCTGCAGTAGCACTTCCTGCATACTCTGACTACCAAGCATCATCAAAATTAACAGCTGGTTTAGCTGAAATTACTGGTGCGAAGACCGAGTTTGAAATCAAGAAAAACAACGGTGAAACAATTTCTGGTGTTTCTGATCTTAAAAGTATCAAAAACACCTCAACGAAAAATTGTACAATTACAGCATCTGACTCAACAATTGTTTGTACTATTGTAAATGCGCCATCACAACTAGCTAGCGCAGTTGTAACTTGGACTAGAGATAACTCAACAGGAGCTTGGACTTGTGCTACAACAGGCTTATCTGCAGATAACAAAGATTTAGCTCCAAAAAGCTGCCCACAGTCTTAATATTTAATTTTGTTAAAGTGCCTCTCAGAGGCGCTTTAACTTTTCAAGATGAAAACATTTCCTTTTGTAACACTTCTTTGTGTACTTTATTTCCTTTCAACGCTTCTACCATTTATTCCTGTAGTTTCTTTTGATTATCATAACCATCAAAGAATACTACAAGTTATTTTACTGTCTTTAATTTCCATAATATTTTTTATAAAATTCAGCGTAAGCAAAAAACGACTTTCAACACCCATAATAAGCAAACTAATATACCTATTTATCGTAATGGGGATTATTTCATCTATTTTTTCAGAAGAACTAAATTTCAGTTTGTTTTATACAATTCATTTTTCTTTTCTATTTATACTTTCTCTAGCAGTATTTAATGAAGAAAGTGAAAAGAGAACCCTCTATTTTATAACCTCTATTGTGCTCTTGCATAGCATCCTTATATTAGTTTGCTTTTTGAATGTTATTTTCTCCATTGCTGACCAGGTAAAGCTTAACCCATTTGTAATCTATCAAAACTTCATTAACATTCGATTTTTTAATCAAGTTCAAGTTTTCATAGTACCTTTACTAATATTCTTATTAAAATATAAGGATGTTAAACGCGTAGTATGTTTTTTTCTTGCTTTAAACTTTCTTTTAATGTTTATAGGGCATGCAAGAGGCGCTTTATTAACTTTTAGTATGATTTTAATGCTATCTCAACTTTTTGATAAACATCAAAGAAAAGAGTATCAAATTGCATTAGTTTGCCTTTTAATCGGTTTGTTAACTTATTCCGCCTGTAATGTACTTTTTAGTTCTAGTGAAGTTTCATTAAATACAAGCTCTTCAGGCAGATTCTTCATGTGGCAACAAACTATTTCTGAGTTCACCTGGCAACAACTTTTTATAGGCAATGGGCCTGGAGTATTTCAAACCTCATTAGAAGGTCGAGCCCCTATGAGCCACCCTCACTCCTCAGTGATAGAGGTTATTAACGAGTGGGGCTTTTTAGCATTTATTTTTTTGTCTTTAGCTATTTATTTAACAATTAAAAATGCTGTCACTTATCTTGTAGTAAATAATGAAGACAGTTCGTCAAAAGCACTACTTTACTCTTTTATCTCTGGCCTCATATATTCTATGTTATCAGGTGTACATGTAATGCCGGTTTCACAGACATTACTATTTATTGTATGGGGTCTACTATTGTCTCGAACTTCAAATAAAGCTTTACCATTCATTAAGTTTAAAAGATGGAAATTAGTTGTTTTTGCTATCATAATAGCCGCAGTGTGGTATTTTTATGGATGGGTGGCTTTAGAAACCTACCAAAAAATGAATCCTGATACTGGTTATATATTTGGGCCAAGGTTTTGGTCTATTGCTCATAGATTATGAATTATAACAATCTAAAATTTCAGAATAATATTTTAAAACATTACAAGAAGATGGGTTTTATCCATGGCTAAAAAACAGGAAGATAAAGACCTAGATACATTCCAATGGGTAGGTGTTAATGCTAGGGGAAAAAAGCTTGAAGGAGAGCTAACAGGGAGTAGTATTGCTCTAATTAAAGCTCAGTTGCGTAAACAAGGTATTACTCCATCAAAAGTAAAGCGTAAACCAAAACCACTTTTTGGTATTAAAAGCGTACAAAAAATAACCCCTAAAGATATTGCATTAATTACTCGTCAAATCGCAACTATGCTCATGGCCGGTGTACCTTTGATTCAATCAATAGAACTTATAGCATCAGGTGCAAAAAACAAAAGTGTTGCGAAATTAATGGACGAAGTTGGTGATGAAGTTAAGGCCGGTGTACCACTTTCTCAAGCTCTTCGAAAGCACCCTCGTTACTTTGATGACCTTTACTGCGACCTAGTTGCTTCTGGTGAACAATCTGGTGCCCTTGATAAAATATTTGACCGCGTTGCTATATACAAAGAAAAAGCCGAGGCATTGAAGTCAAAAATAAAGAAAGCTATGTTTTACCCTATTTCAGTAATTGTCATAGCTGTCATTGTTACTTCAATCCTTTTAATTTTTGTTGTACCACAATTCCAAGATATTTTTAGTGGTTTTGGTGCTGAATTACCGAGTTTTACTTTAATGGTGATTGGTATTTCCGAATTTCTACAAGAATACTGGTGGATAATCCTAATCGCTCTAATCGCGTTTGGTTACGTATACAAAGAAGCTTTACTTAGAAGTAAAAAATTCCGCGATGCTAACGATAGAGCCATATTAAAACTCCCCGTTATTGGTATGATTTTGAATAAAGCAGCGGTTGCGCGTTACGCTCGTACTTTATCAACTACGTTTGCTGCTGGTGTACCTCTGGTTGATGCACTTGACTCTGCTGCGGGTGCTTCTGGTAATGCGGTTTATCGCTATGCAATTTTAGAAATTAAAGCAGAAGTGAGCTCAGGTAATTTAATGAACTGGGCAATGCGTAACTCTAAAATATTCCCCGATATGGTGATCCAAATGGTAGCCATTGGTGAAGAGTCTGGCTCACTTGATGGCATGCTTGCTAAAGTCGCAACTATTTATGAGCAAGAGGTTGATGATGCCGTTGACGGTTTATCAAGCTTACTTGAGCCACTCATTATGGCTGTATTAGGTGTGCTGGTTGGTGGTTTAATTGTTGCTATGTACTTGCCTATATTCCAGTTAGGGTCGGTGATTTAACACATGGCTGTAAGCAAAACTCAAAACGCTAATTGATAACTTGCTACATAAAATAAATAATAAAAACAGTTCAACACAGCGAAATAAATTCGGCCTCTAAATGGTCAGATGTTAGGTATTTTAATGGAAAACTTTTTTCTTGATATAACCACTGCGATGCAAAGTCAGCAGTGGTTTTATTTTTTAACTGTGGGATTAGTAAGCCTATGTATTGGTAGCTTTTTAAATGTGGTGATTTATCGTTTGCCACTAATGATGAAAAAAGAATGGCAAACTGAATGCCGTATTGTATTGGCCGATGAGCTAAATTCAAAACAGCAAACAGAACAAGCCCCCTTTAACCTAGTAAAACCTAATTCAACCTGTCCAAAGTGCAAGGCTCCGATTAAAGCTTGGCAAAATATCCCTGTGCTAAGTTGGCTATTATTAAAAGGTCGCTGCGCAAATTGTCAATCACCAATATCTGTACGCTACCCTATTGTGGAAATGCTCACAGCAGTTTTAAGCATAATTGTCGCTGTAATTTTTGGCCCAACTAAGCTTGCTCTGCTTTATATATTTATTACCTGGGTTTTAGTCGCTTTAACCTTTATCGATATAGATCACATGTTACTACCCGACCAACTAACCCTTCCTTTAGTATGGTTGGCACTGATTGCAGCCACTATGGATATTACCATTGCTCCAAGCGACGCTATTATTGGCGCAGCAATTGGCTATTTAAGCTTGTGGAGTGTCTACTGGCTATTCAAGTTAGCCACAGGTAAAGAGGGTATGGGATATGGCGACTTTAAACTATTAGCTGTGTTTGGTGCGCTATTAGGTTGGCAAGATATTTTAACCATAGTGCTGTTATCAAGTGTCGTTGGTGCCATCATCGGTATTGCGCAAATCATTATTCAAGGTAAAGATAAAACCACGCCAATTCCATTTGGACCCTACCTTGCCATTGCCGGTTGGCTAACCTTGCTTTGGGGTGAGCAAATTCAAGCTTACTACTTTAATTATTTGAGCTACTGATTATGGCAAGCTGGATTTTAGGATTAACGGGTGGTATCGGATCAGGCAAAAGTGCAATAAGCGCCATGTTTGAAGAGCTTGGCATTCAAGTGGTTGATGCTGATATCGTGGCTAGAGAGGTCGTTGAGCCAGGTTCAACGGGACTTGAAAAAATTACTGAACACTTTGGTGAGGAGATACTCACTACTGATGGCAGCCTTGATCGTGCAAAACTAAGAGCAATTATCTTTGCTGATGAATCACAAAAGCAATGGCTAAATAATTTATTGCATCCGCTTATTAGAGAGTCAATGCTCGCTCAATTACAGCAAGCCACCAGCCAATATGTAATATTAGTTGCGCCTCTACTTTTTGAAAATGGCCTAGATCAATTCTGTGATCATACTCTATTGATAGATGTTCCTGTTGAAGTGCAAATAACGAGAACCACAGCTCGAGACAATATCTCTATTGAATTAACTAAGCAAATCATCGCTTCACAAATGCCCAGAGCAGATAAGCAACAAAAAGCGACAGATACATTAGATAATAACCGCCTTCTTTCTGAGGTAAAAATTGATGTACAAAAGTTGCATGAGAAATACCTGACTTTAATTTAACGATATTATTGATTTAAGTACTTATTTTTGTAAAAAAGCAGCAACAGAAAAACAATACCAAAGTACCAATAAACTAGCTAAACATTTGAGTTTATGGTTAATTTATTTTGCAATTTTTCCAAAATCAGACAAGACTGATGTAACCGTTTTACTTTTTCTGTTAGATTGTGGCAAATAAAGGATCAAACTAGGTGCGCAATGAATATTAACTCACCGCTACTTCGAAAATTTATCACTCTAGGTCGCATTGATGCAGAGACCGTAAAATCAAAGCAGCGCGAATACAGCTCTACTGCGGAGCTTATTTCTAAAACATGTGGTATGGCTGGCCATGAGCTAGCAGAGCAATGCACAGATCTTTTCAGAGTCCCTTATTTTGACATCAAAGATTTTGATGTATCACACATTTCTGAAGAACTTGTTAAAGACAAACTCATTCGTGAACACCACATTCTGCCTTTAGTAAAAAAAGGCCGTAAACTCTACATTGCCGCCTCTGATCCAACCGATTACGGAGCCTTTGAAAACTTTGAATTTAGTACTGGCCTTTCATGTGAAGTAGTTGTTGTTGATTACGTTCAGCTCGAAAATAAAATAGAACAATTACTTGATGCTGCAGGCGGTTTACACTTAAGTGAAGATGAGTTTAAAGAACTTGGCGATCTTGAAACCGAAGCTCCTAAAGACTTAACCAGCAAAGATGAAGACAAAGACGATGCGCCTATTATTGTCTACATCAATAAAATTTTGATGGATGCGATAAAAAAAGGTGCATCGGATCTACACTTTGAACCTTATGAACACCGTTACCGTGTACGTTTTCGTATCGATGGTATTTTGCATGAAATGGCAAGTCCACCCAATAGCTTAGCGAGCCGTTTGTCGGCGCGTATTAAGGTTATGTCTCGACTTGATATTGCAGAAAAGCGCAAACCTCAAGATGGTCGTATTAAGCTTAAAATCACTGAACGTAAAAGTATCGACTTCCGTGTAAGTACATTACCAACTCTTTGGGGCGAGAAAATAGTAATGCGTATTCTCGACTCATCAAGCGCTATGCTAGGTATCGATGTACTTGGTTATGAACCAGAGCAGAAAAAACTCTACATGGATGCACTTGAACAGCCCCAGGGCATGATCTTAGTAACTGGTCCAACGGGCTCGGGTAAAACCGTATCACTTTATACTGGTTTGAATATTCTTAACCAGCCAGAGCGCAATATCAGTACTGCCGAGGATCCAGTAGAGATCAACCTTGAAGGGATTAACCAAGTACAAATTAATCCAAAGGCAGACATGACCTTTGCCAATGCATTAAAAGCTTTCTTACGACAAGATCCCGATGTCGTCATGGTTGGTGAGATCCGTGACCTTGAAACCGCTGAAATTGCAATAAAAGCGGCGCAAACAGGTCACTTGGTATTATCGACTCTGCATACAAACTCAGCACCAGAAACCCTTACTCGTCTTTTAAATATGGGTGTCCCTGCTTATAACGTCGCAAGTTCAATCAGTCTTATTATTGCGCAGCGTCTAGCAAGACGACTTTGTCCTAAGTGTAAAACACCAGAAACACTCCCTGATGAAGAATTGATTCGCCAAGGTTTTGATAAAGACAAACTCAATGAAGTTCAGCTATTCGCACCAAAAGGCTGTGACAGCTGTACTGAAGGGTATAAAGGTCGAGTTGGTATTTACGAGGTAATGCAAATTACCCCTGAAATAGCGCAAATTATTATGCGTGGTGGTAACTCACTCGAAATCGCTGAAGTATCTCTTCGCTCAGGCTTTAATGATCTACGTTTATCAGGCCTAAAAAAAGCCGCCGATGGTGTTACCTCTCTGGCTGAAATAAACCGAGTAACGAGTTTCTAAACAAATTCGTTACTGGATTCTCAACTAACTGTTCAGTAAGATCTGACGAAAGAGCTTAATTAAGAGTGATATCATGCCAACCGTTGTAGACTGCCCAACATGCAAAGCCAAAGTAGAATGGTCAGAACAAAGCCCACATCGTCCATTTTGTTCAAAACGCTGCCAGCTAATAGATTTAGGTGAGTGGTCGTTTGAGAACAATAAAATTTCTAGCCCAATTAGCAATGCTAATGATTTGAGCCAAGATATGATTGAAGATATCGAAGCGATGCTAGCTAAAAACGATGATTCATTCTTTAAAGAATAAAGCGTCAAATATAAAAAATGCGGCATTTGCCGCATTTTTTATATTAATAGTAATTTGGTATTAACCTTCAGAACGCTCACCTTTGCGCTCTCCGCGTGGACCATGGTGACCCTTTTTGTGACCTTTTTTACGCAGGTGCTTTTTAATCTCTTGATAGCTTTCGCGCTGCTCTGCATTTAAAACCTGCCAAATGGCATGATCAGATTTCATTTTTAGCATTGCAAACTGCTGGCCTTTTTCTTGACGCGCATTAATTAGTTCTAATGCGGCATTTTCATCAAATGTTTTAGCTGCTAATAATGCATCCATTTTCTCTTTGTGTGCAGTACGAGCGGCTTTCATTGCATCTTTATCACCACGCAGTGCTGCAAATTGTGTTTTCTGCTCGGCAAAAATCGCTTTAAGTTGCGTTTGCTGATCTTCTGTAAGTTGTAATTTATCAATACCACGCTCAGAAAGTAAAAAACGTGCTTGTGGATTCATCCCACGGTTAAAGTCACCTTTCGCCATTGCTGAAGTAGCACCGACACTCGCTGCTGCTAAACCACAAACAAGTACGAATTTAGAAAGCTTATTTGAAATAGTCATAATCATTACCTTTTGTTGGGTTGTGCTCTGTTGTCGTTTCCGACTGATGGGTTAACTATAACTAATTCAATGCAAAGGAACGCAAACCAGTGTAAAGGTTGTGTAAAGATTCACTTTTACACAATTTACTGAGTAAAATAACCTTAAAGAAATAAATAGCTAGGTGTCAGAATGAAACTATTAATGATCGACGACGATACAGGATTGTGCGAATTACTCAGCGAGTACTTATCAGCACAAGGTTTTACAGTAGAGTGTGTTCATGATGGCGCTGAAGGCCTAAAACAAGCTATAAAGCATAACTATGAGCTAATATTGCTTGATGTGATGCTGCCATCTATGGATGGCTTTGAAGTGTTAAAGCAGTTAAGACAACATAAGCTTACTCCAGTGATCATGCTAACCGCTAAAGGTGAAGACTTTGATCGTATCTTTGGTTTAGAGCTAGGCGCAGATGATTATATTCCTAAGCCATTTAACCACAGAGAACTGCTAGCTCGCGTTAAAGCAATTACCCGTCGCATCGAACATATCAATAGCTTATCGAGCCAACAGGCCAGCTCATTGAGTGTTAACAGCATCAATGTTAATTTTGCAACGCGAGAAGCTTCTGTTAAAGACAATGTACTTAGTCTAACCGGCACTGAGTATGAGATCCTTGCCATGCTAGTACAACATGCCGGTGAAGTGATCAGCAAAGAACAAATAAGTGAGCAAGTCCTTGGTAGACGCCTTGCCCCTTTTGACCGTTCAATCGATATGCATGTCAGCAACATCCGTAAAAAGATTGCAGAACACGTTAGTAATGAACGAATCAAAACCATGCGTGGCAGTGGTTATGTATTAATACAAGGCGAATAATATGCAAACTCCAAGCTGGCTAAAGCATCCTCGGCATTATTTGTTTTTAAAAATATTTGCCTGGTTTTGGGTTACCGTCATAGCGACTATCACAATATTGGTTTTTTTAAGCCAATTAACGAGCAATGTCGGCAACGATGAGCTGCGTGGACCCATGCTTAAGAACCTAGAGTACACTGCTAAAAGTATTGAACGTATTGTTGCTAAGCACGGCAAATCAACTCAAGAGGTTTTATCTCATCCGCGCTTATCTAAGCATAAATTACTGTACTTAAATGGTGAGGCACATGGTGTTGAAATGCTCAGCGAACCTGTATCCAAAGACATTGATTTAAGCTTGCTGAACTTTACCAAATATATGCGCCCGCAAATTATTTTTACCGATGAATACCAAGCTTATGGACCGATAGCATTAAATGTGCCTGAAGGTAAGTTTTATCTTTATGAGATTGATGAAAAACGTAAAAAACCGTTTTTTGTTAGCTTATGGCTAATGCCAATTTGGCTAAAGCTACTCATTGCTTTAATCGCCTCATTGATGCTGAGTTTCTTCTTTAGCCGTAACTTAATAGCTCCCATTAATAGTTTAAAAGAAACCGCAAAAAAACTGGCTCATGGCGATTTAACAGCTCGTGCCGATGTATCTCCTACTCGTCAAGATGAGTTAGGTGTACTTGGTCGTGACTTTAATACCATGGCAGTACAACTTGAGCAGCTTATTAGCGCGCAAAAAAGATTACTAGCAGATATTTCCCATGAACTACGCTCACCATTAACGCGCTTAAAAATGGCCACAGGCCTTGCACAAATGCAAGCTGATGACGCTCAACACGCTTATTTAGAGCGTATTGAAAAAGAGGCAAATCAGCTTGATAAAATGATTGCCGATGTCCTTCAAGTTTCTCGCTTAGAGGCCAAAAGCCAAACCCTAGCGTTGAGTACGCAGTCTTTACAAGTGATTGTTGATCATGTTCTCAACGATGCTCAATTTGAAGCCAAGCAAAACAATAAAGAGCTTATTGTCAATGGTACACTAACTGCCGATTTAAAATGCGATGAAACCTTAATAGCCAGCGCACTTGAAAATGTACTACGCAATGCCATTAAATACGCAGAACATTCAATCTCAATAGGCTTAGTTGAATCAGATGCTATTTACATTACTGTTTGTGATGATGGTAAAGGTGTTGATGAAGCGAACCTTGCAAGGCTATGTGAACCCTTCTTTCGCCAAGAACATGCTCGCGATAGAAACACTGGGGGTACAGGCTTAGGTCTTGCAATTGCAAAGAATGCTATCTCAGCACATGATGGTACACTAACACTTGAAAACCAAGAACATGGCGGACTATGCGTAAACATCCGTCTCCCAATTAAGAGTGAGTAAATGTTTTACAGTAGCGAAGCAAGTCTTGTTAGTAACCTACCTAATATTAACCAGTTTTTTTCTGAGCAATTAAAGCAAGACTTTCTGAGCACCGCTCATGGCAAGCTTTATTACGGCTATGCTATTCCTCAGCAAGCAAAAACGGCCATCGTTATCAGTACTGGCCGTATAGAATCTCTAGTTAAGTACAAAGAGTTGCTTTGGGAGCTATATCAAAATGGTTTTGCGGTTTTTAGTGTTGATCACCAGGGGCAAGGCCGCTCTTATCGTCATCTAAAAAATACTCATAAAGGCTATGTAAACCGTTTTACTGATTATGCAAATGACTTTGCTGTATTTATAGAAAAAGTGGTGCAGCAACACTGGCAAGGTAAGCAGGTTTTGCTTGGCCACTCTATGGGCAGTGCCATTGCCTATGATTACCTGTCGCGTTATCAACATCAATTTGCGGGTGCTTTTTTATCAGCGCCGATGTTTGATATCTATACTAAAGGCACGCCAAAGCCTGTAGCAAAACTGGCTGCTAAAATTGCATCCTTACTTGGTCTTGGCCGCAGTTACGCATTTGGCCAAAGCGATTATTTACCCGTCGACTTTGCAGCTAATGAACTAACCAGTAGTGAAATTCGATATAAGCTGTTCAGAGAGCTGTATGCAGCAGAAGGTGATTTACAACTAGGTGGCGTCACCTATGGTTGGCTTAATGCGTCGTTTGATTTTATTGCCTCTTTAGTGGATAAAAAAGTCCATATTCCTTTGTTTATCGCCAGCGCAGAGCAAGATACCGTAGTCGATAACGCTGCGCAATTTGCACTTACTCATAGACAAAAGCAAGCACAAATAAAAAGCTACGCAGGTGCTCGCCACGAGTTATTGTGTGAACGCGACGAAATTAGACAAGCAGTACTCAGCGATTTTTATCAATTTTGTGCAGAACTTTGACGTGTTTTCTTAACCACAGAAAGTGGGTCTAGGTGCATCAGAACATCCATTTCACAATCAAAATGCGTTTGAATTAATGCTTCGACTTCATCTGCAACTTGATGGGCTCTTATTAATGATAATGAGTCTTCTAACTCTAAATGCATCTGAATAAACTTAATTTTACCACCTTGGCGGGTGCGAATATCATGGGCGCCAAATACGTCTTGATGACTATTCACAATGGCGAGTATCTCTGCTTTTTCTTCATCTGGCAGCTCTTTATCCATTAAATGATCAGCACTGTCACGAGCAATGTCCCAACTGTTATAAAGTAAATAAACAGCCACACCAATAGCAAATAATGGATCGGCATAAGCAACACCGTACTTAGCTAACACAATTGCCAGTAGTACGGCCAAATTTAAGATTAAATCGCCTTTATAATGAATCGAGTCTGCTTTAATGGCAATGGATTCAGTGTGGTTGATCACCTTAGTTTGCACAAACACCACCACGAGCGTACAAACAATAGCGAAAATACTGACCCAAATACCAAGATCAGAATGCTTTAAAGTTACAGGATTAAATAAGCGCTCAATGCCATGAAACGCTAAAAAACAACCAGAACCTGCTATAAAAGCGGCTTGTGCAAGCCCTGCTAATGCTTCGGCTTTACCGTGACCAAAGCGATGATCGTCATCAGCAGGACGCAGTGCATAACCAAGCACTAAAAAACTCATCAGTGATGCGGTGATATCCATTAACGAATCAGTTAAAGAACCCAACATTGATGCCGAGCCAGATGCAAGCCATGCCCAGCTTTTTGCAGCAATCATTAAACTCACCATAACAATGGTGACTAGACTCGCTGTTTTAACCCAAAACTCGTAACTACGATGCTGCACAACAACTTACCTTAAGTGAGTAACTGTATTGAGTATATCATCTTTTCTTTCTAGTTCGTGTATACTCAGCAGCAGATCAAATCCTTTAAAATGAGATTCACATGCTTGATATTGTGTTGTACCAACCAGAAATTCCACCAAACACGGGTAATATCATTCGCTTATGCGCAAACACAGGTTATGCGTTACACCTAATTGAACCACTTGGTTTTGAGTGGGATGATAAACGTGTAAAGCGAGCTGGCCTTGATTATCATGAGTTTAGCCATGTACAGCGCCATGCCTCGTTTGAAGCATACCTTGAAAAATGCCAACCCAAAAAAGTCTATGCTTGCACAACAAAGGGCAGCCAATTTCATCATCAAGCACAATACCAACCCGGCGATTGTTTAGTGTTTGGGCCAGAAACGCGTGGCTTACCTGATGAACTCATTCAATCATTACCGAAAGAACAACGTGTACGCATTCCAATGCAAAAAGACAGCCGTAGCATGAACTTATCTAACTCAGTGGCTGTATTTGTTTATGAATCTTGGCGTCAATTAGGGTTTGTGAACGGTCAATAATGCACTGAAAATGTGATTTAAAATTATCCACTAATTATTTAGCACGACCTTTTTTAATATACTAATCTAAAAGGGCTGATTTAATACTTTAGATGGAAAGTAATGCGTATTTTCACCCTAGTGTGCTGTATCATTTTACTGTTACAGCACTTTGCCAGTGCTGCAACAGTTTTCACTTCCAACCCACCGATTGCTTTAACAAGTTATGTTATCACCGCAGCACTTACCTTGTTATTACTCATCGCAGTAGTGATAATTATTAGTATTGCTCTACAGCGTAAAAAACAGAGATTGGTTTTTGTTGATGCGTTACTTTCAAAATCGAAAGACGCTGTCTGGGTTACTGATGATGAGTTCAATATCATTGAGGTTAATAGAACATTTAGCGAAATCTCAGGTTTTAGCGAGGATGATGTCATCGGTAAACGATTTAAAGCACATACATCTAATGGCCGTGACCAACAATTAGAAGCAATTATAAAGCAAGAGCTTATAGATGATGGCTATTGGTCTGGTGAAATTTGGAATGTCCGTAAAAATGGCAAACCCTACGCCCTTGATTTATCCATTACTAAAATTACGACTTCGCGCTTTTTCAAAAAATCAGTTCGCTATGTCGGAGTATTTTCAGATATAACAGCCCGCAAGAATAACGAGCGCACGATGCTCAAGCTTACAACCAAAGATACTGTTACTGGTTTATCAAACCGCGCCATTTTTATAGAGTCGCTCGAAAAAGCGATTAAAGCCTGTAACGACACATACCCAAGCTTGCTAATCATATTTATCGACCTAGATAACTTCAAAAAAATAAACGACTCTTTGGGCCATACTGTTGGAGATGTTTTATTAAAAGAAGTTGCTTGCCGTCTTACTGGCGCACTCAACTCAGCTTTTACCATTGCAAGACTCGGCGCAGATGAATTCGCGATTCTTGTGCCGCCCTATCTCTACTCAGGTAAAACGGTATTCTTCGCCAAAAAGACCGCAGACATCGTGCTGCAGCAATTCAAAACCCCTTTTATGTTGGATGGTTTTGAGACTTCGCTATCTGCCTGTTGCGGCCTTGCTATTTATCCAGACAACGCCTATAACTGCGAAAACTTAATGCGCAGCGCAACCAGTGCTTTGAATCATGCTAAGAAAATGGGCCATAATACATATCAATTTTTTGATAAAGACCGCCACACACTCGACCCAACCGAGTTAACCAAAGAAAGCGCTTTATTTAGAGCTATCAACAACAATGAGTTTGAGCTTTATTTTCAGCCTAAGTTTGATGCCCAGCATAATCAGTTATACGGCTTTGAAGCATTAGTTCGCTGGCCTCAAGAAGATGGCAGTGTGATTAACCCCGATGAGTTCATTCCGCTAGCTGAACAAAATGGTGCCATTATTCCGCTTACCCAATTACTAATGGAACAACTACTTAATCAACTGGCACAGTGGCGAAAACAAAACATTTCGTTTGGTAATGTAGCTATTAATATTTCAGCCCTACACTTTCAACAAAGTAGTCTTATAGAAACACTCGTTGATAATTTGGCTAAATTTGACGTCCCAGCACATTGCTTAGAACTCGAGATCACAGAAAGCGCTATGATGGACAACCCCGAGTTCGCAGAGCAGCAAATGAAACGTATAAAATCACTAGGTGTACATATTGCACTAGATGATTTTGGAACAGGTCATTCATCACTCAGTTACTTAAAACGCTTTCCTATTGATACGCTAAAAGTTGACAAGTCATTCGTAAAAGACATCGATAAAAACGACCAAGATCGTAATATCACTGCCACCATAGTGCGACTAGCTAAATATTTAGATATTAATGTGGTCGCCGAAGGAGTAGAAACAGAAGAACAAGCCTACATGCTACATATTATGGGCTGTCATTTTCAACAAGGTTATTATTACTGTAAGCCATTAAAAGCTGAGCAAGTTAGCGAATTTATTAACGAAAAATTAAAAAAGCAACAATCAAGCTAATGATTAGAATATACTTTAAATAAAAAACGCGATTAATAAATCGCGTTTTTTATTTAAAAGTGCACAATCTAAATTATTCAGATTTTTGCTCACGGCCAAGTAGTGCCATCGCAGCTTCTTTTACATCTTTATTTTCATAAAGTACTTGGTAAATTTGCTCCGTTATTGGCATTTCAATACCTGTGCGCTCAGCAAGTAAATACACTTCTTTGGTATTTCTATAGCCTTCAACAACCTGACCAATAGATTCAATCGCAGCTTCTACGCCTTCACCCTTGCCAAGAGCAAGGCCAAAGCGACGGTTACGAGATTGGTTATCTGTACAGGTTAAGATCAAGTCACCAAGGCCGGCCATACCCATAAAGGTATCTGAACGGGCACCTAATGCACAACCTAAACGGCATAGCTCAGCTAAACCGCGAGTGATTAAAGCAGTACGTGCGTTGGCACCGAAGCCAAAACCGTCAGACATACCTGCGCCAATCGCAATGACATTTTTAACTGCGCCACCAAGCTGTATTCCAATAAAGTCATCATTGTTATACACCCTAAATGAGCGGCCACAGTGTAAAAGGTCAGCTAATTGCTTAGCAAAGTCTTTAGAAGTCGACGATACCGAAATAGCAGTTGGTAATCCCATTGCCATTTCTTTTGCAAACGTAGGTCCTGAAAGCACAGCCAGAGGAACATCATCTCCTAGCTCTTGTACCGCTACTTCTTGCAATAAACGCCCTGTATTTGGCTCTAAACCTTTGGTAGCCCATGCAACCTCAGCACCTTCTGACAACCAAGGTTTGATTTTTTGCAGCGTGCCAGCAAAAGCATGACTCGGCACAACAACCAAAATGATCTTGCTTGCTTTAACTGCCGTTTCTAAATCAGCTTCTAGTTGGAGGGTGTCAGGAAAGCTAACATCTGGAACATAACGTTGATTCTTTCGCTCAGCTGCAAGCGTAGCAACGTCATCGCTATTGCGGCCCCACAAAGTAACTGGGTGGCCATTTCTGGCAAAGCAAATAGCAAGGGCGGTGCCATAAGACCCCGCCCCTAATACTGTAACAGCTGATTGTGCTGTACTCATAGCTTATGCGTCTGCAGTTGCCTGTTGATCTTGAGCTGCACGTTGTTGCATGTATTGAGCAAATAGTGCGTCGAAGTTAACTGGCGCTAAGTTTAATTGTGGGAAAGTACCACGGTTAACTAGGTTTGATACTGCTTCACGAGCGTATGGGAAAAGTACGTTCGGGCAGAAAGCACCTAACATGTGTGCAAGTTGAACTTCTTCAACTTCACCAATTGTGAAAATACCCGCTTGTTGGATTTCACATAGGAATGCAGTTTCTTCACCGATTGAAGCCGTTACTGTTAAAGCAAGAACAACTTCAAACACACCTTCTTCTAATTTGTTAGAACGAGTATCTAAGTCAAGCTTAACTTCAGGAGTCCACTCTTTTTGGAAAATAGCAGGTGAGTTAGGCGTCTCAAATGAAACATCTTTTGTGTAGATGCGTTGGATTGAGAATTGAGCGCCGGCTTGTTCTGCTGCTGCGTTTTGATTTTCTTCGTTCATTGTAATTCCTAACTTGTATTCGTTTTTATATTTAAAATTTATTAAGCGTTAAGCTTTGCGTCTAAAAGGCCTTGCGCTTCAATTGCCATCATGTCGTCACAACCGCCGATATGTTCATCATTAATGAAAATTTGCGGAACTGTGTAACCACCATTTGCTTTGTCGATCATTTCATCACGACGCTCAGGGTGAACACCAATATCGATATTCGTGTAGTCTACACCTTTACTGTCTAATAACGCCAAAGCACGTTGGCAGAATGGGCAGTATGCTTTTGTGTAAAGAACAACATTACTCATAATAATTCCTCTATCGGGCAGTGAGCCTTATTAACGACCGGTCGTTGTTGGTAAGCTAGCTGATTGCCAAGCGCCCATACCGCCCGCTAATACATAAACTCGCTCAAAACCTGCTTTATGCATTGCAGTTGCGATACCTGAGGCAGTCATGCCCGTGGTACATACTAGTATAATGGGTTTCGTCTTAAACTTTTCAAGGCTTGAAAAATCAGATTGCTTTGCTTTTTCCGGATTTAAGTGAGTTGCGCCTGCAATACGGCCAGAGTTAAACTCTTTTTGTGAACGTATATCAATCACTTGGCCATCATCACGGTTAATTAGCAAGGTAAGTTGCTGTGGGTTGATTTGACGGATAGCCGAAAATTTACTTTTAAACCAACTGCTGATCAGCATTGCAACTAATGCCAACCAGATAATGCTCAAAACCGGATGATTCGAGATAAATTCAATATATTGATCCATGCGTTTTCCACTAAGAAATTTAGGTACCACAGCGCATAGCCATGGGTTAATTAAAATTTGCCACGCAAGTATACGTGCTTGAATTGAAAATGCTAGGGCGTGAAATATTTTAATATGACATATTGATAGCTGATCAAAACCATAAAACACGGTATGCTAGTGATATATAAGTGCCAATCTTCAGGAGCTATAATGACAGAGCATAAAAAACCATTGGTATTAATGATCTTAGACGGTTGGGGATACCGTGAAGACACAGAAAGTAACGCCATACTTGCTGCTAATACCCCAGTACTCGACAACCTTTGGGCAACCCGCCCACATACATTAATTTCAGGTTCGGGACTTGATGTTGGTTTACCTGCAGGACAAATGGGTAACTCTGAAGTAGGCCACGTAAATTTAGGTGCTGGCCGTATCGTTTACCAAGATTTCACGCGTATCACTAAAGCCATTGAAGATGGTGAGTTCGACAGTAACCCAGCGCTTGTTGATAATATCGACAAAGCAGTAAATGCAGGCAAAGCCGTGCATATCATGGGCCTTTTAAGCCCAGGTGGCGTTCATAGTCACGAAGACCACATTGTTGCAACAATCGAACTAGCTGCTAAGCGCGGGGCAAAAGAAGTTTACTTCCATGGTTTCTTAGACGGTCGAGACACGCCACCACGCAGTGCAAAAGCGTCAATTGAGCGTATCGAAGCTGTATTTGCTGAACTTGGCTGTGGCCGTTTAGCCACGCTTGTTGGTCGTTATTATGCAATGGACCGTGATAACCGTTGGAATCGTGTCGAGCTTGCTTATGATGTTATGGTGAGTGGCATTGCTGAATACAGCTACACTGACGGTGTAACCGCACTAGAAGCCGCTTATGCACGTGACGAGAACGACGAGTTCGTGGCTGCAACAACGGTTGTACCTGAAGGCCAAGCAGCTGCAGAGATCAATGACGGCGACACTGTTATCTTTGCTAACTTCAGAGCAGACCGAGCACGTGAAATGACTCGTGCCTTTGTTGATGCTGACTTCAGTGGTTTTGATAAGAAGAAATCACCTAAGTTAAGTGCATTTGTAATGATGACAGAGTACGCAGCAGACATTAAAGCGCCGATTGCGTTTGCTCCAGAGCCTTTAACAAATGTATTAGGCGAATGGTTAGAGAAACAAGGTAAAACTCAACTACGTATTTCTGAAACAGAAAAATACGCACACGTGACTTTTTTCTTTAGTGGTGGTCGTGAAGATGAATTTGTTGGTGAGACTCGCGAACTAATTCCATCACCACAAGTGGCAACATACGATCTGCAACCAGAAATGAACTCTGAAATGCTGACCGATAAACTTGTTGAAGCAATCGCTAGCGGCAAATACGATGCCATCATCTGTAACTACCCTAACGGAGACATGGTAGGCCACTCAGGTGTATTTGAGGCTGCTGTGAAAGCATGTGAAGCAGTTGATCATTGTATTGGTCGTGTAGTTGCAGCACTTGAAGAACATGGTGGTGAAGCGCTTATTACTGCCGATCATGGTAATGCTGAACAAATGGCTAACCCAGCAACGGGCCAAGCACATACCGCACACACCAGTGAGCCAGTGCCATTTATCTATGTTGGCCGTGATGCAACACCACATGATGGTAAAACATTGAGTGACGTGGCTCCAACTATGCTTCACCTACTCGGCTTAGAGCAGCCAAGTGAAATGACTGGTAAACCAATCATGACGCTGAAATAAGCTATGAGTAAATGTATTAACCACTTCCTTAAAACTGGTTTAATACTGACTTCATTAGTAGCAACTACGGTTGTTGCTAATGAAGATCAAACCAAAAAAGACTTATCAGACATTCAATCAGCTTTACAAAAAACAGAGGCTGAGCTTAAAGGTCAACGCAAGTCCATTGCCCAAATGCGTAAAGATCTGCGCGCCCATGAGCTCGACATCGCCAAAAATGCCAAAGCAATAAACCTTGCCGCCCAATCTGTTAAAGAGAATGAGCAACAACAACGCGAACAACTAGCTAAAGCTGAGCAACTTAAAGCCCAGCAAGCACAACGCCAAACCTTATTAGCTGCACAACTAAAAAGCGCCTATATGGCAGGTAGTCATGACTACTCAAAGATGTTGCTTAACCAACAAGACACAGCCAAAATTGAGCGTACACTAAGTTATTACAATTACTTAAATAAAGCACGTATTGAGCAAATTGAAGAACTCAAAGCACTGCAGCAAGAAATTGCAGACAACCAAGCTGAGCTTGAAAAAACCAAACAACGTCTAGTTGCCTTATATGATGAGCAAAAAAGACGCCAGCAAGCTCTAGTCAATGCACAGCAAGAGCGTAAAACTAACCTCAATAAACTCCAGTCAGCGTTAAAAGAAACGAAGAGCTCAATTGATTATTTAAAAGAAAATGAGCAAACCCTGATCACCGCCATTGAAGAGCTTGAACAAGAACGAAACGAAAAAGTTGAATTACTAGGCTTACAAAGTAGTAAGGGCAAACTCGACTGGCCAACCAAAGGAGCATTACGCCACCGCTTTGGACAACGCAAGCACGGCAACATAGATTGGAAAGGCGTACTAATCAGCGCCAAAGAAGGCAGTAATGTTAAAAGCGTACAGAACGGCCAAGTAGTTTACGCTGACTGGCTAAATGGCTTTGGCTGGGTTATCGCTATTGATCATGGCGATGGCTTTATGAGCTTATATGGTCACGCTCAAACCCTTCTTCGCGATGTTGGCGACCTTGTTAGAGAAGGCGAAACGATTGCTTTAGTCGGTCAAAGCGGCGGACAACCAGATCCTGGTCTATACTTTGAAATACGCCACAAAGGACGCGCAGTAAATCCTGTAAAATGGTGCAGACGCATTTAATTGATTAAATAGCTGCACTCTATGTGGAGCAGCTGATGCTAAACACAACTTACTCTTACAATGCTCATTTTTCCCCAGCTAAGTTTTTTACTCAGCTGTCTTTTCTATTACTTGTCAGCTTGCTATGCCTGATATTGCAATCGTTTCAGGCTGTTGCAAAACCCTCGTTACAATCACTACAGCATCAGCAACTAAACGAAATCCTATTTAATATTCATACGTATTATGTTGATGATCTTAAACTGCAAAACGCATTTGTAACTCAGCCTGATAACTTACAAGTCGAAGCGTTATTCAAGCGCCTTGATCCATATTCAAAATATCTCGACGAAACTGAGCTCGATGCTATCTTCAGTAGCACTAATGGTAGATACACAGGACTCGGTATAGAAGTAAAAATTGAAGAGGGTCGCGTGTATATTGTCAACACTATTAATAACTCACCTGCGGCGCTTGCGGGTCTTCAGGTAAATGATGAAGTTATTGCGATTAATCAACAGCCTATTTTAGACAAAAGCATCGAAGAAGTGGCTAAGTTGATTCGCCAAAGCGGTGAGAACGCCGTTGATGTAGTTGTTAAAAGAGAGACAAATACTGAGCTTAATTTCTCGGTTAAGCGCCAACAGATTAACCTAGAAAGTGTGAGTGGCCATTTAGCAGATACAGGCGTTGCACTGATCAGTATCAATGCATTTAACAATCATACATTGCACGATGTTGCTCGAGAGCTTGCAAAAATGCAGGTCACCAATAGCTTCCCTCTTTCAGGTTTAATCATTGATTTACGCGATAACCCTGGCGGTACATTACAAGGGGCGATTGAAGTTGCAGATCTGTTTTTAGATAACGGCACCATCGTATCCACCAAAGGTCGCTTTAATGAAGCTAATCAGAAGTTTAAAGCCCATAAAGGCGACATACTCAGTGGCGCTCCTATTGCCGTGCTAATTAACGAAAACTCAGCCTCTGCAGCTGAAATACTCGCAGCAGCACTGAGAGACAATCAACGAGCGGTGCTAATTGGCGAAACTTCATTTGGTAAAGGCTCAGTGCAATCGTTGATACCATTAGGTAATGGTAATACCGCATTGAAACTGACTACAGCACGTTATTACACACCTTTGGGTCAATCTATCGATGGGAAGGGGATCACTCCAGATGTGAGTATTAATCAAACAATGCTTTCAGAAATTGACCAAGGCGTTATAATAAAAAATATCCAAGAATTGGCGCTTTTTAGCTCACTTCTAGATAGACAAGAAAAAAAGCAACTTACAGCAAAGCAGCTCGTTATTATGCAGTAAGTAAATGCTCACAACGGATATAATAATTACAAAAAGTGAACTTAAAAAAAGGCTTATTACTCGCCGTATGTTGCCTACCGCTATTTTGCCAAGCAAAGCAAATAGCCATAGTAATTGATGATATAGGCAACCATCAGCGCGACCTTGAAATATTAAACTTACCAGGGCAAGTGACCTTCTCGATCTTGCCCCATACTCCCTATTCACAAATATTTGCAGAGCGCGCCAGTAGAACTCATAAAGAACTACTTTTACATGTACCAATGCAAGCGCTTGATAAAAGTAAAGCACTTGGTCCGGGTGCACTCACCAATACTATGAGTAAGTCAGAGTTACAAACAACCCTTGGCCATGCGTTAGCCTCTTTACCACAAGTAAAAGGGGTCAATAACCACATGGGATCTGAGCTAACACAGCTTACCGAGCCAATGAAATGGACGATGGAAGTTTTAAAGAAACGTGGTTTGTACTTCTTAGACAGCCGTACTACGAGTCAAAGTGAAGCACAAAATGTTGCTAACCTGTATGGTGTCGCAAATGTATCTCGCCATGTATTTCTTGATAACAATGTCACCCAAAGTCAGCTACAACACCAACTAGAAGAGCTAAAAACCAAAGCTCAACACTTCAACTACGCAATCGCCATTGCCCACCCCTACCCAGAAACCGTTGCTTTTCTGCAACAAGCCCTCCCAGAACTACAACAGCAAGGCTTCGAACTTGTTCCCCTCTCACAACTAGTCGAAACAAAATACATTCAACTAGCCAAAGCTGAGCAAAAACAAGGGGAATGAGTGTTATAAACGAGAGTTAGCGAGGGGAAAGTTGAAGGAGTAAAGTTTGGAAGTCTGGCGTAGGTTGGGTAGAACGCAGCGAAACCAAACACAGAGCTATCAGCTTTCAGCCGTCAGCGATCAGCCGCGGTGTGGGTGTTTAGGTCAGAGCCTCCTTAAACAATAAAGCCCTGCCAGAGGCACTTCAGAGTTTTCTATTAGCAAGGTAAAGCTTGAAGGTCTGGCGTAGGTTGGGTAGAGCGAAGCGAAACCCAACAGCGTGGTAATTCGTCATGCAGAATGAAGAGATAAAGCTCATTAATAAAAGACGAATTAGCGCAAGGTGAAGTAAGCCATTTTAGAGCTCGCTAACCTGTTAGACCAGTAGAGATTTTAAGAATTTTTAACCATGGGTTATGAAGAAGGTCATATGGATTATGTTGGGTTTCGCTCCGCTCTACCCAACCTACCTGGGGAATGAACTGGGTTAATGCTGAGGGTGACTCTTTACTAAACAACACTACAGTTCAACTTTACCCTTGCTAACTTGTAACTCACTAACTCACGTTGGGTTTCGCTACGCTCTACCCAACCTACCTGGCTGAAAGCTACAAACGCAAAAAAGCCCGACTCTTTCGAATCGGGCTTCTCTTATTTGGAGCCTGGCGATGACCTACTTTCACATAGCAGCTGCTACACTATCATCGGCGCTGTTTCGTTTCACTACTGAGTTCGGCATGGGGTCAGGTGGGTCCAAAACGCTATTGTCACCAAGCAAATTTGGTTTGTTAATCGCCTTGGCAATTAACTAAAATCTGGAATTCTGATATCAAGTAATTGTCTACTTTAGTAACTTAACTTCTGTCTGTTACGCTGTCATAAAACGCGTTTGGCGTTGTATGGTTAAGCCTCACGGGTAATTAGTACAGG